>NZ_JAWQLX010000009.1:0-229754 GCF_033446725.1 Polaromonas potterensis | reverse complement strand
CATATAGGTTTCAGATTGAATTCAACAACCCAATCTTGGCACTTGATGCCGCTACCGTGAAGTGGGAAGTCCCTTCGTATTCCCCTCGCCCCGCTGGGCGATGGAGGGGGACTTCATTTGGTCGTGTGTGCTGCAAACGCGTGCATGAATGACGGACTCTTGGGGTTGATGGGTACGCTAGCTGTGTTGCTGTCGTCACGAGGTCGCGTGCTTGCAAGCATGGATACCGGACCAAGTCCGGCATCCATCCCCGCTCCCGAATCCGCACCCAGCACCGCAGCTTGCCCCGAAGCGTAGCGAAGGGGACGCAGACAGCGGGGTCGCCTTTTCTTTGCTTACTTTCTTTTGACGAAGCAAAGAAAGTGAGTTGCCGCCGGGCAACCCCCGGCATGCCGGCAGACCACAACAGCTCAGATCAACAGACGACCCACCTACACTAAGCCCATGATTCGCTGGATGCTCGTGATTTTCCTGGCGCTGATCCTGATCAGCTGGTTCACGCCCTTGTTGCACAAACTTGGCTTTGGCAAGCTGCCGGGCGACTTTCGCTTCAGGCTGTTCGGCCGCGAGTGGTTCATCCCGCTGACCACCACCATCATCCTGAGCATGCTGGCCGGCGTGGTCAGCAAGCTCATCTGATCGGGGCTTAACGCACCTTTTGCCCGGTGGCAACATCCACCACGGAGCCATCGGCCAGGTTGATGCGGTAGAACTCGCGCAGCACATTGCCGGAGAAGGCCAGTTCGACGATGGACACGTTCTGGAACGAGGTTGTCATGCCTTCAGGCAAGACCTTGTTGAAGTCGGCAGCGACCTGGTTCATGCCGGCCTGCACTTGCGGCGTGAAACGCGCCATGCTGTAGACCAGGGTGTTGTGCGGGTTGTGCGAGCGCAGTTCCTTGCCATCCTTGACCACGTTGACGCCGCTCACACCCACGGTGCGCACCAGGTCCTTGCCGGCCTCGCCCATCTTGGCGAAAACCGGACCGGTCACGCGGGGCAGCGGTCCGTCGCGCAGCGGTGCAAACGCGGCCGTGGCGCGGGTGTTGAAGCTCATCATGTCTTCATACGCCTTACCGGTCTTGACGATGCCCAGGTCCAGCCACCAGGGATGGCCTGCGTCCTTGGCGGCTTCGGTGGTGTAGAAGTTTTTCAGCACCACGCCGTTCATCACCGGCGGCAGCGCCGGCAAGGCCTTGAGCATTTTCTGCGGCGTTGTCGGGTCGGCACTGTGGATATGCACCACGGTGACGTGCGGCAGGTTGAAGGTCTGGGCTTCGGCGTCCAGGCCCATGCGCAGCAGCTGCTGTTGCAGCGGGGTGGTGATTTTGGCTTCCATCACATCAACCACGTCTTTGGGCAGGCGGTAGACCAGGCCGTAGGTGGCCGTGTGTGGGCGAAACGCGGGTTGTGCCAGTGCGCTGTTGTCGATGGCCGCCGGCGTTTGTGCGGGGCTGGCGACGCAGGCGCCCAGCAGGGCGAGGGATGCGGCGGCCGACAAAGCGGCGCCCAGTCGGCGCCAGGGGGCGTGTTTGCTTGTACGGGTCATGGTTTTTATTCCGGTGGTTGGGATATTGAAAGAACTTTGTCGCCTCCGATGCCGCGCGCGCCACGGCAACGCCGTCACGCCCGGGATCGGTTCTATGTGTTTTGGTACCAAACGGTAACCGTCACGCGTGACCGGCGCATGACAGCCGGAGCGTGCATCGCCTGGCCACGCGGTGGCCTAAACTGGCACCATGACGCCGCTGCCCCCTCGCAACCCGAAAGAACTTTTGCCATGAAGGCTTGTATCGACATAGGCGGCACCAAAGTGGCCGTCAGCCTGAGCAGCGGCGCCGGCCTGGAGCTGCTGGCGCGGCGCAGCGAACCCACAGCCATGACTGGCAGCAACGACGCGCTGGCGCGGCAGGTGTTGCGCATGGTGGACGCGGCCTGCGCTGATGCCGGCATCGCGCCCGAGGCCGTGTTAGGCGCGGGGGTGTCGTCCTGCGGTCCCTTCACGCTGCGCGATGGCCTAGTGGAGGTGGCCGCTCCGAATATCTGCGGCGGCCTGGCCGGCCCGGCGCGTGGCCTGCCCAATACCTGGACCAGCGCCTTGCTGGAGGCGCCGCTGCGCGAGCGTTTTGGTGAACTGCGGATTGAAAACGACGGTATCGCAGCCCTGGAGGCCGAGCGCCGCTGGGGCGCGCTGCAGGGTTTTGCGCACTGCGCCTACGTCACCTGGAGCACCGGCATCGGTGTTGGCCTGTGTGTCGACGGCCGGGTGTTACGCGGTAAAAACGGCAATGCTGGCCATGCCGGCCACATGTTTGTCAGCGACAACAACGACGCCTTGTGCGGCTGCGGCAACATCGGCGATGTCGAGGCCCTGGTCGCCGGCAACGCCTTGCCGCGGCGTTTTGCGGCGCTGGGTTATGTCGATGCCGCTAGTCTTTTGATAGCTGCTCGCGCAGGTGATACGGGCGCTGTGGCTACGATTGACGATGTATGCCGGGTCATGGGCCGGGCCTTGTACAACCTGGTGGTGACCTTGGACCTGCAGCGCATCAGCTTGGGCGGCAGTGTGTTCTGGCACCACCGCGACTATTTGCTGCCGCGCCTGCAGGCCCAGATCAGCGGCAAACTGCCGGCACTCACCGATGGATTTTTGCTGCTGCCCGCCGGGCTGCAGGACAAGGTGGGGGACTACGCGGCGCTGGCGCTGGTGCTCTGACGAAGACGCAAACTAGCTGGCGCCGACGCCGGACAAGGTGCTTAAAAAGGCCTTGCGCCACCAGTGCACGTCTTCACTGCGTATGCGCGCCAGCAGTTTCTGATGCCGCGCCTGGCGCTCCTGCAGCGGCATCTGCAGCGCGATCTGTATGCTCTCGGCCGTGCCGTCGGTGTCGTAGGGGTTGACCAGCAAGGCTTCCTTGAGTTGTTCGGCCGCACCGGCAAAACGCGACAAGACCAGCACGCCAGGGTCGGCCGGGTCTTGCGCAGCGATAAATTCCTTGGCCACCAGGTTCATGCCGTCGCGCAGCGGCGTGACCAATGCGACTCTGGCCACGCGGTACAGGCCGGGCAGGCGTTTGCGTGCGACGTTGCGGTGGATGTAACGCACCGGCATCCAGTCCAGCTCGCCGAAGTCGCCGTTGATGGAGCCGCAGAGGGTTTCCAGCTCCTGGCGCAGATCGGCGTAGGTGTGCAGGGCCTCGCGGCTGGGCGAGGCGATCTGGATCAGGGTCGCGCTGTTGAGGTTTTCCGGGTACTTCTGCAGCAGTTGCCGAAAGGTACGCAGGCGCTGCGGCAGGCCCTTGGAATAATCCAGGCGTTCCACGCCCAGCAAGAGGCGGCGGCGCGAATACTCTTCCTTCATGCGGTCAAACATGTCACGGGCATCCTTGCCATGGGTCAGGGCCGCGAATTCATCCACGTCGATGCCGATGGGAAAAGCCTGGGCATGCACGGTGCGACCGAAGGCGCGGAACTGATGCTGGTCCAACGCCTCGGCGCCGGCCTCCTGGCCGACATAACGCGAGAAATGGTCCACGTCCGACTGGGCCTGGAAACCCAGCAGGTCATAGGCAAATAACGAGCGGATCAGCCACTCATGCTGCGGAATCGCCGCCAGGATCAGCGGCGGCGGCAGCGGAATGTGTAAAAAGAAACCGATGCGGTTTTGGCAACCCATGGCCCGTAATTCGGCCGCCATGGGGATCAGGTGGTAGTCGTGCACCCAGATGATGTCGTCGGGCTTCAGCAGCGGCATCAGCTTGCGCGCTAACAACTGGTTGACGCGCCGGTAGCCACCCACAAAACCGGCGTCAAAGTCGGCCAGGTCCAGCCGGTAATGAAACACCGGCCACAACACGCCGTTGCTGTAACCCAGGTAATAACTGTCGTGGTCTTCGCGGCACAAGTCCACCGTGCTCAGCGTGACGTTGCCGGCCTGCTGGGTGCGCACCTCGCCTTCGCCCGGCGTGCCGTCTTCGACCACCGTCCCGCTCCAGCCAAACCACAAACCGCCATTGACAGCTAAGGCGTCGCCCAGAGCCACAGCCAGGCCGCCGGCCGCTGCCGCCTTGCGCGGATCGGCGACGCGGTTGGACACAACTACAAGTCGGCTCATGGCGCGTGACCTTTAAAGAGAGGAGTGGGTGAACTGTCGAGACAAGCAGGGGCCGCGGAACCGGCTCCGCCGGGCCGCAGGCGCCAGCCCCCTGCAAGGGGGGAAGGGGCTACACGCAGTGAGCCTCCGACGGGGGTGTTCATACTTGACTGTCCCAAGGTGCCGACAAACGAACGGCGGCGTTGATGATGCCGACCATGGAATAAGTTTGCGGAAAATTGCCCCACATCTCGCCAGTGATCGGATGCGTGTCTTCCGACAGCAAGCCCAGGTGGTTGCGCGCGGCCAGCATGGTTTCGAAAATTTCTCTGGCCTGCTCCTTGCGGCCTATACGAGCGAGGGCATCTATGCGCCAGAAGGTACAGATGTTGAACGCGGTTTCGGGCTTGCCGAAGTCGTCCGGCGCTTCGTAACGCCGCATATAGGGGCCGTCGCACAGGTGTTTCTCCAACGCGTCCACCGTGGCAACAAAACGCGGGTCTTTCGGGTCGATGAAACCGACTTCAATCATCAGCAACACGCTGGCATCCAGGTCGCGCCCGCCAAAACTTTCGGCAAAAGCCTGGCGTTCCTCGTTCCAGGATTCGCGCAGGATGCGCTCTCGCATCACTTGGGCATGGCCATGCCAGTAGATCGCGCGGTCGGGTTGTTTCAGGCCTTCGGCAATTTTTGCCAGGCGGTCGCAGGCGGCCCAGCACATCAGCGCCGAGGAGGTGTGGACCCGCGCGCGCGTGCGCAACTCCCACATGCCGGCGTCGGGCTGGTCGTAGTTGCGCACCGCCTGTTCGCCGACCGCTTCCAGGCGCAAAAACTCGGCCGCACCCGCGCGGTGCAACAGGCGCTGGTCGTGAAAAGACTGGGCTGCGCCCAGCACCACGTTGCCATACACATCGTGCTGAAAATGTTCCTGCGCCTGGTTGCCCACACGCACCGGCCCCATGTCGCGGTAACCGCCCAGATGGCCGTGGATGGCCTCGGGCAGTTCACGCTCCAGGCCGATGCCGTACAGCGGCTGGATGTGGCCGCCACCGGCCTGCACCACAACGTTGCTGAGCCAGCGCAAATAGTCTTCCAGGGTGCCGACTTCGGACAGGCTGTTAAGCGCCCGCACGACAAAAAAAGCGTCGCGCAACCAGCAGTAGCGGTAGTCCCAATTGCGCCCGCTGTGGGGCGCTTCGGGAATGCTGGTGGTCATGGCCGCAACAATCGCGCCTGTGTCTTCAAACAGCGACAATTTGAGTGTGATGGCCGCACGTATCACCGCCTGCTGCCACTCCAGTGGAATGGCCAGGCGCTGGCTCCACTTGCGCCAGTAACTCAGGGTTTCTTCTTCGAACAGGCGCGCGGTGTCGGCAATGCCCTCGGCCAGCGACTCGTCGGCGCCCAGCAAAAAGTTGTGCTCACGTGTCAGCACAAAAGCCTGCTTCGACAACAGGTGCGATAGCGGCGCATCGGTGTTGAGCCTGAGGGTCAGCGCGTCGCCGACATAACGCAGGTGGTTGCTGCCCTGGGTGATCACAGGCGCTGTCCGGCCCCAGTCATAACGCAGGTCCAGCGCCACCCGGATGCGTGGCGCGCCATGGATGGGACGTACACGGCGCACCAGCGTCATCGGCCTGAAAAAACGCGAGCGCCGGTAAAAGCGCGGCGCAAAGTCGGTGATTTCGATGGCCTGGCCGCTGGTGTCAAACAGTTGGGTGTGCAAGACGGCGGTGTTGGGTTCATACCATTGCTTGCTGTACGAAAAGTTTTCAATGTCGATGGCGAAGGCGCTGCCTTTGTCGCTGCTATCGAGCAGCGCGTTGAACACCGGGTCGGCGTCAAAACGTGGCAGGCAGCACCAGACGATGCGCCCGCGCGCGTCCACCAGCGCGCTGAAGGCGCAGTTGCCGATGACCCCCAGGGACAGCGACGGCGGGGCAGGCGGCGCGAAGTAGCCGGACGGTGGGGTGGAACTCATGAGGCCATCCTTTCAGAACCCGGGGTGTGGGTCAAGACCGCCGATTGCAGCCAGGCCGCGAGCTGTGCCACGCTGTCGCAACGGTAGGGCGCCAGCGTGGGGCCGGGGCCGACCTTGATACCCTGGCCGCCCAGTCGCGCCACCTCGGCAAAGCCGGCTTCGTCGGTGACATCGTCGCCGGCAAACAGCGGCACCCGGCCGGCAAACGGCGCTTCGGCCAGGAAGGCCGCGATGGCCGTGCCCTTGCTGACGCCGGCCGGTTTTACATCGATCACAAACTTGCCCTGCATCATGTCCAGCCCGGGGCTGCGTGCCATGGCCGCACGCATGGTCTGCAAGCACAGGGCTTCCAGCTCGGGCGCGTGCCGGTAATGCAGGCTCAGGGCCAGGTTTTTGCGCTCTAGCTTGAGGCCGGCATGTTGTGCCAGCAGGCCTTCGGCGGCCAACAAGGCGGGCTGTAAATCGACGGTCTGCGCATTGACGAGGCTGCCATCGGCGCGGCGGCGTTGTGCGCCATGTTCACCGGCTGACGGCAAGATCAAGGGCGCCAGAAAATCGTCCAGATCGAGCAGGCGACGGCCCGACACCAGGGCTAACGCACCGTGGAGCTGTGCCGACAAGGCCGACAAGGTGGCGGCCAGGCCGGGCGGCACCTGGATGGCTTCGGGCTGTTCAGCCAGCTCGACCAGCGTGCCGTCAAAATCCAGAAAAAGCGCGGTATCAGGCGCGATGCGGGGTAGCGTTTCGTGAGGCTTGGGCATGACGCTTCACCTTAGCAGCATCCTCGCCCGCGGCGTGTAGGCCGGCGCCCTGTTCAGTCGGCGGCGGCCCCGCTCAGCCAGTCCTGCACGGCGCGCACCCGGGCCGTGTGGATCATCTCGCCAATTTTGGCACCCGACAGCCCGGCGGCCTGGGCGGCTTGTGCAACCGGTTCGGTGGCGACCGACTGGGCTGCCTGCAACGCCTGCGTCAGCCGCTGGCGCTGCGGGTAGGGCGTATGTTCCAGCCCCAGGCGCCCGCGCGCATCACATTCGCAGGCCAGCAGGGCCTCGGCAAAACGTGGGGGCTTGCGAAACGCATCACAACGCTCCAGCAGGCGCACCAGCGCGGCGGCGCCAAACTCGGCGCTGCGGTGGATGTTGCCGTGTTCACGTGCCACCACCTCGGCCAGTTCGCGGCACTCGGTCGGCACACGCAGGCGTTCGCACACACCTTTGAGCAGGCGCGCGCTGCGTTCTTCATGGCCGATGTGGCGCGGCAACATCTCGGCCGGCGTCGTGCCTTTGCCCAGGTCGTGGCCCAGACAGGCAAAACGCACGGGCAGGCTGGCCTGCAACTGCGCCGCCATGTCCAGCACCAGCATCAGGTGAACGCCGGTATCGATTTCGGGGTGGTACTCGGCACGTTGCGGCACGCCCCAGAGTTTGTCTACCTCGGGCAAGAGTTTTTTTAAGGCACCGCAGGCGCGCAAGACCTCGAACATGCGCGAGGGTGTGGCTTCCATCAGGCCGCGGCTGAGCTCCTGCCAGACGCGTTCGGCCACCAGCGCGTCGGCCTCGCCGTCGTCCACCATGGCCTGCATCAGCGCCAGGGTCTCGGGCGCCACCGTGAAGTCGGCAAACCGCGCGGCAAAACGCGCAACCCGCAGGATACGCACCGGGTCTTCGCGAAACGCGTCGGTGACATGGCGCAAGACCTTGTCCTGCACATCGCGGCGCCCGCCGTAAGGGTCGATCAGGGGCTCGGCCTTGATGTCAAACAGGCCTTCTGCCCTGTCTGTCTGGACGCGAACAGCTATTGAATTGATAGTCAGGTCGCGCCGGGCCAGGTCTTGCTCCAGCGTCACGTCGGGCGCGGCGTGGATGTCAAAACCACGGTAACCGCGCGCGGTTTTGCGCTCGGTGCGCGCCAGCGCGTATTCCTCTTTGGTTTGGGGGTGCAGAAAGACCGGGAAGTCCTTGCCGACCGGAATGTAGCCTTGGGCCGCGAGTTCTTCGGGGGTGGCACCGACCACCACCCAGTCGCGGTCTTGCACCGGCAAACCCAGCAAGGCGTCACGTACGGCGCCACCGACCATGTAAATGTCCATGGCTTAAGTGTAGGGGCAGCTTTCTGGTTGAGCCTTGGTTGATGCGCCTGCCTGTGGTTTGCCAGCAGGCCGGGACTCGCCCCGGCGGGCGACTTACTTTTCTTTGCTTCGCCAAAGAAACCTAAGGAAAAGAAAGGCGACCCGACTGTCCGGGTCCCTACGCTGCGCTGCGGGCAGCCTGCGGTGCTCGCCAAAAGCGGGGTCTCGCTCGAACTCGGCTTCGCCTCAAACAATCGCGAGCCCTGATCCGCTTTTGCCTGCGCTCCTCGGCCCGGCCAAACGGGCTGGGGTGCGAAAGCGGGGACAGGGTATCAGCGCGCGACGCGGTAAGGTTCATCCGCGTCGACAAAGTCTTTCTCGGCCAGGCCGTCTTCGATCCAGGCCTTCACGCCGGGCAGGGCGCAGACGCGGTCCACGTAGTCGGTGATGTGGTCTGGCACCGGCAGGGCATAGTTTTTCAGGCGCATGCAGACGGGCGCGAAATAGGCGTCGGCGATGGTGAACTCGCCAAAAAGCAGAGGGCCCTTGTGTTGCGCCAGCAGTTCGGTCCACATGGTCACGATGCGCTCTACGTCGCTACGCACGGCCGCCTGGTCGCGCCAGATGATGGCGCCGGTCTGGGAGAGCTCGGCTTCGATGTTCATCGGGCAGGCGCTGCGCAGTGCGCCAAAGCCGGCGTGCATTTCAGCGCAGACGCTGCGCGCGCGGGCACGGGCCTTCACGTCCTGCGGCCACAGTTTTTTCTCGGGAAATTTTTCGGCCAGATATTCGGCAATGGCCAGGGTGTCCCAGACCGCCAAGCCCTCGTCCACCAGCACCGGCACCCGGCCCCCGGGGCTTACCGCCAGGACGGTTTTTTTGAAACTGGAGGTGGCGGAGAACGGATCGGCGCCGAAACGCACCATGACCTCTTCGAACACAATGCCGGCCTGTTTCAGCAACACCCAGGGCCGCATGGACCAGGACGAATAATTTTTGTTGGCGATGTAGAGCTTGAGCATGGTGCTTCCTGCAGTGAACAATGGGCCATGCTACTGCACGACCGGCTGGGGATTGATGCAAAAAAAGACGGAATTGATGAGGGTGTTTGAACGCTAAAACCGGCCTGCGGTTTTGCGTTTGAGCGTCAGGTTGCTGCGCAAGCCCCAGCCGCTGCTGAGCGGTCCCAGGTAGGTCGGTGCGATGGCTTCCACCGCCGCTGGCGTGATGCCCAGCGCCTCCAGCCCCGGCAGGTTGCCGCTGGCGATGTTGGGCAGGGTCATGGAGTCCAGGTTGTCACGGCTGAGCAGGGGCTCGCCCGGCGCCAGCGCCATCAAGCGCGCCTGCAGGCGGCCCAGCGCGGCGGGCAGGGCGATCACCGGCCGGCCCTGGCCGTGGCGCACGCCACTGAAATGTCCGGCCAGCTCCACCAGTTGCCTGAGCGTGAAGATCGCCGGGCCACAAGCCTCGAAGGTTTTGCCAGCCGTGGTGTGGGCGTCCTGCAGACAATACACGATGGCCTCGGCCACGTCTTCCACCCACACCGGCTGGAACAAGGCGTGGGCGCCAGCCAGCGGAATGAGGGGAAAGACTTTCTGCAGCTGCGCAAAGGTGTTGAGGAATTTGTCGTCGGCGCCGAAGATCACGCTGGGCCGCAGCAGGGTCAGGGCCAGTTCGGCCTGGTGCAGAGCCACTTCGCCGTGGCCCTTGCTGCGCAAATACAGGGACGGTGCGCCGTCCGGGTTGCGCGCGTCGGCGCCCAGGGCGCTGATGTGGATCACACGTGGCACGCCGCTGACGGCGCAGGCACGGGCCAGTTTTTGCGGCAACGCCACATGCACTTTCTGAAAGGCCTGTCGCGTGCCATGTAGGATGGCCACCAGGTTGACCACCGCATCGTGGCCGGCCACCAGACGGGTCAGAGCGGCCTCGTCATGCACATCGGCTTCGAAGACGTCGAGGGCGGGCAACATCTGGATGTCGCGGGCGTTGGCCTCTTGCCGGGTGGGCACGGTCACGCGCCATTGCCGTTGCGTGAGTTTTTCGCAGAGATGGCGGCCGACAAAGCCGGTGCCGCCCAGAACCAGTATTTTTTTCATGGGCTTATTAAACGCTTTAGCGGCGATAGATGCAAAACGCCCTAAGTTCCATGATAATTTTGGCCTGTAGCCCATATCCTGTGGGCGTGAGTAGCTATTTATTTTGTAGCGACTGGCGGACGCGGTACGCCGCCGGGGCTCCGTGGCTGTAGGTTTCCGTCGCCGCCAGGCTGGGCGTCACGGCCTACACGGCGTATGCAAGCGGCTCCAGATAATTCAGAGATGAACATTTTTGAAGCCCTGCGTACCAGCCACGACACCCAGCGCGGCCTGGCCGACCACCTGGTCAAAACTTCGGGGGACAGCACGGACCGCGCTGCCCTGTTCAAGGAGTTGAAAGCCGAACTTGCGGCCCACGCGGCGGCCGAGGAGCGTTTCTTTTACGTGCCACTGATTGCGCACGACATGACGCAGGAGCCGTCGCGCCACGGCATTGCCGAACACCACGAGATGGACAAGCTGGTGGCCACATTGGACGCCACGGACTTCAGCTCGCCAGCCTGGATCGCGGTGGCCAAGGAGTTGCACCACAAAGTCCACCATCACCTCCAGGACGAAGAACAAGGTATTTTTCAGCTGGCCGGCAAGGTGTTGAGCGAGGCGGAGAAACTGTCACTGGCCAAAGCTTATGAAGGTGAATTTGTCTCGCAGCGCGTGAAGACCTGATCACCCGTCTGTTGGCTTCGCACCGGTGTCGGTGGCCAGCAGGGGCGCTGGTTTTTCCAGCAGCCTGACCAGCAACGGCACCAGTGCCAGAACAACCAGGGCCAGTAGCGTGGCCAGCAAGGCCGTGAGTTCGCGCCCCAGGCCGGCGGCCACCCCCATGGCGGCCGTCAACCACAGGCCGGCTGCCGTGGTCAGGCCTTTCACGTCGCCCAGCTTGTCGCCTTTGAGGATGGTGCCCGCGCAGAGGAAACCCACACCGGCGGTGATGCCCTGAATCACCCGGCTCATGTCGTCCGCACCCATGCCGGTTTGCTGCGACACCAGCACAAACAAGGCCGCACCCATGGCCACCAGCATGTGGGTGCGCACGCCGGCCGCCTGGCCTTTGTGCTCTCTTTCCCAGCCGAGCAGCCCGCCCAGCAAGGCCGCCATCAGCAGGCGCAAGACCACGCGGGTGGTCTGGGCCAGGTCGGGCAGGTCCGAAAACTCGGCGGCCAGGGTGCTGGCAATTTGTTGCCACCAGGTGGGGTTCATCGTGAGGGCTCCTGCCTAAAGGGGAAGCGCTCAATTTAGCCTGCGTGCGCCCAGGAAGACATAGGCGCAGGCCTACAAAACAGCCGGACAAGTGCGCTTTTCACCCAGAATTTAAGCCTTTTAGGTCTCCAGCCCTTTGAGGGCGGGCGTGGGTAGCTATTAGTTTGGTAGCGAATCCGGTGCGCCAGACTCGCGGCCGGCCGGAATCGGCGTTGTAGGCGGCCCCAGCGGCATGGCGCCGCCTAAGTCGTCGAGTGCGCGTTGGCGCTAGGCCGTGCCGATCACGATGTTGGTGTCGCGGTCCTTGATCTGGTCGGCGGTGAAACTCGTCAGCGCAGCCTCCCGGCTGTCCCCTGTGCCGATCTGCGAGCTGGAAGCTCAAGCCCTGCGGTGCCGATGGCTGTAGACCTTTTTCTTGCGCCGCATTCCGGCGTGGCCGAGTGCGGCCACCAGCCAGCCCATGGCCAGCGCGGTCAGCACCGATGAAATTTCAGCCGTGCGGCCGGGCAGGTAGCGCTGGCTCCATTCGCAAGCGAAAGCCAGCGCCGCCACGCACAAGGTCGTGCCCACAAGCACCCAGTCCATGCGCGCGGTGCTCCAGATGATGGCGCCGAAACACAGGGCTTCAAAGGCCACCGAGGTCACTGCGGCTTCGATGCTGCCATTGAGCGACGAGGCGAAGGGCAGCCAATGCATGGCGGTGGGGAAGTCCTGGAATTCATAAGGCGCGAGTGCATAGACCAGGTAGCTCGCCACCGCGATCAGCAGCACCACCATCAGGCGCAGGCGCTCGGGCATGAAATCCGTGAACAGCCACAGGAGGGCGCCGCCGGCGATGCCAAACACCACGGCCAGGCCGGGTGACTGGCCGAGCACGACGAATTTGCCGACCAGCATGCCAAGGCTCACCAGCATCGCCAGTGGCCGCACCAGCCTGCCCACCGAGGCCGAACGCAACAGCTGCGCCAGCGCCTCCAGGCCGATCAGGGTCATGCCCACGTGAGCCCACATGCGGCGCGGTTGCCAGGGATCTTGTTGCCACAGTGACTTGACGTTGTCATAGACCGAAGACACATCGAAGGTGGGAATCAAGGGAAACAGTTCGGCGATCACCCAGATGGCCAGCATGAGGATGGCAAAACGGTCGGCGGTGCGCAGCCCCGGGTGGCGCTGCATGACACCGTTCAGCGCATGGACCGACAGCCGGCCAGCCCACCAGCCCGCCACGTAGCCCGTCATATTGAACACGATGTCGGAGGCCGCGGGCGTGCGCGGCAGGTATTTCTGCAGCCACTGCAGCACGCTGGCCAGCACGAGGGCGATCAAAAACCATATCCAGAAATGCGTCCACTGGCGCTGCCGGCCGTCGTAGTGCCAGGCCAGCAGCCAGCCCAGCGGCAGGAACAGCACGATGTTTTCCAGCAGATCAATCACGCCGACCGGGCCGATGTAAATGAAGTCCTGCGGCTGATCGAAATTCCAGGTTAGCGGATACAGTGAACCATAGGTGATGACGAGCAGCAAAATGCCGACGGCGATGCGGTAGCTGGCCGCACTTGCGCGGGCCGGGTCGCGGTTGGGCTCGGTGGGCTGGCGTGATGACGCGCGAGAGGACGACGAGGAACGACGCCGGCTACTTCCACCGCCGCCGTCCCCCCCATCCAAACCAATGGGCCGTATGCGCGTATCCGGCGCCGCGTTGTCTTCAGGTTCCATAGGCAACTTTCATTGCGGTTTTCAATGCGTTGCCGCCACCGGCCATGGCCCGAGCAGAAGCGTCTGCTGCTGCTTTTCGGCGCTCTTGATGAAGGCCCTGGTCGCCTGCATGCGTGCCAGGTGCTTGATCGACACCGGCATCGACATGCGGATAGGACATTCAACCGCGTCAGATCAAGTATCACACCTTTGAGCTGCGCGAAAACATCCGCCTTGCAGGCAGTGATACCGAGTGTGGCCAGTCCGCCGTCAAGATCGACAGCGTAGCCGACCCGCTGGGCTTGTTTCGGATGCGACTGGCGCAGGCCCCCCCAAGGCGAGTCCTCTGGCACCCTTCAAGAAGGCCGGTCTGGAGGGTCTGGCCATCGCTCCCGCCCCAGCGCTATCACCGCCATGGCGTAGTCACTGCGCCAGTTGTAGCGGGTGATGACGTAAAAATTCTCGGTGCCGGCCACGTAGCTGGGCGCATCGGGGCCGCTGAACATTTCGATGAGCGCCAACCCTGCCTGGGTTGACGTGTGCGTGGATGCTGAGGCCAGCCGGCGCTGGGTCAGCATCGACGTGACGCATAACTGCATGATCGACCAGCGCCATGTGCGCCTGGGGCTGGCGCTTTCCCGCCTTGCCTTGAGTTATCGAGAAGTTACTATTTTAGGCCTCTAGCCCTTTGGGAGTGGGCGCAAACAGCTATCAGTTTGGTAGCGAAGCCGGTGCGCCAGCTGCTGCTTAGGGCATTTTTTCGTCAGGCGGTGGGGCCGAGGCTTCGCGCGGTCCCACGGTGCCCAGCCGGGCTTTCAGCGATTGCGGCTGTCCGCTCAGCAACGCGGCGTAGTTGGTGGTGTTGGACAACACTTTTTTCACGTAGTCGCGGGTTTCGGCAAAAGGCACGTTTTCGGCCCAGATCGCGGCTTCCAGCACCGGCCCGTTGCGCCAGACGCGCGGCCGGCCGGGACCGGCGTTGTAGGCGGCAGCGGCCAGCGGCATGGAGCCGCCGAAGTCGTCGAGCGCACGTTTGAGGTAGGCCGTGCCGATCACGATGTTGGTGTCGCGGTCGTTGATCTGGTCGGCGGTGAAGCCTGTCAGGCCGATGTAACGCGCAGTTTCGCGTGCGGTGGCCGGCATCACTTGCATCAGGCCCGAGGCACCGACGCCGGAACGTGCGTCCATGATGAAACGCGACTCCTGGCGGATCAGGCCGTAGACATAAGCCGGGTCCAGGCCGATGCCCTGGCTGCGCTGCAACACGGCCTCACGGAATGGCGTGGGGAAACGCTGGTCGAAGTCCATCTCGGTACGCGTGCGTTCGCTGGTGTTGATACAGCGGTCCCAGATCGCGCGGTCGCAGGCCAGTTGAGCGGTGGCCAGCAACTGGCGCTCGCTCATGCCGCCGCGCTCATGCAGGTTGACGCTGTAATTCCACTCGCGCACGCCTTCGGGGCGCAGGCCCATGCCGATGGCGTAGATGGCGCGGCTCAGGCCGGGGTGCTGCAGCGCCGTGGCTTTTTCTTCAGCCGTGAGCGGTGCCGGCCGGGACGGGGTGCTGATTTTCTGGCCCAGTTCTTCCAGGGCCAGTTGTTCGTAAAAACCACGAACCGAGGCAATCGATTGCAGCAAGGCCAGGGCCTCGGCGCGTTGCGGCGCGATGGACGCGCCTGGCGCAGTAGCCGGTGCGTTGCTGAGCAGGGCGCGGGCTTTCCAGTAGACCCAGGTCGGGTCCTGGCGGGCGCTGTCGCTCATGGCGTTGATGCCGGACAAGACCAGCGGCCAGCGCGGCTCGCGGCCGGCGCGCAGGGCGGCGCGGACTTTCCAGCCCAACATGTCGTCGCTCAAGTCGCTGTCCTTGCTGACCTTGGCAAAGTAGCCCAGCGCGGCATCACCGTTCAGGCGGGTCGCCGCCTGCTTGCCGATCGCGCCCCAGACCCAGTTGCGTTCTTCCGCCGTCAGCTGGAAGTCCCATTTGTGGTCGAGCATGCGCGCCGCGCCGTCGGCGTCGCTGGTGGCCAGCTTGACCAGCGCCAGCACGATGATTTCCTTGCGCGTCTTGGTGACGGCCACCATCTTGCTGGCCAGGAATTTCAGCGGGCTGTTGTTGAGCTCGGTCACCAGGTTGAGGGCTTCGGGCGCGATGATCTCGACCGCATCGCGGGCCGCGCGCGGTCGGTTGGCTTCCGTCGCCAGCCTGGCCTTGACCCAGACATCTTGCGGCGTGAGGTTTTTGCTGCCAACCAGGCGTGCGGCGGCGCTGGTGCAGCCGTCGCTGGCGTCGCGCTGGGCGTACCAGTTGCTGCGGACTTCCTCGGCCAGACGGGCATCGGCGCCGGGGTTTTTCAGATGTTCCACCAGCAGCGCATAACAACGCACATCCTTGTCGTCGCCCATGCGGTAGTTCGGGTATTCGGCGGCAAAACCGGCCCAGTCGCGGCGCTGGCCCAGCAGCAGCAGCCAGTCGTTGCGCAGCCGGTCTTCCTGGTAGGTGCCGGCGTAACGCGCCATGACCGTCTGCACCTCTTGCGCGCTGGCGTCGTCCAGCCTGGCTTTGAGCTCCCAGTAGGTGGCCCAGGGTTCCAGCGCATGGCCGCGCGCCTGCGGCAGCAGCTGCGCCAGCTTGTTTTTGTCGCCGCGTTTGAAGGCTTTGTTCATCTCCAGCAACACGTCGTCGCCGCGGGAACCGTTGTTTTGAGCCCCTGCCGGAAACAGGATCAGCAAGGAAGAGAGGCCTGAAATCAGGGTGGTGACAACAAATTTGGATAGCATCGGGACATTATGGACAAATTAACTGCGCGAAAAGCGTTGATCGAACAACGTCTGAACCTGCCCGATCGCCTACAGCGCGCCGATTTGTTGCAGCGGGTGTTGCGGATCTGGCTGATAGGACGCGAGGACGCGGTGATTGGTGCCTACTGGCCGATCAAGGGCGAGTTCGACCCCTTGCCGGCTTTGTACCGCTGGCAGGAAGACGCCATGCTGGGGGAGTCTTTTGAGCCAAAAACACCGCTGGTCCCCGATGGGTCTGTGCAGATAGCTACCGAAAGCATAGCAAGCCGATCGCCGCGCAAGATCGGTTTGCCGGTGGTGGACAAGGTCCATAAAACCCTGACTTTTCACGCTTGGTACCCCGGCTGCCCGATGGAAGAGGACGCCTACGGCATTCCCAAACCCAAAGACACCGAAGTGATTGTCCCGACCCTGCTGTTTGTGCCCTGTGTCGGTTACGGGCCGGGCGGTTACCGCCTGGGTTACGGCGGCGGTTTTTACGACCGCACCCTGGCCACCTTGCAGCCGCAGCCATTCACCGTGGGCCTGGGCTACAGCCACGGCTGGTTGCCCGAGCTGGCGCCTGAGCCGCATGATGTGCCGCTGGATACTTTGTTGAATGACGAGGGCGTGGTCTGGCCGGGGTGAGGGCTGGTTGACCCCCGCATGGGTGACGGGCAGACCCCAAGCGATCGGGGTCTAAAAGGGCGGCCTGCCGCGCCTGCCGTTCATGGACAGGCGACTGCCGACCACTCCGTCACCACTTGTCGTCGGCTTTGCTGGAAGTGCCTTGAGCCGGCGCGGCTGGAACTGCCGCATTCGTGGTCCGCGGCTTGACTGCATTGACAGGTTTCCCGGGGCTGGCGACAGAGGCCCCGGCAAAGGCAGGAACAGTGGCCTCTTGGAATGGCGTCATGCCCGCTGTATTTTTCGAGCCCGCCGCGAGTTCTTGGCGTAATTGCAAACCACCGGGAGAGAGCTGATCGAGGTTGGCGCGCACGTTCTCCAGCCGGCCGTATGACAGGTTGGGTGTGACACGCTCCACCACCAGCTCACAACAAGGCGACTCGACGCGGCCCAGGCTCTGGCCTGTCTGGGGGTCCTTCATTTCGTTGCCCATGGTCACCATGGCATACCGGGTGCCTTCCTTGATGGCTTGCCCACCTTGGCTCAGTACAACGTTGGTGCCGTCCAGGGATACCACGGTCACTGGGAAAGTCCGGCGCAAGATGGACGCGACCACTTGGCGGACTATCTCGTTACTCATGTCTTCCAGAGCCTTAGCCGAGTCGACGCCTGAGCCCAGGGTGGTTGGCGCCAAGGAAGGCGCTTGGCCGCGCAGGGAATCGGAAGACATCACCTGGCGGGAGGCGACATTCACCAACTTCTGCGACATCGCCCAGCCACCGGAATAACTCACCAATTCACGGTCGCTGGTTTTGAGCTGGCGGGCGTGCCGGCTGTACGCCAGATTGCTGACCCGTGCGCTCCATACCATATCGGCGCTCGCGGCTTGTGACATCTTGGCAAGTTCGGCGCTAGGCGCCTGGCCGGTGGCAATCATTTCCAGTTCTTGCTCGATTTCGGGGCTGAACTCACGGTCCAGAACGGCAAAGCGGCCGGTTTGGACCAGGGCATCACTAATACGCTGGCGCAAGGTCATCCCGATTTCAGCCGAGGGCAGAGAGCGGTCACCCATGGGCAGACTGGCGCTCTCGAAACGGATCGGGCCCACCACGACCTTGATTTTTTGCATTTCCGCAGATGCGTTGAACTTGGCGATTTCTGCCTCGATGGACGCTTTGTAACGCTTGCCGGCAAGCAGGGAAGGCTCCTGCAAATCCAGAATCTTGAAGTTCTGAATCACCCCGCCCGAACGCTGCTTGACCACTTCAGCAAACTCGTTCGCGCGAAGCGATGCCGAGTCCTTGCCCAGCGTCACATCCAGGCCATATTTGGCGGTCATGCTGGCCGTCTGGATCGACGCGCCGTTGACCTGCAAAATTGCCATTTTCATGGCTTCAGCCACCGCTTCCGAGGCGGATGCACCGAATCCCTCCGCCGTCACTTTGACCGTGGTAACTTTGCCCACATCCGGCACCGGTGCCGACATATTTACGGGGCCAGCGGCCGCCTTGTCGGCAGCCTCCTTTTTGTCTCCACACGCAGAGACCAGAGCAACTGCAGCCAGCAAAGCTGCACAGGTTGAACGACGCATTTGTATCTTTGTCCGAGTTCAGTGCTTACAGCGCGGCCAGGGCTTTGGTTGCATCCGCAGGCACCGGGATGTCATTGCTCTGCGCAAAGGCGATGGCGTTTTTCAGTGCGCTGGACACAGTGGCCATCGAGGCTGGAAACTTGGAAACAATTGTCACAGCCGACTGCAGCTTGGGCAGTTGCATCAAGGAGGCGCCGCTCAAACCAGACGCCATGTCCGAGACGTTCTTGCCCACACCCATGTATTTCGACACGCCGGAAGCCAAGGAGAGCAGGCCGGTGCCAAAGGTCGCCTTGGCAGCAGCGTCAAGTTGAGGTCCCTTCTTGAGTTCAGCGGCGACGGCCTCGGTCGAGGCGCTCACTTCTTTGTCGGCCGCGTTAAGGTTGTCTTTGGTTGCGCCCTCGGTGAGGGATTCCGCCGTGGCTTTGGAGGCGGTTGCTGCGTCTTTCAGTCCCAGGGCTTCCGCCATCTTCGAGTTGGCGGTCAACACGTCTTTGTTGGCGGCGACATAGGCACGCACGAGCAGGTCTTGTTGGCCACCCAGGTCCGAAGTAGGAGCGGCGGCGCTTTTGCTAAAGCCAGGAATGGAGGGAAACTGGGCAAACGAGATGGCGGGGGTGGACAGAACGCAGGCAAGGGCAAGGGTCGAAAACGTATTTTTCACGGGGTATCCAGTTAAAGGGAAATGAAGTCAGAGGCAGTGGGTATGGGAGCGCTTTGTTATCGAAAAATTAGCGAACGCCGAGGTTTGTCACCTGGCTGGTCAGTTCACGGGCCGCGTTATTGGCCGCGAGTTTCAAGGCGTTGGTGCGGGCTTCGTCTTCTGTGGGACCCACGCCGGCGTATTGAACGGGACCTACCGACGCAATCGTGTCGGGAATCGTCTGGGTCAGGTCGTAAATTTTGGCGTTCACCGTGACACTGACACGGGCCAGGCCTGTGCTCGGGTCCGCTTCTGCCATGCCCACGTCAAGCGTACCCAGCGCGACATAGGGAATTTGAGCGGTACGCATGCCCTTCACCACGGATTGCAGCGTGGCCGCCGTCATGTCGTTTCCGGATTTGTAGTCGTCTTCAACCGCCGAGACCTTGAATTGCCCCCCGGTGTAGGGCTCCACCAAGGCGGCTTCGCTGACCTTGAATCCCGCGCGTGAGAACGTGGAAAGGAACACCTGATTCAAATTGGCGCTGGGGATCAGGCGCCACGTGGACTCGCTGGACTTTCGCACCGTGCTACCGCCGATTTCCCTCGTACGTGTGCGGTTGGCTTCGGCGCTCTCCTGGGCGGTCGTGGCGCTGTTGGTCTTCACCTGCGAGCGGCCCACGGACTCACCCTCCACCCCGGTGTTCGACGTGGCGCCGGACCGGTTCACCTTGACCGATTCATCAACACGCTTGAAAACTCGGGCGTCGTATGCTTTGACAGAGTCAACTTGCCGTGAAATGAACAAGAAGGCGAGAGGCGACTTGTCAGCCCGGCCGGTCTTGGCGACCGCCGAGTTCGCTTTGACGGCGTTGCGCAGGTTGGCAACATTCAGGGACACCTTGACGGCGACGGTGTACTGTTTTTTATCGGCGCTGTCTTCTTCGGCGAGCACCGTGGTTTCGAGAATATAGCGATCCGGGTCGGCGATGATTTTGTCGCGAACGGCATCGAAATTGGCTGCTTCCGACTCGCCCGCTTCGGCATAGTAGAACTCAACGGCTTTAAGCTGTGCGGCAAGGTTTGCCTTGGCCTTGATGTCTGGTGTTGCCGACCTGCCTGAATACGGGACCGTGGCTTTGCCGCGGGCTTGCTGCACCTGCGCCATGGACAAGGTGGTGCAGCCCAAAAGCAGCACGAGAAGGCATGTACGAATTATTTGCATAGATTGATGAGTTCCCTGGTTTTGATGATTTGTGATTCGATATCGGGTGCCGCAGCCGCAGATTTCACCCAAGTGTTTCCTTTGCCGCCGACGGCATCGGCCAGCTTGCCAAACATGCCATTGAGGGAGTCATAGAAGGCTGGAAAATCATCCACATAGGTCTGCGTCATCGGCACCACCTTGACTTCGCCGTTTTTGAGCGCGGTGTTCAGGTAGGTCGTGCCCGACAGGGGCTCTTCAATCTTGAGGGTCGCATAGGCGCCGTAGATGAAGCTGGCGCCTGCATTGACTTCTCCGTACTTGATTTTTTTCAGGCTGGTGAAGTCGACACTGATTTCATAGTCGGGCTTTGGCAGCTTCAGGGTAAACACCGTGCTGTCTGAAACCCGCATGGACATGACGTTGCCGATGGCGTAGCCCTTGCTGTACGGGACGAGAGGAACGCCCAGGCGCGTGGAGATGGCTTCGCTCACCAGGTCAGCTGCCCAGGTTTCAGCGACCGCAGGAGAACTCTTGAGGTAGTCAGGAAGTGCGTTGACAACGTCCGGGCTGAGGGACACCCGGGAAACCTGCAAATAGCGGGGTATCTGGGTCGGCAAGGTCGCTTTGGCCAGCGTGCCCGCAAAACGCGCGTACAGCCCAGGTTTGGTCGGGGTGCCTTCGTAGACCTGCCGGACCCGGGCCATGATTTCTTCTTCTGTGGGCTGCCTGTCAAGGGTGTCGATATAGGCGAAGCTGATGGGATACGCACGGACCACGGCCATGGATTTGAAGTCAAAAAACAGGGTTTGACCGCGAATCATCACGAACAGCTTGCGCAGTTGCCCAAATTGCTCGATCGATACCGTCTCGGAGTTCACCACGAGTGACACGACCAAGGCCTGGTCGCGCCCTTTGAGTTCGTCAATCTGCGCGGTCAGCACTTCCAGGTTGGCGGGGGCAGCCAAGGTAATGGACTGCCGAACCTTGGCGTATGGCGTCTCGCCGGCGGCCTTAAGCGTCTGCTCATACCGAAGGGAGTACGGGAACCGCGCGGCAATCGTTTGTGCGTCCCCTGAGTAGGCAACACCCGCCAAGACGACTTGGGGAACCTGGGCATAGGTGGTACCTGAAAAAAATGACGCGAAAGCGATAGCCCCCGCCGAAACAAAGCGAATGAAAGTGCGCAACCTGCCCCCTTTTTTTATTCTGACGTTTTAGTGCAATGGAAAAATCGACGTTCAAGCAGGTGGCAAGCCACCGCTTAAAGCGTCGCATGGTTCATCTCGGCAAAAGATGAGTCCATATTTGTATCTCAATGTGCAATAACGGCACGAAATGTATCATCTTTAATACGGGATAGATCTGGCAATTGCTTCAATCTCGAGAGTGCCTCCCCGGCCTAGGCTGTTTGAGCATCGTCGGCAATCCCACGGTTGGCACAGACCGGGTCAGGCAGATCAGGGTTCGTGACTTCTTGAGCCGAAGCGCGTGTTAATGAGCCCCCGGCTTGCCCGAAGCACCATCGGCAGACCAACTGGCTAGGGGCTGCCGTGACAACACGACGTTTTCTTCAATCCAGCCCATCCACCGTGTCCGGGTCTGGCATATCGCCGATCGCCTGGCGGGTCAGGGCGCCCTGGGCCTGTAGCCAGTCGCAGAAGGCCTTGACCTCGGGCCGGGCGGCGCTGCGGGTGCCGACGATTAACCAGTAGGCCATGGGCGAGTCCAGCCGCAAGTGAGGCAAGGGCTCGATCAGGTCGCCCGAGGCCAGGCTTTCAGCGATCAGTGGCAGGCGGGCCAGCACCACGCCCTGGCCGGTCAACGCCGCCTGCACCATCTGATAGGCGTAGTTGAAATACAGCCAGCGTTTGCCCTCCAGCTTGGGTGTGCCCTGGACCTCCAGCCAGCGCCGCCAGGTCAGCCATTCCATGTGGGTGGCGTGGGAGTCGCCCGCCTCGATCAATGCAAACTGCGCGAGGTCTTCGGGCTTCTTCAGGCGCGGGCTGCTTTTGAGCAGCCAGGGGCTGATCACCGGTGTCAGCTGTTCGCCAAACAGGCGGATCGCACCTGAGGACGCCATGCGGCTGGCGGGCCCGTAACGCAGCGCGATATCCAGGTCCGAGGTGTCGAGGTCGATCGCCGTGTCGGACGCATCAATGCGGATGTCCATGTCGGGGTTGTCGCGCTGGAACGCTTCCAGCCGCGGGATCAGCCACATCGACGCGAAGGAGGCAAAGGTGGTCAAGGACACACTTTTGCGGCCCGCGCTCTGGCGGATCTGCCGCACCGCGCCGTCAATGCGTTCGAGCGAAGGTGTGACGGCGCGCAGCAACACGCCGCCCGCGCCTGTGAGTTCGACCGATCGCGTGTGGCGGTGGAACAGGCTCAAACCCACCTCCTCCTCCAGCGCCTGGATTTGCCGGCTCACGGCCGACTGGGTCAGGGCCAGTTCTTCGGAGGCCGCGCGAAAGTTCAGGTGCCGGGCGACCGCCTCGAAGGCACGCAACTGGCCGGCCGAAATCGGCCGGGAGCGCAAATGGGTTTGGGAGTGCTGCATCGCCGGGTTTTCCGATTCATGCGTTTATGGAATGAATAGCGTAGCGCGATTTCATTGGACTGCCAAGCTCGGGACAACGATCATTCAAAGCCTCCCAACGGATTTTTGATGGAGAACAGCCATGAACCCCCTGAACAAGCACAGCCAGTCATCGTTTACCTGCACAGACGCGGTGGCGGGCTGCTGGAAGCTGGGCGATGGCCGGGCGCTGACCTTGCGGCCGACCGAGTCCGGTGTGTTGCGTATTGCGCATGGCCGGGTGTGGATCACCTACAACAACGCACAGCAGGATGACGGCGTGCGCGGCGGTGACCACTTCCTGGGTGCAGGCGACGATCTCAAGCTCCTGCCTGGCCAGGTGCTGGTGATGGAGTCCTGGGGCGCGGCCAAAGAGTCGGCCGCTTATTTCAGCTGGGACCCCTTGCCCGCGACCGTCGGCATCACGGTCAGCCCCGCCACGCGCCGCGTCCTGGCCGTCAGCGGCGTGGCTCAGCCGCTGCGTGATTTGCGCGTGGCCCTGGGTTTGGCGACCACGGCTTCGGGCCGCCTGGTGTTGGGGTTGGCCGGTTTGGCCGGGGCCGCCTTGTTGCTGGTTGTGCCTCGATCCGCTATTGATTTGGTAGCTGATCGCGCCCGTACCACCTTGGCGGCACGTGCTTTTAAGGCACAAGCCAACGACAGCCGGGCCCACTGCGCCATCAACTGAGGCGACTCCATCGCGTCTTCCGGCGCGCTGTAGTAATTGAGCCGCATCGGTTTGTTTTTGGCGGTATACACAAAAGGCGCGCAGCCCGCCGCTTCAAACAAATGGCGGGTGTCGTCGCTGGCCTTGAGCCAGAGCTGCTGGCCCTGGCCCAAGTCAGCGATCAGCGCAATCGTCAAACCGTCGGTGCTGATGCCGGCGCCGCCAAACATGCGGCGCGCCGTGCAGGGCCCGACGCTAGAAAGCAGTTCGCAGCAATAGCTTGTAAAGGAGGGGTCCGCAGGCATGGCGCTACTTTAGCGCGCTACCGGCCTCTGTGGCCGTGCTTCACAATAGCGCATGGCCAGACCCAAATCCGCGACCCACGAGCTTCAGCGTGAAGCCATTCTTGATGTGGCGGCCCAGTGTTTTGCGCAGCGAAGCTACATGGCCGCCAGCATGAACGACATCGCTGCGGCCTGCGGCACTTCCAAGGCCAGGCTGTACCACTATTACGACAGCAAGGAAGCCATTCTGTTTGACCTGCTGGACCGCTACACCCAGCGCCTGCTGGCCACCATAGGCCAGACCGAGGCCAGCGCCCAGCGCAAAAACCTGGACGACCGCGCAACCTTGCATGAGTTGATCCGCAACTTTCTGGACGAGTACGAAACTTCGGCCACACGCCATAGCGCCTTGCTGGGCGACACCAAGTTTCTTGGCGATGTGCAGCGCGAGCTGATCCTGAACCGCCAGCGCGACGTGGTGTCGGCCATGACCCGTTTTCTGCAGCGTGCCTACCCGCAACGCATCACAGCGGTCAACCAGACGGCGGTGACCATGATGTTGTTCGGCATGATCAACTGGACCTTCACCTGGATGCGGCCCGATGGCCCCATGAGTTACCGCGCCTTTTCCGAAGAAGTGATCGCCATGCTCGAACGCGGGCTGAGTAGCTGAGTGTTGTTGATTTAACTATTCGTAATAAGTTACGTATAGTAGAATTATTCAGCCTAACCATGATTCAAGGCCGACGCCTGTTCGGCCACCCACGGAGACCCCATGTCCAAAGCTTTCGCCTCGCAGTCCGACCTGACGGACAAAAAGATCACTTTTGAGCAACTCAGCGCCCACTGCTGGGCCTACACCGCGGAGGGCGACCCGAACTCGGGCGTGATCATTGGTGACAAATTCATCATGGTCAGCGATGCCACGGCCACGCCGGCGATGGCGCAGGACCTGATTGCCCGCATCCGCACGGTCAGCGACAAACCCATCAAATACGTGTTGCTGACCCACTACCACGCGGTGCGTGTGTTGGGCGCCAGCGCCTACATCGCCGAAGGCGCGACCGAGGTGATCGCCAGCCAGGGCACCCACGAGCTGATCATTGAGCGCGGCGCCGAAGACATGCAAAGCGAAATGGAACGTTTCCCGCGCCTGTTCCGCAATGCCGAAAGTGTGCCCGGCCTGACCTGGCCCACGATGGTGATTGCCGGCGGCAACCCGGTCAAGGGTGAAATACCCGGCAAGCTGGTGGTGGACTTGGGCGGCGTCCGGGTGCAGATCTGGCATCCCGGCCCGGGCCACACCCGCGGCGACACCATCGCCTGGGTGGAGGAAGAAAAAGTCCTGTTCTCCGGCGATCTGGTCGAATACAACGCCGGTGTGTATACCGGTGATGCCCAGCTCGAAGAGTGGCCGGCCACGCTGGAAGCTTTGCGCGCGCTCAAGGCCGAGGCCATCGTGCCCGGCCGCGGCGAAGCCATGAAGGGCGCGGCCGATGTGAACAAGGCGATTGACTACACCAAGCAGTGGGTGGAAACCTTGTACCGCTGCGGTCAGGAAGCCGCTGCCGCCAAGATGGACCTGAAAACCGCCATGGCCCATACCCGCAAAAGCATGGACCCGATTTTTGACCAGGTCTTTATCTACGAACATTGCCTGCCGTTTGACGTGAGCCGCGCTTACGACGAAGCCAGCGGCATCAAAAATCCGCGCATCTGGACGGCCGCGCGTGACCAGGAAATGTGGGCCGCGCTGCAGGCCTGATCGCCACCTCCAGGCCTTGGCGGTGAATACCGCGCAGGCCTGGCCTTACAAACGTGGGCCGGCCAGCGTTTTGAAGTCCTGCGCATATCCCTTCAAGGTTTGAACCGCCTGGGCGCGTTGTGCGGCGCTGGTGCTGTTGTGCAGTGCGGCAAACGTTTTGCAGCTGTCGCGTGTCAGCCTGTCCTGGTAGCTGCGAAAGGCCGGATCGGGCGAGTTCAACGACCTTTCAAAATAGGCCCGGATCGCCGGCTGAGCCTGTTTGGCGGTGGCCGAGCTAGCGATGAGCGGCGCCAGCGTCTGCAAGGCGTCCTGCTGGCGGCGCTGGTGCTCCGCCAGCGACAGCTTGGCATCAAACACCGATTGCGCGAGATGGTGGCGAATCACCGCCAGCTGTTTGTCTTCCAGCGGGCCGTACAAGGTTTCCGCGCGGCTGACCGCCTTTTTCACACGTTTGTCGAGCAGGCTTTGCGGCGAGCCCTCCAGAAAGTCGCGTCTATAGGCCGTGTTGAGCTTGGAGAATTTGCGCTTCAGGTGGTCCAGTTGTTCCGGCGCCAAAGTGGTGGCCAGTTCGGTCAGGACTATTTCGCTGCGGTCCGAAATCGCCAGCAGTTTGCCGCGCACGTCCTCGACCAGGGCGCAGACCTGGGCCTCGTCCAGCTCGCCCGGCAGCAAGGATTGCCATTTTTTCAGAGCTTCGATGTAGGTCGGCAACTGGGTGTTGCGGTGCCATTGGTGCACCTGGACCAGCTCTTCCCGGACCTTGGTGGTTTGTGCATCGCTGAAATCAAAATAGCCGTCGAGTTGCCAATACGCCAACTCGTGCGCCTGGTTGTAGGCCATTTTTACCGCGCTGCAGGCTTGCAGCAAAACCAGCAGCGTCAGCAGGCCGATAATTCGCCAGGGTTTTCCAAATCGCGCAAAGCGCGCTCCCCCGAAAAAATGCACAGGAAATTTCATGGCCATTCCAGTTGATGTTGTCATCATGGCCGCGGGCAAAGGCACGCGGATGAAAAGCAAACTGCCCAAAGTGTTACACCGTTTGGGCGGTCGTGCGCTGCTCCAGCATGTGCTGGATTGTGTGGTGCAACTGTCGCCGCGCCAAGCGGTGGTGGTGACCGGCCATGGCGCGGCGCAGGTGGAAGCCGGGGTGGCTGTGGGTGGCGCCGGCGGGCTGGCCCTGTCTTTTGTGCGCCAGGAGCCGCAGCTGGGCACCGGTCACGCCGTGTTGCAGGCCGTGCCCTGCCTGCCTGACGACGGCATCACCCTGATCCTCAACGGCGATGTGCCGCTGATCGAAGCTGCCACCTTGCGCGGCCTGCTGGCCGATTGCGGCGGCTCACGCCTGGCGCTGCTGACCGTGGACATGCCCGACCCGAGCGGTTACGGCCGCATTATTCGCCAGGGCGAGGCGGTGCAAAGCATTGTGGAACACAAGGATGCCTCGGCGCAGCAACGCGAGATCCGTGAGATTTACACCGGCGTCATGGCCGTGCCGAATACACGCCTGAAAAACTGGCTGTCGCGCCTGGGCAATGACAACAGCCAGGGCGAGTATTACCTGACCGACATCGTCAAGCTGGCCGTGTTGGACGGCGCCGAGGTGGTCGCCACGCGTATCAGCGACAAGGTGCAGGTCGACGGGGTCAACAGCCCGCTGCAATTGGCCGAGCTGGAACGTGCATTTCAGTTGCGGCTGGCGACCCGGCTGATGGAGCAGGGTGTGCGTATCAGCGATCCAGCGCGTTTCGATGTGCGCGGCACGCTGACCTGCGGTCAGGACGTGGAGATTGATGTCAATTGCGTGTTTGAAGGCCAGGTCATCCTGGGCGACGACGTGCGCATAGGCGCCAACTGTTGCATCGCCAACGCCAGCATCGCCGCCGGCGCGGTGATTCATCCCTTCACCCATATCGATGGTGAAAAGCTCGGCGTGCAGGTTGGCGAGGGCGCGTTGATCGGCCCGTTTGCCCGGCTGCGCCCGGGCGCGCAACTGGGCGCCGAGGTGCACATCGGCAACTTTGTCGAGGTCAAAAACGCCACCTTGGCCAAAGGCGCCAAGGCCAACCATCTGGCCTACCTGGGCGATGCCACCGTGGGTGAACGTGTCAACTACGGCGCCGGCAGCATCACCGCCAACTACGACGGCGCCAACAAACACCGCACGGTGATCGAGGCCGATGTCCACATCGGCAGCAACTGCGTGCTGGTGGCGCCCGTGACCATAGGCGCGGGCGGCACCGTGGGCGGCGGCTCCACCATCACCAAAGACACGCCACCGGGCGCCTTGAGCGTGGCGCGCGGCAAGCAGGTGAGCCTGGCCAACTGGACGCGGCCGCAAAAGAAAAAGGCTTGATTCGCTATTCTTTTAATAGCTGATGATGTATGAAGGGTAAGGGCTACAGACTTTTTTAATGCCCAATAAAGCTTTTTTAGCTCTGAAGCACCTCGCGGGGGTCATCAGCGCAGGCCCGCCAGCGTCTTGACGCCGTCAGACCGGCAGCCCCTTGGCGCGTAACAGGGTATTGAAGCGTTCCGGGTCGGACGTGCCGGCGAGGTTGCTGGCGCGGATCAGCGCTTCTTTTTCCAGGTGCAGCTTCGCGCGCTGCAGCACCACGGCGGCTTCGGCGGCGGGGATGGCGATGACGCCATCGGCGTCACCCAGCATCAGGTCGCCCGGCAACACGGCCAGTCCGGCGCAGGCCACGGCTACGTTGATCTCGCCCGGACCTTCCTTGCTTGGGCCGCGATGGGTGTGGCCGCGCGCAAACACCGGCAATCCGCCTTCCGCCCATTCCAGACAGTCGCGCAGCGCGCCATCAATCACCAGCCCGCCCAGCTTGCGTGCCAGGCAGGTGGTGCGCATCAGTCCACCTATCAGCGCCTGCGTCAGGTCACCGCCGCCGTCGATCACCAGTACATCGCCGGGTTGCACCATCATCAGCGCCTTGTGGATCATCAGGTTGTCGCCGGGCCGCACCCGCACGGTGACGGCCGGCCCGCAGAGCACTGTGTCCAGGCGGCCGTGGTAACTGCGCAGGCCGGTGGCGCCCACGCTGCGGCCCATGCAGTCACCTGCCACTGCCACGGGAATGTGTCGAAACGCCTCGACCAGATCAGCGGGCAGGCTGTCTGCCCGCGGGTTGATGCGGTAGCCGGGCGGCCAGGACATGGGTGTGGCGGTTGAGAGGGCGGAAGGTGTGGATGTTGTCATGGTGAATCCTGGTGGGGCAAATGGGGAAGCACCTGCGCATTGAGACAGGTGGCAGGGTCCGTCGGCAGGCCCTGCAAAAACGCCAGCACGGTGTGTGCGGCGCCGCGCGCCATGGCGTCCAGCGCGGCCGGGGTAGAGCCGCCCACATGCGGGGTCAGCACCACATTGGGCAGCGACAGCAGCGGGCTGTCCGGTGGCAGGGGTTCGGTGGCCATGGTGTCCAGTCCCGCCGCGCGCAGGTGGCCGTTTTGCAGCGCTTCAATCAGCGCCACTTCATCGACCACTTCGCCACGTGCGGTATTAATCAGGATGGCGCCACGGCGCATGCGTGCCAGGCGTGTCGCGTCCATCAGCCCTCGTGTGGCCGCTGTCAGCGGCACGTGCAGGCTCAGCACGTCGGCGGCTGCTATCACAGCGTCTGCCGAGGGCAGCAGGCCTACCTTTGCCAAAGCGGCAGGCAGTGCCGTCACGCCCGGGTCAAATGCCACCACCGGCATGCCCAGCGCCAGCGCCACGGCCGCCACGCGCTGGCCGACCTCGCCCATGCCCAGCAGGCCCAGTGTGCGGCCGTGCAGCTCCAGCCCGTCTTGCGCGCGCGACCAGCGGCCGGCGCGCAACTCGGTATCCATCCAGCTGATGCGGCGGGCCGCCGCGAACATCAGGCCCAATGTCATTTCTGCCACCGACTGCGCATTGGCCCCCGGTGTGACACACACCGGAATACGGCGCCGGGTGGCCGCCGCCACATCAATGTTGGACACGCCCACACCGTGTTTGCAGATGATGCGCAAGCTTGGGCAGGCCGCGATGTCGGCCGCCGTCAGCGCCACGGTGCGCGAGATCACGGCGTCGATGGACTCGGTGGCCAGCAACTGGCTCACCGCCGCGGCGTCGCTGCCTTGCGGCAGGTAAAACACGCGGCAACCAGCCTGCCGCAGTAAATCCGCGCCCGACGCGGCCAGGGTAGGCGCGGTGACGAAGATGGTGAAGCGCTGAGATGGCGCGGGCGTTTCCTGAACGCCCGGGGCTTCCAGGTGGGAGGTGGGCGCTGCCATGGGCATCACTCGATCTGGATCTTGGCCTGGCGCACCAGGTCGCCCCAACTGCGGTGCTCGCTGCGGATCAGCTCGGCAAACTGTTGTGTGCTGCGGCCGGTGGCGGCGCTGCTGCCTTCGGCGGCGAATTTGGCCAGCACGTCGGGCCGGGCCAGCACGCGGCTCACCTCGGCGTACATGCGTTCCAGAATGGCAGGCGGCACACCCGTGGGTGCCATCAGGCCAGACCAGGTCTGCGCATCAAAGTTGGCAAATCCTGACTCGGCCACCGTGGGCACGGCGGCCAGCGCCTCCAGGCGGGTGGGCGAGGTGACGGCCAGCGCGCGCAGGGTGCCTCCCTTGACCTGGCCCAGCACCGAGATCGAATTGCCGACGTAAAAGTCCACGTGACCGGCGCGCAAGTCATTCACGGCCGGGCCCGCGCCCTTGTAAGGCACGTTCAGCAGCTTGACGCCGGCGCGGCGCTCCAGCATTTCGATGGACAGGTGGCCCACGGTGCCGTTGCCGGCAAAGGCCACACGCATAGGCTCGGGATTTTTTTTGGCCTCGGCGATCAGATCGGCCAGTGTGCGAAACGGTGACTCCGCCCTGACGGTCACGACCATGGGTTGCGAGGCGACCAGCGCAATCGGCGCCAGGTCCTTCAAGGAGTCAAACGGCATCTTGGCGTAGAGCGATGGATTGATCGCCAGGTTCGCGGTTTGGCCAATACCGAAGGTATAACCATCGGGCTGCGCCTTGGCCACGGCGTCCAGGCCGATGTTGCCGGCTGCGCCAGCACGGTTTTCCACCACCAGCACCCAACCGGTGGCAGCGGTGATTTTTTCAGCCAGCATACGGCCCAGAAAGTCCGCGCTGCCGCCCGGTGGGAAGGGCACCACCAGGCGAATCGGGCGCTGCGGCCAGGTGCTGGCCGGCTGGGCCCAGGCGCTCGGGCTGGTCAGCGTGGCGACAGAGGCGGCGGCCGCCGCGGCAAGAAAAGTACGTCTATGGACCATGGTTGTCTCCTGGGGGCTTTTGAAAGCCGGATTTTTAAGGCTTGAGGGGGAAGTCGGTAAATTGTGGAAGCTCGAATTCATTCCGTCTATTTGATAATATTCATTTAATATTTTCTTTTAGTTATGAATTGATCATCACATGAACATCAACCTGCGTGATCTGGGCTACTTTGAAGTGGTGGCCGAGCTTGGCCACCTGGGTCAGGCTGCCGAGCGGCTGGGGCGCTCGCAGCCCGCGCTCAGCAAGTGCATGCAGCGCTTGGAGGCGTCTTTTGGCGCGCCGCTATTCAGCCGCGCCGGTCGGGGCATCCAGCTCACGGCCGTTGGCGAGGTGCTGCTGGCCAGGGCCCGGCTGCTGCGCGGCGCATCGGAAGAAGCGTTGCGCGAAGTCAGCGATTTTGCGCAGGGCCATGCCGGCCATGTGCGTATTGGCAGCGGACCGATTGCGGCCGACCACGTATTGCCCACGCTGTGCCAGTTGCTGTTGTCGGAGGCGCCCAGCACCACCATCGACATCACCGTGGGCCCCAGCATGGCGCTGCGCGAGCAACTGCGTGAGGGCAATATTGACCTGCTGATCGGCCTGGTGCCCACGCCCGATGCCTTGTTCCAGACACATCCCCTCTTCGAGGATGCCGCTGTGGTGGCCACCAGCCCCGATCACCCGGTGTTTGCGCTGCCGCAGATCACGTTGCAGGCCTTGCTTGCGTATGGCTGGGCGCTGCCGGCGGCGTCGATTCCCAGCCGCCAGTGGCTGGATGCGGTGTTCCAGTCGCGCGGCTTGGCGCTGCCACGGGTACAGATCAGCGCCAACTCGATCCCGCTGCTGCCGGCGCTCATTCGGCGCACCGGCTTGTTGAGTTTTGTCTCGCGCCGCACCTTGGGCCGCGGCAGCCACGGCGTCCTCAAGGAAGTGCCGCTGCCCGAAACCACCTTGCAGCGCACGCTGGGCGTGACCTATCGGCGCGACGGCTACCTCTCGCCCGCTGCGCGGCGGCTGCTGTCGCTGTTGCAGTCGCGCGGCGAAAGTTTGTTGGCCGATGCCGCAGCCCAAGGCGCGGGGTTAGTCTGATTGTGGGTGACTTGTTGCTATTGATTCGGTAGCTGATTGCGCCCGTCCCTATTGGGATAGAGGCAGATTTGGCTCAAATTTTGAGCGTTTGACGCTGAAAAAGGCCTTCACGTTGCGCACATTGGCGTCGCTGGTGAACAGCCGCTGCGCCAGCGCCAGATAAGCCGGCATGTCGCGCACATGCACCACCAGCACAAAGTCCGGCCCGGGCGAGACGCGGTAACACTGCTGCACGGCCGCGTCCTGCACCGCACGGGTTTCAAAGGCCTCGAGTTGCTCGGCGCCCTGGCGGTCCAGCGTGATCTCGGTGATGGCGGTCAGCCCATGGCCCAGGGTGGCGGCCATCTTTTCCAGCGACAACACGGCGATTTGCCGCTCGATCAAGCCGGCCTTCTGCAGACGCTTGATGCGCCGCAAACAAGTGGGCGGTGAAACATGCACCAGCGCGGCCAGCGCCTGGTTGGACAGCGAGGCGTCACGCTGCAACTGGTCCAGGATACGTATGTCGGCGATGTCCAGCACCAAGCCGGGTGGGGTGGTTTGTGAATTCATTCGCGATATATTTGGTGAATATGAAATATATCGATATTCATGATAATTTGTGAAATTAAATTACAAAAATAAAACAATTTAGACCATTTATTTTTCATTGGGCTCACTACCATCAGCACTCGTTTTCAATAAAGGCTCATCATGTGTGGCATCGTCGCTTCAGTTTCCACCCGCAATATTGTTCCCATCCTGGTGCAAGGCCTGCAAAGGCTGGAGTACCGCGGTTATGACTCCTGCGGCGTCGCGGTGTATGCCGACGGCCTGAAACGCGCGCGCAGCACCTCGCGCGTGGCGGAGTTGATGGCGCAGGTGAGCGCAGACAAACTTGAAAGCGGCACCGGCATTGCCCACACCCGTTGGGCCACCCACGGCGCGCCAGCGGTGCACAATGCCCATCCCCATTTCAGCCATGGCGCCGGCGACGCCGCCCTCAAGCCCGGCAAGGTGGCGCTGGTGCACAACGGCATCATTGAAAACCACGACGAATTGCGCGCTGCGTTGCAGGCCAAAGGGTATGTATTCGTCAGCCAGACCGACACCGAAGTGATCGTGCACCTGATGGACAGCCTGTACGAAGGCGATTTGTTCGAAGCGCTCAAGGCCACCACGCGCCAGTTGCATGGCGCTTACGCGATTGCCGCATTTTGCAAGGATGAGCCACACCGCGTGGTGGGCGCGCGCGCGGGGTCACCCCTGATCCTGGGTGTGGGCAAAGAGGGCGGCGAAAACTTCCTGGCCAGCGATGCGATGGCGCTGGCCGGCGTGACCGACCAGATTTTGTATCTGGAAGAAGGCGACCTGGTGGATATGCAGCTCGGCAAATACTGGGTCATCGACCGCGACCATAAGGCCGTGCAGCGCGAGGTCAAAACCGTGCAGGCGCACAGCGGCGCCGCCGAACTCGGCCCTTACCGTCATTACATGCAGAAAGAAATTTTCGAGCAGCCGCGCGCCATCGGCGACACGCTGGAAGGCATCAAAGGCATCACGCCCGAGCTGTTCGGTGACGAGGCTTTCCGTGTCTTCAAGGACATCGATTCGGTGCTCATCCTGGCTTGCGGCACCAGTTATTACAGCGGCTGCGTAGCCAAGTATTGGCTTGAATCCATTGCCGGCATCCCGACCCAAGTGGAAGTCGCCAGCGAATACCGTTATCGCACCTCGGTGCCCAATCCGAAATCGCTGGTGGTCACCATCACACAAAGCGGGGAAACGGCCGACACGCTGGCCGCGCTGCGCCACGCCCAGTCGCTGGGCATGAAACACACGCTGACGATTTGCAACGTGGCTACCTCCGCCATGGTGCGTGAGTGCAAGTTGGCTTACATCACCCGTGCCGGCGTCGAGATCGGTGTGGCGTCCACCAAGGCGTTCACGACGCAACTGGCAGGCCTGTTTTTACTGACCTTGGCGCTGGCACAAAGCAAGGGCCGGCTCAGCGAGGACGAAGAAGCCGCCCACCTCAAAGCCATGCGCCACCTGCCGGCGGCCCTGCAAGCCGTGCTGGCGCTGGAGCCGCAAGTCATCAGCTGGGCCGAAGACTTTGCCAGGATGGAAAACGCGCTCTTTCTGGGCCGTGGCCTGCATTACCCGATCGCGTTGGAAGGCGCGCTCAAGCTCAAGGAAATCAGCTACATCCACGCCGAGGCCTACCCGGCCGGCGAACTCAAACACGGCCCGCTGGCCCTGGTGACCAGCGCCATGCCTGTGGTGACGGTGGCGCCCAACGATGCGCTGCTGGAAAAGCTCAAGAGCAACATGCAGGAAGTCCGCGCTCGCGGCGGCGTCTTGTACGTGCTGGCCGACGCCGACACCAAAATTGAAAGCAGCGAAGGCATCCACGTGATCCGTATGCCTGAACACTACGGCGCATTGAGCCCGTTGCTGCACGTGGTGCCGCTGCAATTGTTGGCTTATCACACAGCGGTTGCACGGGGAACCGATGTCGATAAACCGAGAAATTTGGCGAAATCAGTCACGGTGGAGTGAGTGATTTTTGGGGTGAGGGGGTGCTGTTCCGCGCAATTAAAGTCGTAAACAGTTTAATAAAGTCGTAAACACGGGTCTAGCATTCATGCGGGTTTGCAGGGCGTTGGATTTTGGAGACGATTTCCTAAAGTCGTAAACACACGGATCAAGAGCGCAACGCGAACGGCTCCTGCGCAAGGCGGATTCAACCGGTCGATGCAACGGTCTGGCTGAACATCTCAGCCGGAGTCTGGAAGTCGAGGGTCTTTCTAGGCCTCTCGTTCAATTGTCTCGCCAAAGCGTTGAGCTTGGTTTGTGAGTAGCTCGAGATGTCGATGCCCTTCGGCAGGTATTGCCTGAGCAAGCCGTTCGTGTTCTCGTTGCTTCCGCGTTGCCATGGACTCTGTGGATCACAGAAGTAGACCTGGATGTCTGTGGCGAGTGTGAATCGTTTGTGGCCAGCCATCTCTTTGCCTCGGTCCCATGTCAGCGACTTGTAGAGCTCTTGAGGAAGCTTGCGAGCGTTCTTGATCAAGGCGTTGATGACCGTCTCGGTGTCCTTGCCGCCAACTTTCACGAGCATGACGTACCGCGTCTGGCGCTCAACCAGTGTTGCGATCTGGCTGTTGTGGCTACCGAATAGCAGGTCTCCCTCCCAGTGACCTGGCACTGCGCGATCCTCGACGGATGCGGGCCGCTGGCTGATCGAGACAGCGCCAACGATCTGCCCATGAATGTCCGTTTTCTGCGTGTGATGTCGAGACCGACGCATGCCGCGTGTCCGTCTCAAATGCTGCAGCAATTCCTTCTTCAAGGCGCCACGCGCTTGAATGAAGAGGCTGCGGTAGATGGTCTCGTGTGACACGTGGTGGCTTTCGTCGCAGGGATAAGTATGCTTTAGCCATCCAGCAATTTTTCCCGATGACCACAGCCACCGATGCTTGTCGGTCACGACACGCGCCAAGGCTCTGTTCTCGACCAGTTTGCATTGTTTGGGACGAAGCGCACGATCCCAGGCGGCGCTGTCTGCTTCAGTGGCCCGGTAGTCCGATCGTCCGCCATTGCGCTTGATCTCGCGGCTGATGGTTGATGGCGCTCGCCCGAGCAGAGCAGCAATTGAACGAATCGATTGGCAGTTCACCACGGCACGCGAGATATCTTCCCTCTCAGCCAGAGTCAGCACCGTTGCGCAACGGCTGCGTGTCGGTGGCCGAATGCCACCAGTTCTGGACAGGATTCACTGCACCGATGTGTGTGAGCGATTGAACAGTTGGGCAATCTGATGGAGCGTCCAGCCTTCCTTCCGTCGCTCCCACATCAATGCCTTCTGGGCGTCCGTGTAGTAGGTTCGTGTCCGGTACTTCATCTGCAACACTCCTTCTGCTTACGCAGTTCTTAGTGTGTTGCATCGACCGGTTGAATCCGCCCTCGAAACCCGTCTTACTGCGCGGCCATTGGCGCCACCTCTGGCGGTCGTGGCAAATTTGAGCCGACACAGATAGTTCGGTTCGATGACTTCGCACAGGGCGGGCCAAGGCACGATGGCCTCCGTGGTCTTGAGGAACTCGTCGCGCCTTGTGGGTTTACGGCAATTCTCAGAGCTTTGATCTGCGGCCATGATCAGGGTTTGCTGCGTCATCAACCTGTAACGCCTCAAGTCCCTGGGACGTGCACCTTAATCAGTGTCGCCATGATGTTTGTTGTCCACAAGCAAAGGGGCATCAACGGCCAGTTCCTCCTGGCTCAACCATTCGACTGAGTCGAGTTTCAGGCGCGTTAGTTGCCTGAAGATCTCCATCAGATCGCTTTGTGTGGTGTCTTTGGACGCCCCTGACGTTAGCACCGCGCGCAGGGTTGCAGTTTCCCGATGCTGCTGTTTGCCAGCGACGACCTGGGCACATTGGATAGATGGCATCCGGATCACCAGCTCTTCCACGTTGCGCGGATAGATGAAGATTTCGCGCACCTTGACGCCTTGGCCTACTCGGCCTTGCAGCAGGCCGATGCGTTCCACCAGGCCATCCGGTGAATGAGTCAGTGCCTGTGCCACATCGCCTGTGCCAAAGCGTACCAGTGGCCAGCCGTGGTCCAGTGTGGTGACCACGATTTGGCCAGGCTCGCCCAAGGGCAGGGGGGTGCCGGTTTGCGGGTCGCAGATCTGGACAAGCCGATCCGGCTGAACCGTGTAACCCATTTGCCCTGGTTCTTCGTAGGCAATAAGCCCGAAGTCGCCGGTGGCATATGCTGCAAACGTCTGGATGGCGTACTTCTGCTCCAGCACGCGGCGCTTGCCCATCCAGTCGCCCAGTTCGCCGCCCAGCATCGCGGAGCGGACCTTCCATTGTGAAGGCAGGTCGTAGCCCATGCGCTCAAGCATCTCGACCAAGGTCACGAAGAAGGCGGTGGAAGCGCAAATGCATGTGATGCCCAGGTCCACAATGAGCTGTGCCTGCTGCTCGGCGCCGCCGGGCCCGCAGGGGATGAGCGTCGCCCCGGTGGATGCAATCCCTTCGTCCAGTAGAAGACCGGCCGGCACCAAGTGGTAGGACCATGTATTGAGCACGCGGTCACCCGGGCCGATGCCAGCTTGGCGGAACACGTGCGAGAAGCCGTGGCCGGTGTCGTCGTCGAACAACTGCGGCTCGTAGATCGGGCCTGGCGAGACGAACACGCGGCGGATGGATGCGTCATCGGCGGCCAGGAAGCCACCGAATGGCGGCGACTGGCGCTGCTTCTCCAGCAGCGCATCCTTGCTTGTAACGGCGAGCCGCGCAAGGTCGGCCGGGCCTTGGAGTTCTTGCGGCGTCATCTTCGCAAGCTCATAGACGGCGCGGATGGCGGGGGCGCGGTCGTAGGCGAATTGCTGCGAAGCGCGCAGTGCTTCGAATCGGTCGGTGGCGGGTAAGGTGTGCATGGTGTTGTCGGCTCAGTGGCCCGTGAAGCGCGGGGCGCGCTTTTCGTTAAAGGCGGCAAGACCTTCGTGGAGATCGGCGCTGTGCGCATGCACTTCGGAGGCCAGCAACTCCAGCCGCAGGGCGGTGTCCAGGGGCTGTTGCAATCCATCGTCGACCAGCGCTTTCATGCGGCGCAGGCCCAGGGGGCTCTTGGTAGCGATCTTGTCCGCGACGGCCTGTGCGGCGCTTTCGAGCTGGTCGTCGTCCACCACTTTGTTGACAAGCCCCGCCTCCACCAGTTCTGCAGCGTCCACGAAGTCGCCCGTGAAGAGAAGGTACTTGGCGCGCGTGGGGCCAATGACCCGCGGCAGGCGAACCGAGCCACCACCACCGGGGATCAGTCCGTAGTTGGCGTGCGCGTCGCCAATCTTGGCGCTGCGTGCCGCCAGCACGAGGTCACAGCAGAGCACCAGTTCCAGCCCGCCCGCCAGGGTGATGCCGTTCAGGGCGGCGATCACGGGTTTGGGAAAGCGATCGATGCGGTTCATGGTGGCCAGAACGCTGTCCAGAAAACCACTGGTGCCACTTTCGCCCGCTTGCGTCTTGACGTACTTGAGGTCGGCGCCAGCGCAGAAGGCACGGCCAGTGCCCGTCAATACGACAGACATCACGTCCGCACGGCGCTGTGCTTCGTTGAGTGCCTCGTCAATTCCCCGAAGCACTTCCGGGGTCAATGAGTTCATCGCCTCAGGCCGATTCAGGCGAATCCACATGGTGCCTTTTCGCACCTCTGTAATAACAACCGGTGCCGACATTTATTCTTCCTTGGTTACTTGCATGTTCATAGGTTGATTCTGCTTTCCCCTCGGTTTTCAGGGATCTGGGGTTTTCCATTACTAGATGGTTAATTAGTTTAACGTAGAGTAAAACTATTGAATTGACGGAACAATTTTTATGCAAAGTCAGACCAGCTCGCTCATGTCTCCGCTCTCGGGTATCAAGATCGTTGAGTTCGAGGGCATTGGCCCAGGGCCCTTGGCGGGGCTCATGTTGATGCAGATGGGGGCGAACGTGACCGTGGTCGGGCGACCCGGTGCTGGCGCATTGCCAGATGAACTAACGCCGAAGGACGGAGCGCTCTTGTCTCGCGGCAAGCGGCGTGTCACGTTGAATCTCAAGCGCGAAGAGGACCGAGCGCAGGCGCTGGACTTGGTTGCACAAAGCGACGGGCTGATCGAAGGCAGTCGCCCTGGTGTGATGGAGCGCCTGGGCCTGGGCCCCGACGTGTGTGGTGAACGCAACCCACGGCTTGTGTATGGGCGCATGACGGGCTGGGGGCAGGATGGGCCGCTGGCTCACGCAGCCGGGCACGACATGAACTATGTCGCCCTCACGGGGCTGATGTCGCTTACCGAGCGGCCGGGACACCCTCCCATGGTTCCGCCCACGGTGATCGGGGATGCCGCCGGTGCGCTCGGGTTTGCGTTTGGCATGGTGTCGGCGTTGCTTGGCGCCCGGAGCACGAGGCAGGGCTGCGTGGTCGACGGCGCCATCGTGGATGTGCTGGCCATGCTGTCGCCGCTCGTGCAACTTATCCGCCAAGGCGGTGGCCTGGAAGGCAGTGAATCGAGTGTTTTCCATGACTCGCCTTTCTACGACCGTTATCTGTGCAGCGACGGCCGCTACATCACGGTCGGTGCGATCGAGCCCCAGTTCTATGCCTTGCTGTTGGAGCAACTGGAGCTGACGGATGTGAACCCTGCACAGCAGATGGACAAGTCTTTATGGCCATCTCTCAAGAAGCGTATTGCACAGCGCTTTGCTTCGCAACCCAGTGCGTATTGGAGCGCGTTGATGGCGGGCACTGACAGCTGCTTTGCGCCGGTACTCAACATGGCTGAAGCCGCCTCTCACCCTCACAACGTGGCTCGTGGCTTGTATCGCGTAACTGCACAGGGCGATATCGAGACCGCGCGGGGAATGCGATTCCTGCCACTGTGCTGAGCAGGGAGTGTGGCTGCCAAGGGATTTCCCTAGGGTTTTGGTTTAAATTTTACTTTAGAGTAAAACAACTTTACCAATAGTAAATTTCTGGATGCCATGAATTACATGGATCCTGCCAAGGAGAAAAGACGATGGAAGATATCTATGTGGTCGGTGTAGGGATGACGCCCTTTGGGCGGCATCTGGACAAGGACATCAAGGCGCTCACGCGGGAAGCCGTTACCGCCGCCTTGGCGGATGCGGGTTTGCAAAAAGAAGACCTGGGCGCGGCCTTTTTTGGCAACACGTCCCAAGGCCATATGGATGGCCAGCACATGATTCGCGGGCAAATTGCGCTGCGGGCCATGGGCATTGGGCGCATTCCGGTGGTGAACATTGAAAACGCGTGCGCAAGTGGTTCGTCGGCGTTTGTGCTGGCCTGCAACCACCTCAAGTCCGGTGCCGGCGATGTCGCCTTGGCCGTCGGTGCGGAGAAGATGTTCGCAACGGACAAGCTCAAGATGTTCTCGGTGTTTGACAGCGCCTGGGATATCTCGCGTGCAGAAGCAATCCGCGCCGAGTTGATGAAGATGGGGCGTGATGTTGTGGTGCCCGAGGGCACCACCTCGCCCAAGCCCTACAGCGTCTTCATGGACGTGTATGCCGCGTTTGCACGGTCGCACATGCGCACCTTCGGGACGACGCAGCGCCAGTTGGCCGCCGTGTCGGCCAAGAACCATACACACTCCGTGCACAATCCGCTGTCGCAGTACCAAATGGCCTACAGCATTGAAGAGGTGCTGGCTGCGCCGCCCATTACCTACCCCTTGACGCTGCCCATGTGCTCCCCTGTGTCGGATGGTGGTGCGGCCGCCATCCTGTGCACGCGCTCGGCACTCAAGCGCCTGAACATCAGCGAAAAACGCGCCATCAAGGTCTTGGCGGCGGTGGTGCAAAGCGGCGCCGACCGCAGCGAAGACGACTACACCAACCACTGCACGGCTCTGGGTGCGCGCAAGGCGTATGAACTCGCAGGCGTTGGCCCCGCCGACGTCTCCGTGGCCGAAGTGCATGACGCCACGGCCATGGGCGAAATTATCCAGACGGAAAACCTCGGTTTCTGTAAATTTGGCATGGGCGGCGTGATTGCCGAACGCGGTGACACCCGGATCGGTGGCCGCATTCCCGTGAATCCTTCGGGCGGCTTGGAGTCCAGGGGGCACCCCGTGGGGGCGACCGGTCTTGCCCAGGTCTATGAGCTGGTCACCCAACTGCGCGGCGAGGCCGGGCCGCGGCAGGTGGCGGATGCACGGATCGCGCTGGCGGAAAACGGTGGCGGCCTGGAAGGCATTGAAGAAGCGGTCGCCTGCATCACCATCCTGGCGCGCTGAGCGCCGTATTGAACACGAGACACACACCATGGATATCAAGAACACTGTCGCCCTGGTTACGGGTGCCGCGTCGGGTCTGGGACTCGCCACCTGCAAGGCCCTGCTGGAGGCCGGCGCACGCGTCATGGCCGTTGATTTGGACGAGGAGCGCCTGGCCAGTGACGTGCTGACTTTGGGTGCGAACGTGCGCATCCAGAAGGTTGACGTGTCGGACGACGCCAGCGTGAAGGCCGCCGTGGATGCGGCGGTGGCTGCGTTCGGCGGGCTGCACGTGGTCGTGAACTGCGCGGGGATTCTGGGCCCGTGCAAGACGCTGTCAAAGGGCGAGCTCTTTCCGATGGACCTGTGGAACCGGGTGATCGCGATCAACCTGACCGGAACCTTCAACGTGATCCGCCATGCGTCGTTGGCGATGTCGCAGAATGAACCCAACGAAGACGGCGAACGGGGTGTCATCGTGAATACGTCATCTGGTGCGGCGTGGCAAGGCCAGATGGGCCAGGCTGCCTACAGCGCCAGCAAAGCGGCGGTCATTGGCATGACCTTGCCGGTGGCGCGCGATCTTGCCCAACACGGCATCCGCGTGGTGGCCGTTGCGCCCGGGCTTTTCGAGACCGCCATGTCCTCGGGCATGCCGCCCAAGGTGTCGCAGCACCTGATCGACAACGTCATCCTCTTTCCCAAGCGCATGGGTCAGGCGCCCGAGTTCGGCTCGCTGGTTCGGCACATTGTGGAAAACGCCTATTTGAATGCCACCACGCTCAGCCTGGATGCGGGTGTGCGCAGCTAGTCGGTCCTGCAAAGGTCTGAAGAAGGAAATTCGATGAACAAAGCCCAAAACGCAGAGCGGAGGCGCCCATGAACACTCCCATCCAGGGTCAGCGCGACGAGGTGGTGCTAACGGCGCGGAATCTGCTGTTGCAGTTCGGCGGAATTGTGGCGCTGAACGACGTGTCGATTGAGGTGCGCAAGGACGAGTTGCTGGCCATCATCGGTCCGAACGGGGCGGGCAAGTCGTCCCTGATGAATTGCCTCAGCGGTTTCTACCGCCCCAAGAAGGGTGAAATATCCCTGGCGGGACGCAACGTGCGCAACATGGCGGTCCACGACGTGGCGGCGCAGGGCCTGGCGCGCACCTTCCAGGGCACGCACATTTTCTCGGGCATGACCGTGATTGAGAACCTGATGGTGGGGCGCCACATGCACATGCGGACCAACCTGGTGCAGTCGTTCTTCCACTTCGGCCCGTCCAAACGCGAAGAAGTGTTGCACCGCGAGGCGGTGGAAGAAATCATCGAATTCCTTGAAATTGAATCCATCCGGCACGTGCCGGTGGGTAGCCTCGGCTACGGCCTGCGCAAGCGCGTGGACCTGGGCCGCGCGCTGGCCCAAGACCCGAAGATTTTGTTGATGGACGAGCCCATGGCCGGCATGAACACGGAAGAAAAGGAAGACCTGGCGCGCTTCATTCTGGACGTGCGCGAGGCAAAGCACATTCCCATCGTTTTGGTGGAACACGACATGGGGGTGGTGATGGACTTGGCAGACCGCATTGCGGTGCTGGACTTTGGACGCAAGATTGCCGATGGAACGCCCAAGGAAATCCAGGCCAACCCCGCCGTGCTCAAAGCCTACCTGGGGGAGGATTCCCAATGACACTCGAAATCGCGACCCTTCCCCAGTTGCTGCGCAAGCACGCGCGCACCAATCCCGAATGTCTTTCGCAACGCCACAAACAGCGCGGCATTTGGCGGGAGTACAGCTTTGCAGACGTGCAGCGCAACGTGCTAGAGCTTGCACTGGGTCTGCACCAGGCGGGAATCAAGGCGGGTGAAACCGTTGCCATCATCGGCGAGAACGAGCCCCAACACTATTGGGCCGAATTTGCGGCGCACGCCCTGGGCTGCAAGGTCGTCTCCATGTACCCGGACCTGACTGCGGATGAAGTGGCCTATCTGCTGGACGACAGCGAAGCCGTCATTCTTTTCGCGCAAGACCAGGAGCAGGTGGACAAGGGCCTCGATGTCCGGGCCAAGACGCCCAAGCTGCGCCACATTGTGTACTGGGACGACACCGGGATGTGGTCGTACAACGATCCTCTGCTGCATACCTTTGGTGCCATGCAGCAGCAGGGGCGTGAACTGCACCAGCGCGATGGCAGGGCGTATGACGCGTTCGTGGATGCGGGCGCGCCGGATGACATTGCGGTGCTGTCCTATACCTCCGGCACGACCGGACATCCCAAGGGCGTCATCCTCACGCACCGCTTTCTGATCGACAACGCCCAGCGGCTGATGGACTCCATGGACGTGCGGCCGGATATGGAGTATCTGAGCTACATCGCGCCATCCTGGGCCACCGAGCAGATATACGGCATCACCATGGGCCTGGGCTTGCCCATGGTCGTGAATTTCCCCGAAGGCCCGGAGCAGGTGTTGTCCAACATCCGTGAGTTGGCGGTCGAGGGCATGACGTTTGCACCGCGGCAATGGGAGAGCATGGCGTCCTCGGTGCAGGCGCATATGCTCGACGCCGGGCCCATCCGGCGCGGTGTCTACGAATGGGGCATGCGGGTTGGCCATACCGTCAACGTGGGCCGCCTGGACGGCAAGCCCATTGGCCTGTGGGACCGGATGTTGTTCCCCATCGCCAATGCGCTTGTTCTGCGCCCGCTGCGTGACCAGCTCGGTCTGACGCGGCTGCGCTGTGCCAGCTGCGGTGGCGCCACCATGGCGCCGGATATTTTTCGCATGTTCCATGCCATGGGCATACCCCTGCGCAACATCTACGGTTCCACTGAAACCGGCTTGCTGACCTGCCACCAGGGTGACCGCTTTGACCTGGAGACCGTAGGGCACTGGATGAAGGCGCACCCCGAGGCTGGCCCGGCGCTGGAGTGGCGCGTCAGCACGGACGGCGAGTTGCAGATTCGCGGCGGCACCACGTTCCTGGGCTACTACCGCAGGGAAGGTTCCGTGGAATCCAAGGTGAAGGATGGTTGGTACTACACCGGCGATGCCGTCACCAAGACAGAGCGCGGAGAACTGGTCTTCCTGGAGCGGCTGTCCGATCTCAAGCGCTTGCAGGGTGGCGAAACCTTCCCGCCGCAGTTCGTCGAGACACGCCTTCGGTTCAGCCCTTTCATCAAGGACATCATGACGGTAGGAGACGAGACGCGGGCATTCGTGGCCGCACTCATCAACATCGACATGGCCGTTCTGTCGCGTTGGGCAGAAGACAAGCGGATTGGGTTTTCCACCTTCACCGATCTGTCGCAGCGACCGGAGGTTGCCGCCTTGCTGGGCCGAGAAATAGCCCGTGTGAACCAGTTCCTGCCGGTGCATGCGCGGGTCAAGCGGTTCGCCAATTTTCCAAAGGAACTGGACCCGGACGAGGGCGAGTTGACACGCTCCAGAAAGTTGCGCCGCGAGTTCCTGGAAGTGCGCTACGCCACGCTGATCAACGGTTTGTATGACGCTTCGCGCGAAGTGCGCATCGACATTCCTGTGACCTACCAGGACGGTCGTCGCAGCAACTTCGAGGCGCTGGTGTCCATTCACGACACCGACGCTCCGGGTTCGGACCATCTGGGTGCAGCCCGAAGCAAAGGACACAAATGATCGACTTTCTCAACTATCTGATCAACGGTGCACTGTCAGGGCTCTTGTATGCCTTGATCGCCATGGGCTTCGTGGTGATCTACCGTGCCTCCAAGGTTTTCAACTTTGCGCAAGGCGAATTGGTGGTATTTGGTGGCTACATGGTGTGGTGGACCATCATCCAGATGGGCCTTCCGCTGTGGGTCGGCTTGCCGATCGCGTTCATCAGCGCCGCATTCTTCGGCCTCATGATCGAGCGGATATTTTTCTCCCGTCTGGTTGGGGAGTCCATTTTCTCGATGGTGATGGTGACGATCGGCCTCCTGATTCTGATCCGGGGTGTCGTGCTGGTGCTCTTTGGTCCGCAGGTGCGCGCCTTCCCCATCATCTTTCCGCTGGAGCCGATCATCGTCAGCGATACCGTGATTTCCCGGTCGATGCTCTACGGCGGAATCCTGACCATCTTTATCGGCGTCGGACTCTCCTGGTTCTTCAACCGCACACGGGCCGGTTTGACCATGACGGCGGTGGCGGAAGACCACCAGGTGGCCATGTCCATGGGCATCTCGGTGCAGCGCTCCATCGCCTTTGCCTGGGTGCTGGGGTCTGTGCTGTCCACACTGGGGGCCATGGTCCATCTCAGCGGCCGCTCCATCAACATGATGAGCTCCGACATCGGCCTAGCGGCCTTGCCGGTGGCCCTGCTGGCCGGGCTGGAGTCCCTCGCGGGCTTGCTGCTGGCCGGTGTGCTGGTGGGGGTAGTGCAGGGCCTGGCATCGGCCTATCTCGATCCCCTGGTGGGTGGGTCGCTGGGGTCTGTCGTCCCTTTCATCATCATGTTGGTGATGCTGTTGATTCGTCCCACCGGCATGTTCGGTTGGAAAACCATTGAAAGGGTATGAGCATGGATCCCGCAGGTGTATTCGCGACGTCGTTCGCCAAAGATCAAGCCCTGATTCGCACGCGCAACCAGGCGGTGGCGCTGGGCTTGCTTCTCATCGCGCTGTTTGCGCTGCCCTTGTACAGCGAAATCCGCTGGGTGGCGATCATGACCTCCATGCTAGTCACCGCAGTGGTGGTCATGGGGCTGCAGATCAATACCGGCCTGGCCGGTCAAATCAACCTGGGCCAGGCTGCGTTCATGGGGGTCGGTGCGTATGCAACGGCGCTCCTGGCCACGAAGGGCAACCTGCCGTTCTGGCTGGCCTTACCCATCGGTGGGCTGTGCGCCGCGCTGTTTGGACTGGTGTTCGGCCTGGCCGCCATGCGCATCAAGGGGTTCTACCTCGCGCTGACGACGATTGCCGCGCAGATACTGTTCCACTTCTTCGTGCTCAATCTGCCTGCCAACTGGCTGGGCGGCTCGAACGGCATCTCGGTAGAACCTGCGCAGCTTTTTGGCTTCGCCTTCAATACCGATGCCCGCATCTACTACCTGTGTCTGGTGGTGGCGGTCATCATGATTGCGGGTGCCTACGGCGTCGCACGCAGCCGCCACGGCCGGATTTTTGCCGCCGTGCGGGACGACGATGTGGCCTCGGGCATGATGGGCATCAACGTCGTGCGTACCAAGGTTCTGGCCTTTTTGCTGGGTGCGTTCTATGCGGGCATCGGTGGCGGCCTGTGGGCTTATTACATCCGATTCGTGGCGATTGACCAATTCACCCTCATCCATTCGATCTGGTTCATTGCCATGATCATCGTGGGCGGTATGGGGTCGGTGACGGGTGCCCTGATCGGTGTGGCGGTCATCCGCACGATTCAGGAGTCGATCACCATCGTAGGCCCTTCACTGGTCGAGAATTTTTCCTTCTTGAGCGGAGACATTGTCTTCGCTGTGATGAATATTTTTCTGGGTGGAATCATCGCGGGCTTCCTGATTTTTGAGCCGCGCGGCCTGATGCACCGGTGGAACATCATCAAGCGGTCCTACCGCATGTGGCCCTACCCCTACTGATCCTTAAACTTTTTTTCTGGGGCCGCCCTGTGCGCTGGGGGATGGCTGATTCGTTGCAAAGCGTTACTACATAGGAGACTGATATGAAAACGAAGCAAGCAAGCTTGAAGGTACTGTCCAAATTGGCGCGATGCGGTGCCCTGATGGCAGCGGCCCTGTGCGTGGGTGGCACGGCACAGGCGCAACAGGTCACCACGTACAACGTGGCAGGCCTGGCAGACTTTACCGGCCCCTACGCCAATATCATGAAGGATGTGACCGGCTGCCGTCGCGCGGTGCTCGACTGGTGGAGCGAAGAGGTGGGCAAGTCCCTTGGTGTGGCACTGCGGATCAAAGAGTTCGACACCCGCTACGACGTGGCCCAGGTGGCCAGCCTGTGGCCAGGGATCAAGTCGGAACTCAACCCGGTGGTCATTTTGGGTGTGGGCGGTGTGGACACCAATGCGCTGCAGCAGCGCCTGCCCAATGACAAGGTGCCTCTGATCCTAGGCACAGCGGGCTATGGCTTCGCGTGGAAGAGTGACAACTGGGTGTTCAATGCCCGTGCAACCTATCCGCACGAAGCGGCTGCCTTCTTTGCGTGGATGCAGAAGAAGTCGGGCTCCACCGGGCCCCTCAAGATCGGTGTGATTTCGTCGGAAGTGTCCCCAGCCTACGTGGACATCCACAAGGGCGTCGAGAAGTTCGCCAAGGACAACCCCAAGATCCTCGAAGTGGTCGAAACGATCTACACCGAAGCCCAACCGACCGACTTGACCCAGCAGGTCAACCGCTTGCTGCGCAAGGGCGCGACGGTGCTGCAGGTGTACACCAACACGGCATCGGTGGTGGCGACGCGCCGTGCTCTGCAGAGTCTAGGCAAGCCCAATATCCCCATCGTGGTGAGCGCCCACAACGGCTTGCAGTCGTCGGGCAAGGCGCTGGGTGACCTGAGCCAGATGGATGGCAACTACGAGGTCTACGGCATGGCCATGCCCGCGGAAGACGCAACGCCAGCACGGGCATTCTTCGACAAACTGCGCACCCAATACAAGGTGCAAGCCGAGTACACCTCGAACTGCATCATGGGCATGAGCCAGGCGATCATCGCGGTGCGTGCCGTGGAGCAGGCCGTCAAGGTCAAGGGCGCTGGCGGCGTGACGGGCGAAGCGGTCCGCACCGCCTTGTTGTCCACGCCGCTGCCGACCGAGCGCAGCTTCGGCATATTGCCCAACGTCAAGTTCAGCAATGAAGCACCGTTCCCGATCGAGGGCCTTGCCGTCAATATCGGCACCATCGAAAAAGGCAAGTACAAATTTGTCGACCACAACGTGCCGGTTCCTGTACTGAACAAGTGGTAATTGCAAACCGGCTTGGGTTTCGGGCAACTGAGGCCCAAGCCACCTCATCATTTGGAGCCATCCGTGCTTGAACTGAACAACGTTGAAGTCCTCTACAGCGACGTCATTCTTGCCGTCAAGGGCATTACCGCCAAGGTGCCCACCGGGCAGTGCGTGACCTTGCTGGGCGCCAATGGCGCCGGCAAAAGCACCACACTCAAGGCCATCTCCAACCTGGTCAAGACCGAAGACGGTCGTGTGACGGCTGGCAGTATTGCGTTTGACGGCGCGGACATCACCGGCGCCAACCCCCCTGAGGTCGTTCGCAAGGGGCTGGTGCACGTCATGGAGGGTCGCAAGGTTTTGCGCCACATGACGGTGGAGCAGAACCTGGTCGTGGGCGGCCACTTGGGCAGTGCCCGTGACGCCAAGGAGATGCTGGACGAGGTGTATGGCCGCATCAAGCGCCTGGCGGCCTTGCGCAACCGCACGGCGGGCTACCTGTCCGGCGGCGAGCAGCAATTGCTGGTGATTGGCCGGGCCCTGATGGCCAGGCCCAAGCTGGTGATGATTGACGAACCCTCGCTGGGCCTGGCCCCGCTGATGGTGGACGAGGTCTATGGCCTGCTGAGTGAGCTTAAGACCAGCGGCCTGACGCTGCTGATCGTGGAGCAAAACACCCGCGTCGCGCTGGACCTGGCCGACTATGGCTACGTGATGGAGAGCGGGCGGATCGTGTTGGAGGGCCCCTCCAGCAGCCTAAAGACCAACGAGGACGTGCGGGAGTTCTACCTCGGCCTGACGGTCGACGGGGAGCGCAAGAGCTTTCGCGAGATGAAACATTACCGCCGCCGCAAGCGCTGGCTGGGTTGACCGCGTTCGGTCCATCGCTTTCCCAATTTTCAAGAAAGAATTTATGAGCATCGTTTCCAATGCATTGCTGAGTGAGCAAGAGGTCATTATTCGGGAATCGGCCCGCCGCGTCGCGACCGAAGTGGTGGGCAGCACGGCGGCCGAGCGGGACCGCACGAGCGCCTGGCCGCACGCAGAAATCAAGGCCGTTGCCGACGTCGGCTTCATGGGCATGCTGGCACCGCAAGCGCACGGCGGCTCAGGGCTGTCCTTTGTGGAGTACTGCCTGGTGATTGAAGAGTTCGCCGCGGCCGACGGTGGTTTTGCCACCATCATGCACGTCCACAATTCCTCTGCGCACGTGTTGCACAGCTTCGGCACCGAAGCGCAAATGGCGCGCTATCTGCCCGATCTGGTCAGTGCCAAGCGCATTGGCGCCTTTTTGTTGTCCGAGCCCCATGCGGGTTCGGACACCTCCGCCATCCGCACCACCGCCAAGCGCGACGGCGATGCGTATGTGATCAATGGCAGCAAGCAATGGATCTCCAATGGCAGCGAAGCGGGCTTTGCGCTCATCGTGGCCGCGACGGCAGAGCCCGGCGCGCGCAACCGCTTCAGCCTGTTCATCGCGGACCCCGCAGAGCCCGGCTACCAGTGCTTGCGTATCGAAAACAAGATGGGCCAGCACACGGCCCACACGGCCCAGATTCAGCTGGACAACATGCGCGTGCCCGCCCAGAACATGATTGGCGAAGAAGGGCGCGGGTACGGTAAAGCCTTGTCGCTGCTGTCCGATGGGCGCATCGCCATTGCAGCGCTATCCATCGGCGTGGCCCGTGCGGCGCTGGAAGCGGCTATTCGCTACGCCAAGGAACGCGAGGCCTATGGAAAACCCCTAACTGAACTGCAGGCTGTCAGTTTCGACTTGGCTGAGATGGCCATGCAGGTCGAGGTGGCGCACCAGTACATGCTGTATGCCGCACGCCTGACGGATGCGGGGCTGCCAGCCGTCAAGGAGGCTGCCATCGCCAAACTCTATGCCAGCGAAATGGCGGAGAAGGTTTGCTCCGCGGCGCTGCAAGTCCATGGCGGCTACGGGTATGTCAATGACTTCCCGGTCGAGCGCTACTACCGCGATGTGCGCCTGACCAAGATCTACGAAGGCACGAGCCACATCCAGAAATTGATCATCGCTCGCAACATTCTGGCCGGCTGATTGGATCGGGCTTTCGTCGGCTGCCTGCCGGGGTTGCCCGTCCTATATCATTTGACCCTGCCAAGGATGCGGACGTCCGCAAGGAACACAATACTAATGAGCACGCAAATTGATCCAAAAACCAAGTCGCGACCGCGCGATCCCGTAAAGCGGTCGGGCAAGGGCGCGAAATGGAACAATGCGGTCACCGGAGCGGATGAGCAGTACCAGCTCAAAAAGCAGGCCGTCATTGCGGAAGCTTCGCGCGCGTTTGGCCGCCATGGCTACAAGAATGTGTCGCTGGACGAGATCGCCAAAACGCTCAACGTCACCAAACCTGCTCTTTACTACTATTTCAAGAATAAGCAGGAACTGGTCTACGAATGCCACGAGCTTGCCATGCAGTTGGGTGATCGTGTTCTGCAAGACGCGATCGCCTCCGAAAGCACTGGTTATGGCCGCATCACTGCATTCATGAAGAACTACATCTCCTTGCTGACGGATGAAATGGGGGCGCCGGCGATCCTTCAGGATTTCACCGTCATGTCTGAGGCGGATCAGAAAAAAATCACTTTGCGGCGGCGTAAATTCGACCAGGAACTGCGTAAAGTGCTTGAGGGTGGTGTTCAGGATGGCTCCATTGCCCCGTGCAACGTGAAGTTAGCGGTGTTCTGGTTCATGGGCGCTGTCAGCTCTATTACCCAATGGCTGCATATCGATGGCAGCCTTGGGAGTGCCGAAGTGGCCGACATTTTCATCGGCTTCCTTGCGCATGGTATTCGTCCCAATCAGGGGCTGTCTCCATCCAACCATTCGACTGGCGGTCAATGACGGGCCTTTGAAAAAGGGAGAGGACGAGGCTCCGCCCGGCGTTGCCACCGTCCGAAAATGTGCCCATGGGCAGTGGCGAAACGTCGTCTGAGCAGCCTCATCCCGAGGGCCCTACGGGTAGGGCGCAGTCTGGGTTATGTCGCATCCGCCCGCTATAGGGATGCTTCAGCACCACTGCGGGACCGCAAAGGATTAGGTGCGTGAATTCGGCGGCACGAACAGCCGCTAATTGGTCGACTGTGCCCGAGGTTCCGCCCTAGGGGCAGTGTCTCCGGGTTCCAGCGACTGGCTATGTCAGCAGTACCGACTGTTGGCGCCGTAACCAGCCGCGTTGTAGGTGCCGATGCGAATTTGACCAGGGGTGCCGACATTGACTGACCATGCGCCTTCGGCCTGTAGCCCGCAATCAGCCTTGATCATCTTGGGTTGATGGGTGATCAATGATTTTCAGCACCCTTGGTCAAATTCGCATCGGCAGCAACACTGCAGACCGAGAAAGGGAATGCTCGGCAGGGTGGAATGCGGCATCTAAATAGAGGATTTTCATCCTGTTTACGACTTTAACTTGGCGTGTTGTAGATTTGGTACGTCGCAAACCCGCATGGATGCTACGTGGCTGTTTACGACTTTAATTGCTCGGAATAGGTGCTGCTAGAAAGTGGTGGCCGTGTCCCCCATGGTTGAAGCAGATCTTCTGCGTCGCCCCGCCTGGGAAACACTGGCCCCCAAGAGCACCATAAGCTCCCGATGACTGCGTACGCCCAAATGCTGAAAGGCCCGGTACCGGTAGGTCAGGGCGGTGGTTGTGGAAATGCCCATTTCCTGGGCTGCTTCTTTGGTCGTCAGGCCCGAGAGCACGTGGGTGATGATCTGTCGCTCCCGGCCTGACAGCTTGGTCATGAGCTGCTCGTGCAGAGGGTGTTGGGCCAGTGGGCGTCGCGTGACCTCGACATGGCGCATGACGGCGATCGCGATCAGGCTGGCTTGCTGACCCAGCCAGTCGAAGTCGTCGGTGTCGTAGTCGGGATATGAAAAATTGCGATACAGGTTGAAGGCTACGCGGTAGCCATCAGGGAAGACGGCTAGCAGCGACAAGCGCTCGCGGATACCCGGCTCGCCATAACAAACACGGCGGTAGTTCTCGTTGGCGACCTCGTTCGCCAACTGGTGCCCTATCCACAACTGCAACTCTTTGGCGGGCTTGCACCGGGTCAGCCACACCATGTTCGAGTCCTGCTGGTCGAAGCCCAGGCGCATGTATTCCAGGGCCGTGAGGGTTGCCACTTCTCCGACGGCGCTGGCGCTGGATACGCGCTCCACCCGGCCGCTGCTGCGCAGCGCGAAGACCGTGCAATGGCTAACCGGCAGAACGGAACCCACCACGCGCAGCAGCGCGCCGGCAAAGTCGTCCGCACCAATGGCCTGCAGGAGTCCTGTGGTCAGGATCAGCGTCGATGATGGGATCTGCCTTGGTAATGAGAGCAGTTTCATTGAGGGTATTTCCGTCCTTATTTATTAGGACATTTTCGCAGCATTGCCTCAAGACAATATGGGATGCAAAAGAATTCAATTCCAGTAGGACGCGCGCATGCCACTTGAGAAAATTGGACCCTTCGAATACCGGCATTTTCAGCCGTCATTGCCGGCGATGGACAAGGAGGGCCACGAGCTTCAACATCACCCGGTGGTGATCGTGGGCGGCGGGCCCGTAGGGCTTGCCACCGCACTCGGTCTGGCCAACTGGGGTATCCGCAGCGTGGTGATAGAGGCGGATGACTCGGTCTGCGAGGGCAGCCGAGCCGCCTGCATCTCGCGCCGCAGCCTGGAGATCGTGGAGCGGCTCGGTGTCGTGGCTTCCTTCATGCGCAAGGGGCTTCCGTGGACCCGGGGGCGCAGCTACTATGGCACACAGGAGGTACTGGTGTTCGACATGCCCTCGCGCGTGAGCGACAAGTACCCACCGATGATCAACCTGGAACAGTACTACATCGAGCAGTACCTTCTGGATGCGATTGACGCCGCCAATGCGCATTCACCCGGGACGATCGACATCCGCTGGGCAAGCAAGGTGGTGGAATGCAATCCGCGCAGCACGGGGGTGGCGCTGCGCATTGAGAACACCCTGGGCACCTACCAGACGGATGCGGACTGGGTCCTTGCGTGTGACGGGGGGCAGAGCTTCGTGCGCACCAGCCTGGGGCTCGAATTGCGGGGCACCGGCTACCAGGGGCGTTATGCCATCGTCGACATTGAGCTGGCCAGCGAGCACCCGGCGGAGCGCCGCGCCTGGTTCGATCCACCATGGGCGCGTGGAACCACCATCCTGATGCATCGCCAGCCCGACAACATCTGGCGCGTGGACTACCAGCTGGCTGCCGGCCTGGATTCTGCGCAAGTGCTGCAGCCGGAGCAGATACGGCAGTTCGTGCAGACCCATCTGGACGCGATTGGCGAGGGGCACCTGCCGTGGATCCCTGTCTGGACATCAGTCTACCGCGCGGGAGCAATGACGCTGGACAGCTATCGATACGGTCGCATCCTCTTTGCCGGCAATGCGGCCCATGCGATGCCCATCTTCGGGGTGCGAGGGCTCAACTCAGGCTTTGACGATGCGGATAACCTGATCTGGAAGCTGGCAGCCGTCCTGCAAGGACGTGGTACCGATAAGCTGCTGGACAGTTACAGCACGGAGCGCGTGCAAGCCTTTCACATCAATGCCGAGAGTGCCATGCGCAGCACGGAGTTCATGTCACCCCCTCACCGGGGATTCGAGCTGATGCGGGAGGCATGCCTGTCACTGGCCGGTCGCCACACGGGGATCGGGCGGCTGGTCAATCCGCGCCAGACCCATGCCATCACCTACGCACAGTCGCCACTTTCATCCGATGATGGTGACGTTGTCGAGGGCTTGCCTCTGGGCGCGCCTCTGGTGGATGTGCTGCTCCGTGATGGCGTGCACCTCACCGACTTGCTGGCGCGCCACGCGTTCACCGCGCTGGCATTCGGCCCTTGCGCCGCCCTTGATGGCATCGCCGCGGCAGTCGCTTCGCCGGACTGGCCCTTCCTGCCCTGCCATGGTGTGGTCGTGACGACGGACCGTACGACTACCGCAGGGCTCCATGCCTATCAGGGGGCTCCACTGGACGTCGTCTATCTCGTCCGGCCGGACGGGCACGTTTGCGGCCGCTGGCATTCACCCTCTGCAGACACCGTGCTGGCGGCCATTGCGTTGGCCTGCGGCGCTGAGAAAAGGATACGCCCATGACTTACGAAGCCGCGGTTCAGGACCGCATTTATGCCCGCTGCAGCAATGCCATCGCCGATGCCGGCCGTGAGCGCGAGGCGCTGTTCCTTGCGCGCCTGGCGCTGCTACTTTTCGAGCAGGTCGGTGACGAGCAGCGTTGCCTGGATGCCATCGATGCGGCCTTGGACGAGTTGCCCATTCCTTCCCTTTCTGCTGGCTGACCGGCCAGCATTACCTCAACGACCAACCTAGGAGAACCCATGAGCCGCCGCCATTTTCTTATTCATGCCATCGCCGCCGCTGCGCTGGCGTCTACGCCCCTTGTCCAGGCACAAGGGCAGTACCCCGACCAGATCATCAAGTGGGTGGTGCCCTACCCAGCAGGGGGCGGCACCGACAACCTGGCACGCACGCTCGCTGAAAGCATGCGCGCGGCCCTGGGCCAGCAGATCGTGATCGACAACCGACCCGGTGCTGCCACCAATATTGGGGGCGAGCTGGTCGTCCGGGCCAAGCCTGATGGCTACACCGTGATGTCGGCCGACAACGCGGTGCTGGCATTCAACGAGCATCTGTTTAAGAAGTTGCCCTTTAGTCCGGAGAAGGACTTCTCGTACATCGGCGCCATCGGCAAGTTCCCGCTCGCGCTGGTGGTGCACCCCAGTTTTCCCGCGAAAAATTATAAGGAATTTCTTGCGTACGTCAAAGCCAATCCGGGGAAGGTGAGTTATGCCTCGGTGGGCAATGGCTCTCCGCATCATCTGGCGATGGAGTTGTTCAAGAACCGGACCAGCACCTTCATCACGCACATTCCTTACCGGGGCGCGGCCCCGGCCATGCAGGACATCATGGGGGGGCAAGTGCCGGTGATGTTCCTGGACCTGGCCTCGGGTCTGTCCATTATCAAGAGCGGCAAGGTCAGGCCGCTGGCCATCGGATCGCAGTCACGCTCTGCGTTGTTACCCGACGTGCCTACGCTCGCAGAGGTCGGGGTCACCAATGCGGAGGTCTTTGCATTCCAGGGCCTGCTGGGGCCGGCAGGCATGCCCGCTCCCGTGGTGACGCGATTGAACCAGGAGCTGAACAAAGCGCTGGCTGATCCCGTGGTGCTCAAACGTTTCACGGAGTTCGGCTTTGAGCCCCTGCGCCTAACGCCGGAGGAATTCAAGAAGCTGGCCCGTTCCGAATCCGTGCGCTGGGGTGAGGTGATCCGTGCCAACCAGATATCCCTGGATTGACGGAACCATGAACACCGCCACCACAAACACCCGGCCCATCGAGGGCCTTCACCACTTCGCCTGGCGCTGCCGGGATGCCGAACAGACCCGGCAGTTCTACGAAGACCTGCTGGGCCTGCCCCTGGTGCACGTGATCAAGAAAGACCATGTGCCCAGCACGGGGGAGTATTGCCCCTATGTGCACATCTTCTTTCGCATGCGGGATGGTTCCTGCATCGCCTTCTTCGATCTGGGTGACAACGTGGCCGCACTGCCATCGCCCAACACCCCGAGCTGGGTCAACCACATTGCATTGCGCGTTGCGAGCCGTGACGATCTGAACGCGATGAAGGCTCGGCTTGAATTCCATGGCATCGAGGTGGTCGGTATCACGGACCATGACGGCTACATAGAATCCATCTACTTCTTCGACCCCAATGGCTTCCGTCTGGAGCTGACCGTCGAAGTGGCCGAGCCCGACGTCGTGCACGGTTTTGCACGGGAGGCGCACGAGGCGCTTGCGGGCTGGACGGTCGAAAAGCGTTCCGCTTCGACAGCTACTATGCAGAGGACATCATGACGAGACCGTTTCTGGATCTGCGCCTGGCAACGCGCCGCAATGGCACGCGCGACGGCGAACTGATGCTGGTGAGCCCTGACGGGCAATACTGGCTGCCTGCCGGCCCCGCCGCGAAGACCATGCAGGCCTTGCTCGACAACTGGGACGTGCAAGCTCCTGAGCTGGAACGTCGTTGCCGTGCGCTGGATGACAGTGGCTGGAGCGAAGGGTTGCCATTCGAAGCGAGCCAATGCATGGCACCACTGCCCCGGGCCTACCAATGGGCGGACGCATCGGTGTACCGTAACCATGCCCGCCTCATTTACCAGTGGCGCAAGGAGCCCATTCCGCCGCGCTACGAGGACGAACCGCTGGTGTACCAGGGCGGGTCCGATGTCATGATCGGCCCACACGACCCCATCATCGCGGGCGACGAGGCCCACCTGGTGGATCTGGAGGCAGAGATTGCCGTGATCACCACCGATGTGCCTCTGGGAACCACCGTCAAGGAGGCCGCCGATTGCATCGCACTGGTGGTGTTGCTCAATGACGTATCGCTGCGTGGGCTGATTCCTGGCGAGCTGGCCAAGGGCTTCGGCTTTTACCAGAGCAAGCCCGCGACGAGTTTTGCGCCGATTGCTGTCACACCTTCCGCTTTGGGCACAGCCTGGAAAGACAACATGCTTGATCTGCCCGTGCGCATCGAGCTTAACGGCGAGCGTTTTGGCGAGCCGCACGCCAACAGCGAAGTGGTCTTCAACTTTGCGCAGATCATTGCGCACCTGGCGCGTACCCGCAGCCTGGTTGCGGGCAGCATCGTCGGCGCCGGCACCATCAGTAACGCGGACCCGGCATCGGGCAGCGCCTGCATTACCGAAGCGCGGGTGCGCGCCCAACTCGCTGGTGTGCCAGAGGAGCAGCTGCAGCCCTATCTGCGCCATGGCGACCGGGTACAAATCCGGGCCGTCGGGCGCCAGGGAGACCTACTTTTTGGATCCATCGATCAGCGTGTCGAGATACTATCTCGACCTTGACTGCTGCCCGCGGGCACTGGAAAGGACCATGAGTCCACCACGGACAAGAGACTCTCGGCTTCCCGCAGCCTCAGTCTGGTGTGACGAGCGGCGGCCCCTTCGATATCGGTTTTTGTACCGATGTGGTCAAGAACACTGCCGCCAATCACTACACGCAAATCAATCGGGGTGTTTCCTACGCTCTCGGGGTCGCCCGGGTCATGGACCAGCGGTGCGTTCACAAGAACGGCGTGCCAGTTGCCGCACTAGCGAAGCTCAACGCTGGGTGCGCGCATTCCCTTGGGCATCGGGTATGCCCCGGTCTCTTGTGCCCAGCTCTCCTGCAATCATGCGAAGAGCGGCGCCGCGAGCAAGAAAACGATTGGCTACGTCTACAACCTGTCCGACGGACATTGTTGCGCGGTGTGGTGTGAGCCCGTATCTGATGCCTGTCGGCGCCTCTTTCAGGAGAACGAAAGAGAGCGAGTTCCTCCAACTTTTATGATGCAGTTCCGAGGAAAGACCAGTGACGTTGTTTATGACTTTATAAATGTGTGTTGCCATTTCGATGGGGGGCGCGAGGCTGATGCAATGACCCTCCCCGCCCGATCTGAACGTGGTTCTTGTGGCGCCTGCTGACCTAGCGCTCCACCACAGGCAACTGCAGCCTGCAGCCTTTCACGCCCCCAAGCTGTAGTGTGTACAACGGCGGTCTGCCATGAGGGACTTGCTGAAAATGCTGCGCATCGGCGCCGGACAACGAGAGTTTGAGGCGGCTTCCTGCGGACAGTTTCCAGCCGATGGGCAGCATGGGGATCTGAATAGTCTCCATCACAGATGGGGTCATGCGTTGTGCGTTGTTGCGCGAGTAGTCTCGAAAGGGCCACGCAGTCTGGTAGTTGTCTGGCGCTTCACTGACTTTGCGGTGTGCCAGGCGCAGACACCCTTCGTTGATGTAAATCAGCCGGCCGTCCACGTCGACTTCCGAGAGATAGGCAAAAATCGCGCCGTCGCTCTCGCTGCTACTGAGAGTCAACTCCAGCAAGACATGCCCCGCCAACTCGACATCGGTTTGCAAGGGATCGGAGATGAAGGACGTCATTCGCGCTTCGTGCTCAGGCCAGTCTTGGTAATACTGCACGATAGGCTGCGCCGATAGCCGCTCAAAACGCGTATGGCACCCGCTGGATACAGTGAATTTGGTCTGAAAGCTGACCGACTCCTCGGACGCCGGTCGCTCTGGAAGCAACTTTTGATCCTGCAGATACCAGAACTTCGGCGATGCCGCAGGAGGCCACTCAGGCGCATTGCGCCACGCCTCCGCATGCGTGCTGAAGTAATGCACGGGCTGCTCTGCCTCCAGGCCGGTGTTGAGTCCCGCGAGGTGGTGGTCAAAAAATCGCAGAACTTCGGAAAGAATGGAGAACTCCGGCGCACTGCCTGACGGTGAGCGCCAGGGAGAACCGTTGGCTCGCGCACCATGGTCCCATGGACCGAGCAACAAGCGATCGTTCTTGCCCCTCAGCGTCAGGAAGCGGGAGATGGAGCCCTGCACAAACGCGCTGCCGTCGTACCAGCCGGAAACGGAATACACCGCCACCTTGCCCGCTACTTCCTTCAAGTACCAGTAGGGGCTGCAGGCGCCACTGTGAAGTTCGGGGTCATGCAGGCATCCTTCTTCACGGAAAGACATCTCGGGCGCCATGTCCCGCAGTATGAAATTGTCCTTGTGCTCTTCAATGGCCTCAGACAACAGCGATCCTTGCGGATCGTCGTCCACCGATGCCGGGCCAGCGTAGCGCGGGTCGCTGAAATAGGCGTAGGCCTTGAGTTCGTCTCTCAAATCCCAGTCCAGTGCCCGGATGAGATCGTCATAGTTAGATGTCACCGCTTTGCACATGATCCCGCCGGGAAACACGTGATCGCTGTAGGTATCAGAGACGGCAAACAGGGGGGCAATGGCCTTGACAGCCGGATGCCCCGTACTGCCTAGAAAGCATGAGGCAGCGCCAAGGTAAGAGATGCCGGTAGCTCCGATGGCACCGTTACACCACGGCTGCGAGGCAATCCACTGCGCCAGGGCGAGATAGTCTCCACGTTCTTTGGGCGAACGGAAAGCATCACGCCGACCAAAACTAGCGCCACTTCCGCGCACGTCCAGTACTACCAGCGCGTACCCACGTGGAACAAAGAAGTCCCTGTAGATGGCAATATTGGGCGCCGGCTCAGCCCCTGACGCGGTCACCTTGAAACGCCTGTAGTAAGGTGTCATGACGGCAATTACAGGGACAGAAGCCGGGGGAACATCTACGCCGTTGCCTTCGGGAAAATAAACGTCCAACGCAAGCTTGCAGCCATCTTGCATGGTCAGGTAGCGTGAGGACGGAGCACCAACCTTCCAGCGTGCAGGTCGTCCCTTGCAATATTCACTGGGGGGAATCGTCCACGCTTTCCCGTTTACATCTGAATCTGACATGCTTCTTGTTTAGTCCAGGTTGATGTTGAGCGACTTGATCAGTTCGCCCCAAATTTTTGACTCTTGAATAGCCCTCGCCTTGATTTGTTCGCTGGAGCCAGGGATTGGAAAAAGGAATTGCTCGTTCAATTTTTTCTTGTTGCTTTCATCCTCCAGGAAGGCCGTTACGGCACCGGAGAGCTTCTTGACCACATCGGGCGACATGCCCGCCGGCCCAACCAGCGCATACCAACCAGGCAACGCGGGCATCTCGGGTGCCAGGTCTTTGATCAGCGGAATCTCAGCCATGCGGCTTGCGCGCTTGTCTCCAGACTGCGCTAGGGCGGTGACAGTGCGCGCTTCGAATTGCGGCAGTGCAGTCACCGTGGTCACGCACATCAAGTCCGTTTCACCGGAGACGACAGACATCAGCGCAGGGCCCGATCCTTTGTACGGGATATGCCGCAGGTCCAGCTTCAAATCCTTGGCAATCTTCTCCATGTACAGGTGTGTCGAATTGCCTAATCCAGCGCTTGCAAAGGTAAGCTTGCCGGGTTCGGATTGAGCCTTTTTCACAAAATCCGACCAATTTTTGATACCGCTCTTCTTGCTAGCGATGACCATGAAGCTCGCATCGGCCACGGGCGATATGAACGTGAAGTCATTGATCGCGTCGTAAGGCACTTTTTTGTAAAGATGCTGGTTAAAGCTGACCAATGACACGCTGGTCAGAAAAATGGAGTTCCCGTCGGGACGCTCCTTGGCAATGATGGAGGACGCCAAAATGCCATTCGCACCTGGCTTGTTATCCACCACGACAGACGTATTGAGGTGTTTGGACAAAAACTCCGCCAGTTGGCGGCCGGTAGCATCCGCGCCAGATCCGGGCCCTTGTGGAATCATCAGCTTGATAGGACGCGTCAGGAAATCCTGACCAAACGCATGATTTGCTCCCATACTGGCAACGGCCGCAAACATGACGAGCGTACGACGCTGAATATCGCTATTTTTCATAACTTCCTCAGATTGATCACAAACCGAAAATTCACCTTTTACCGCGCAAAAATAGACCCATCGGATCGCAACAAAAGATCATGAAATGCTGCAGCCAAGAATCTGCCATTGAATTTGAAGGTGATTTTTTATTATTTGGGTTTATTCGGCTTCAGGCTACTGAAATTAATCAATGCATACATTAGGAATTACTCATGCGTGATCTGTATGGCGAATTCGCTTGGGCACGCAAGCTGAAAGTCCGACATCTGGAATCGCTGCTCGTACTGGACGAAGCTGGCACGCTGACCGAAGCAGCGGCAAGGCTGCACTTGACGCAATCGGCGATGTCGCACTGGTTGGCTGAGATGGAAAACCTGGTTGGGACGCCCATCGTGATGCGAGGTCGGCGACTGGAGCTAACGCCTGCGGGCAAACTGATAAAGCAGTTGGCAATCCGCGTATTGGGAGATGTTTCACGAGTGGGGAAAGCGCTCGACGCAGTCGCTCAGGGCAAGGCTTCGCGCCTGCATGTGGGCAGCGTTTGGGCAGGCGTGGCAGGCGTGCTTCCCGCTTCAATCAGCCAGTTTCAAGTCATGCACCCGGCCGTAGCCATCACCGTGACCGAGGGACACTTCAGCAGTTTGCTGGAAGGGCTTGCGAGAAAGGAGCTGGATGTGGTGATAGGAACCATTGACGCGAGGGCCTATGACTCGGGGCTCCACCACGAAATCCTGTTTGAAGATGGCATTTGCGTGGTCGTAGGAAAAGGAAGCCCGCTCTGGAGAGACACGTCAGAGCACAAGCTCAGCGCCTTGGTAAACGAAAACTGGATCGTGCCCCCGCACGGGACGTCGATGCGAAGCCAACTAGACTCCGCGCTCGTTGACGCAGGCGTGCCATGGCTTCAGCCTAAGGTCGAAACTTCTGCCATTACCACCTTGCTCGCCCTGTTGCACTGCGGTAACTACATTGGGATCTGTTCTGAAGAAATGACCCGCTACCAGGTAGCGCGCGGAACGCTACACAGACTTTCTATCGATCGCGTGCTCAAATTTGGAGCCGTGGGCATTTTGTGGAGTACGGATGGCTTTTCCGAAACGGTCAATGATTTTGTGAAAATTGCAAAGGAAATTGGCTCCAGGACGAATAGAAGCCTCAGCGTTCACCCCATCGCCTGCGGCCCTGATGACTTCCGACAAACCACTTGAGCCTGTAGGCGCCGATGCGAATTTAACCAGGGGTGCCGATATTGACTGACCATGCGCCATTGGCCTGTAGCCCGCGATTAGCCTTGATCTTTTCGGATTGATGGGTGATCGATGATTTTCGGCACCTTGGTCAATTTCGCATTGGCAGCAACAGCGATGGCTCGCTTCAGGATAGGCGGATTCAGTTTGGCATCCTATTCCTTGCGTTGTTTGGGGTGGTGCAATTCTTCATCTGCACGGGCTGTATTCGCCTTGTCCAGAATAAAGTCAATAAACGCGCGCGCCGCGCGGGTCTGGTGACGATCAGGCATATACAACATGAACATCTGGGTGCCGAAAATGCTGAGCCGGTATTCGTCCAGCACCGTCAGGATTTCGCCGGACTGCACAGCGTCCAGCACCACGTAATCCGGTACCAGTCCAACCCCCAGCCCAGCCAGAATAGCTTGGCGCAGGAAAGGGAAATGCTCCGAAATCAGCGTGGGCTCCAGCGTGACTTCCTGGCGTTCGTTGCCCAGGTAGGCGGAGACACGCAGTTGCCGACCAATCACCCCGGAGGTGATCAGCGGTGCGGTGCGTAACTGTTCCAGCCGCGTGGGCAAGCCGTGCTCGGCCGCATAAGCGCTCGATGCGCAGGCCAGGTAGCGCACGGCGCCCAGTTCGCGCGCCACCAGGGTGGGCGGCGGTTCGGGCATCACGCGGATGGCGATGTCTACCTCGTCGCGCATCAGGTCATCGACGCGATTTTCGAACAACACGTCCAGCACGATGCCGGGGTAGAGGCGCTTGAACTCGATCAGCCAGTCCGACATAACCATTTGTCCATAGCCACTGGGCACGCTCAGGCGCACGCGGCCCTGCAGGCTCTGCCCCAGGGTCGAAACCGTTTCCTGGGCTGCAAGCAACTCATTCCGGATGCTGAGGCCGTGCTGGTACAGGCGTAAACCGACCTCGGTCGGCTCTACCCGGCGTGTTGTACGACGCACCAATTGCAGTCCAACCGATCGCTCCAGCTGTGTCAGGTGGTAGCTGACATTGGCCCGGGTCATTTTCAGTTTGCGCGCTGCCTGGCTCAGGTTGCCGGCGTCAAGAATCTCGACGAGCAAGGTTAAAGCGGAGGGTTCCATGATGGATGAATGTAAAAAATTATTTGACAGATTGTCAATGATATATGCAATTGTCAAGAATGATTGATCGAATAACAATCTATGACTACTTACGTTCTCATCATGGTTCAAGATCAGGAGACTCCTCACATGGCTTTCGATGCCCTTTCTGACGTTGTCAAAACCGAGCGCCAAAGCGGCGTTCTGGTGGTGACCATCAACAATCCGCCGGTCAACGCGCTTGGCGTGGCTGTGCGTCGCGGTCTGGCCGCCGCCATGGACGTTGCCGAAGCCGATACTGGCGTGGCTGCGGTGCTGATTGTCGGCGCCGGTCGCAATTTCATCGCCGGGGCCGATATCCGCGAGTTCGGCAAGACGCCGCAGCCGCCCTCGCTGCCCGAGGTCTGCAGCCGCATCGAAAACTGCGCCAAGCCCGTGGTTGCGGCCATCCATGGCGCAGCCTTGGGCGGCGGGCTGGAGCTTGCGCTGTCGGCCCACTACCGGCTGGCTGTTCCCTCCGCCAAGCTGGGCCTGCCTGAGGTTCTGCTCGGTCTGCTCCCCGGCTCCGGTGGCACGCAGCGCGGGCCGCGCCTGATGGGCGCCAAGGCCGCGCTGGACCTGATCCTCAGCGGCCGCCACGCCAACGCCAAGGAAGCCCTCGCACTCGGCCTGATCGACCGCCTGGGAGATGGCCCGGACGCCCTGGCAGAGGGCCTGGCCTATGCCCAGGAACTTGTTGCCGGCCAAGCCCCCGTGCGACGCACGCGCGACGCAGCCGCGCTGGCCGATACCGATGTCAGTCGTGCCGCCCTCGACGCTGCGCGCGCTGACACCGCCAAAAAGAGCCGCGGCCTGTTCTCGCCGATGAAAATCATCGAAGCCGTCGAGGCAGCACTCACACTGCCTTTTGACGAAGGCATGGCGCTGGAGCGCAAGCTGTTTTTGCAATGTGTCGACAGCCCGCAGCGGGCTGGCTTGATCCACGCTTTTTTCGCCGAACGCGAGGTGCTGAAGGCGCCGGAGACCAAGGCGGCCAAGCCGCGCCCACTCGAATCCGCAGGCATTGTCGGCGGCGGCACCATGGGTGCGGGCATTGCGGTGGCCATGCTGGACGCGGGCATGCCCGTGACCATGATCGAGCGCGACGAGCCCAGTCTGGCGCGCGGCCGTGCCCACGTCGAGAAGGTGTACGACGGTCTCATCAAAAAAGGCCGCATGACGCCCGAGGCCAAGGCGGTCGTGATGGCGCGCTTCTCGGGCGCCACGTCTTACGCCGCATTGACACAAGTCGACATCGTGGTTGAGGCCGTGTTCGAAGACATGGCGGTCAAGAAGGCCGTTTTCGCCGAACTCGACCGCGTGTGCAAGCCCGGTGCCGTGCTCGCCACCAACACCTCCTACCTCGACATCGACGAGATTGCGGCCAGCACCTCGCGCCCCGGCGACGTGGTGGGCCTGCACTTCTTTTCGCCGGCCAACATCATGAAGCTGCTGGAGATCGTGGTGCCCGCCAAGGTCCGTGCCGACGTGGTTGCGACCGGCTTCGAGCTGGCGAAGAAACTGAAGAAGGTGCCGGTGCGCGCTGGTGTGTGCGACGGTTTCATTGGCAACCGCATTCTTGCGGTGTACCGCCAAGCGGCCGACCACATGATGGAAGACGGCGCCTCGCCCTACGAGATTGACGCGGCCGTGCGTAACTTCGGTTACCCCATGGGCCCGTTCCAGGTGTCTGATCTGGCCGGCGGCGACATTGGCTGGGCTACACGCAAGCGCAAGGCCGCCACACGCGATCCGAAAGCGCGTTATGTGCAGATTGCCGACCGCATCTGCGAACGCGGCTGGTTTGGCCAGAAGACGCAGCGCGGCTACTACTTGTATCCCGAAGGCGCACGCACCGGCGTGCCCGACCCCGAGGTGCTGGCGATCATAGACGCCGAGCGCGAACGCGCTGGCATCACACCACGAGCCTTCACTGAAGAAGAAATCATGCGCCGCTACATGGCTGCCATGGTCAACGAAGGCGCCAACGTCGTGCACCAGGGCATTGCGCTGCGCCCGCTCGACGTCGACGTGACCTTCATGTACGGCTACGGTTTTCCGCGCCATCGCGGCGGCCCAATGAAATACGCTGACACCGTGGGCCTGCCCCAGGTGCTGGCCGATATCCGCGAATTCGCCAAACAAGACCCGCTGTTCTGGCAGCCCTCGCCGCTGCTGGTGCAGCTGGTCGAACGCGGCGCCGATTTCGCCAGCCTCAATCAATCCGAATAAGGAGTTATTTCATGCGTGAAGCCGTCATCGTTTCCACCGCCCGTACCCCGCTCACCAAGGCGCACCGCGGCGAATTCAACATCACCTCCGGCGCCACGCTGGCGGCCTTTGCGGTGCGTGCCGCGGTGGAACGCTCGGGCCTCGATCCGGCGCTGATCGAGGACGCCATCCTCGGTTGCGGCTACCCCGAAGGCACGACCGGCCGCAACATCGCGCGCCAGAGCATCATCCGCGCCGGCCTGCCTATCAGCATCGCCGGCACCACGGTGAACCGCTTCTGCGCCTCGGGCCTGCAGGCCATCGCGATGGCGGCGGGCCGCATTGTGGTCGAAGGCGCCCCGGCCATGATTGCCGGCGGTGTTGAAAGCATCTCGCAGATCCGTGGCCGCAGCGCCACCGACAGCGGTGACAACGGCATGGACCCGTGGATTGTTGAGCACAAGCCCGAGCTGTACATGGCGATGATAGAGACCGCCGACATCGTGGCCAAGCGTTACAACATCAGCCGCGAGGCGCAAGACCGTTTCTCAGCCGAGAGCCAGCGCAAGACCGAGGAAGCGCAGATCGCCGGGCGCTACAAGGACGAAATCGTCGCCTGTACCACCACCATGGCCGTGACCGACAAGGACACCAAGGAAGTCAGCTATCGCGAAGTCACCGCCACGGAAGACAACTGCAACCGCCGCGGCACCACCTATGAGGCGCTCGCCAAGCTGAAACCGGTGATGGGCGAAGACAAGTTCGTGACTGCCGGCAATGCCTCGCAGCTCTCCGACGGCGCTTCGGCCTGCGTGTTGATGGAAGCGAAAGACGCAGAACGCGCCAACCTGCAACCGCTGGGCGTGTTTCGCGGCCTGGCGGTGGCCGGCTGCGAGCCCGACGAGATGGGCATTGGCCCGGTCTTCGCCGTGCCCAAGCTGCTCGCGCGCCATGGCCTCAAAGTCGAGGACATTGACCTGTGGGAACTCAACGAAGCGTTTGCCTCGCAGTCCATCTACTGCCAGGACAAGCTGGGTATTCCGTCGGAACGCCTGAACGTGAATGGCGGCGCGATCTCCATCGGTCATCCCTTCGGCATGACAGGCGCGCGTCTCACGGGCCATGTGCTGATTGAGGGCAAGCGCCGCGGCGCGAAGTACGCCGTGGTCACGATGTGCATCGCCGGCGGCATGGGCGCTGCCGGCCTGTTTGAGATTTATTAAGGAGTCCGCCATGGACCTGAACTTCACCCCCAAAGAAGAAGCGTTTCGCAGCGAAGTGCGTGCCTTTCTGGCCGACAAGCTGCCCGCCCGCCTGTCGGACAAGGTGGCCAGCGGCAAGATCCTTGGCAAGGCCGACATGCAGGAATGGCACGCCATCTTGAATACGCGCGGCTGGCTGGCCAACCACTGGCCCGAGCAGTACGGCGGACCGGGCTGGACGGCGATCGAGAAGTTCATCTTCGAGAACGAATGTGCGCTGGCCCATGCGCCGCGCATCGTGCCTTTCGGCGTGAACATGCTGGGGCCAGTACTGATCAAGTATGGCAATGAGGCGCAGAAGCGCCACTGGCTGCCGCGTATCCTCGAAGGCGCCGACTGGTGGTGCCAGGGTTACTCGGAGCCCGGCGCGGGCTCCGACCTGGCAGCGGTCAAGACCTCGGCCGTGCGCGGGACGGATGCGCAAGGCGAGCACTACATCGTGAACGGCCAGAAGACCTGGACCACCTTGGGTCAACATGCCAACATGATTTTCTGCCTGGTGCGTACCAACCGCGAAGCCAAGAAGCAGGAAGGTATCAGCTTTCTGTTGATCGACATGACGGCGCCCGGTGTTGTTGTGCGTCCTATCATCACGCTGGATGGCGAGCATGAAGTCAACGAGGTGTTCTTCTCCGACGTGCGTGTGCCGGTTCAAAATCTGGTCGGTGAAGAGGACAAGGGCTGGACCTGTGCCAAGTACCTGCTGACCTACGAACGCACCAACATCGCGGGTGTGGGTTTCTCGGTCGCCGCGCTGGCGCAGCTCAAGGCCATTGCGGCCAAGCAGACCCGAAACGGTCGCCCGCTGGCTGAAGACCCGGCTTTCGCAGCCCGTCTGGCGCGTGTCGAGATCGACCTCGAAAACATGAAAACCACCAACTTGCGCGTGATTGCTGCGGTGGCCGGCGGCGGCGTGCCGGGTGCCGAAAGTTCGATGCTCAAGATTCGTGGTACCGAGATCCGGCAGGAGATATCGTCGCTTGCGCGCCGTGCGATGGGTGTTTATGGCCGGCCCTTCATTGCAGAAGCGCTGCAGGATGGCTATGCGGGCGAAACCTTTGGCCCAGCGTATGCTTCCGCCGCAGCGGCCCGTTACTTCAACAACCGCAAGCTGTCGATTTTCGGTGGCTCCAACGAAATCCAGAAGAACATCATCTCCAAGATGATTCTTGGTCTGTAAGGAAAAAACGCCATGAACTTCGAACACAGCGAAGACCGGCGCATGCTCGCCGACAGCCTGAACCGCTTCATTGCCGAGCAATACGCTTTTGAGAAACGTGACCGTATTGCCAAGTCGGCCCATGGCTTCAGCCCCGAGATTTGGCAGCAGTTCGCCGAACTGGGCGTGATAGGCGCTTTGTTCAGCGAAGCCGACGGCGGTTTTGGTGGTGCCGGCTTCGACATTGCCGTGGTTTTTGAGGCGCTGGGCCGCGGCCTGGTGGTCGAACCGTTGCTGGGTGCGGTGATGGCCGGCGAAGCGATCAGCGTCGCAGGCAACGAAGCACAGAAGGCCAGGATGGCAGGGATCATGGACGGCACGTTCATCGCCGCCTTCGCGCACGACGAACCGGAATCACATTACGAACAAACGTATGTGCAGACACACGCCAAGCGTAGCGGCGACGGCTGGGTGCTCATCGGCAACAAGGCGGTTGTGCCGCAGGGTGAGCAGGCGGACCTGTTTGTGGTTTCGGCCCGGACCTCGGGCGCGGTGGACGACCAGGCCGGCATCTCGCTGTTCCTCGTGCCAGCCAAGACGCCCGGCCTGTCGGTGCGCGGCTGCCCCGCCATCGATGGTGGCCGCGTGGCCGAACTGACGTTCGACGGCGTGAAGTTAGATGCCGATGCGCTGTTGGGCACCGAAGGGCAGGGTTACGCGACGCTGGAACGTGCCATCGGCCGTGGCGTGTTGGCGCTCTGCGCCGAAGCGCTTGGCGCGATGGAAGCCGCCAAAACCGCGACGCTGGAATACCTGCGCACACGCAAGCAGTTCGGCCTGTTGATCGGCAGCTTCCAGGCGCTGCAGCACCGCATGGCGGATCTGTTGCTGGAGATCGAACAGGCCCGCTCGGCGGTGATCAACGCTGCCGCAGCCATCGACGACGCGGATCGCGTGACACGCGAGCGTGCCTTGTCCGCCGCCAAATTCAGCATAGGCCGTATCGGCACGCTGGTGGCGGAAGAAAGCATCCAGATGCATGGCGGCATCGGCATGACCTGGGAACTGCCACTGGCCCACTATGCCAAACGCCTGGTGATGATTGATCACCAGTTGGGCGACGAAGACCATCATCTGCAGCGCTTCATCGCGCTCGGCAAGTAGCTGGCCCATGCGCGCCACGCAGCACATCGAACGCGCCTTGAGTTTTTTCGTAAGCCCTTTATTTTGTTGCCGCCCATTGCCTTTTTGAATCCCTGGAGTTATCGCCATGTCGTCCCTGAATTCTTCGCTTCCGCTGGCCGGTGTGCGTGTTCTCGATCTGTCCCGCATCCTGGCCGGCCCCTGGTGCGGCATGGTGCTTGGCGATCTGGGGGCCGAGGTGATCAAGGTGGAGCATCCAGGCCGCGGCGATGACACCCGCGACTGGGGTTTGCGTGTGGGCGCCACCGAGACGGCTTATTTCAACAGCGTCAACCGCAACAAGCGCTCCGTCACGCTAGACCTGCAGACTGCCGAGGGTCAGGAGATTGCTCGCGAACTCGCGAAGAAAAGCGATGTGGTGATCCAGAATTTCAAGTTCGGCGGCATCGAGAAGCTGGGCCTGGGCTACGAGCAACTGAGCAAGGAACACGCCGGTCTCATTTACTGCTCCATCTCCGGTTATGACCGAACCGGCCCCGAAGCCGCGCGTCCGGGTTACGACCTCGTGGTGCAGGGCGAAGCTGGCCTGATGGCGATGAACGGCGAAGCCCACCAGCCACCGCTGAAGTTTGGCGTGGCCGCGGTCGACCTGTTCACCGGCATGTATTCGGCCCAGGCCATCCTGGCTGCGCTGTTCGAGCGCCAGAAAACCGGCAAAGGCCGCCACATCGAGATGGCGTTGTTTGACTGCGGCCTGATGATCACGGCTTATTACGGCCTGGAGGCGCTGCTGCTGGGCGAAGACCCACCGCGCTACGGCAACGCCCACCCATCCATCGTGCCTTATGGCGTGTTCGACGCCGAAGACGGCCCGCTGGTCATCACGGTGGGCAACAACAGCCAGTTCGCACGTTTTTGCACCGAGGTGATTGCCCGCCCCGACCTCGCGGCGGATGAACGTTTCAAGACCAACATCCTGCGCTCGGCCAACCGTGACCTGCTGATGCCCGAGATCAACCGCGAACTGGGGCGCCGCAAACGCGTCGACCTGCTGGCGCAACTGACGAAGTCGGGCATTCCCTGTGGTGAAGTGTTGGGCCTGCTAGAAGCGCTGAATTCCAAACGCGCAACCGACGCCGGCCTGGTGACCACACAGCCCCACCCCGTGGCCGGTACGGTCAACGTGCTGGCGCCGCCTTACCGTTTCGATGGCGAGCGTCTGCCGGTGCGCAGTGCACCACCACAACTGGGTGAAGGCACCCGCGAGGTGCTCCAGTCACTGCTGGGTTTGTCCGAAGAAAAAATTTCACAATTGAAAAGTCAGGGCGTTGTTTGACGCCAGCCAACCCATTTTTTAGAGACCACCATGAACCATCGACTTTCCCCTTCCATCGGTCACACCACGCGCCGCGTCTTGCTCGCCCTGGCGCTCCCACTCCTGACGGGTGGCGCCTTGGCACAGGCCTGGCCCAGCAAGCCGATCACGCTGATCGTGCCCTTTCCACCCGGCGGCCCGACCGACGTGGCGACACGTATCATTGGCCAGAAGATGGCCGCGGGCCTGAAGCAGCCGGTGCTGATCGACAACCGCAGCGGCGCGTCGGGCACCATCGGTGCGGCGCTGGCGGCCAAGGCGGCACCGGACGGCTACACACTGGTGATGCTGGCCACGCCCACCTTGCTGGCGAGCCACCTCTACGGTCCGACCAGTTATGACATCTTCAAGAACTTCACGCCGGTGGGTACCGCCTACGACCTGCCTATCGTGATGGTGGTCAACCCCAAGGGCTTGCCTGAGGTGACTGGCTTGCAGCCCCTGATCGCCAAGGCCAAGGCCGAAGGTGGCAAGCTCAACTACACCACCGCCGGCCCCGGCAGCTTCGGTCACCTGACGACCGAGATGTTGAAGAGCAGCGGGAAATTCGACATGCAACACGTGCCTTACCGCGGCAGCGCGCCGGCCGTGACCGACCTGATTGGCGGCCAGGTGCCGATGATGTTTTCCGACCTGATTGCGGTGTTGCCGCACATCCGCGCCAACACGCTGCGCGCGATCGCCGTGGGTTCGTCCATACGTATCAGCCTGCTGCCTGAGGTGAAGACCGTGGCCGAGCAGGGCTTCCCCGGTTTCGATGCGACCTCCTGGGGCGGCATGCTGGCGCCTGCCGGCACGCCCAAGGAAGTTGTCGCGCGCCTGAACGAAGAACTGAAAATTGCGCTGGCTGACAAGGACGTGCAGAAAAAGCTTGAAGGCGTGGGGACTTTTGCGGCCTGGCAGACGCCCGAACAGATGGGTACACGCATGCGCCAGGATTTTGAACGCTGGGGCAAGGTGATCCGCGACAACAACATCACCAACAAATAAGGCGCGTATAGCCTGGGTGATGACACGGCACAAGATCAAATAACAGCTTCAGGAGACAGCCGCATGAGCGAGAACCGGGCCACAGCGCCTTTCAGTCCGTCTTTTCCGATTCATAGCCTGGCGGACATTCGCCGGCTCGAAGAGACACCTTTGCAGGAAGCGCTCATCGTTCGCAGCACGTATGAGATTTTTCGCAATGCCGGGGCGGCCTTCGGCAACAAGACCGCCTTGACTTTTTTACGCACGGCCGACCCGGCCGATGCGCCCATTCGCTGGTCGTATGCCGAGCTGCTGGCCGGCATCCACCAGACGGCCAATGCCCTGCATACCCTCGGCGTGGGTCCCGGGGATGCGGTGGCCGTGTTGCTGCCGGGTTGCCTTGAGTACCACCTGGCGTTGTGGGGCGGCGAGGCCGCCGGCATCGTGCAGCCGCTCAACCCCTTGTTGAGCGACGAGAAGCTGGTGTCACTGATGACGGCCGGTCGCGCCAAGGTCTTGATCGCCTACGGCTCGGACGAGGAGTCCGGCATGTGGTCCAAGGCGATGCGTCTGCGTGGCCAGGTGCCCACACTCACCACGGTGTTGCGCGTGGCACCGCACGACGAAGCGGCGGGCAGTGCGAGTGTGTTGCCCGAGGGGGTGACGGACTTCGCCGCCTTGCGTGCACGCGAGCCGGCTGATCGCCTGGTGAGCGGCCGCGACATCGCCCCCACAGACATTGCGGCTTACTTCCATACCGGCGGCACCACAGGCGCGCCCAAGTTGGCGCGCCACAGCCACGGTGCGCAGGTTTTTACGGCCTGGGCCAGCGTGAAGTTGCAGGGCTTGAAAGACACCGATGTGTCCATCAATGGTTATCCGCTGTTCCATGTAGCCGGTGTGTTGCCGGCCTCCTTGTCGTCCTTGTCGGCAGGCGTGGAGGTGATCATTCCCACCACGGCGCTGCTGCGCAACAAAGCGGTGCTGGCCAACTACTGGCGCCTGGTGGAGGCCTACCGGCCCACCTCCCTGTCGGCGGTGCCCACGGTGCTGGCCGCGCTGGCCAATGTGCCGCTGGCCGGCGCCGATATTTCCTCGATCCGTTATTGCCGCACCGGCGCCGCCGTGCTGGCGCCTGAGCTGGCCGCGCGTTTCAAGCGCCTGTTTGGCCTGCATGTCCATGAGAGCCTGGGCATGACCGAAATGGCCGGCATCTCGACCATCACGCCGCCCGGCGTCGAAGGGCCGGCCGGCTGTGTCGGGTTTCCGCTGCCCTACACGCAATTACGTATCGTCGCGCTTGACGAACATGGCAACGCGTCCGAGCGTGACCTGCCCATCGGCGAACAGGGCATGGTCTTGTTCAAATCACCCAATCTGTTTTCGGGCTTTCTCGATCCGGCCGACACCGCCAAGGCCTTCACGGCCGACGGCTGGCTGGCCACCGGCGACCTGGGCTGGCTGGATGAACAGGGCCGGCTCAACCTCAGCGGCCGTTCCAAAGATTTGATCATTCGCAGCGGCCACAACATCGACCCCAAGGTGATCGAGGATGCGCTGGGCGCCCATCCTGCGGTGCAGCTGTGCGCGGCTGTGGGGGCGCCTGACGCCTACGCCGGCGAGCTGCCGGTGATTTTTGCCACGCTGGTGCCTGGTGCCTCGGTGAGCGAGGCCGAGTTGCTGGCCTTCACTTCTGAAGGGGTCGACGAGGCGCCGGCCAGACCCAAGTCGGTGACAGTGATCGAACACATGCCGATGACCAATGTGGGCAAGATTTACAAGCCGGAGCTCCGAAGCCTGGCCGCCTGCCGGGTGGCGGATACCTTGGTGGACGAGGCCTGTGCCAGCCTGGGCCTGGCTGCCGCCGCGCGGCCGCAGGTGGTGGCCGACGGCGACAACGCGCTCAAGGTGCTCATTGATGCGGCCACGGCAGGTGCGCTGGCCGCGCCACTGCAGGCGCAATTGCAGCAAGTGTTGGGTCGCTTGCCGTTCAAGACACAAGTGATCTTGCGCTAAGCCTGTTGCCCATCTCACTTCTCTCACTCACATCCTTCCAAACCTGAACCGGGGAAACACCATGAAACTGAATTTTCTGAACCACCGCGCCTGGCTCTGTGCCGCGAGTTCGGCCTTGCTGTGTGTGGGCATCAGCGCCCAGGCCCAGACCTATCCCACCAAGCCCATCCGCATGGTCGTGCCTTTTGCCCCCGGCGGCGCGACCGATGTTCTGGCGCGTGTGCTGGGCGAAAAAATGGCGGCCGGCCTGGGCCAGCCCATCATCATTGACAACAAGCCGGGCGCGGCCGGCATCATAGGCACCGATGCGGTGGCCAAGGCGCCGCCGGACGGCCACACCCTTGTGCTGTCGCTGAGCAACTCGCTCATGACCAACCAGTTTCTTTATGAAAAGCTGCCTTATGACACGCAGCGCGACCTGACGCTGGTCTACCAGATCGCCATGGCGCCGCTGGTGCTGGTGGTCCATCCCAGCGTGCCGGCCAAGACCGGTCCCGAACTTCTCAAATACGTGAGCACCAACAAGGGCAAGGTGGCTTATGGCTCCTATGGCGTGGGCGCCTACCCTCACCTGGCCGGCGCACACATGAGTTTGACGCAGAACGCGGACATGAACCACGTCGCCTACAAAGGCGAGGCGCCGATGATGCAAGACCTGATCGGTGGCCAGATTCAGATGGCCTTCGCCAGTGCCCTGGTGGCCAAGCCACACATCGAGGCCGGCAAGGTCAAGGCCATCGGTGTGTCCGGCGAACGTCGCATGGCCACCTTGCCCAATGTGCCTACGCTGTTCGAGCAGGGGCTGAAAGACGAGGCCTACCGCGTGACCGGCTGGCTGGCCGTGGCAGCCCCTGCCGGCACCCCCAAGGCCGTGGTGCAGCGACTGGCCGACGAGGTGCGCAAGGCCACGCAGCAGCCGGATGTGCAGCAACGCGTCGCGACCATGGGTTTCGAGCTCAAGGACAGCTCACCCGAGGCTTTTGCCGCCGCCTACAAGGCAGAACGCCCGGTCTGGGAGCGCCTGATCAAACAATCGGGCGCCAAGCTCGAATGAGTCTGGGCTGACAGCAACGTTTTGGAGAAAACATGAAAACCCGTATCACCGAATTGCTGGGCATCCGTTACCCGATCATCCAGGGCGGCATGCAGTGGGTGGGTCTGGCGGAGCTCGCATCGGCGGTGTCCAACGCCGGCGGCCTGGGACTGCTGACGGCGCTGACGCAACCCACGCCCGACGCCTTGCGCCGCGAGATAACGCGAACCCGCGCCTTGACCGACAAGCCTTTTGGCGTGAACCTGACCATCCTGCCCGCGGTCAAACCGCCGCCTTATGCGGAGTACGTGCAGGCCATCATCGACAGCGGGATCAAGATTGTCGAAACCGCAGGCAACAGCCCCCGGGATTTCATCGACCAGTTCAAGGCCCATGGTGTGAAGATCGTGCACAAGTGCACCACGGTGCGTCACGCCTTGTCGGCCGAACGCAATGGTGTGGACGCGGTCTCCATCGACGGTTTTGAATGTGCCGGTCACCCCGGCGAAGACGATGTGCCGGGACTGGTGCTGATTCCCATTGCGGCACGTGCACTCACGATTCCCATCATTGCCTCGGGCGGCATCGCCGACGGGCGCGGCATGGCCGCCGCGCTGGCGCTTGGCGCCGAGGGCATCAACATGGGCACACGGTTCTGTGTCACTCAGGAAGCACCTATCCACTACAACATCAAGCAGGCGCTGGTCGCGGCCTCCGAGCGCGACACCAAGTTGATGTTCCGCACCATGAAAAACACGGCCCGTGTTTTCAAGAATGCCATTTCGGAAGAAGTGGTGGCGATGGAGAACCGGCCGGGCGGTTGCCAGTTCGAGGACATCCGTCCGCTGGTGATGGGCGCGCGCGGGCGGGCTGCGCTGGAGGCGGGCGAGATCAACAACGGCGTGATTTCCGCCGGCCTGTGTATCGGTCTGATCGACGACGTGCCGACCTGCGCCGATTTGCTGGAGCGCATGGTGCGCGAGTGCCGCGAGCATCTGGACCGGGCACGTGCCTGGTGTGACTGAAGAGGCGCCTGCGCCGCTTCGTTATCATTGAAAAGCGGGCGCCTCGCGCTGGGGCGTCCCGTTTCGGAATTCATCATGAAATTGGCCTCTAGCCCTTATGACACGGGCGCAAGCAGCTATCATTTTTGATATCTTTGGTGAATACCTTTTTACGCAATTTCAATGGCAAGGCCACTCCCATGAACCTCGTCCCGATTTCGCCGGAGGCGCCTTTTTGCGCCATGGCTGCGCTGATTCGGGCACATGCCCAGCACCAGCCGCAGCGGCCTGCCTTGTGTGACGATCTGTATGAGCTGAGTTACGCGCAGCTCGATGCCCTGATGGACCGTGTTGCCGCGGCGCTGCAGCACGAGGGTGTTTTGCCGGGTCAGGTGATCGCGATTTGCGCTTTGTCTTCGGTACGTTATGCCGCGCTGTTCCTCGGTGCCTTGCGCGCCGGCGTGGTGGTGGCACCGCTGGCGCCTTCGTCCACGCGCGACAGTTTGCGGGCCATGTTGCAGGACGCCGAGGCGCAATGGCTGTTTCTCGACAAGGCGGCGCAGGAACTGGTGCCGACGGACATGGCCGGATTGCGCTGCGTTTCGCTGGATGGTGAGGCGACTGGCCTTGGCTTTGAAGACTGGCTCGCCCCCGAAGGGACGCAGCCGCAAGCGGTGGACATCACACCGGGCGCGCCGTTCAACATCATTTATTCATCGGGCACCACCGGCACACCCAAGGGCATCGTGCAATCGCACGGCATGCGCTGGGCCCACGTGCGCCGGGGCAATGCCTACAACTACAGCCCGGACGGCCGGACCTTGCTGGCGACGCCGCTGTATTCCAACACCACGCTGGTGGTGTTTTTCCCCACGCTGGCTTTTGGCGGCTGTGTGCAACTGATGGCCAAATTTGATGCCGCGCGTTATCTGCAACTGGCCGAGAAACACGGTGTGACACACACCATGCTGGTGCCTGTGCAATACCAGCGCATCATGGCGCTGCCGCAGTTCGGTGAACATGACCTGTCAGCGTTCCGCTTCAAGTTTTGCACCAGCGCCCCGTTCAGCGCGGCGCTCAAGGCCGATGTGCTGACACGCTGGCCCGGCGGCCTGGTCGAGTTTTACGGCATGACCGAAGGCGGCGGCAGTTGTATCCTCGCTGCGCATGAACATCCCGACAAACTTCACACCGTCGGCCGGCCCGCGGAAGGCCATGACATTCGCCTGATTGACGAGGAAGGCCGGGAAGTGGGGGGTAGCGAAGCCGGCGAGGTGGTCGGTCATTCGGCGGGCATGATGACCGCCTACCACGGCCAGCCCGAAAAAACCCGCGAGGCCGAATGGTTTGACACGCAGGGCAAACGCTTCATACGCACCGGTGATGTGGGCCGTTTTGATACCGATGGTTTCCTGACGCTGATCGATAGGCGCAAGGACATGGTGATCAGCGGTGGCTTCAACATTTATCCCAGCGATCTGGAGGCACAGTTGCGTGGCCATCCGGCGGTGGATGACGTTGCCGTGGTGGGTGTTCCCTCGCCGCAGTGGGGCGAAACGCCGGTGGCTTTTGTGGTGCCACGTGCGGGGGCGGCGGGCGAGGCGCATGACATCCTGGCCTGGTACAACCAGCGCGCGGGCAAAACCCAGCGGCTGGCGAGCCTCTACTTCATCCATGAGCTGCCGCGCAGTGCGATTGGCAAAGTCCTCAAGCGTGAACTGCGTGATCGTTATGAGGCCGGTACGTCCTAATCCGGTCAGATTTTTTTTATTTTTCTTCCTGAGGCGCATGAATATGCTGCGCCATCTTGATTCAACATTGGAAAGTTTTTTATGAAAATTATGGTCCCGGTCAAACGCGTCGTCGATTACAACGTGAAGGTACGCGTCAAAAGTGATGGCAGCGGCGTGGATATCGCCAACGTCAAGATGAGCATGAACCCCTTTGACGAGATTGCCGTCGAGGAAGCCACCCGCTTGAGAGAAAAAGGCCTGGCGACTGAAGTGATTGCCGTCAGCTGCGGCGTCGCCCAATGCCAGGAAACCCTGCGCACCGCCATGGCCATTGGCGCCGACCGCGCCATCCTGGTCGAGACGGCCGAAGAGCTGCAACCCCTGGCCGTGGCCAAACTGCTCAAAGCCCTGGTCGAGAAAGAACAACCCCAGCTGGTGATTCTGGGCAAACAAGCGATTGACGACGACTGCAACCAGACCGGCCAGATGCTCGCCGCCTTGCTGGGCTGGCCCCAGGCCACCTTCGCCTCCAAGGTTGACATCGTCGACGGCCAGGCCGTGGTCATGCGCGAAGTCGACGGCGGCATGGAAACCCTGTCGCTCACGCTGCCCGCCATCATCACCACCGATTTGCGCCTGAACGAGCCGCGTTATGTCACCTTGCCCAACATCATGAAGGCCAAGAAAAAGCAGCTCGACAACTTCAAGCCCGAAGAGCTCGGCGTGGATGTCACACCCCGCCTCAAAACCCTCAAGGTCAGCGAGCCGCCCAAACGCAGCGCCGGCATCAAGGTGGCCGACGTCGCCACCCTGGTCGACAAACTCCGCAACGAAGCCAAGGTAATTTAAGGAATTGATGACATGACCGCACTTGTTATTGCCGAACACGACAACGCCAGCATCAAGCCGGCAACCCTGAACACCGTCACCGCCGCCGCCCAATGTGGCGGTGAGGTGCATGTGCTGGTGGCCGGCCTGAACGCCGCCGCGGCCGCCCAGGCCGCCAGCCAGATCACCGGCGTCGCCAAGGTGATCCACGCCGATGCCGCCCATTTCGAACACGGCCTGGCCGAGAACATGGCTGCCCAGGTGTTGGCCCTGGCCGGCAACTACAGCCACATCCTGTTTCCCGCCACCGCCTCCGGCAAAAACATCGCCCCCCGCGTGGCCGCCTTGCTGGACGTCGGCCAGATCTCCGACATCACCAAGGTCGATGCGGTCGACACCTTTGAGCGCCCGATTTACGCCGGCAACGCCATTGCCATCGTGCAAAGCCTGGACGCCACCAAAGTCATCACCGTGCGCACCACCGGCTTTGACGCCGCCCCCGCCAGCGGCGGTTCGGCCACCGTGGAAAGCGTGAGCGGCGTGGCCGACAGCGGCAAGTCCCGCTTTGTGGGCAGCGAAATCGCCAAAAACGACAGGCCAGAGCTGACCGCCGCCAAGATCATCGTCTCCGGTGGCCGTGCCCTGGGCAGCGCCGAGAAGTTCAACGAAGTCATGATGCCGCTGGCCGACAAGCTGGGCGCGGCCCTGGGGGCCTCCCGTGCCGCGGTCGATGCGGGTTACGCGCCCAACGACTGGCAGGTCGGCCAGACCGGCAAGATTGTCGCGCCCCAGTTGTATATCGCGGCCGGTATCAGCGGTGCGATCCAGCACTTGGCCGGCATGAAGGACAGCAAGGTGATTGTGGCGATCAACAAGGACCCGGAAGCACCCATCTTCTCGGTGGCTGACTACGGCCTGGAAGCCGACCTGTTCACGGCGGTGCCTGAGCTGGTGGCTGCGCTGTAAAACACCTGTCGGCAGCGCCTTGTGTTTACCCTCTCATCGGACTGGTGGTGAGGGTGGCTTGCTATTGATGTGATAGCTGGTTGCGCATATGGGTCAAGGGCTGGAGGCTGATTTTCCTTAAGCTTTTGCGGCTGGGGAGGGGTTTTTCTGCAAAACCCGGATCAGTCGGCCGCAGCTAGCGTGGATACTCGGGGCTCTTGAATTTTCCCCCACTGAATGACATGACGCCAAGCACCCCCGCCTGCCCCCAATGCACCCTGGAGAATACCTACCCTGACGGCCTCAACCACGTGTGTGCCGACTGTGGCCATGAATGGCCTCTGGTTGAGGTGCTGGTGGCGGAGGAGGGGGGCGACACCGTGGTCAGGGATGCCAACGGCAAGGTGCTGGCCGACGGTGATGCCGTGGTGCTGATCAAGGACCTCAAGGTCAAGGGTTCATCCACCACGCTCAAGATGGGCACCAAGGTCAAAAGCATACGTCTGGTGGGCAGTGGCGACCATGAGGTGGATTGCAGGATGGACGCCGGCAGCTTCATGCTGAAAGCCTGCTACCTGAAGAAGGTGTGACGCCCGGCTGAATCCTGTGCCGATTCAGCCAGGTGTTACAGCCTCTTATTCCAGCTTGATGTTGGCCTCACGGATCAGCTCGGCCCAGAGTTTGGTGTCTGCCATCATCATGTCCGCCAGTTTTTTGGGCGTGCTGCCGAACACTTCATAACCCTGGCCAGCCAGCTTGGCGCTGATGGCGGGATCTTTCAGGATGGTGACGATCAGGCTGCTGAGTTTTTGAACAATCTCGGGCGGCGTTTTGGCCGGTGCCAGAACACCGAACCAGGAGGTGACGTCGTAACCGGGCACACCGCTGCTCGCAATGGTCGGGACCTGGGGCGCCAGGGGGTTCTTGTCCAGGCCGGTGGTGCCCAGCAGTTTGATGTTGCCGGCGCGCGCGTGGGGCAGCGTGGTGGCCGGGAGATCAAACATCATCGAAATGTTTCCACCCATCACATCCGTCATCGCCGCTGCATTGCCTTTGTAAGGAATATGCATGAGGTCAATACCCGCCATCTTTTTCAGCAGCTCGCCCGCCAGGTGGTTGGAGGTGCCATTGCCGGCCGAACCAAAGGAGAGTTTGCCGGGGTTGCGCTTGGCGTAGGTAATCAGCTCGCCAACGGAGTTGAACGGCAGCTTGGGATTGACGGCCAGAAACATGGTGTAGGAGCCGGCACTCGAGACCGGCGCAAAGTCCTTGGCCTGGTAAGGCAGCTTGGCGTTCAGGGAGGGGTTGACGACCAGGGCTGCGCTGGCGGTGAACAGCAAGGTGTAGCCGTCGGCTGGCGACTTGGCCACATAGTCCACACCCAGAATGCTGCCCGCACCCGGCTTGTTTTCAATGATGACAGGCTGGCCCAGGCTTTCCTGCATGCGTTGGCCCAGCGAGCGCGCCAGTTGGTCGGTCGGGCCACCGCTGGCATAAGGCACAACCAGCCGGATCACGCGGTTGGGGTAAGTGTCTGTCTGCGCGTGGGCGAAGGGCAACGCGAGCGCGGCCAGGCTGCTCACGCACAAAAGTCGGCGAATCTTGCGAAATGTCAGAAGTGTCATCAGTGTCTCCATGAAGGATTGTTGTCGTCATGTACCGCTTGCGCGGCGCTCAGCTAACCAGGGACTGGGCCAGTGCCAGCGGCACGGGATCGGACTGCAGCAGCAGTTTTTCAATGTCGTTTTCGCGTTGAACATCCTTTTCACCACTTTGCAGGCGGTGAAGCAGGACTTGCCGGCTGATCAACAGGCGGCGCGCGTCGCCGCCTTGCTGGCCAACACGGGCGCCTTCACCCGCCAGCAGGGCGGCGGTGACGGCGTGGTACATGCGGGAGGCGGCCTCGCGGCTGTCCACTTCCCCTTCCAGGGTCGCCGCGCTCTGGTCCATCAACACCCGCGCCTCTTCGATGGCGCTGCCGAGGCGTTTCAACAGCGGTTCCGGGATGCCTGGCGACAACTGCAGCCAGTCGGCCATGGCTTCCGCCAGGGCATTGTGCGCACCTTCCTTGCCGGCCGCGCGTTGCACCGCATCGAGTGCGTTGATGTTGCTGGTACCTTCCCACAACACGCCGATATGCGCGTCGCGAATCAGGCGTTCATTGACAAAATCTTCGATGTAACCGTTGCCGCCGCGAACCTCCATCGCGCCGGTCGCCACCTTCACGTTGTCCCGGCAGGCGCGGAACTTGAACAGCGGCGTGAGTATGCGCAATTCAAGCTGTGCGCGCAGGTCACCGCCATCGGCGCGGTGCATGACGTCGGCGGCATGCACAAACATGGACAAAGCTTGTTCCGTGGGCAGCAGCAATTTCATCAACTGGCGGCGGTGCAGGGGATGGTCGATGAGGCGGCGGCGAAAAGCAATGCGGTAGTTGGACACCACCATGGCTTCGTTCCAGCAGCGGCGCATCATGGCCGCCGCACGCACACCATGTGACAAACGCGACAGGTTGACCTGGTCCAGCATTTGTTTGAGGCCCTGGTGGATGTCGCCGACCAGATAGGCCACGGCGCCTTCAAACAACACTTCGCCACTGGGCATGGAACGTGTGCCCATTTTGTCTTTCAGGCGTGCAATGCGGTAGCTGTTGCGGCTGCCGTCGTCGAGGCGACGCGGCACGGCAAACAGCGCCAGTCCCTTGGTGCCGTCCGGTCCGTCCGCCGGTCTGGCCAGGACCAGCGCCACGTCGGCATCGACCGCCGAGCAAAACCACTTGTCGCCCGTCAGGCGCCAGTGCTGGCCGTCATGCACCGCCTGCAGGCGGTTGGTGCCTATGTCCGAGCCACCTGTGCGCTCTGTCATGAACTGGGTGCCCTTGAGGATCTTGCTGGGGTCGGTGCTGGTCATGCCCGGCAGGAAACGCGCCTTGAGCGCTTCGTCGCCATAACGCTCGATCAGAAAGGTCGAACTGTCGGTCACGCTGATCGGGCACATCAGGCCAAATTCGGACTGCACAAACAAATACTGGAAAGCGTATTTCGCCAGCGGCAGGTAACGTGTTGGCCAGCCCAGCACGCCTTTGGCGCGTGACATGGCATGGATGCCGAAATCCGTGTAGCCGATTTTTTCCATCTCGCGGTAAGACGGGTGGTAGTCAATCCAGTCCTCGTCGGCGCCAAAACGGGTGCGGGTGCGGAGCACGGGTTTGTTCTTGTCGGCGGCCATGGCCAACTCGTCCAGGCGGCTGCCCGCGACTTGCCCCAGTTGGTGAAGGTGGGGCGTGATGAAGTCCAGCACCTCGGCGGGCAAACGCAGTGCCAGCAGATCGGAGAAAGCCGGATCTATCGTATGGAAGTTCAGGCCGCGGCAGTCCGGGGCGACCAATTTTTCCGCGGAAACAGTGCCGGCCTGGTCGAGCGCCGGCGCGTTGGGGGTACTGAATGCAGAGGTCACTTCATTGTCCTTTTCCAGGGTCGGTGTGTTGGAATCGGGTTCAGGGCCAGCGGCCAAAAACCTGTTGGGAGCCAGTCTAGGCAGGCTGCCTGAAAGCGCAAGCAGCGTTCCGCACAGCGGAATGGGGCGTTGATTTTTCAGGTGCTGCACGCGCACAATGAGCTGTTCCATTTCCTCAACTTTTAACGAAGCCGACCATGCAAGGTGCTCTTTCTCATATTCGTGTCCTCGACCTGACCCGCATCCTGGCGGGACCGTGGTGCACGCAGAATCTGGCGGATCTTGGCGCCGAGGTGATCAAGGTTGAACGCCCCGGTGTGGGCGACGACACGCGGACCTGGGGACCACCCTGGCTGACAGATGGCCAGGGCGGCAACCTGCCGGACTCCACTTATTTTTCCTCGGCCAACCGTGGGAAAAAGTCCATCACCGTCGACATCGCGACAGATGCCGGACAACAAATCATTCGCACCCTGGCCGAGAGCTGCGACGTGGTGGTTGAAAACTACAAGGTCGGTGATTTGAAACGTTACGGCCTGGATTATGAAAGCCTGAAAAAGGTGAATCCCGCCCTGATTTATTGCTCTGTCACCGGCTTTGGCCAGGACGGACCGTATTCTCATCGCCCCGGCTACGATTTTGTGTTTCAAGGCATGGGTGGCCTGATGAGCATCACCGGCGAGAAAGACGAACTGCCGGGCGGTGGGCCGCAGAAGGTCGGTATTGCTGTCGCTGACATCACCACCGGCATGTACGCCACGGTGGCCGTTCTGGGGGCGCTGGTGCACCGAGCTGAAACCGGTGTGGGTCAATACATCGATACCGCGCTGCTCGATTGCATTGTGGCCTTCGGGTCTAACCAGATCGCGGGTTTTTTCGCCACCGGCAAGGTGCCCCAGCGTTATGGCAACGCCCATGCCAATGCCGTGCCTTATGGCGTGTTTGCCACCAGCGACGGACAGATCATTCTGGCGATTGCCAACGATGGTCAGTGGCAAAAATTCTGCCATGCGATGGACCTGCCGGCGCTGGGTCGTGATGAGTCTTTCCTGACCACACCGCAGCGCCTGATCCATCGTGAACGTCTGATTCCCCAGGTTGCCCAGGCGCTGGCGGGCCGCAAGCGGGATGAGTTGCTGGTCTTGCTGGAAGAACATGGCGTGTCCTGCGCACCGATCAATGATTACTCGCAAGTGTTTGCCGATCCGCAGGTTCAGGCCCGGCAATTAAAAACCGATATCACCCATCCGGACGGGCATGTGGTGTCGACAGTCACCAGCCCGATCCGCCTGTCCGAGACACCGGTTCGCACAGACGTGGCCCCGCCGCGATTGGGGCAACACACCGACGAAGTGTTGGGCGCATTGCTGGGATTGCCCCCGGAAACTCTGCTAACCTTGCGCGAGAAAAAAATCATTTAGCGATCACCGTCGCTGAGATATGAATGACTCGGCACCCGTAAGCACTCCTGATCGTCAACTTGTCAACGCGCTGTCGCGCGGGCTGTTGATCCTTGCCTGCTTTCGGGTCAGCCGGCCGCTGCTGACCAATGGCCAGCTGGCGGAGTACAGCGAGCTGCCGCGCTCCTCGGTGTCGCGCCTGACCCATACACTCGTCAAACTGGGTTACCTCGAATACGACAGCCGCCATGCGGCCTACCGCTTGGGCGCGAAAGTTTTGTCGCTGAGTTATGCCATGCTGGGTGGCATGGCGATGCGACCGCTGATTCTTCCGCACATGACCGAACTGGCGGAACGCGCCAACAGCCTGGTGGCGCTCGCAGCCTGCGAGGACTACAGCATGCTGATTGTTGAAGCGGTGATGAGCCGCAACACCCTGGCCAAGCCGCTGGAGGTGGGTTCACATATGGCTCTGGACACCACGGCCATGGGCCGGGCCTACCTGGCCTCCTGCAGCGCCTCGGAGCAGAAAAAAATCATCCAGCACCTGACCAAAAGCAAGAAGCGTGATGCAGAAGAACTAAGTTTGGCAACCGCCAAAGCGATGGAAGAATATCGTGAGCAGGGTTATTGCACGTCTATCCATGAATGGCGTGAAGGTGTCACGGGTGTCGCGGTTCCGCTTTATTTGAAGGATTTCGGCCGCACCATGGTGTTGACCTGCGGCGGGTCCGCCAAACAGCTGACCGCCAAACGCATCACCGAAACGATCGCGCCGCTGCTGATCAAGACAGCGGGCGAAATCGAACAGGCTTTCAAGGATTCCGGCACCATGAACCTGCTGGGGCGAAGCCGGAAACGCTGAGTAATGGTTGGAGGCGCCGCGAACTTGATGCTGCGTTGGCGCCGCTTGCCCGACTTATTCCTGTTCGACCTTGGCCTTGATCGCAATACGTTTCCACAGTGCAATCTCGGCAGCCTGGAATTTACGCATTTCATCGGCGCCACCGTTCATGACTTCGGCACCCAGGCGTTCATAAAACTCCTTGGTTTCCGGCAGGCGTTCGATTTGTGTCAGCAGGGCCGCGAGTTTGTCGGTTTCGGCTTTCGGTGTTTTGGCGGACACCATGGCGCCTACCCAGACATAGGCGGTGAAGCCCGGCACGCCGGCTTCGCCAAAATAAGGCACGGACGGCAGTGTGGGTGAGCGACGGTCCGAGGCAACCGCCAGGGCGCGTAATTTGCCGCCTTTGACCAGTTCGTAAGCGGCGGTGATGTCGGAAAACGCCATGTCCACGCTGCCCGAGGCGATGGCGATCAAGGCTTCAGACGCGCCTTTGAAGGGCACGTTGCGGATGTCCAGATGCGCGCTGTCGTTCAGTGCTTCCGACATCAACTGGTAGCCGGCAGAGCCTGCCGCGTAGTTGAACTTGCCGGGTTGCGCCTTGGCCGCGCTGATCAGCTCGGCCAGCGTTTTGTACGGGGAGTTGGGTGGCACCACCAGCACGGTGGGCGCACGCATCATCATGGTCAAGGGCGCCATGTCGGTTTGCGGGTCGTAGGGCAGCTTCTTGAACAAGGCCACGTTGACGGCCAGGGAGGAATTGCTGCCGACAAAAACGGTGTAACCATCGGCGGGCGCGCTGAGCAAGGCTTTGGCTGCAATAAAGCCGTTGGCACCCGGGCGGTTTTCCACCACCACGGGCTGGCCGGTCATTTCGCCGAGTTTTTTGCCGAAGTAGCGGGCCGAGGTGTCGGTGCCGCTGCCGGGTGGGAAGGGCACAATGAACTTGATGGGTTTTGAGGGAAACTCCTGCGCCCAGGCCTGGCCAGCGGGCAGCAGAAAGGCCGCGCTGCACAAAGAGACCAGTGCCAGCATGGGCAGCATCCGGGATTTGATTTTTTTGAAATTCATGTTGTCTCTTTGTGATGAAAATTTAGATCGTGCGGACGAAGTCTGACAGAGACAGCTCGCTGGCGAGCACCTGTTGGCCAACCAGCGTGTTCCAGTAAGCCTCTGATCCGTGCGCCATGCGCCACTCGTGCAGGCGGCGGGTCAGCAATTGAAGGTCGTATTCTTCCGTCACCCCGATGGCCCCATGCAAGGCGTGGGCGGTCGCGGCGACCAGCACGGCCGCTTCGCTGGTGCGTGACTTGGCGATGGCGCTGGCCAGCAGGGAGGGGATTTTCCCGTCGCCCTGAAAAGCGGCTTCGGCCGCGATGGATGCCGCCGCCGTGTGTTCGGCCATCACGCTCAACTGGTGTTGCACGGCCTGAAATTTACCGAGTGACTTGCCAAACTGGACGCGGTCGTTGCAGTACTGCAGCGTCATGTCGAAGACGCGGTTCATCGCACCGCTGAGCAAGGCGGCATGCAGCGCGGCCCCGAAGGCAGCCAGCATGGTGCCACCGCGTGGCGCGCTCATGGCGCTGCTGGCATCGGGCCAGGTCAGCGTCGCCGTGAGGTTGTGTTTGACGCCCGTGCCTTGACGCTGAGCCGCTGCGCAAGGCAGCAGCAGCAAGGTATCGCTGTCGCTGGCGAGCACGAAATCGGCCAGCAGACCGTGAGGTGTCAATGGGCAACTGACAGTGCCGTCTGCTTCGCGGCGCAAGGCCGGGGCCAGCGTGATCATGCCTGCAGGCACCGGTAACTGGGCATCAAGCAGTGCACGGGCCACAATCGTTTGTGCCAGCGGCAGCGGGACCGTGTAACGCCCCAAACAACTCAGAATCGGAAACAGCTCGGCCAGGGACAGGGCGGCACCGCCGTCGGCCTCTGTCGCCAGCAGCTCCAGAAATCCCGCATCCGCGACGGCCGCCCACAAGGCTGCGGGTGAACCTCCGGCTTCGATGGCGCGCACGGCGGCCGGCGTGCACTGGTTTTTGAGGATGTCTTCTATGGCTTCTGCAAACATGGTTTTTCTTTCTTAGCGCAAGCCCAGGCCACGCGCGATCATGCCGCGCAGGATCTCACGTGTGCCGCCGCGCAGCGAATAAGTCGGTGCAATCTGGCTCACATAGGCCACCGTGCGGTACAGGTCGGCATCCACAGGCGCATCCGGGTCCATGGCGATGGCGGCTTCAATAATGGCCGGGACGCTTTGCTCAAACTCCGTGCCTATGTCCTTGATCAACGCCGCTTCGACAATGGGGCTTTCGCCCTTGACCAGTTTGCTGGTGACGGCGATGGACATATTGCGCAGCGTGCTCAGGTGTGTGGCAAAACGCCCGATGGTCGCGGCGTGCACCGCGGCGCCCGGCATGCGGCGCAGGCAGCTGATCCAGTGTTCCAGCAACACGATGCTGGAGTAGATACGTTCCGGGCCGCTGCGCTCGAATGCCAGTTCGGCATTGACCTGGGCCCAGCCGCTGCCTTCCTGGCCGATCAAGGCATCGTCGGCCAGCAGCACGTCGTCAAAAAAGACTTCGGAAAAATGGGCGTCACCCGCCAGGTCATGGATGGGACGCACCGTCACGCCCGGCAAGGACAGGTCGACAATAAATTGGGACAAACCTTGTTGCCTGTCCTGCGCTTCGCCGGAGGAGCGCACCAGGGCAATCATGTAGTGGCAGTGCTGCGCATTGGTCGTCCAGATCTTGCGGCCGTTCAGCCGCCAGCCGCCTTCGCAGCGGGTGGCGCGGGTGCCGACGCTGGCGAGGTCCGAACCAGCATTGGGCTCACTCATGCCGATGCAGAAGAAGGCATCAGCGGCGCATATCTTGGGCAGATAAAACTGGCGCTGCGCTTCCGTCCCGAACTTGAGGATCAGGGGACCGCTCTGGCGGTCGGCGATCCAGTGGGCGGAGACCGGTGCGCCGGCGGCCAGCAGTTCTTCGACCAACACGAAGCGCGAGTAGGCATCCAGGCTGGCACCGCCGTAGGGGGCGGGCAGGGTCACCCCCACCCAGCCGCGTGCGGCCAGCTTCTTGCTGAAGGCCGCATCAAACCCCAGCCATGAACGCGCCCGGATGTCTGGCGGCGTGGCCTCAAAACTGGACGCGAGAAAGGCTTTCACCTCGGCGCGAAAGGCATCGGTAGCGGCGGGGAGTGTGGCGAGCCGGAACGCCGATAACAGGTTGCTCAAGGAATTCTCCTGCGGGGATCAGACGCCGATGGTGTAACCACCATTGGCCGACAAATGTTGGCCGGTGATGTAGGACGCGGCATCCGACAGCAGGAAACAGACCGGACGTGCCACTTCCAGTGGTTCGGCCCAGCGACCCAGCGGAATTTGCGCAAGGTAGGTATCGGCAAACTTTTCGCTGCGTATGGTTTCGGTCATGGGTGTTTCAACCACGCCAAAACCCACGGTGTTCACACGCACGTTGTACTTCGCCCATTCGCGTGCGGCACACATGGTCAGACCCAGCAAACCGGCCTTGGCCGCGCCGTAGTTGATCTGGCCTATGGTGCCGCGCCGGCCGGCGTCGGAGGAAATATTGATGATGGAGCCCGCGGCCTTGTCGCCAGCGCGCGACCGCGCCAGCATGTGGCGGCCCGCGGCCTGCAGGAAATAGAAGGAGCCCGACAGATGGACATCAACGACCTGTTGCCAGTCCTCGGCCTTCATTTTTTCGATCATGGCGGGACGGGTGATGCCGGCGTTGTTGACTAAGCCATGTACGGCGCCGAACTTGGCGACGGCTTCGTCCACGGTGCGTTGTGCAAATTCAATATCGGCCACACTGCCGATCATGGGCAACACGCGGTCTTTGCCGGCTTCGTCGCGGAAGGCTTCCAGCGCACCGGCGTTGAGGTCCACGGCGGTAACCGTGGCGCCCAGGGTCAAGGCCAGGTCGGCAATGGCACGTCCAATACCCTGGGCGGCACCGGTCACCACGATGCTTTTGTTTTTCAGCGAGAGGGATTCGTCATGCATGGCTGTTCTTTCTTAAAGTGTTTCTTCGGTACCCAGGACCAGCGTGGCCTGGCTTGAGAGTTCGCCGCCGTTACCGTGGGCCACGGCCAGTTGTGCATCTTTCACCTGGCGTTCGCCCGCTTGCCCCATCAGTTGCTGCGTGGCCTCGACCATGGTGAACAGTCCGTACATGCCGGGGTGTACACAAGACAGTCCGCCGCCATTGGTGTTCACAGGCAGGGCGCCACCCGGGGCGATGCGACCGTTTTCCACAAAAGCGCCGCCTTCGCCTTTTTTGCAAAAGCCCAGGTCTTCCAGGAACAGGATGGTGTTGATGGTGAAGGCGTCATAGACCTCGACCACGTCAATATCGGCAGGTTTGACACCGGCCTGGGCAAAAGCGCGCGCGCCGGAGGAGACAGCCGCCGTGGTCGTCAGGTCGGGCATGGCCGTGATGTCACGGTGGTCGGTGGCGGCGGCGGCGCCCAGCAGGTACACCGGCCGCCTGGCCAGATGTTTGGCGCGCTCCGCGCTCACCATGACCACGGCCGCCGCGCCGTCGGTCACCAGGCAGCAGTCGCGCACGCTGATGGGGTCCGACACCATGCGTGCCTTGAGGTAATCTTCCATCGTGAGCGGGTCACGCATGAAAGCATCGGGATTGAGCTGGGCCCAGCGGCGTGCGGCCAGGGCGACCTCGCCGAGTTGCTCGCGCTTCAAGCCATATTCGTGCATGTAACGCGAGGTCGCCAGCGCGTAAGCGCCGACCGGGCGTCCGAGTTTGTAGGGCGCTTCGTAGGCCGACGGCCGCATGGCGCTGACCAGCCCGCCCGCCGCCGTGCGCTGGTTGCTGCCGTAGGCAATCAGGGCCACGTCGCATTGCCCGGCTTCGATGGCCAGCGCTGCCCACATGGCATGGGTCAGAAAGGCCGAGCCGCCGGTGCGGTTGTTTTCAGTCAGCCGGGGCTGGATGCCCAGGTATTCGGCAAAGGTCAGGCCCGACAGGAAATCGTCGGGCAGGCCGATGAACAGGCCGTCCACATCGGAGGGTTTGAGGCCGACCTGATCGAGGGCATTCAAACTGGCCGACACCGCAAGATCCATGGAACTGCGGCCCGGGGACTCGCCCATGCCATAGGTGGCGGCGGCCACGATGGCCGATTTTCCGCGTGGGAATTTGTCTGCTGTCATCACTTGTTTCCTGTGTCTGTGACCATGTCGAACAGCAGGAGCGGGCGTTCATCCTGCGACCCGATGCGGGCTTGCACCTTCATGCCGATGTACACCGCGTCGGGCGCCATACCTTCGACACGGCTCATCACGCGTGGGCCTTCTTCCAGGTCCACCAGCACCACGTTGTAAGGCTGTTGCGGTGGTTTGACACGCACCACGGTGGTGGCATGGACGGTGCCCCGGCCCGAGGCCTCCACCCATTCGAGGTTGCGCGCGCCCGTGACAGGTTCGGCCACACGCGGATAAAAAAAGCACTTGCCGCTGCTGCGTGAGCGCTGGAGCATGAATTTTCCTTGCGCCAGGTGGGCAAAAAATTCCTGCTCGGGTCGGATCTCAGTCATGAATAGTCTCCTCCATCAAATCAGGGTTTGGCATCAGGCCATTGGTACAAAGGCGCTTCCTTGGCCAGAAAACGGCGCACGGCTTCTTCGTGGAAGTCGCTTTCGCGGCACATGGCCTGCGCCATGGATTCCTGTGCATAAACCGTCTTCCGGTCGGATTCGAAAGCGCGGTTCATCACGCTTTTGGCGATGCCCAACGCCCCGGTCGGCGCGTTGTGGAAACGTTCGGCAAAGTCCAGCGCGGATTGCAGCAGGTCCTGCTCGCAAATGGTCTGCACCAGGCCGATCTCCTTGGCCTCCTGGACACCGACCACGCGGCCGGTGAAGACCATGTCTTTGGCGCGTGACAGGCCGATGGCACGCGGCAGCAGGTACATCGCCCCCGTGTCCGGGATATAACCGAGGCGCGCAAACACGCTGCAAAACTTGGCACGCGGCGAGGCCAGCACGAAGTCGGCGCACAGGGCCAAGGACAGGCCGGCACCGAAGGCCACACCATCGACCGCGGCGATCACGGGTTTTTCGAGATCCACCAGTTCGTCAAACCAGCGGTGGATTTTGCGGATACGTTCACGGCCTTCGAAGATGTCGCGTTTTTTTCCTTGCTGCTCACCCATGGCCTTGATGTCGCCGCCGGCGCAGAAGTGGCCGCCCGCGCCCGTGAGCACAATCGCGCGCACCGACTCGTCGTCGCGCACCTCCGCCACCGCGGCGGCGAAGTCTTCCCGCATCGCGAAGTCCAGCGCATTTCGCTGATCGGGCCGGTTCATGGTCAGAACCGCCGTTGCATTCACCCGTTTGATCTCGATGGCTGCCATGGGGTTTGTTCTCCAGTCGTTCAGTAGCGGATTTGCATGAGCCAAGTGGCGACCATCACGGGTCGCTCGGCGCCTTCAATGTGAATTTCCACATGCCAGAAGCAGCGCACTTCATCCGGCTTGATGTCGTCCACCTTTTCCAGCTGGAAGCTGCCCACCAGCTTGGCGCCGCTGGGCACGGGGCCGGTGAAACGGATCTTGTCGAAGCCGTAGTTCAGGGCCAGCTTGCGGTTGGGAAACGCAAAGCAGCGGTGGTACCAGCCGGTGACCAGCGACAGCGTCAGCAGGCCGTGGGCAATGGTGGTCTTGAAGGGGGACTCGGTCGCGGCGCGTTCTGGATCGGTGTGTATCCATTGCTTGTCCTGCGTGACACCGGCGAACACGTTGATCATGTCCTGGTCCACCGTGATCGCGTCGCCGCTCATCGCGGGTTGCCCAACAAAAGCCTTGATGGCTTCAATAGAGTCGAAACTTTTTTGCATGGTGTCAGTCCGCTTTCACGCCCAGCGACTTGGCCAGCGGAATCCAGCGTGCACGTTCGTCGGCGATGAATTTGCCAAACACTTCGGGCGAGCCGGGCATGGGCTGGGCACCGATGGCGCGTAATTTTTCAAGCAGCTCAGGCTTCTTGAGCGCTTCGTTGATGGCTTTGTTCATTTCGTTGATGATGGCTGGCGATGTCCGCGCTGGTGCGACCACGCCAAACCAGGCACTGGCCTCGGCGTTCGGGAAACCGGCTTCTTTCAGGGTGGGGACGTTCGGCAGTTGCGGGAAACGTGTGTTGTCGAGGATGGCCAGCGCGTGGATCTTGCCGGCCTTGGCCTGTTGCATGGACGATGGCAAGGCATCAAACATGATGTCGACGTTGTTGCCCATCATGCTCATGATGGCGGGGGCGCTGCCGGCGAAAGGCACATGGGTGACCTTGAAACCCATCAGCGAGCTCGCGTATTCACCCGCGAGATGGGTGATGTTGCCGCTGCTGGCCGAACCCATGGTCAGCTTGCCCGGGTCTTTTTTGCCGAGGGCGATCAATTCATTGACGGTGTTGACCTTCAGTTCCTTGCGTGTCACCAGCAGCAGGGGGGACTTGCCCATGCCGGCCACGGGCATGAAGGCTTTTTCCGGGTCATACGGCATCTTCGCATACAGCGCGGAGTTGATGACCAGCGGCGCGTTGGAGCCGACGAAAAAAGTCTTGCCATCGGGCTCGGCGCGTGCCACCGCTTCACCGGCGATCATGCCGGCTGCGCCGGCTTTGTTGTCGATGATGATGGGCCGGCCCAGAATGAGGGAGGTGTCCTGGGCGACCAGGCGCGAGATCTGGTCGGCAGCGCCACCAGCGGGGTAGGGCACCACAAAACGGATAGGCCCGTCTTGCTGCGCCTGGGCGTTGAGGCCACCAAAGGCCAGGAAAAGGGACGCGACGGCAACAGCGCGGCGGGTGAATCGAATGCTCATGGTTTAGTCTCCGGTGGGTTGTTATCGAGTGGGGGTGAGGGCGTTCAGACCACGCCTCGGGCTTGCAGGTCGGCCATACGTTCGTCGGACAGCCCGAGCCGATCGCGCAGGATGGCGTGGTTGTGCTCGCCCAGCGTGGGGGCCGAACGTTCGTAACGGATAGGCGTGGCGGACAGGCGGATCGGGTTGGCGACGCTGGGCGCCTGAACACCGGTGTTGTGCGGCAAGGACAGCTGCATGTCGCGATGTCTGACCTGCGGGTCTTCGAACACCTGCTTCATGTCGTTGATGGGGCCACAAGGCACGTTGTTGGCTTCCAGCAGCGTGACCCACTCTTCCATGGTGCGTGCCAGCATGGCTTCGGCAATCAGGGGGATCAGTGTTGTGCGGTTGCGGTTGCGTTGCGCGCTGCTGGTGTACAGCGGATCGGTCGCCAGCTGCGGGCGCTCAATCACCTTGCAGAAAGCCGCGTACTGGCCGTCATTGCCGACGGCAATGATGATGTCGCCTTCCTTGCAGCGGAACACCTGGTAAGGCACCATGTTGGAGTGGGCATTGCCCATGCGCTGTGGGATCTTGCCCGACAGGAAGTAATTGATCGCCTGGTAGGAGTTGATCGAGACGATGCAGTCCAGCAGGGACATATCGATGTACTGGCCTTCACCGCTTTCGCGCCGGTGTTCAATGGCGGCCAGGATGGCTGTAGTGGCGTACATGCCGGTCAGCAGGTCGCTGATGGCGATGCCGCTTTTCATGGGGGCTGCGCCAGGTTCGCCGTCGGGGATGCCGGTGATGCTCATCAAGCCGCCCATGCCCTGAAACACATAGTCGTAACCCGGCAGTGCCGCATAAGGACCGCTTTGGCCGAAGCCGGTGACCGAGCAGTAGACCAGGCGGGGGTTGATCTTGCGCAGGTCGTCGTAGGCCAGGCCATAACGGGCCAAGGTGCCAACCTTGTAGTTTTCGACCAGGATGTCGGCGCCCTCCACCAGCTGGCGAATGATCTCCTGGCCGTCCGGGCTGGCCAGATCGACGGTCACCGATTGTTTGCCGCGGTTGGCGCTCAGGAAGTAGGAGGAGTCGCGGGTTTCCTGGCCGTCGGCGTCTTTCAGGAACGGGGGGCCCCAATAGCGGGTGTCATCACCCACGCCGGGTCGCTCGATCTTGATGACTTCAGCCCCCATGTCGGCGAGGTTCTGCGTGGCCCACGGGCCCGCGAGGATACGGGTCAAGTCGAGCACCTTGAGGTGCCCCAGCGCTGTTTTCATGTAGGGTGCCCCACCTGTTTTGATGGATCAAGAATAGGGGGCAGCTGGGATAAAGTCTAATATTAATTTGGTTGATTTAGATATCTGTTTAGTATCACGTAAAGGCAAAAAAATAAGGATTACTCCTTGAGCATCTTGGAAATCTCGCATAGGCGCTGATACCAGTTAAATATTGAATAGATTGATATCAATATTTGGCGCTAAGGGGGATATCCCCTACGCTGGCGGCCCATCAAATGCCTGAATAGGATCCTCGCGATGACCAATTCTCTCCTGTACGAGCTGCATCCTGCGCAGTTCCACCACGACCGCCACCTACGCGGGCGTGAGCGTGGTCTGCAGACGGTGTGCCGTATGGGAGCAGTCATGCCCCGAGTCGCATGACTTCCACCTGTAGATCGCCGCCCACTCTACATTCATGAGGTCGCTCAAGTAGCGCCTGGCCTTGCGCTCGATCTTCTTGTGCCGCTCTTGAGGCTCTTTCGTCCACATCCGGTGGTTAGACCACAGGTCGGAGAAATTTCCAAACGGGCTATCAGACAGCGATCGGCAGTCCGACCAGCTTTTCTAGCTCGGCATGCTCCAGACCATCAACTTTGTCGATCAGCTTCAGGCCGCCGGGCGAGCATTCGAGCGTGGCGAGGTCGGAGTACACGCGCTTGACGCATCCGATGCCGGTCAGCGGATAGCTGCAGTGCGCCATGATCTTGCTTTCTCCTTGTATGGTCAGCAAATCCATCATGACCCAGGTCTGCTTGGCGCCCATGGCCAGATCCATGGCGCCGCCGACTGCCGGAATCGCGCCGACCTCGCCGGTGCTCCAGTTGGCCAGATCGCCGGTGGCCGATACCTCGAACGCCCCGAGTACACAGATGTCGAGATGGCCACCACGCATCATCATAAAGCTATCGGCATGGTGAAAATACGAACCACCCTTTAATAGCGTTGTAGGCTGTTTCCCAGCATTGATGAGATCGTAATCTTCCTCGTCTTGGGGTGGTGCCGGGCCCATGCCAAGAATTCCATTTTCACTGTGCAGAATGATTTCGCGGCCTGCAGGCAAATGGTTGGCGACCAGCGTCGGCTGGCCAATGCCGAGGTTGACCACCGCGCCATCGAAAATATCCTGAGCGACACGCGAGGCAAGTTGGTCTTTGGTGCGTGGACGATAGGTCACGGCTGATATCTCCAAAATGGCAGCACGCCGCTCATGCGGATTTCTTCACGCCACCGGCTTGTGTGGCGACACGTTCAATCTTCACGACTTGGTGCACGAAGATACCAGGCGTCACGATGGCTTCGGGATCAAGGACGCCGAGATCGACGATCGCGTGCACAGTCGCGATAGTGCGTTTCGACGCCATGGCCATCACCGGACCGAAATTACGCGCAGCCTTGCGGTAAACCAGATTGCCCCAACGATCCCCTCGCTCTGCCTTGATAAGGGCGACATCGCCACGGATTGGGTATTCGAGTACATAGGATCGGCCATCTATCTCACGCGTTTCACGGTTTCCCGCGAGTTGGGTGCCAAAGCCAGTCGGACAAAAGAAGGCACCAATCCCTGCGCCTGCCGCGCGGATACGTTCTGCCAGGTTGCCTTGCGGAAGCAACTCGAGTTCCAGCTTGCCGCTGCGGTAGAGAGCATCAAACACATAGCTGTCTGGTTGGCGTGGGAAACTGCAAATTATTTTGCGCACGCGCCCTGCTTTCAACAGGGCTGCAAGGCCCATCTCGCCATTGCCAGCATTGTTGCAGGCCACTGTGAGTTCCCTCGCTCCCTGCTCGATCAAACCATCGATCAGTTCATTTGGAACACCGGCGGTACCAAAGCCACCAATCAGCACGGTGGCACCGTCCTGAATGCCGGCCATGGCATGGGCGACCGAATCAGCAATTTTGTTGATCATGACTCTTCAGGGTCCGATGAAAAAGACAAGGAGCGCTCAGAAACATCCAAAACACGTCAATTCGCCTTGATATTCTTGGCCTTGATGAGATCACCCCAGGATTTGTATTCAGCAGTCATTTCGGCGTTGAGTTGCCTGGGAGTCTGGCGGCCCTGCGGAATCAGCGCTATCTTTTTCAATTTGGCAGAAAATTCGGGCTCGGACAATATCTCCGCTGCAGCCTTGTTCAATATCTGGGTCGTTCTCTCCGGTGCGCCGGCAGCCGTGAACAACGCATACCAGCCCCGGCTGAACTTCTGGCCAGGACTGAAAATAGGCGGGATTTCTGGCATGCCATCCCAGGATTTGTCGTCGGCAATGCCAAGGGCACGCAGTCGCCCGTCCTTGATATAGGGTTGCGAGGTCGCAATCGCATCAAGCATGACCTCCACGCGGCCTGAAATTAGGTCTGTCAGGGCGGGCGCAGTACCCTTGTACGGCACGGTGGTCATTTTGACGCCATAGGCGTCCTGAATCTGCAATCCGATGAGATGGGTGATGCCGCCTTGGCTAGGCGTGGCGTAGTTGATCGCGCCCGGCTGCGTTTTCATATGTGCCATCAGCTCTGGTAACGTCTTCTGCGGCAACTCCTTGGTGGCGACCAGAACAAACACAATCTCGGTTAACGAGGCGACAGGCTTGAGTTCGGCCATCACCTCCACCGGACTGCTGCCCTGCAATTGCGGCGCGATGAGCGTGGTGTTGGTCGTCAGCAGCATGGTGTGGCCATCGGCGGGGGCGCGCGCCACGTGGGCTGCAGCCAGCAATGTGCCGGCGCCGGGCTTGTTCTCAACGATGACGGGTTGATTGAGCTTCAGCTGCAGTTTCTGGCCGAAGTCGCGCGCCAGGATATCTGCTGCTCCGCCGGGCGGGTAGGCTACGACAATCTTGAGCGGTTTGTTCGGAAAGTCCTGGGCGATGGCACCAAAAGACAGACCGCAAAGGGCCAAGGCGGTGAGCGCCGTGCGACGATTGAATGTGAACTTCATGTTTGTCGCTCTCTTGTGGTTATGAATCGATCAGGCCGCCCAGGCGATGGCAATAACCTAGGTGTCACGCCCTGCGCATCAATCGCTTGCTGGCGTTTTTGCCATTGCGCGATCGTCCAGAAACAGGTGTCCGTCGAACGAAACAGCGCGACGTGCGGTGAGGCCGCAGTCTGAGCGTAGCCGGGCCCACCCATCCACTGGGTGAGCCAAACGTTGCAGGCGATCTTTCCGTGCAAGCCAGCTTGTTCGTTCAGCGTCGCTATGCGCGGCGTGGCGGCGTCGTAGGCCTGTATCTGGGGCATGACCAGGGTATCGAATGCCGGGTCAGACATCAGCGCACCGGCGCAGGCCGTGAACGAAGCCGGATCGCTGATGACTTGCGCGGTCGTGTCGTAAGGATTGAGGGCATAGCCGAAGTCCGGAATGGCGCCTGCCAGAACCCTGGCGTTTTCTTCATTCGCCTGTGGCAGATCTACATCATGCGCAGCCGCACTGTCGGCCGCGATGATGCAGGCACCGCCAGAAGTACTGAGGATCGCAGCGCCGCGTCCGCGGGCCCGTGGTGCCTTGCCGAAGAAGCCGGCTACCTCCAGAACCGAATCAAAATTCTCGACCAGTACCGCGCCGGAGCGGGCAAATAACGTTTTCCAGCTATCGTACGAGCCAGCTGTGGATGCTGTGTGACGCCATGCTGCGTAGGCGCCCTTGGGGCTCTTACCCAGCTTGTGCACAATGAGCGGCTTGTTCGCAGCCATAGCGCGAAGCGCTGCCTGCTCCATTCGCGCCGGATGTTCGTGGCCTTCGATTAAGCAGACGATGACCTTGCAAGATGGCTCGTCGGCAAGATAGCTGATGTAGTCGGCCACGTCGACATCGGACATGTTGCCGCAGGCCAGCGCATGACTCACCGCAGTGCCCTGATGAGCGCTTTGCGCCAGCGCCATAGCCAGCGCTCCGGACTGGCTCACAATGCCGATTGCACCCGGGCCGGCTTCGCACGCTGGAAACTCCGAAAACGACAGGCGCACACCTGCGACATAGTTAGAAAACCCGATGCAGTTCGGTCCGACCACGCGGGTTCTGGTACCGCGAACCAAATCAGTCAACGCCTGCTGCTCGACCTGACGTTCGGCAAAGTCAGTTTCTGCATAACCCGAGGCAAAGATCAACACGCCTGGAACACCCCTAGCGACGCACTGGGCCACCAGTCCATGCACTTTCTCGCGCGGCACGGCAACCACAGCGCAATCTGGAACCTCCGGCAGCGATCGCAGGTCGGGGTAGCACTTGTCGCCGCCGATTTCCTCATATTGAGGATTGACAAGGTACACCGGCCGCTCGAACCCGGCACGGAGGTTCTTCAGCGTGCGCTCGCCAAAGGAGCCGAGCCGTGCGGAGGCCCCGATGATGACGACGCTTTTTGGCGCCAAAAGTGCATCCATTTCGTCATGGGTGTAAACAGTTTCGCGGATTAGCTGCATAAGTACCTGACCGGAAAAAAGATTGTGGACGACGCGATCGCCGTAGCAGGCAACGTAGAAAAAGTGCAGCGACTCGCCGGGACCTAGCCTTGTATATTTTTTGATAGAAACTCGATACCGCTTCTGTATCGAGTGAAAACCGCTTTGAAGCTGGCCCTCGTTGTCCGCATGTCCAAGTTTCAACACGGTTTTTCATGAGTGTGGTAGCTAGGCCACGGGCCAATCAAAGTCTCAGTTTTCGACCTTTACACCGGTGACCTGGATCGTCTTACGCCACTTATTGGTCTCGTCTTCCACGTATTTACTGAATCGCTGCGGATCGAACTTGTTGGTGCTGTCAGCGCCGAGTTTCTGCATTCTTGCAAGCACCTCAGGTGAATTCATAATCCGGACCACCTCTCGGTTCAAACGAGAGAAAATCTCCGCTGGAGTGCCTGCGGGTGCGTAAAGTCCCACCCAATTTTCGAGATCGTAGTCTTTGTAACCTGCTTCGGCAAAGGTTGCCACATCAGGATACAACTTGCTGCGCTGGCCGCTGGTCACAGCAATAGCGCGCACTTTCCCTGCGGTTACCAAATTGCCCACACTAACCGTGTCAACAAATGCCGCAGGGATTTGGCCGCCCATTACATCGGTCATGGATGGACCATTGCCCTTGTATGGGATGTGAGAAAGCGGCAATCCGGAAATGTGACGGAACAATTCACCTGACAGATGGGTAGCACCACCGGCTCCGGCGGTTCCGAACGGAACACTACTTTGGGTGCGCGCCCACTTGATGAACTCGGGCAATGTTTTTGCCGGAATATTAGGGTTCACCACCAGGAGGTTAGGCATGGTGACGAGCAGGGCAATTGGCTCAAAACTCTTCACCGGGTGATAGTTCACTTTGGGTTGAATGGCGGGCGCCATGACATGGCCGGTAGCACTGATGAGCAGCGTATAGCCATCATTGGGTTGATTTGCTACATATTCGGTTCCGACCTGACCTGCGGCACCCGGCCGATTGCTCACGATGAAGGGCTGCTTGAACGCCACGCCCAACTCGGTAGCAAGAATGCGGCCAACAAGGTCCGTCGCCCCTCCTGGGACAAAAGACACAACGATGTTGACCGGCTTGGACGGCCAGGCGTCGGTGGCGAGCGCCGGGCCGGGGCCGATGAGGGCGGCGGCGCAGGCTAGGATGGCGGCGAGGCGGGTGCGAATGGTCTTCATGTTGTCTCCTGGGGTTGAGGGGGGCGTGCGTACGGTTCGGCATGCGCGAGTACTGCGCTGTAGCGTTGGATGTGATGGTCGCTGTCGCCCAGCAGCGGGTCGCACAGGGTGAGGTGCTTGAAGTAGTCCCCCACCGGCAAGTCGTCGGTCATGCCCATGCCGCCGTGCAGTTGCACGGCTTGCTGGCCGATGAGGCGGCCGGCGCGGGCGGCCGTGATCTTGGCGCCGGCGAGCATGCGGCGACGGGCCGCGGGGTCGGATTCGTCCAGCGCCTGAGCGGCGACATAGGCCATGGACAGCGCAAGTTCCTTTTGCACCAGCATGTCGGCCACACGGTGCTGGAGCACCTGAAAAGTGGCGAGCGGTTTGCCGAACTGGTGGCGGGTGCGCAGATAGTCCGTGGTGATTTCGATAAGTTTTTCCATGGCGCCGGTGGCGTTGGCGCAAAGCGCGGCGATGCCGTGGTCCAGGCCGTGTTCGAGCGCAGCGAGTCCCTGATGCGGGGCGACGAGCAAGGCCGGAGCCGGCAGGCGCACGCCGTTGAAATTGATATCGGCGGCCTGCAGGCCGTCCATGGTGGGGTAGGCGGCGACCTGCACGCCGGCGGCATCTCGCGGCACGAGGAAGAGGGCGAGGCCATCATCGAGGCGGCTTGAGACGATCCACGCGTCGGCCCTGCCGCCGTGCCAGACCAGGCATTTACGCCCATGCAGCAAGTAGCCATCGCTATCGCGTTCAGCGGTGGTGTGGAGGCGTGCCGGGTTGTGGCGGCTGTCTGCTTCCTGCCAGGCGAGCGAAAAAATACGTTCGCCGCTTGCTAGCGCGGGGAGGAGTTCGGCTTGCCGCGCCGGATCGCTCCAGGCGGTGAGGATGGCGGTGGCCATGACTGCGCTCGGGATCACCGGCTCCAGCACGAGGCCGCGCCCGAGCTCGCGTTGCACGACGAGCTGCGTCGCTGCGCTTTCGCCGAAGCCGCCGTGTTCGGTGGGAATACCCAGGCCGAGAACACCCAGGTCGGCAAGCTGTGCCCAGGTGGCGGGGTCGAAGCTCTGGCTTGTGCGGGCGACCCTGCGCCGTTTTTCGAAGCCATATTCGGTTTCGATGAAGCGGCGCAGGCTCTCGGTGAGCATCCGCTGTTCTTCGCTGTAGGTGAAGTTCATGAGTTGTTTTCCCTCAGAGTCCAAGAATCATCTTGGAGATGATGTTTTTCTGTACTTCAGTGGCGCCGCCGTAGATGCTGGTTTTGCGCATGTCGAAGTAGGTGGCGGTGGCAAGTGCGGCCCACTCGGGGCCGGCCACGGGCTGCGGTGTGCCGGCGTCCATCCATTCCGGCTCGAAGGGCCAGGCGTTGAGACCGGCAATTTCCATTTGCAGCATCGCCAGTTCCTGCTGCAGTTCGGAGCCGCGCAGTTTGACGATCGAGGCTTCCGGGCCGGGACCGCGGCCGGCCTCTTCGGTGGCGACGCGCAGGAGCAGCATTTCCAGTGCCATGAGGTCGATTTCGACGCGCGCGATCTTGTCGCGCGTGCGCGGGTTGTCGATCAGCGGGTGCCCGTCGTCGCCCAGGGTTTGCGCGGCGTAGTGCTTGAGGTGGCGCAATTCGCGGTAGCAATGGCCGATGCCGACGATGCCGGTGCGTTCGTGACCCAGCAGGTATTTTGCGTAGGTCCAGCCGTGGTTTTCTTCGCCGACGAGATTTTTCACAGGAACGGCGACGTTTTCGAACCAGACCTCGTTGACATCCTGGCCGCCGTCCAGGGTGGTGATCGGACGCACCGTGATACCCGGTGTTTTCATGTCAATGAGCAGCATCGAGATGCCTTCCTGAGCGCGTGCGGCGTCGGGATTGGTGCGCACCAAGCAGAAGATCCAGTCCGCCCACTGCGCCATCGTTGTCCAGATTTTCTGGCCGTTCACGATGTAGCACTCGCCATCCCGCAGCGCACGTGTCTTGAGCGAGGCCAAGTCGGAGCCGGCACCCGGTTCGGAATAACCCTGACACCAAAAATCCTCTATCCCCGGAATGCGGGGCAGGAAGCGCGATTTTTGTTCCGGGCTGCCGAATTTGATCAGCACCGGGGCGATCATGGCGATGCCAAAGAGCAGGGGCCGTGGCGCCCCGGCGCGGTAACACTCGATCTCGAAAATGAGGCGCTGGAGGGGACTCCAGCCGGTGCCGCCGTGTTCCACGGGCCACGCCGGCGCGCCCCAGCCACGAGAGTGAAGAATGCGGTGCCAGCGCACGTAATCGTCTTTTTCCACGCGTTGATGGTTGAGTACCTTGGCGCTAATGTCGGTGGGCAGATTGTTTTGCACGAAGGCGCGGACTTCCTCGCGGAAACGCTGTTCTGCTTCGGTGTAACGCAGGTCCATGGAGAAATTCCCTCGGGAGTCAAAGAGTTGTGGGTTTCCCAGGATCACGAGGCCTGGACCGACAGATCGCCGCCGACGGGATACTGTCTATTCCGATAGGCCGAGAATAGGATCGGCAATCGATACCGTCCAATATTTATTCATCAGTAGTTAATATTTTTTCGGTATCGACATTTGGATTTACACGGGTAATCTCGCAAAAAACTGGCTGCTTCTTATCAATACTGTTTTGGTATCAAATTTATATTTAACGATATTGGACTGAGCGCGGTAAACCCTCTACGCTGGAGGTCTATGACACAGCCTGAGGAGGCCCATCCCATGTCCGACTTTCTTTTGTACGAACAGCAAGGCCACGTGGTCACGCTGACCATGAACGAACCCGAACGCCGCAATCCGCTGACGGGCAATTCGGCCGTGCCGGACTTTCTGGCCGCGATAGACCGCATTCACAACGACCGCAGCGTGCGCGCCGTCATCCTGACCGGCGCCGGTACGGCTTTCTCCTCCGGCGGCGACATCCGCGATATGGAGCGGCAGGCCTCCGGCGAAGTCAGCGGCATGCAGATTCGCCAGGAATACCGCACCGGCATCCAGCGCTTGCCGTTGGCCTTGTTCAACCTCGAAGTTCCGGTCATCGCTGCGGTCAATGGCGCCGCCATTGGCGCCGGCCTGGATGTCGCCTGCATGTGTGATATCCGCATTGCCTCGGAACACGCCAAATTTGCCGAAAGTTTTGTCAAGCTGGGCATCATTCCGGGGGACGGCGGTGCCTGGCTGCTGCCCCGCATCATCGGTATGTCGCGGGCGTCCGAGATGTCCTTCACGGGGGAGGTCATCGGGCCGGACCTGGCGGCGAGCTGGGGCCTGGTGTCGCGTGTGGTGCCCGCCGATCAATTGCTGGCCACGGCGAATGAGCTGGCCTTGCGTATCGCGGCCAACCCGCCACATGCCGTGCGCCTGACCAAACGGCTGCTGCGGGAAGCCATGCACACACGCCTGGACACGCTGCTGGAAATGGCCTCGGCCTTTCAGGCGATGTCGCATCAGACGGACGACCACAAGGAAGCTGTCGCTGCCTTTCTGGCCAAACGCACCCCTGTTTTCAAGGGCTGAGGTGCGCGCAGGCAAGGTCCTGGCGGCGGCGGGACGCTCAGTTATGCTTGGTGGCAACGACACCGCCAAACCCATGGACCTGCGACGCATACGCCACTTCGTCATCCTTGCCGAGACGCTCAATTTCCGCCGTGCGGCAGAACGCCTGCACATGGCGCAGCCGCCGCTGACGGTTTCGATTCAGAAGCTGGAAGCGGAGCTGGGCGTCAAATTGTTCGCCCGCGAATCCACCGGGGTCACGCTGACGGCCAGCGGGCGCGCCGTGCTGGTGGAAGCCAAGCGGCTGCTGTTTCACGGCAACCAGCTTCGCGAAACGGCGAAAAGCACCATCGAGGGAACCGGCGGAACCTTGCAGATCGGTTTTGTCGGCTCGACCACCTATGGGATGCTGCAAAAACTGCTGCCGCTGTTTCGTGCCGAATACCCCGGCGTTGAATTGATCCTGCGTGAAGCCACCTCGGTGGACATCATGCAGCAGCTGGAAGACAACGCCCTGGATATTGGCCTGGTGCGTGTGCCGCTGTTGCAGGCCTCCAGGGCCACGCTGGTCCAGCTGGAGCACGACGAATATATTGCAGCGCTGCCCCGCGGCAACGCCCTGGCTGACAAGGGGCTGCTTAAACTCATGGACATGGCGGGTGAGTCCTTCATCATGTACGCCCCCACGTATGCCTCCGGTCTACACAGCACGGCCATGCTCGCGTGCCAGCAGGCCGGGTTCATCCCCCGCGTGACCCAACAAGCCATCCAGATTCAGACCGTGCTGGCGCTGGTGGAAAGCGGCTTGGGTGTGGCCCTGGTGCCCTCGGTGATGCAGCGTTTTGTCAGTGACAAAATTGTTTACCGGCCCGTGGTGGACCTGCCGCCGGCGGCAGCCATCGGGCTGGCGCTGGCCTACCTGGCCGAGACCGAGAGCCCGGCCGCCGCCCGGTTTCGCGCGCTGGCCACGCGCGAGTTTGTGCCGGACAAGCGGCGTTAGCGGAACGGGGCCCGTCAGGGCTCAGTGGTGGTGGCCGTGTTCGCCATGCACGTGGCGGTGTGCAATTTCTTCTTCGCTGGCGGCACGAACCTCGGTCACTGACAGGGTAAAACGCAAGGCTTTGCCCGCCATCGGGTGGTTGCCATCGAGCAGCACGGTGTCGCCCTTGATTTTCACCACGGTGAAAGCCTGGGGCTGGCCGTCGTCGCGCCGGCCTTCGAGTTGCCCGCCGACCTTCACGCCTGGGGGGAACTGGCTTTTGGGGATGGTCTGCACCAGGTTTTCATCGCGCAGGCCGAAGGCGTCTTCCGGCTGCAACGCCAGCGTGGTCTGGTAGCCCGGCATTTTGCCTTCCAGCGCTTCTTCAATTTTTGGCAAGGTGTTGCCATACCCCCCATGCAGGTAAACCATGGGTTCGCGGCTTTCGTCCAAGAGTTTGCCCTGGGCATCCGCCACTTTGTAACGCAAGGTGACGGCAGTGTCTTTTTCGATTTTCATAAATGGGATGGGTTGGGCGTGTGAGAGACAGGCCGCCATTTTCGCGCCAAAACGCCGACCTCCGCGAACTCGGCTGTTAAGGACCGTGTTTTGTGGGGCCCATGCTGATGGAGAGCCTTGATGGCCGCTCGGCATTTTGGCTAATTTTTCAAAGAAAGCTGTTCATTTTTGGCCGTCTCCTACAGACTACCGAGCATGAAAATCATCGTCATGGGCGCCGGAATTATTGGTGTGAGCACGGCCTGGCACCTGGCCAATCGCGGGCATGCGGTCACGGTGGTCGAGCGCCAGCCCGGCGCAGCACTCGAAACCAGTTTTGCCAACGCCGCGCAGATATCCGTCAGTTATTGCGAGCCCTGGGCCAATCGGGAGGCGCCCGCCAAGCTGCTCAAATGGATGTTTCGCCGTGATGCACCTTTGTTGTTCCGGCCCCAGCTGGACTGGCGCCAGTGGCGCTGGGGCCTGCAGTTTCTGGGGCAATGCAATGACGCTGCTTTTGAACGCAATGTGGCGCAGATTGTGGCGCTGGGCGCCTACAGCCACGAGGCCTTGAAAGACATTGTGGCGGTCACCGGTATCGATTACCTCCGGCTGGAACGCGGCATAGCGCACTATTTCACCGACCAGCAATCGCTGGACGCGGCGGCGGATGCGGCGGCATTGATGCAGAAATTTGGTGTGCAGCGCCAGGTCATCAGCCGCGAGGAATTACTGGCCATAGAGCCGGCCTACAGCTCCTTCGCTGCCCACATCGTGGGCGCCACCTACACGGCCAGCGACGAAAGCGGCGACGCCCGGGTGTTCACGCAGGCGCTGGCGCGCCGGTGCGAAACATTGGGTGTGCAGTTTTTGTATGAACACGACATCCTGCGGCTGGAGTCCGCGGGAAACGCCGTGACCTCGGTCAAGATAAAAAACCGCAACACCGGTGTTTCAGCATCCAAAGGGGCGGATGCTTTTGTCGCTGCCTGTGGTTCCTACACCGCGCCCTTGTTGCGAACCGCCGGGGTGGACCTGCCGATTTATCCAGGCAAGGGTTACAGCGCCACCTTTCGCCTGCTCAAGCCCGAACGGGCGCCCTGGGTCAGCACCATCGATGATGAGGTCAAGTGTGCGATCAGCCGCCTGGGTGACCACCTGCGTGTGGCCGGCACGATTGAATTGGCCGGTTACGACCTGTCGCTGAAGACGCCGCTGGCCCAAGCCCGCTGCCAGATGCTGGCCGACCGCATCGAACAGGTCTTGCCCGGCGTTTGCGACACCCGATCGGTGGCGCAGGGCGGGCAGCCGCATTTCTGGGCAGGCCTGAGGCCAGCGACACCGACCAACATTCCTTTCATCGGCAAAACCCGGGTGGACAAACTCTGGGTGAATGCCGGCCATGGCACCCTGGGCTGGACCCACGGGGCCGGATCGGGCAAAGCCATGGCCGAACTGCTGGACGGGCAACGCCCCGCGCTGCCGTTCAGGTTCCTCGGCATTTCCTGACGGTCACCCTGCCGCCCACGCGGTATGGACGCGGGGCACAATAGGCTTTTTTTCAACGTTTTCTTTCGCATGCACACCACCGCCCTTGTTCTGTTTTCGGGGGGCCAGGACTCCACCACCTGCCTGGCCCAGGCGCTCTCCAAATATGAACGTGTGGAAACCGTGGCCTTTGATTACGGCCAGCGGCACAGCGTGGAACTGCAGGCGCGCTTGCATGTGCTGCGCGAGATCCGGTCGCAGTTTCCGCAATGGGCGGCCAAGCTGGGGGACGACCATTTGCTGGACCTGTCGGTGTTGGGTCAGGTCAGCGAAACCTCGCTGACGCGCGACATGGCCTTCAAGATGGAAAGTTCGGGCTTGCCCAACACCTTTGTGCCGGGGCGCAACCTGCTGTTTTTGACCCTGGCCGCCGCGCTGGCCTACCGGCGCGGCCTGCAGGTGCTGGTGACCGGTGTCTGCGAGACCGATTTCTCCGGCTACCCCGATTGCCGCGACGACACCATGAAAGCCATGCAACTGGCCTTGTCGCTGGGCATGGACAAACGGTTTCTGATCGAAACGCCGCTGATGTGGATAGACAAGGCCGCCACCTGGGCACTGGCCGAGGCGCTGGGCGGCCAGCCGCTGGTGGACCTGATTGTGGAACACACCCACACCTGCTACCTGGGCGACCGCGAACACCGCCACGCCTGGGGTTATGGCTGCGGCCAGTGCCCGGCCTGCGAGCTGCGTGCGCGCGGCCACGCGGTTTATTCGGCGGCTTTGCCCAAGCCCTAGTTCACGGGCTTTGGCCGGTGATGGGGCGGTGCTCAGAGGCGGGTTTGCTTGAGCTGGTAAAGCGCTGCTGAGCCCTCGGGCAGTTTTTCCATTTCCCACTGCCGGCCGTGAAAAGCCGCGACCGCAGGCCTGTGCGCGATCGACACCATCGCGCCCCCGGCTTGTTGGACCCGGGCCAGCAGCCGTTCGTACAGGGTTTTTTCGGCCGCCTCATCGAGCGCGCTGGTGGCTTCGTCGGCAAACAGCCAGGTCGGGTTTTTCAGAAACACGCGGGCGATCGCCAGGCGCTGCTGCTCGCCGCCCGACAGCTTCTGGCTCCAGGCATCTTCCTCGTCCAGCCGGTCCGTTAATTGCGGCAGCAGGGCGTCGGTCAGCGCCTGGCGCAAGGCTTCGTCGCTGTAGGTCGTGGCGGGCTGCGGGTAGGCCAGCGCGTCGCGCAAGCGGCCGTCCGGGAAATAGGGGCGCTGTGGAATAAACATGGTATTGCCCGGCAAGGTGGTGCGGCCGCGGCTGAAAGGCCAGATGCCGGCAAAGGCACGGAACAACGTCGATTTTCCGCTGCCTGAAGGGCCTTTCAGCAACACGTTGTCGCCGGCATCCGCGTGCAGGGAGACGTTCGCCAGCAAGACCGTGCCGGTCGGCAGCGCCAGGGTCAGGTCCTGCGTCTCCAGCGCCGCGGCAGCGTCGCCAGTCGCTACTGTATTGATAGCTGCTTGCGCCCGTTGGGATTGGGCTAGAGCCATAAAACTCTCTTCAAAACTGGTCAAACGGTCGGTCGTGGCGCGCCAGGCGGCCAGGCTGGCGTAGTTGTCGACAAACCAGCTCAGCGAGTCCTGCACCCGGCCGAAAGCCGAGGCGATCTGCATCAGCTGGCCGAGCTGGATGGCGCCGCTGAAAAAGCGCGGCGCGGCCACGATGAAGGGAAACACCACGGCGGCCTGGCCGAAAAAGTTGGTGAACCAGCTCAGGTTTTTCTGCTTTTTGATCAGGCTCAGGTAGTTGCCCAACACCGCGGAAAAACGCGTGTCCAGTTGCGTGCGTTCGACGGCTTCGCCTTTGTCCAGGGCAATCGATTCGCTGTATTCGCGCACGCGCACCAAGTGATGGCGAAAGTCGGCCTCGTAACGTTGTTGCATGAAGTTGAGCTTGATCTGCGGCCGGCCTATGTAATGCGTGATGATGCTGCCAACCGTGCAATACAGCACCGCCATCCAGACCATGAAACCGGGGATGTTGAAGCTGCTGCCGCCCAAGCTGAAGGCAAACGGACCCGACAAGCTCCAGAGAATGCCGACAAAACTCAGCAGCGTGACCACCGCATTGAGCAGGCCCATGCTCAGCGACAAGGTATAGCCGGTGAACAGGTTCAAGTCCTCCTGGAGACGCTGGTCGGGGTTGTCGGGCGTGGACGGGTGGCCGCCCGATTCGGCGTAACGCGCCAGCTCCATCTTGTAGAAAGCATGGTTGGCCAGCCAGCGCTGCAGGTAGTGCGCGGTCATCCAGGCCCGCCAGCGGATTTGCAGCAGCTGCGTCAGGTAGGAGCGGTAGACCGCGATGATGATGAAGGCAAACGCCAGGTAGGTGAAACGCCCAAGCTGCACCCAGAACACCGGCTGGTTTTTCTCCTGCACGGCATCGTAAAACACGCGGTTCCATTCATTGAGCAGCACCAGCATGTAGACCGCGCCCAGGTTGAGCAGCACGATGGCCAGCAGCAGGCCGCGCGCCTTCCATTTTTCCTCGGACCGGAAGTAGGGCGCGGTCAACGCCCAGGCTTTACCGCAAAACTCTTTGAAGGCGCTGAACTTGCCGGATGCGGCGGGGATGGGAGGCGTCGAAGGCATGGGGCTCGTCCTTGAAAGCGGAAATGAAAGCCAGTGTAGTGCCGCGCCTGTCGCCGGGGCGAAGCGGCGCGGCCGGGGATGCCGCTAGGATGAGCGCATGAACACCTCCACCTCTCCTTCTCCCGAAGGCAGCATCGACTGCACGGTGCGCGGCCCGCTGCTGCTGATCGCCATCAACCGGCCGGCCAAACGCAATGGCTTCACGCCCAAGATGTTTCGCGAGCTGGGCCAGGCCTACACCCGGCTGGACGATGACCCGGCGCTGCGTGTCGGGGTGTTGCACGCGCTGGGTGATCACTTCACCGCCGGCCTGGACCTGCCTACCATCGCGCCCCTGATGCAACGCGGCGAAAAAGCCGTGCCGCTGGGGCTGGTCGATCCGCTGGACCTGGGCATGGAAGGTTACCGCCGCCGCAGCAAACCCATGGTGGTGGCGGTACAGGGCATCACCTACACGCTGGGCATCGAGCTGATGCTGGCGGCCGACATCGTGGTGGCGGCCGATGACTGCCGGTTTTCGCAACTGGAGGTCAAACGCGGCATCATGGCCACCGGCGGCGCCACCTTGCGCATGGCCGAGCGGGCCGGCCTGGGCAATGCCTTGCTGCATTTGCTGACGGGCGATGAGTTTGGCAGCGCCGAAGCCTTGAGACTGAACTTTGTGCAGAAGGTGGTGCCGCGTGGGCAAGTGCTGGACGAAGCGCTGCGGATGGCCGGGCTGATCGCCGAGCAGGCGCCGCTGGCCGTGGTCGCCACCCGCAAAAATGCGCTCAAGGCGGTGGAGCATGGCGCCACCCTGGCGATGCAGGATTTCATGGCGGTGCAACAAGGCCTGTCGCGCAGCGAAGATGCCGCCGAAGGCGTGCGCTCCTTCGTTGAAAAACGCCAGGCCCGCTTTCAGGGCAAATAGACTCTCAGGGGTTGGACACGCCGCTGGCCACATGGCCGGCGGGCACATGTTGGGCGGCGGCGTCCACGTGGCCGGTCTGGTCGTCAAAGAAGAAGTCGGGCTCGAACTCGCGCAAAAATTCCGATTTCGCCAAACCACCCAGAAACATGGCTTCGTCGACCTCGATGTTCCAGTCCATCAAGGTGCGTATCGCGCGGTCAGCGGTGGCCAGGCCGCGTGCCGTGACCAGGGCCGTGCGTATACGTATATGCGGCGTGCCGGCCTGCTGCAGCCGGTGCAGCGCTTTCAGCAAGGGCATGAAGGGGCCGGGGGGCAGGGGTTTGCCGGCCAGCTTGCGTTCGTGTTTTTGAAAGGCATCCAGCCCGTCTTTCTGGAACACGCGTTCGGCCTGGTCGGAAAACAACACGGCATCGCCGTCAAAAGCAATACGCACTTCGTTGGGATAGGTGTTTTTGGCGTGCACCGCGTGGGTGGCCACCGTGGCGGCGGCAAAACCGGCGTTGAGTGCGGCGCGCACGTCTTGCGGGTTGGCCGACAAAAACAGGTTGGCCTGCAATGAGCGCAGGTAGTCGTAAGGCGCGCGGCCCTTGGTAAACACACCGCGCTCCAGCGGCAGTTTGTTGACCTCGGCCGAACGGAAAATACGCAGGCCGGAGACCGGGTCGTTGCGCGACAACATGACCACTTCCACACGTTTGACATCGGTGTTGAAGGCCAGCAGCTTCTTGACCAGCGAAAAAGCCACGCCGGGTTTGGCGGGATGTTCCAGCCGGTCCAGTTGCAGCTTCATGTAGGCGCGGTCGTCGGCCTGTTCGAAAACGCGGTTTTCTTCTTCAAGGTCAAACAGCGCGCGCGATGAAATCGCCACCACCAGTTGTCCGTCCAGATTGGCTGCCATGGGTTTACCTGTTTACGTTGGGGTGCGTTGACTGTAACGCCGGCGCCGTGGACGCCAGCGCCAGTGTGCGCCATTGTCCGCAGGCAAGACCTTCCTGCGGCCACTGGTCGGCGCGTACCACCCGCCGTATGCCCTGGGCCAGCAGCTGGGTGGCGCGGATGATACCGGCGTGGGTGATCCAGACCACATGCGGGGCGGTTGCGGCTGGCAGCTCGTCAAAAGCCTCGGCCACACGCGCCATCACGGCGCTCACCGTTTCACCATGGCCGCCGACCACGTGGTCGGCAAAACGGGCGGTCCAGGCGTCCAGCGCGGGCTGACCGAGCTCGGCCCAGAGCCGGCCTTCCCAGGCGCCGAAGTTCATTTCCTGCAGGCGAGGATCCGTTTTAAGTGTCAAATCGGGCCGTAGCCCAAGCAGCATCAGCGCAAGCTGCTCACATCTTTGTAGCGGCGAGGTGTGGACGGCCGTACCCTGCGGCAGCACCGCCGCCAGCGCTACAGCGCATTGCCGGGTGGCGTCGGGGTCGGCAGCCACATCCAGTGCGCCATAACAGGTGCCGGGCGCCAGCAGCACTTGCGCGTGCCGCACCAGCCAGAGTGTCATGCCGGAAACGGCATGACGCCGCGTGAGGCGGCCATTTTCCGCAGGGCCGCCCCAAGGAAAATGAGCCCCCTTGGGGGGCAGAGAGCTACACGCAGTGATGCGAACGTGGGGGCCATGTCTACAAACTCACCGCCAGGCCTAGGTAAAACGCGATCTCGCAGACCTGTTGCGCCGCACCCAGGCAGTCACCGGTAAAACCCTGCAGCCGGTGCCAGAACAGCCGGCCCATCCACAGCAGGGCGAGCATGGACAGGCTGCAGGCTACTATCAAACTTGTAGCGTCCAGCACATAACTGGCAAGGGCCAGTGCCATAAAACACCATATAAAGGCGGCGCCCAGGGCGGGCAGCGTGATCTGGTCGGCCAGGGGTTTGGACTTGGAGTTGGCGGCATCACCCACATGCGGCAGCAGGCGGATCAACAGCAGCGGCAGGCCGCGCGAGACCACGTGGGCGGCAAACAGCGCGCCGGCCACCAGCCAGCCCTCCACCAGTTCTTCGGCATCGTCGGCGCCGGACAGGTCGCTTTCCGCGGCTCCCAACAGGGCCAGCAAAGCCAGTTTGCAGGCCAGCACCAGCACCAGGGCCAGCGCACCAAAGGCGCCGACGCGCGAGTCTTTCATGATCTCCAGGGCTCGTTGCGGGTCCTGGCTGCCGCCCAGACCGTCGGCCACGTCGGCCAGGCCGTCTTCATGAAAAGCGCCGGTCAGCAACACCGAGGTGACGGTGGACAAGGTGGCGGCCACCAGCGGCGTGAACACCGTGGACGGCAACAGCGCCAGCAGCAAGAGATAAACACCCGCCGCCGCCGCACCGACCAGCCAGCCTATGCCGGGGAAATGCGCGGCACTGGCGCGCAACATCGTCGGGCTGTAACCGACCCAGTTGGCCAGCCGGCCGGTGACCGGGATGCGGGTGAAAAACTGGACGGCCAGCAGGTAATGACGCAGGAACTGGCTCATGCCGGTGTTGCCCCGGTTTTGCCACTGACCCCGGCCGAATCAAAGCTGGCCATTTCTGCCATGAACAGCGCGGCCGACTGCAGCAGCGGCCACGCCAGCAAGGCACCCGTGCCTTCGCCCAGGCGCATGTCCAGGTCCAGCAGCGCCTTGGCCTGCAGCTGGGTCAGCAGCAGATGGTGGCCGCGTTCGGCCGAGCGGTGGCAAAACACCATGTAATCCTTGGCTGCGGGCACCAGGGCGTGGGCCACCAGGGCCGCCGCGCCAGCAATAAAACCATCAACCAGCAGCACGCGGCGTTCGCTGGCGGCCTGCAACATGGCGCCTGTCATCATGGCGATTTCAAAGCCGCCTAGCGCGGCCAGCACGGGCAGGGGCTCGTACACGTCCGCATGGCGGGCCAGGGCGCGGGCCAAGACGGCTTGTTTGTGCTTCAGTTGTACATCGTCCAGGCCGGTGCCGCGCCCGACCACGTCGGCGATCGACAGGCCGGCCAGCCGGGCCAGCAGCAGGGCGGCTGCCGAGGTGTTGGCAATGCCCATTTCGCCGAAGGCCACGACGTTGCCGGGCAGGTTTTGCACCACGGCCATGCCGGCCTGCAGCGCCGCTTCGGCTTGCGCTGGCGACATGGCCGGGCCTGCGCAGAGGTTGTGCGTGCCCAGGGCGATTTTTCGTTTTAGCAGTTGCGGGTGGTCGGCCAGGTCGGCCGCCACGCCGGCGTCCACCACCTGCAGCGCAAAGTCATGCTGGCGGGCAAACACGTTGATGGCGGCGCCGCCGGCCAGCATATTGCCCACCATCTGCACGGTCACGGCTTGCGGGAAGGCCGACACCCCTTCGCTGGCAATGCCGTGGTCGGCCGCAAACACCACCATTTGTGGCGACTGGAAAGCCAGGGTCTCGCTGCGCTGGATCAAACCAATTTGCAGCGCCAGGGTTTCGAGCTGACCGAGGGCGCCCAGCGGTTTGGTCTTGTGGTCTATCTTGTGTTGCAGCCGGGCTTGCAAAGCGGCGTTGGCTGTGGCTTCAATCGTGGGCAGGAAGGCGGGATGTTGCATCGGCAATGAGTTTTTGTTGCAGGCAGACGGGGCAATAGCAGGAAGCTGCTGCGGCGTCGCGGCTGGGTGTGGCGTTGGCGGCGGGCACCGGCATCACGTGGGGTAGCTTGACGCACCAGCACTCGGCATCACCGGCCGCCATGCCGCAGCGGAAGGCGGTGCCGCATCCCGGGCAAACGGAGGAAGCAAGGGGGCTGGCCATGGTTGCAGTCCTAAGCTTGCAGGAAAAGCCGGTAAACCGGGTTGTCGGTTTCTTCGACGTGTGGGTAACCCAGGGTGTCGAGAAACGTCTTGAAGGCCTTGTTGTCGGCCTTGGGCACTTGCAACCCGACCAGGATGCGACCATAGTCCGCGCCCTGGTTGCGGTAGTGGAACAGGGAGATGTTCCAGCCGGGTTTCATGGTCGACAAAAACTTCATCAGCGCGCCTGGCCGCTCGGGAAATACAAAACGCAGCAGACGCTCCTCTTTGGAAAGCGCCGTGTGCCCACCCACCATGTGGCGGATATGTTCCTTGGCCAGGTCGTCATGCGTCAAATCCAGCGACTTGAAGCCGTGTTTGCTGAAGTTGTTGGCGATTTTGCTACTTTCGCCCTTGCCGTGGGTGGTCAGGCCGACAAACACATGGGCTTGGGCTGCATCGCTGATGCGGTAGTTGAACTCGGTCACGCTGCGCGGGCCACCTGGCAACTCGCCAATCAGCTCGCAAAAACGTCTGAAGCTGCCGCGCTCCTCGGGAATCGTCACGGCAAACAGTGCTTCACGTTCCTCGCCCACTTCGGCGCGCTCGGCGACAAAACGCAGGCGGTCAAAATTCATGTTCGCGCCGCACAAAATGGCCGCGTAGGTCTCGCCTTTGGTTTTGTGCGTGGCGACGTATTGTTTGATGGCGGCGACACTCATCGCGCCTGAGGGCTCAACAATGCTGCGCGTGTCGATAAACACATCTTTGATGGCGGCACAGACGGCGTCGGTGTCCACAGTGATGAATTCATCGACCAGTTCACGGGCGATGCGAAAGGTTTCTTCGCCGACCAGCTTGACGGCCGTGCCGTCGGCAAACAGGCCAACATCGGGCAGGGTGACCCGTTTACCGGCGCCCACCGACTGCAACATCGCGTTCGAGTCGCTCATCTGCACACCAATGACCTTGACCTCGGGGCGCACCGCCTTGATGTAGTTGGCCACGCCGGAGATCAGGCCGCCGCCGCCTATGGCCACAAACACCGCGTCCAGCGAGCCTTTGCCTATGGTCTGGATCTGCCGCAGGATTTCCATGGCAATCGTGCCCTGGCCGGCGATCACGTCCGGGTCGTCAAACGGGTGCACAAAGGTCAGGCCGTTTTTTTTCTCCAGCGCGACCGCATGCCCATGGGCGTCCGAATAACTGTCGCCGTGCAGAATCACCTCGCCACCCAGCGCCTTGACCGCATCGACCTTGACCTGTGGCGTGGTCACCGGCATCACGATCACCGCGCGGGTTCCCAGCTTGTGAGCGCCCAGCGCCACACCTTGCGCATGGTTGCCGGCCGAGGCGCAAATCACGCCCTTCTTGAGCTGGGCTGGGCTCAGATGCGCCATCTTGTTGTAGGCGCCGCGCAGCTTGAAGCTGAATACCGGCTGCTGGTCTTCGCGCTTGAGCAAGACGGTGTTGTGCACACGCTTGCTCAGGTTTTTCGCGGGTTCCAACGCCGATTCCACGGCCACGTCATACACGCGGGCGGTCAGAATTTTCTTGAGGTAGTCGGCCGGGCTGAGGTCGGCTGCCTTGGACGAGGGGCTTTTTGGGGGAGTGGATGTCATGGTTCGCTCTTTCGCTGGGTCATTGTAGGGTTTCGCCCTTTCCTCCAAGGCTTGCCAGTCCGGGCGGCCGTTGGATGCGCATGCCGTCGCCTGCAAACATGTGTTTGACCGTGTCACTTTAAAAAAGGGGGGGGGACTGTCTCGCTTTTCTTCAGATGGGCCCGACATAAAAAAAGCCACCCGTCCGGAGGACAGGTGGCTTTAAAAACCTTGGAGACAAAACTAAAGCTGGCTTACGCCAGCCTGGGATCAGAAGGCGTGGCGAATACCCACGTACAGCTGGCTGGCATCCTGACCAACGGCGTTGTTCGGCGTGCCATTGGCGGAACCTTGGCCATACAGCGCGTAGCCGGCGTTGGCCTTGTTGTTCAGCTTGGCGTAAGACACACCCACCGAGGTGCGCTTGGACAGCGAGTAATCGTAGCCCAGGGACCACAGCGAAGCGCTGGAATCAGCCGTGGTCGTACCGTTAACCTTGATATCGCTGGCTTTGGTGTAGGTGAACAGGAAAGTGCCTGCGCCCATTGGCACGGTCACAGGGATGGACCACACGTTGCGCTTGGTTTCCGATTCAGCAGCAGTCATCAGGCCGCCAATCAGCTTCGACTGGTCATAGGTCAGGCCAACCGTGGCCACGCCAAAGTTGTAGTCGCCAAACAGCGTGTAGGCTTTTTGGTCGGCACGGGTAGCCGTTGCCAGGCGGTTTTCCGACTTGGCGTCCCACACGGAGAAACCAGCCTTGATCGGACCATTGCCGTAGAGCAGTTTGGCAGACACAGCTTTACCTTTGCCGGCATCACCCAAAGCACCTTCGGAACCATTGAAGGCGGTGCTGTAGTTCAGCTCGCCCTTGAAGCCGGAGAAGGTCGGCGTCGTGTAGCGAATCGTGTTGGTGGCGCGGCTGGCGTTGGCGATGGATTGAGCGGAGGAGCCACCATTCACATAGCCGAGTAATGCGCAGCTGCTGGCTTGGAAGGCAGTGGCACGTGAACCGTGCGAGTCCTGGCCCAGGCAGTAGTGCGTGTCCAGCTTGCCGAGCTGGATCATGCCGAGGCCACCGCTCAGACCGACGAAGGTGTTACCAGTAGCGATGGGGCTGGATGTTGGTGCCGCGCCATTGTCGTCCACGCGGAAACGGGTGTCGATCTGGAACACGGCTTTGAGGCCGCCGCCGAGGTCTTCGGTGCCGCCGATGATGAAACGCGAAGAACCGTCAGCAACGCTCAGCCCACTGCCATTGGTGGTGCCGGCTGGGCCATTCGAGTATTTGGTCTGTGCCACGCCGCCTTTGATGATGCCGGACAGGGTGACGGAAGATTGAGCGAAGGCGCTGACAGCGGCAAAGGCAGCCAGCGCAATAAGGGATTTTTTCATTGCAAGGGTTTCTCTAAAGTTAAACATGACATCCCAGAACTTGTGATCCTTGGGCTGACTTTCATTGCGAAAGACGTGCCAATTAGAGCAAAGGGGCGCGAACTTTTTGATGACAAATGCATGACAGTTGCCTTCCTGAGACAGCTGTAGTTGAGATTCTTTTGAGCGTTGACAGGTGGGTGCTTTTTTGCGCACGCCTCCAAGGCGGCTCATGGCCATATGAACGATTGAGTGAATCCTTTTGATGGCATTCATCCCCATGACTTGCAAGCACGACACATGGCTATTTTCAGTGCTTCATGGTTTTTCCTGTCAATGCAAGTCATCTTGAGGCCGCGACGTCATCGACTGCAGTTGATTGAAAAGCTAGACTGACAACAGCACAGTGGCGAGATTCTTTGCAGGAGCAACGCACCGAATCGAGGGCGTGGTTTTTGACAATGCTTCGAAAACAAAAAAGCCGCCAAGTCATAAAACTTGACGGCTTTTGAGCTTTGAATCTCAAGCTGGCTTAAGCCAGCGAGGGATTAGAACGCGTGGCGAACGCCCAGGTACAGCTGGCTGGCGTCCTGGCCAACAGCGTTGTTAGGCGTACCGTTCAGGGAAGCCTGGGTGTACAGCGCGTAACCAGCCTTGGCCTTGTTGTTCAGACGAGCGTAAGACACGCCCACCGAAGTGCGCTTGGACAAAGCGTAGTCGTAGCCCAGGGAGATCAGCGAAGAGCCGGTGTCCTTGCTAGCAGCATCATTCAAAGCAACAGAACCAAATCCGGAAGCGCGGAGGTCACGAGCTTTGGTGTACGTGAACAGGAAAGTACCGGCACCCATTGGCACGGTCACAGGGATGGACCAGGCGTTACGCTTCAATTCCGTTTCGCCAGCGTTCATGGCACCACCGATGAGCTTCGACTGGTCGTATGTCAAACCAACCGTGGCCACGCCAAAGTTGTAATCAGCGAACAGCGTGTAGGCTTTCTGGTCACCACGGGTAGCAGCAACGGTACGGTCTTCCGATTTGGCATTCCACACGGAGAACCCAGCCTTGATCGGGCCATTGCCGTAGTTCAGGCCAGCGTTGATCGCACGGCCTTTGCCTGCGTCGCCGGGGATGCCTTCAGGACCGTTGAAGCTGGTGCTGTAGTTCAACTGACCCTGGAAGCCGGAAAAGTTAGGCGTGGTGTAACGGATCGTGTTGGTCGAGCGGCTGGCGTTGGCGATAGACGCACCAGCCTTGCCGACAAAACCGAGCAGGGCGCAGCTGGAAGCCTGAATCGCGGTAGCGCGTGCGCTGTGCTGGTCAGAGCCCAGGCAGTAATGGGTGTCCATCTTGCCCAACTGGATCATGCCCAGGCCGCCGCTCAGGCCGACGAAGGTGTTGCCGCTGCCCAGGGGGCTGTTGGTCGGGGCGGCGCCGTTGTCGTCAACGCGGAAACGGGTGTCGATCTGGAACACGGCTTTCAGGCCGCCGCCGAGGTCTTCGGTGCCGCCAATGATGAAGCGCGAAGAACCGTCAGCAACGCTCAGGCCGCTGCCATTGGTCGTGCCGGCTGGGCCGTTCGAGTATTTGGTCTGGGCAACGCCGCCCTTGATGGTGCCGGACAGGGTCACGGAAGACTGGGCGAAGGCGCTAACAGCTGCGAATGCAGCCAGGGCAACGAGAGATTTTTTCATAACGAGAGTTTTTCTGAAGTTAAACATGACACCCAGGACTTTTGCCCCTGGGCTGACCTCCATTTCGAAAGTCAGCCCAATTACACCAGCAGTTGAGGGGCTTTTATGACAAATTCATTTCAATTTCCTGCCTGAGGCCACCGTGGGGCGATGGTTTTTTGTGCTAGGGGTCTGAGATGGTTCTCGCGGGATTGCTGAACGGACGTCTTGGCGGCGTCATAAAGCATATGGTTTTTTGGATGGATTTCATGAATCACGCGCAAGCTAGTCTGTTTTGCGCTTCATCACTTGGTTTGATCGTGCAAACCTCTCCTTAAATGCTCCAAGGCCTGAGCGAATACTCTTTTGGTCACGCGTGTTTAAAAGGCTAGAGTGGCAAGTCGCAAGTGCGGCGCACTGACAACTGAATGGCTTCGGGTTGGCGCTAAAAATAAAAAAGCCGCCAAGTCGTGAGACTTGGCGGCTTTGAGCTTTGAATCTCAAGCTGGCTTAAGCCAGCGAGGGATTAGAAAGCGTGGCGAATGCCCATGTACAACTGGCTGGCGTCCTGGCCAACCGCGTTGTTAGGCGTGCCGTTCAGGGAAGCCTGGGTGTACAGCGCGTAACCAGCTTTGGCCTTGTTGTTCAGGCGAGCGTAAGACACGCCCACCGACGTACGCTTGGACAAAGCGTAGTCGTAGCCGACGGAGAACAGCGAAGCGCCGGTATCAGCAGCGGTCGTGCCGTTGTTCTTGATGTCGCCGGCCTTGGTGTAGGTAGCGAGGAAAGTACCTGCGCCCATTGGCACGGTCACAGGGATGGACCAAGCGGTACGCTTGGCTTTTGCATCAGCAGCGCCAACATTGCCGCCGTTGATTTCCGAGTTGTCATAGGTCAGGCCAACTGTGGCGACGCCAAAGTCGTAATTACCAAACAGCGTGTAGGCTTTTTGGTCGCCACGGACGGCACCAGCAATGCGGCTTTCCGATTTGGCGTTCCAGATGGACAGACCGGCCTTGATCGGGCCATTGCCGTAGTTCAGGCCAGCATTGACCGCACGGCCTTTGCCGCCATCGCCCAAAGTACCGCCGGTACCCAGGCTTTCAGGACCATTGAAGCTGGTGCTGTAGTTCAACTGGCCCTGGAAACCGGAAAAGTTAGGCGTGGTGTAACGGATCGTGTTGGTCGAGCGGCTGGCATTGGCGATAGACGCGCCTGCATTGCCGACAAAACCGAGGATGCCGCAGCTGGAAGCCTGCTGTGCGGTAGCGCGCGAACCGTGCTGGTCAGTGCCCAGGCAGTAGTGGGTGTCCATCTTGCCCAGCTGGATCGTACCGAGGCCGCCGCTCAGGCCGAGGAAGGTGTTGCCGCTGCCCAGGGGGCTGGACGTTGGCGCGGCTCCGTTGTCGTCAACGCGGAAACGGGTGTCGATCTGGAACACGGCTTTCAGGCCGCCGCCGAGGTCTTCGGTGCCGCCAATGATGAAGCGCGAAGAACCGTCAGCAACGCTCAGGCCGCTGCCGTTGGTGGTGCCGGCTGGGCCGTTCGAGTATTTGGTCTGGGCAACACCGCCCTTGATGGTGCCGGACAGGGTCACGGAAGACTGGGCGAAGGCGCTAACAGCGGCGAATGCAGCCAGAGCAGCTACTTTTCCTTTCAAAAAATTAGAACTTTCGGCTGGAGACAAACTCATATGAATGGTGATTTTCATGAAGACAACATGTTGTGCATCGTGCAAAAAATTCACGCCAACTACACTGTCAGCCTTTCCGAGTTGCGGAACCCTAGTGCCAGCCTTTCAGGGCTGGTGAAAAGCTCCGGGCCTGTGGCTGTCATGGAGCATGACAAAGCCCTGTTTTATGTGGTTTCTCGCGACTGGCTGCACCGCCTGCACGAAAGTGGCGGAGACCCTGGCCGCAGCCTGTCCCCGGCCACGCCGATTGAAATAGCCCCGCCCACCAGCTCCCCCCTTACCTTTGCCGAAGTGGCGCAAAAAATGGTGTTGCTGGAGGCCAGCCGGGCCTTGCGCGGAGCCTACAGCTCTGAATCGGTGGCGATTGTCAAAGGTCGGCTGAATGCCACCATCTTGCCGGTGCTGGGTCATGTGCTGATTGGGGAGGTACAGGCCGACCAGCTTCAGGCCCTGATCAACCGCATGGCCGCACTGGAACGCTCGGCGACCACCATGAGCCAGCACCTAGTGATTGTGCGCAAGGTGCTCAAGCTGGCCTGGTCCCGCAAATGGATCTCCGAAATCCCGGAAATACCGAAAATCACCATCCAGAACCAGCCGCGCTCCACCTTCAGCGTGGGCCAGTACAAACAAATGCTGCGTACTGCCAAACAGCTGGTGCGCCAGGGAGCGCTGGCTCCTTGTGTGAAGGAAAGTGTCAGCGGGCGGGAGCGTTTCTGGGTCACCCCCAAGTACCGAATCATGCCGCAGGACATGTATTGGCTGATAGGCTTCATGGTCAACAGCTTTGTGCGGCCCAGCGACATCAAGCTGATGCAGCACAAACATATTGAAGTCATCCGGGGCGAGCGGGTGTACCTCCGGCTGACCCTGCCAACCACCAAAAAACATGATAAACCGATAGTCACGTTGCGGCCCGCGGTCCGGATTTATGAATCCCTGCTGGCCAAGGCGCGGAGTGATGGTTATGCCGGGCCGGACGACTACCTGTTTTTACCCAAGGAAAAGAACCGCGAGCATGTGCTGGCGGTGATGAATTTCTGGCTCAAATGGATTTTGCGGGAGGCTGGGCTGGCCTTGTCCGATAACCGCGGGCAAGCACGCACCTTGTATTGCCTGCGCCACACGGCCATTACCTTCAGGCTGCTGTATGGCCAGGGCATTGACATGCTGACCCTGGCCCGCAACGCGCGCACCTCGGTCGACATGATCGAGAATTTTTATGCCTCCACGCTGGAAGGCGAAATGAACGTGGGCATGCTGCAAAGCCGGCGTGTCATGCGGCAAAAATAAGCGGTATCACGGTGAGTTGCGCCTGGCGAGCGCCCCGCAAAGTCGTGCGGACATGAAAAAAGGCCCAGACCTTGCGATCTGGGCCTATAAATCCACCCTTAGAGGGATGGAGGAGACAACCATTGCACGAAAACACTTGCATGTTCGTGCGATGATTTCAGTATAACGGAGACGTGTTGCAGCGCAGCAATAATCTGTCGTGAAAAATAAACATTTTTAGCTTTTTTCCCAAATATTTCTCGTTTTAAGGGGTGGTGATTCATGGAATGCACAGTGAGTTGGACTGGTGGGAGCACTTCTGCCGCAAGCACAAAGACTTCAGGCTCGGCCATGGGGTTTCTGGCTGTGACCGGTAGCGGCCACACGCTGGAGATGGATGGCGCGCCTGACGCCGCCAAACCGGAAAATGGCGGCGCCAACCTGGCGCCCCGGCCCATGGAAACCGTGCTGGCTGGCACCGGCGGCTGTACGGCGTATGACGTTGTCCTGATTCTCAAGCGGGGCCGGCATGATGTGCGCGGCTGTACGGTCAAACTCACGTCCGAGCGGGCCGAGACCGACCCCAAGGTCTTCACCAAAATCCACATGCATTTTGTGGTGACGGGGCACGATATCGCGGCCAGTGTGGTGGAGCGTGCCATTGCGATGAGCCATGACAAATACTGCTCGGCCACCATCATGCTCGGCAAAACGGCAGACATCACCACCAGTTTTGAGCTGCTGGAAGCGTAAAACTTAAGGAGAAAATGGCTCTAAACCTTGCGTGGTAAGCGCAAGCAGCTATTAAAAGAGTAGCGACTTAAATGTAGTGCGCGGTCGCGGTCATGACTTTGGCCGACGCCCGCATCAAGGCCTTGACGGGCTGGGGCAATTCAAATGCCCCCGCGCCTTGCGCATCTTGTGCATGGCGCGCTTCGTCGTCTTTCATCTGCGCCACGATGGCGCGTGACGCGTGGTCACCTTCCGGCAGGCGGTCCAGGTGGCTGGCTAAGTGGGCTTCCACCTGGCGCTCGGTTTCCATCACAAAACCCAGGCTGATCCTGTCGCCTAGCCGCCCGGCGAGCAAGCCCAAGCCAAACGCACCGGCGTACCACAGCGGATTGAGCAACGAAGGCTGGGCGCCCAGCTCGTCCAGCCGTTCTCGGGTCCAAGTCAGGTGGTCACCTTCCTCCCTGCTGGCGGCTATGAAATGCTGGCGCAAAGCCGGGTTTTGTGTGCTCAGGGCCTGCGAGGCGTAGAGTGCCTGGGCGCAGACCTCGCCGACGTGGTTGACCCGCATCAGCGCCCCGGCCAGCGCCTTGTCGGGGATGCTCAATTCGGTTGTTTGACCGGGCACGGTGGGGCAGCTTCGCGCTGCGTGCGGTTTGGCAAACAGGGTGCGCAGGGCGCTATCGGCGGCATTGAGCAGGACATCCATGGTGTTATTGCTTGGTATCGGTGGCGGGTGGTGCAGGGGTCAGTTTATCCAGCCGCGCCTCAAGCTGCTGAACCCGTTCGTCCAGGGATGTGCCCGGTGTTGCCATGAGGCTGGGTGCCTTGAGGGTGAGTCCTGCTCCGCCACCCTGCGCCTTGTCCGCGAGGGTCGAAGCTGGTGAAGGTGTGAGCCGCGCTACCTCGTGGCCGCGCCTTGTAATACAAAAAGCCTCGCCACGCTCAACGGCGGCGATCAGCCGGGAAAAGTTCTGGTTGGCCTCCCGCAAGGAGATGTGCTGGTATTTCATTTGGCGAGGCTTTATGACCGAAACGGCACTTTTCTCACACCAGATGGTATGAAATGTAGTACAAATTGTAGTACATTTCCGGCTGGTTAGACTGTCTCTGCACGGGTGGGTGGTCAGTGCGCCTTCAGGTTGCCGGCATGTGTTGCAGGGGTGCAACGGAAATGGATTTAAGAGGCTAATTCCTTTGCGAAAGCCTTCGGCCTCTGGTGCAATACATACAACTTCCTAAATGGAGGTTGGCCCGGGGATCCAAAATCCTGGAGCCCTATGTTTAACCTTGGAGAAACTCGCAATGAAAAAATCCCTAGTTGCTCTGGCTACACTGTCCGTTATGGGCGCAGCCTTTGCTCAGTCTACCGTGACTTTGTCCGGCATTATCAAGGGCGGCGTTGCCCAGACCAAATACTCGAACGGCCCAGTCGGCACCACGAACGGCAGCGGCCTGAGCGTTGCTGACGGTTCTTCGCGCTTCATCATCGGCGGCACCGAAGACCTCGGCGGCGGCTTGAAAGCTGTGTTCCAGATCGACACCCGTTTCCGCGTTGACGACAACGGTGGCGCACCAGCTTCCAGCCCCCTGGCTGGTGGTAACACCTTCGTCGGCCTGAGCGGCGGCCTGGGCATGATCCAGTTGGGCAAGATGGACACCCATTACTGCCTGGGCTCTGACCAGCACGGTGCACGTTCTACCGCTCTGCAAGCTTCCAGCTGCGCACTGCTCGGTTTTGTCAATGGCTCCGGTGCAGCTACCGCCATCGCCAACGCCAGCCGTTCGGTCAACGTGATTCGTTACACCACACCTAACTTCTCTGGCTTCCAGGGTCAGGTGAACTACAGCACGAACTGGCAAGGTCCTGAAGGTCTGCCTGGCGATACAGGTAAAGGCCGTGCAATCAACGCTGGCTTGAACTACGGCAATGGCCCGATCAAGGCTGGGTTCTCCGTGTGGAATGCCAAATCGGAAGACCGTACCGTTGCTGCTACCCGTGGTGACCAAAAAGCCTACACGCTGTTTGGTAATTACGACTTTGGCGTCGCCACGGTTGGTTTGACATATGACCAGTCGAAGCTCATCGGTGGTGCCATGAATGCTGGCGAAACGGAATTGAAGCGTAACGCCTGGTCCATCCCTGTGACCGTGCCAATGGGTGCCGGTACTTTCCTGTTCACGTACACCAAAGCTCGTGACCTCCGCGCTTCCGGATTTGGTTCTGTTGCTTTGAATGATGCTGCTAGCAAGGACACCGGCTCTTCGCTGATCTCCCTGGGCTACGACTACGCTTTGTCCAAGCGCACTTCGGTGGGCGTGTCTTACGCTCGTCTGAACAACAAGGCAGGCGCCAACTACGCGCTGTACACCCAGGCTTCCCTGAACGGCACACCTGCCAATGCTAAAGGCCAGGATGCCAGCCAGCTGTACCTGGGCGTTCGCCACGCTTTCTAATCCCTCGCTGGCTTAAGCCAGCTTGAGATTCAAAGCTCAAAGCCGTCAAGTTTCACGACTTGGCGGCTTTTTTACTTTTAAAGCCACCAGGCATGCTACGCCACACTTACGGCTTGGTGGCATTTTTATCCAATGTGTAGCAGTTGCGATAGTCACCGCTCTTACACTTTGAGCATTATCAAATCGGAATGGACCGTAAAGCTATGCTTCGTATTGCAGGGCAGATTTTTGGGCTTTGGGTTTTGCTGCAACTAGCGGCATGTTCGTCATTGCCTGCTGGCTCAGTGGTTGATGGGCGTCTGGCCTCAACGCCGTGGACGCTAGCTTCTGCCGGCACCCGTGACGCGCCGGCGTGGCAACACTACAAGCTGCCGGGCAAGCAGCCCAGCGAGTTCAGCTATGTGCGCAAAGACGGTCGCGATGCGATGGCGGTTCATGCCCAATCTTCGGCCAGCATGGTGCGCCAGGTGGTGCGTATTGAGCCTGCCGAGCTGGACCGCCTCCGCTTTTCGTGGAAAGTGCCTGACCTGATCGCGCAGGCTGACATGGCTTTGCGCGAGGCGGACGATTCCCCGGTTCGTATTGTTCTGGCCTTCGAAGGTGATCGCAGCAAGTTCTCCGGCAAAAATGCCATGTTGTCCGAACTGGCGCGCGCCCTGACCGGCGAGGAAATGCCTTACGCCACCTTGATGTATGTGTGGTGCAACACGCGTCCGCCGGGCAGTGTGATTGTCAACCCACGCACCGACAGGATACGCAAGCTGGTGGTCGAGTCCGGCGAAGGCCGATTGCGCCAGTGGGTGGATTACGAACGCAATATACGTGCAGATTATGAAAAAGCATTCGGCGAAGCGCCGGGTGCGCTGGTGGGCATAGGCATCATGACGGACAGCGACAACACGCGTTCGACGACCCAGGCCTGGTATGGGCCTGTCACGCTTGGGACCGCTGCGCGCGCGAATTAAACACTTTCCTGATCCCTCCCGCCAAGGCCGGAGGCGGCATCGCGGAGCCGGGTTTTGATCGATCTGGCGGTGGCGCGTTCATAGGATGCATAACGTTTCGCCAATGGCCTTCATGGGTGTTTGATCACGCCTGATTTTTAATAGGCGCCAGCCTGAAAAAACGCTGGGACTTTCCCTATTTTGATTCGTTGAAGCCTAAGGAAATCCCGGTGTCGGCACGGCGCTTGCTCTGCTAGCATCGGCTCTCGATCCAACCTTCACCCGATGCTCGCATTCATACTCCGTCGTCTGTTTCAGTCCGTCATCGTGATGGTCACCGTCGCCTTTCTGGCTTTCATGCTGTTCCAGTATGTAGGTGATCCGGTGGTGTTTCTTCTGGGGCAGGATGCCAGGCCTGATCAAATCAATCAGCTGCGCGCCGATCTGGGGCTGGACAAGCCCTTTTTCGTGCAGTTCGCCCACTTTCTGTCCAATGCCGTGCAGGGTGAGTTTGGCCTGAGCCTGCGCCAGGGGGCCAAGGTCTCCCGCCTGATTGCCGAACGCCTTCCCGCCACCATGGAACTCGCGCTGGTCGCGGCCGTGCTGGCCCTGGTGGTGGGCATCCCCATGGGTGTGTACGCGGCTTTGCGCCGCGGCAGCTTCATGAGCCAGGTGCTGATGACCATCTCGCTGCTGGGGGTGTCGCTGCCGACCTTTCTGATCGGCATTTTGCTGATCCTGTTTTTCTCGGTGGGCCTGGGCTGGTTCCCCAGTTTTGGGCGTGGCGACGTGGTGCAAGTGGGCTGGTGGAGCAGCGGCCTGCTGACCGTTGATGGCTGGCACCACATCGTGTTGCCGGCGATCACGCTGGCGATTTTTCAGTTGACCTTGATCATGCGGCTGGTCCGGGCGGAAATGCTCGAAGTGCTGCGCACCGACTACATCAAGTTTGCGCGTGCGCGCGGTCTGAGCAACCGCGCCATCCATTTTGGCCATGCGCTGAAAAACACCCTGGTGCCGGTGATGACCATCACCGGGCTGCAACTGGGCGGGCTGATTGCGTTTGCCATCATCACCGAAACCGTGTTTCAGTGGCCAGGCATGGGTTTGCTGTTTATCCAGGCGGTGACCTTTGCCGACATTCCCGTGATGGCCGCGTATTTGTGCCTGATTGCATTGATCTTCGTGGTGATCAACCTGGTGGTCGATATGTTGTATTTCGCCGTCGATCCGCGCTTGCGCGTGAGCAGCGCGGGAGGCCATTGATGCAGGTGTCCCGTCCCACACCCACCCTGAAAGCCAACGGCCGCGCCTTTGCCCAGATCAGTGAGTTCCACCCGGAACTGACGGCGTTTCGGCGCGACCTGCATGCGCACCCTGAACTCGGTTTTGAAGAGCTGTATACCGGCGCGCGGGTCAAAGAAGCCTTGCAGCGCTGCGGCGTGGACGAAATACATACGGGAATCGGCAAGACCGGCCTGGTGGCCGTCATCAAGGGGCAACGCAGCAACAGCGGAAAGATGATAGGTCTGCGCGCCGACATGGACGCGCTGCCGATGACGGAGCACAACGAGTTTGCCTGGAAGTCGTCCAAAACCGGCCTGATGCACGGCTGTGGCCACGATGGGCACACCGCCATGCTGGTCGGTGCCGCACGTTACTTGACCGCCACGCGCAACTTCGACGGCACCGCCGTGTTGATTTTTCAGCCGGGCGAAGAAGGGTTTGCCGGCGCCCGCATCATGATCGAAGACGGCCTGTTTGACCGTTTCCCCGTGCAAGCGGTGTACGGCATGCACAACTGGCCGTCGATGCGGCCAGGCACCGTGGGCATCCGGCCGGGGCCCATGATGGCGGCGGCGGACCGTATCACCATCGACATCACCGGCCGCGGCGGGCATGGCGCCCACGCCTACATGACGGTGGACCCGGTGCTGGTGGCGGCACACATCATCACCGCCGTGCAAAGCATTGTGTCGCGCAACGCCAACCCGATCGACAGCGCCGTGATCAGCATTTGCGCCATGCAGGCCGGTGATCTGGGTGCCATGAGTGTGGTGCCCGGCAAGGCCACGCTGGTCGGCACCGTGCGCACCTTCAGCCCGGATGTGCAGAACATGGTCGAGCGCCGCCTGAGCGAATTGTGCAGCGCCGTGGCGCTGGGTTTTGGCGCCACGGCCAGCATTCACTACGAACGTATTTACCCCGCGACCATCAACTCGTACGACGAAACCCGCTTCGCCACTAACGTGGCCGAGGCCCTCGTGGGCGCCGACCATGTGGTGCGGGACATGGCACCCAGCATGGGGGCGGAAGATTTTTCCTTCATGCTGCAGGTCAAGCCCGGTGCCTATATGCGTATCGGCCAGGGTGCCGAAAACGGCGTCGGCAGTTGCTTTCTGCATAACACCCGTTACGACTTCAACGACGACATCTTGCCGCTGGGCGCTGCTTTGCATGCGGGCCTGGTGGAGCAGTCCATGCCTTTGCCCACTTAGCGCCAGACCCGTCCATTTCAACCGGAGAACCTCATGAACTTCAAGAAAAAAGCAGCCCTAGCCCTGATGGGTACTGCGCTGACAGCTACAAGTTTGGTAGCGTCGGCGGTCACGCTGAGGATTGGCAACCAGGGCGACGCCTTGTCGATGGACCCGCACTCGCTCAACGAGTCGCTGCAGATCAGCGTCAACGAAAACGTCTATGAACCGCTGGTTGCACGTGGCCGCGATTACAAACTCACCCCCGCGCTCGCGACCAGCTGGAAACAGACCTCGCCCACGGTCTGGCGCTTTGAACTGCGCAAGGGTGTGCAATTTCACGACGGCACGCCGTTCACCGCCGATGACGTGATCTTCAGCTACGAGCGCGCCAAGAGCGACGGTTCCGATATGAAAACGTATGTCGGCCAGATCAAGGAGATCAAAAAACTCAACGATCATTCCATCGACATCGTCACCATCGCACCTTTCCCCATCCTGCCGGAGCTGTTCACGCACTTCAACATCATGAGCAAGAAGTGGTGCGAAACCAACCAGGCGACCAAGCCGGTGGACCGCCGTAAGGGGATTGAAAACGCGGCCTCGTTCCGTGCCAACGGCACCGGCCCTTATCGCCTGCGCGAGCGTCAGCCGAATGTGCGCACCACCTATGTGCGCAACGGCAACTACTGGGGCAAGGTTGAAGGCAACGTCGATGAAGTCATCTTCAACGTCATCGGCAACGACGCCACCCGCGTCGCCGCGCTGATCTCCGGCGAGATCGACGCGATGGAGCCGATTCCTGTGCAGGACGTGGGGCGCATCAAGGCGGCTTCCAACCTCAAGGTCTTGCAAGGCCCCGAGTTGCGTGTGATTTTCCTGGGCATGGACCAGAAGCGCGACGAATTGCTGTTCTCCAACGTCAAGGGCAAAAACCCCTTCAAGGACAAACGTGTGCGTCAGGCCTTTTACCAGGCCATAGATATCGAAGGTATCAAACGCACGGTGATGCGGGGTGCGTCCATGCCGATCGCCCAGATGTTCCCGGCGCAGGTCAACGGCCATGCGCCTGACCTGGAAAAACGCCTGCCATACGACCCGGAGGCGTCCAAAAAGTTGCTGGCCGAAGCCGGTTACCCGAACGGTTTTGAAGTCACCATGAACTGCCCGAACGACCGTTACGTCAATGACGGCGCCATCTGCCAGGCGGTGGCTGCCAACATGGCCCGTGTCGGTGTGAAGATCAAACTCGAGGTCGAAACCAAGGGCACGTATTTCCCCAAAATTTTGCGCCGCGACACCAGCTTCTACATGCTGGGCTGGACCTCCAGCACCGTGGATGCGCACAACGTGCTCTACGCCATCATGTCCACGCCGGGTGAGGGTGGCCGCGGCCAGTTCAACCTGGGTGCTTACAGCAATCCCAAGTTCGATGAGCTGACCGACAAGATTGCCTCGGAAACCGACATCAAAAAGCGCAACGACATGATCCACGAGGCCATCAAGATCCACCAGGACGACGTCGGCCACCTGCCGCTGCATGCGCAAACCCTGAACTGGGGCGCGAAGAAAAACGTTGACCTGGTCCAGTGGCCGGATAACGGCATGATGTGGAGATACGTGACCGTCAAGTGATGACAAGCCTGACTGGAAACTGGGCCCATCGGGCCTGGCAAAGCGACATCGGCTACAGCTTTCGCACCTCCCCGATGGCGGTGGTGGCGGCCGTGATCGCTTTTGTCTGTATCTTCTGTGCGGTGTTTGCCGGTTGGGTGGCGCCGCACAATCCGATGGACCTGGCCACGCTGGAGCTGTCGGATGCCTTTTTGCCGCCGTCCTGGATGGAAGGCGGCAACCCCAAATATTGGCTGGGCACCGACGACCAGGGCCGCGACATCCTGTCGGCCCTGATGTATGGTGCGCGCATTTCGCTGCTGGTGGGGTTTGCCTCGGTGGCCCTGTCGGTTGCGGCGGGTGTGTCGCTGGGCCTGCTGGCCGGTTTTCGCGGCGGCTGGATAGACGCCACCCTGATGCGTGTCTGCGACGTCATGTCCTCGTTCCCGCCCATTCTGGTGGCCTTGCTGATTGCCGGTGTGGGCAAGGCGGTGTTTCCGGATGCCGGCCATTGGGTCGCGCTGGGTGTGCTGGTGTTGTCGATTTCCATGGGCCAGTCCGGCTGGGTGCAATATGCGCGCACGGTGCGGGGTGTGACCCTGGTCGAGCGCAACAAGGAATACGTGCAGGCCGCTCGCGTCACCGGCGTGACGCCCATGCGTATCATGCGCCGCCATGTGTTGCCCAATGTGATGGGGCCGGTCATGGTGCTGGCCACCATCCAGGTGGCCACGGCCATCATCACCGAGGCAACCTTGTCTTTTCTGGGTGTCGGTGTGCCGCCGACTTCGCCTTCACTGGGCACCCTGATCCAGGTGGGCAACAAGTTTCTTTTTTCTGGCAACTGGTGGATCACCGTGTTTCCCGGCCTGGTCCTGGTGCTGATCGCGCTGTCGGTCAACCTGCTGGGCGACTGGTTGCGCGATGCGCTGAATCCCCGTTTGCGCTAAAAAATATGGCCCCCACGCTCGTCACTGCGTGTACTTCGCTGCCCCCCGAGGGGGCTGGCCTTGCTTGGGGCGGCCCGGCGCTGCGGCCGTTGGCCCCCACGCTTGTCGCTTCGCGTACTACGCTGCCCTCTGAAGGGGTGCATTTTTCCTTGGGGCGGCCCGGCGGAAAAACTTGGCCCCACGCTTTCGCCTCGGTGATTGAGATATTCCAATGAGTCTTTTGCAAGTCAAAAACCTGGTGGTCGAGTTTCCGGGCCGGCACGGCACGCTGCGTGCGCTGGACGACATTTCCTTCGAGATCGCGCCGGGTGAAATCCTGGGCGTGGTCGGTGAATCCGGGGCCGGCAAGTCGCTGACCGGCGCGGCCATCATTGGCCTGCTGGAGCCGCCAGGGCGTATAGGCAGCGGCCAGATATTGCTCGAAGGCCAGCGCATCGACAACCTGCCTTACGAGCAGATGCGCCACATCCGCGGGCGCAAGATAGGCGCGATTTTCCAGGACCCGCTGACCTCGCTCAATCCGCTGTACACGGTGGGCCGGCAACTGATAGAAACGATACAAACCCATTTGCCGGTCAGCGCGGCGGAAGCCCGCCAGCGTGCTATTTCGCTGTTGCAGGACACCGGCATTCCGGCGGCCGAACAACGGATCGAGCATTACCCGCACCAGTTCTCGGGCGGCATGCGCCAGCGTGTGGTGATCGCCCTGGCGCTGGCCGCCGAGCCCAAGCTGATCGTCGCCGACGAACCGACCACGGCGCTGGATGTGTCCATCCAGGCGCAGATCATCACCCTGCTCAAAAGCATCTGCAAAAAACACGGCGCCGCCGTGATGCTGATCACCCACGACATGGGTGTGATTGCCGAAACCTGCGACCGCGTCGCGGTGATGTATGCCGGGCGTATTGCCGAGATTGGCCCGGTGCATGAAGTGATCAACCACCCGTCCCATCCCTACACCGAAGGCCTGATGGCGGCGATCCCCGACATCACGCTGGACCGTGAACGGCTCAACCAGATTGACGGTGCCATGCCCCGCCTGAACGCTATCCCGACCGGTTGTGCCTACAACCCGCGCTGCCCCAAGGTGTTTGACCGCTGCAAGCAGGAGCGGCCAGATCTGTTGGCCGCCGGCGCGACGCGCGCCGCCTGCTGGTTGCATGACGTGCCTGTGGGGGTGCCCGCATGAGCGCCCGCGAAACAAGCAGCGCGGGAGCTCCGCTTGTTCAAGCTGTCGATCTGGCCAAAACCTTTGATGTGTCGCCACCCTGGCTGAACCGCGTGATCGAGCGCAAGCCCAAACTCATGCTCAAGGCCGTGGACGGCGTCAGTTTCGAGATTGAAAAAGGCAAGACGCTGGCGCTGGTCGGCGAGTCCGGTTGCGGCAAAAGCACGGTCGCCAAATTGCTGGTGGGTTTGTACGAGCCCACCCACGGCGGGATGACCTTCGACGGCCAGGACGCGCATGCCGCGTTCAAGACGCCGGAAGGCCGGCAGCTGCGACGTCGCATCCAGATGATTTTCCAGGACCCGTACGCTAGCCTGAACCCGCGCTGGATCGTCGAGGACATCGTCGGTGAGCCGCTGAAGGAACATGGCCTGATCACCGACGCGGAAGAGCTCAAAACCCGCGTGGGCGAACTGCTCAAGTCGGTGGGCCTGTCTCCGCTGGACATGCTGAAGTACCCGCACCAGTTTTCAGGCGGGCAGCGCCAGCGCATCTCGATTGCACGCGCACTGGCCACCGAGCCTGAGTTTCTGGTGTGTGACGAACCGACCTCGGCGCTGGACGTGAGCGTGCAGGCCCAGGTACTCAACATCATGAAAGACCTGCAGCGCGAGCGCGGCCTGACCTATTTGTTCATCTCGCACAACCTGGCCGTGGTGCGCCATGTCAGCGACCAGGTCGGCGTGATGTACTTGGGGCGGCTGGTGGAACTGGCCGACAAACAAACCCTGTTCGCCAGCCCGCGCCATCCTTACACCCGCATGCTACTGGACGCGATTCCGAAAATGCACGACACGGGCAAGGCCCGCACACCGGTGCAAGGCGAGGTACCCAACCCCCTGAACCCGCCGACCGGTTGCACCTTTCACCCGCGTTGCCCACATGTCAACGAGCGCTGCCGCAACGAGCGGCCGCAGTTGCTGAGCATCCAGGGCGTGAAGATCGCTTGCCACGCGGTGGAAGAGGGGCGTCTCTAGCCGCTTTTGTTTTTATAGCTGCTTGCGCCCGATAAATAAGGGCTAGAGGCCTATTTTGCTTAAGAAATTTGGTTTTCAGGCTCAGCTGGCGATTCTTGAGTTCGATACTTGTTGGCATCACGCTGCGATGGCGGCATGCCTACGGCAGTAGGCCTGACGCCCCACTCCCACCCCTAACCCCTCCCTCGCCCCGCTGGGCGATGGAGGGGGACTTCATTTGGCCGCGTGTGTTGCAAGCGCGTGCATGAATGATGGTCTCTTTGTCTCTCCGCGTGGACTTCCGCTCCCGTATCTTCCCCAACCCCTTCTGTCTGCGACTAGGAGCGCAGGGTCAGCCGGATCAGGGCGAGCGATTGTCTGAGCGTAGCGAGTTCGAGCTCGACCCCGGCTGGACCGAGCACCGCAGGCTGCCCGTAGCGCAGCGTAGGGACGCGGGCAGTGGGGGCGCCTTCTCTTTGCTCACTTTCTCTTGGCGACGCAAGCGAAAGTGAGTCGGCCGCCGGGCCGAGACCCGGCTTGTTGGAAGACCCACTGAATCACAAGCTTACTTCGGCTTCGACAGGTTCAGCCAAAACGGTGGTTGCGGGCGGGAGTCCCCGCAGGCGCCCAGCGCGCCAACAACAAAGCCTCACGCGTAACGCTTGCTACGCAAATTGTTCTTCATCTCTTTGAGCATAGGTTGCAGCCTGTCACCGCCAATACGCAAGGCCACACAGGTCGCCAGGATGTCGATGATCATCAGGTGCAGCAGGCGCGACACCATGGGGCTGTAGCGGTCATAACCTTCGGGGTGGTCGGCGGCCAGGTGGATGTGACCGGCAGCGGCCAGCGGCGAGCCGCTGGCGGTGATCACGATGGTGGTCGCGCCGTTTTTGCGGGCGATGCCTTCGGCATCCATCAGGTCGCGCGTGCGGCCCGAGTTGGAGATGATCACCACACAGTCGCCCGGCCGCAGCAGCGAGGCGCTCATGACCTGCAGGTGGCCGTCGCTGTAGGCAATCGAGTGCACGCCCAGGCGGAAAAACTTGTGCTGCGCGTCCTGCGCAACGATGCCGGAATTGCCGACGCCGAAAAACTCGATACGCTGACCGGTCTGGTAAGTGGCGGCCAGCACATGTGCGGCTTTTTCAATCGCCACCGAGCTGGCGTCGTTGCGGTACTTCAGGAAAGCCGCCACCGTGTTGTCGATGACTTTGACCAGCACATCGCTGGTTTTGTCGTCGACATCAACACTGCGGTGGATAAAAGGCACCCCTTCGCTGACACTGCCGGCCAGCTTGAGCTTGAAGTCGGACAGGCCGTCGTAACCGACGCTGCGGCAAAAACGAATCACCGTCGGTTTGCTCACATGCGCACGCGACGCCAGCTCCGTCACAGGCAGGTTGGCAAACGCGCGTGGATCGCTCAGCACCAGGTGCGCGACGCGTTGTTCAGCTGGCGCGAGTGACGGCAACGAGGCTTTGATGCGGTCAAGCACTGGAGGCCCTCGCGTTGTCGCTCCAGGCCGCACGCGCTGCGCGATGCGAAGCGAGCCGCTCAAGAAACCAGCCAAGGCCGCGGAACCGGCTTAGCCGGGCCGCAGGCGCAGCAGCCCCCTCGGGGGGTAGGGAGTTACGCGAAGCGAACGACCGTGGGGGCCACATTCTTAACATTCCTCGCTCCAGCAGTAGCCGTCTTTGGCAATCATGGCGCTGGAGGCACTGGGCCCCCAGGTGCCGGCGGCGTAGGGGCGCGGGCCGGCGGTGTCTTGTTGCCAGGCGTCCAGAATCGGTTCGACCCAGCGCCAGGCTTCTTCCTGTTCGTCGCTGCGCACAAACAGGTTGAGCCGGCCGTTGATCACGTCGAGCAGCAGGCGTTCATAAGCGCCCACGCGTTCGGTGCCAAACCGTTTGTCAAAGTCCAGGTCCAGTTGCACCGGCGCCAGGGTCTGGCTCGCAACACGTGCGCCCAGGCGGTTGTCCTGGCCTTGCGCCAGCAGGTGTAACTCCAGCCCGTCTTTGGGCTGCAGATTGATCACCAGCCGGTTGCCCGCACCTTGCGGTGATTTGAAAATCGCATGCGGCGTGGGCCGGAAGTTCACTTCAATATGCGCGTCGCGATCGGCCAGACGTTTGCCGGTGCGTATGTAAAACGGCACGCCGGCCCAGCGCCAGTTGGCAATCTCGGTGCGCAGCGCCACAAAGGTTTCGGTCCGGCTGTCCGGGTTGACGCCGCGTTCCTGCCGGTAACCGGGCACGGCCGCACCGTTGATGCTACCGGCGGCATATTGGCCGCGTACCACATGTTGTTTCAGCGTTTCCGGTGTCCAGGGTTTGAGCGAACGCAAAACCTTCAGCTTTTCATCGCGGATGGCGTCGGCATGGGCGTTGATGGGCGGCTCCATGCCGATGGCGCAAAGCAGTTGCAGCGCGTGGTTTTGCACCATGTCGCGCAGGGCGCCGGTGCTGTCGTAAAAGGCGCCGCGTTTTTCCACGCCCAGTTCTTCGGCAATCGTGATCTGGATGTTGGCAATCGTTTCGCGGCGCCACAGCGGCTCGAACAACGAGTTGCCAAAACGCATGGCAAACAGGTTTTGGACCGAGGGCTTGCCCAGATAGTGGTCGATGCGGAAGATTTGTTTTTCCGGCAGCACCCGCAACACGGCTTCGTTGATCGCGCGGTTGGAGGCCAGGTCGTGACCCAGCGGTTTTTCCAGCACCACGCGGGTTTGCGGCCCGTTCAGCCCGACGGCCGCCATGTTTTCACAAATCCCCGTGAACAACGCCGGCGCGGTGGCCAGGTACATCACCACGGTGTCGGCCTGACGCGATTGCAAGGTGTCGGCCAGCAATTGGTAGTCGGCGGGCTGGGACAAATCCATGCGCACATAGTGCAGCAGGGCGGCAAACCGCTCGAACTCGTCGGCGCTGGGGCGTTTGGCCAGCTCCACGCTGTCAAAACGCGACTGGATCAGCGCGCGGTATTGCGCATCGGTCAGGGCGTCGCGGCCCACACCCAGAATACGCCCGTCCTGGGCCAGCGAGCCATGCCGGAAAGCCTGAAACAGCGCGGGCATCAATTTGCGCCAGGTGAGGTCGCCCGTACCGCCAAACAGGACCAGATCAAAGCTCATTGTTGCCAACCTTCCAGTGCGTAATGTAATAAAGTTTCATATGATGTGCTCATAATCGTAACTCAATCGGGCAGTTTCCTGACGTGGTTTCTGCAGTTGCCCATCTACACTTTGACCATGAACCAACTCGAAGCCCTCAAACAGTTCACCACCGTGGTCGCCGACACCGGCGACTTCAAGCAGCTCGATGCCTTCAAGCCACAGGACGCCACCACCAATCCGTCGCTGATCCTCAAGGCGGTGCAAAAGCCCGATTACCAGCCGCTGCTGGCCGACACCATGGCGAAGTTCCGCGGCCGGGCGCTGGACGAAACCATGGACCGCCTGCTGGTGCGTTTTGGCTGCGAGATTTTGTCGCTGATTCCCGGCCGCGTGTCGACCGAAATTGATGCGCGCCTGAGTTTTGACAGCAACGCCACCTTCACGCGCGGCGAACGCATCATCGAGTTGTACGAGGCCGAGGGCATTCACATCGACCGCGTGCTGATCAAGGTGGCGGCCACCTGGGAAGGTATTGAAGCCGCGCGCCGGCTCGAAGACCGCGGCATCCATACCAACCTGACCCTGCTGTTTTCCTTCTGCCAGGCGGTGGCCTGCGGCCAGGCCAAGGTGCAACTGATTTCCCCGTTTGTCGGGCGTATTTACGACTGGTACAAAAAGTCCGCGGGCGCGACCTGGAACGAAGCCGAGAAGGCAGGCGCCAACGATCCCGGTGTGAGATCGGTGCGCGAGATTTACAACCACTACAAACATTTCGGTATCAGCACCGAAGTCATGGGCGCGAGTTTTCGCAACGTCGGGCAAATCACCGCGCTGGCCGGTTGCGACCTGCTGACTATCAGCCCCGACTTGCTGGCCCAGTTGGCCGCCAGCGAGGCCCCGTTGCAACGTGCCCTGGACGCCAAAGCCGCCCAGGCGCTCGACCTGCCCGCAGTTAATTTTGACGAAGTGACTTTCCGCTATGCCCTCAACGAAGATGCCATGGCCACCGAGAAACTGGCCGAAGGCATACGTGCGTTTGCCGCCGATGCGCTCAAGCTTGAACAGTTGATGCTTGCCGCATGAGCATGCTCACCACCACACGTTGCGACCAGACCCCGGCCTGGGCCTCGCTGCAGGCGCGTTTTGACGCGTCCGGAAAAAAGTTCGACTTGCGCGCTGCTTTTACCGCCAACCCCCAACGCTTCGCAGAATTCAGCCAGGACGCGCCTTATGTGTTTGCCGACCTGTCCAAAAACCTGATCGATACGTCCAGCCAGGCCTTGCTGCTGGACCTGGCGCGCCAGTGTGGCGTCGAGCAGTACCGCGACGCCTTGTTTGCCGGTGAGAAGGTCAATTGCACCGAAAACCGCGCAGCCATGCATTTTTTGTTAAGAAATACGGCTCCAGCCCAGGAAGGGTGGGCGCAAGCAGCTACTGAAAACATAGCGAAAGAGTGGGCCCAGGCGCAGGAGACCCGGGACGCCATGCTGGCTTACGCGGAGCAGGTGCGCGGGGACGATGCCATCACTGACATCGTCAACATCGGCATAGGCGGCTCCGACCTCGGCCCGCAAATGGCGGTGCTGGCGCTGGAGGCCTTCAGGTTGCCGGGCAAACGTTTTCACTTTGTCTCCAACGTCGATGGCGAGGAACTGGCCGGTGTGCTGGATCAGCTGAAACCGCAGAACACCTTGTTCCTGGTGGCGTCCAAAACTTTCACCACGCCTGAAACCATGACCAACGCCGTGTCGGCGAAACACTGGTTTGAAGCGCAGGGCGGCCAGGACATCACGCGGCATTTCGCCGCGCTGACGACCAACGTGGCAGCGGCCCAGGCTTTCGGCATCCACACTAGCTTCGGTTTCTGGGACTGGGTGGGCGGGCGTTATTCGCTGTGGTCGGCTATCGGCCTGCCGCTGGCGATCGCCATAGGCGCGCAGGGCTTCAAGGATTTTCTGGCCGGCGCCCATGCGATGGACGAACATTTCCAGACCGCGCCGCTGGCGCAGAACCTGCCGGTGCGTCTGGGCCTGCTGGATGTCTGGTACCGCAATTTTTATGGCTTCACCAGCCGCAGCATCGCGCCCTACAGCAGCGCCTTGCGCCGCCTGCCGGCCTATTTGCAGCAGCTGGAAATGGAGAGCAACGGCAAACGTGTGGACAGGCATGGCCAGACCTTGCCTTTTGCCACCGCGCCCGTGCTCTGGGGCGAACCCGGAACCAACGGCCAACATGCCTACTTCCAGATGTTGCACCAGGGGACCGATGTGGTGCCGGTCGAATTTGTGGCCGTGGCCCAGGCCCGCCATGGCCTGCCCGGCCACCACGACAAACTGCTGGCCAATGTGCTGGCCCAGGCCCAAGCCTTGATGCAGGGTCAAGACGATGTGGGCGGTCACAAACATTTCCCCGGCAACCGGCCCAGCACTTTTCTCTTGCTCGATGAATTAACGCCCGCCAGCCTGGGTGCGTTGATCGCGCTGCAGGAGCACCGCGTGTTCACCAGCGGCGCGATCTGGGGCATTAACAGTTTCGACCAGTGGGGGGTCGAGCTGGGCAAGGTGCTGGCTCGGGATATAGAAGCCAGGCTGGCGACGGGTGATGCCACGGGATTGGACGGATCGACGTCGGGACTGTTGCGAAGAATCAATTCGGCCTGATTACCTGGCGGCCGTGTGCAGTATTTCGTTGCGGGACCGTGGTGCTTCATGGTCAACTCTTGGCATTGATCTGACAACCTTCTTTCCGCACCATGCCTCAACCCGTTTCTGCCTTCCGCGGTCTCCATTTTTCTAATTCAAGCCAGACCACGTTCCCGGCACGCTGTTTTAAAGGCCTTGCCGTGGTGTGGCTGGCCATCAGTCTTGTGTCCGGGTGCGCTACACATCAGGGGCAGGATGCCGACGCAGACACCGAAGAGCCGGTTTCGCAGGGCGGAACGCTGGGACCTGCGCTGGATGTGAGCGGTACCACCTGGGCCGAGCTGAGTGTCCCCGCGAAAACCGGTGGGCTGAACGCGGATGACCTGGTATGGGAGATTTTTCGGGTGCCGGGCAAACAGTCCACACGCTACAGCTATATGCGGCACGAAGGCCGCGATGCCGTGCGCGCCACGGCCGATGCGACGGGCAGCATTTTGCGGCGCCGCCAGCGCATTGAGCCCGCCGACCTGGGGCGCATCAGTTTTTCGTGGAACGTGCCGCCGCCCGGCGCTGACGCCAACGCATCACTCGCCGAACTGGACGACGTGCCTGTGCGCGTGGTTCTGGCCTTCGACGGCGATCGGTCGCGCTTTTCGATCAAGAACTCCCTGCTGTCGGAGTTAAGCCTCATGCTGACCGGCGAAGAGCTGCCCTTTGCCACGCTGATCTATGCCTGGTCGCGCGTTAACAAGCCTGGTGATGTCGTGATGAATGACCGTACCGACCGCATTCGCAAGCTTGTTGTGGATTCGGGCGACCAGGGCTACAACCAGTGGCTGAGTTATGAGCGGGACATCCGGGCGGATTACCGCAAGGTTTTTGGGGAAGATCCCGGCGCCTTGCTGAGTTTTGCGGTTTTCACCGAGGGTGAAAGAAACGAGGGCCAGCTCCAGGCTTTTTACGGCCCGCTGAAGTTGTTGCCTGCTGCGGGATCACAAAAATAGGACAGCGGTGTTTCGGCTGCGGGGAGGGTACCGCCTCTCCCGCGCGCCTGCAGGCCTGACTTATCATGGCGCCGGGGAATTTGCCCTTGCACACTCCTGAGGAGGAGAAAAACCATGAACTTCGGCCAAGCCATTTCGAGCTGTTTCGCCAAATACGCCACCTTTTCCGGACGCGCCTCGCGCTCCGAGTTCTGGTGGTTTTTCCTGTTCCAAATTCTGGTTTCCATCGCCGCGTCCATGATCAGCGACCTGGTCAGCGGGCTGGCGTCGCTGGCGCTGCTGTTGCCCGCGCTCGCCGTGGGTACGCGGCGCCTGCATGACATCGGCAAAAGCGGCTGGTGGCAATTACTCATGCTGACGGTGATTGGCTTCTTTGTGCTGGTGTACTGGTGGGTCCAACCCGAACGGGAAGGTGCGGTGGCCTACGAGGCCTGATGTGTTCTCATCCACGGGTCATCCCGTGAGCCTTTTGTAAAAAGCCGCCGATGCGGCTTTTTTTTGTTGGCACCCTGGCTGCCGAAGCCGGGGTGCTGCCCGAACCTCAGGCCCCTTTGCCGACCAGCACCGGTGCCGCGCGGTAGCGATCGGGGAACAGCCGCTTGAGATTGTCGATTTTCGGCAAGTCGTTGTAGACGATGTAGGGGGCGTGGGGGTGCTGCACCAGGTAGTCCTGGTGGTAGGCCTCGGCCGGGAAGAAGCGTTTTTGCATCTCCGTGGTGGTGACAATCGGCAAGCCAAAACTGCCGGCCTTGTTGAGCTGGGCGATATAGGCCTTGGCAACACGCGCTTGCGTGACATCCTGCGCGAAGATGGTGGATCGGTATTGCGGCCCACTGTCCGGCCCCTGGCGATTCAGCTCGGTCGGGTTGTGCGCCACCGAAAAGTAAATCTGCAGGATGCGCCCATAACTGATCTGCTGGGGGTCATAGGTGATCTGCACGGCCTCCGCGTGCCCGGTGCGGCCTGAACCCACGGCCTCATAACGTGCCGAGGACGCCTCGCCTCCGGCATAACCCGAGACGGCATTGCGCACGCCCCTGACGTGCTGGAACACCCCTTGCACGCCCCAGAAACAGCCGCCGGCGAGTACCGCGGTTTCGACGGCGGCGGCAGGCGTCGCCACCAGATCGTCGGCAGGCGCCGGGATGCTTACCGCGGCTTCGGCCGCCAGCGAAGGGTGGACCTGCCAGAGTACCGCTCCGGCAACACAGGCGATGACCAGGGTGCTTAGCATCGCGCGCCGTTTCAGGCGTGGATGCGGGGTAGTGGGCTGAACGTGGGTGCTGGATGGTGTGTTCATAACGGCTTTGCGGTAGTTCTGGCTTCTTCCAGAAGTTGCTGGATGACTTGTTCCGACTTGTCGTATTCGCCTTCGCCAAAGTGATGGAAACGGATGCGGCCCTGCGCATCGACGAAGTAGTGCGCCGGCCAATAGTTGTTGTTGAAGGCGCGCCAGATGCTGAAGTTGTTGTCGATCACCACCGGAAACTCGATGCCCAGATCGCCCACGGCGCGTTTCACATTGTTGATGTTTTTCTCATACGCGAACTCGGGCGCATGCACGCCGATCACCACCAGTCCCTGGTCCTTGTACTTGCGGTGCCAGGCACGTACATAAGGCAGCGCGTTGCGGCAGTTGATGCAGCCGAAGGTCCAGAAGTCGATCAGCACGACTTTTCCGCGCAGCTCCTTGGCGCTGAGTGGCGGCGAGTTCAGCCATTCGACGCCGCCTGTCAGTGGCGGCATGTTACCTTCGATAGGCAGTGTGGCCAGCCGGGGCAAGTTCGGCGGTGATTGCACCTTGAGGAAAGAGCCTGGATTCAGCACGGGCGAACGCATCGCGGCACGTTCTGCCGGTGGTGGGTTCAGCCGCCGAAACAGGGTGTTTTCCAGCGATACGCCTCCACCCGACGAAAACTGTGTGAGTAGGCCGGTATCCAGCCCGAGCGCGACGGCTGTGACCCCGGCGAGTACCGCCACTCCCAGTCCTTTGCGGAACCACTCGCCCAAGCCGAGCCAGCGCTTGAGGATGGCAAACACCCGGCCGCCCGCAAGCAACACAAGGGCCAGCGAACTCACGGCACCGGCCGCATACGCGAGCAGCAGCAGGGAGGTGTGTACGCTGGGCCCTTCAAGGGCTGCCCCGGTGAGGATCAGGCCCAGAATAGGACCCGCACAGGGCGCCCACAGCAACCCGGTGGCCATGCCCAGAAAAAAAGACGACCACGCTGGGTGGCCTGCGCCGCCTGCAGGTCTGGCCGCAGCGTTGGAAAGACGCGAGCCCACGGCCACCAGGGGTCGTGCCAGGCGGTCGGCCCAACGAGGTGCGATCAGCGTCATGCCCATGACGGCTAGAAAAACCATGGCAGCGATCCGGCCATAGTCGTTGGCCGCCACGGCCCAGTTGCCGGCGATGGCGCCCAATGTTCCGACGGCCGCAAAGGTCAGCGCCATGCCCGCCAGCAGGGGCAGGCCGCTTTTGACGAAGGGCTGGTCGATGCGTGCGAAGACAAAAGGCACCACCGGCAGAATGCAGGGCGCAAGAATGGTCAGCGCTCCGCCAAGATAGGACAGGATGAAGAAAATCATGAGGATCTCCGTCGGAGCGTGGTGATAGCCTGGTTTATTTCTTCATGGCGTCGTCTTTGCCCATGGCGTCCTTGGACATGGCATCTTTCCCCATGGCGTCCTTCTTCATGCCGTCCTTGGCCATGGAGCCTTTTGCCATCGAGTCTTTTTTCATGCCGTCTTTGCCCATGGCATCCTTGGACATTGAATCTTTTGACATCGAGTCCTTGCTCATGGCGTCTTTTTTCATGTCGTCCGCGGCAAAGGCCGAGACAGCACCGATAGCCATGCAGGTGGCCAGGAGAGTTGCGGAGAGTTTGTTCATTTGGATGTCCTTGTCGAGTCAGTTAAAAATGGCACGGTTCGGGATGAGCACGTGCCGCAAGTTTCAACAGCGTTGAGCCTTTTGGGCGCTCAACTGCCGCCGAACCAGTTGTAACCCTGGTCTTCCCAATAGCCGCCAGGGTAGGTGTTGGTGACGAAGATCGCCTGAATATGTTTCGGGTTTTTGTAGCCCAGCTTGGTGGGCATGCGCAGCTTCATGGGGAAGCCATATTTCGGAGGCAAGGGCTGGCCGTCGTAGCTCAGCGTCAGCAGTGTCTGCGGGTGCAGCGCGGTGGCCATGTCGATGCTGGTGTAGTAGTCGTCCGCGCACTTGAAGCCGATGTATTTCGCGCTGGTGTCGGCGCCCACGCGTTTCAGGAAGTCGGCGAAATGCACACCACCCCATTTGCCGATGGCGCTCCAGCCCTCGACGCAGATGTGACGGGTGACCTGGTCCTGCTGCGGCAGGGCGCGCAGTTCGGCCAGGTTCCAGCGGTGTTTGTCGGCCACCAGGCCCGTGACTTCGAGCTGGTAGCTGGCTTCATCCACCTGGCGGATTTCGTCTTCACCATAGTAGGCGTTGAACGGGAAAGGCCGCGTGATCATGGATTCCGGGTAGGTCGGTGCGAGTTGCTGGGGATCGAAAATCCAGCCCTGCACCGTGTCGTTGAAGCGCGAGATGTGCGTGAGCGCTGCTTCCACGCCGCTGTTGCTGCTGATGTTGCAGCCACTCAGCAGCGACAGGCCGCCCAGCGTCAGCGAACGTTGCAGGAAGGCGCGACGTGCCGGCTGTTCGATGCGGCGGCCAAGAAGTTGGCGTGCCTCGGCGAGCGCGGCATCGCCGTCGATGCCAAGACGGGCCAGGGGCGAGCGCTGGAGGATTTTCATACGGTTTTCCCTGTGCGGCCGCTCAGCATGGTGAGCAGGGTGCGCGGAACCAGCGCGACCATCACCAGGTGCACGGCCACGAAGGCCACCAGGGCGGCCATGGCAAAAAAGTGGATGCGACGCGCAACTTCGTAGCCGCCCAGCAGGTCGCGCAGCATGCCGAACTGGACCGACTTCCACAACACCAGGCCAGACAGCACCAGCAGCACGATGTCGAGTATCACGAAGAGGTAGGCCAAACGCTGGACGTTGTTGTAGCTCCGTGGGTCGGCGTGGGAGAGTTGTCCGCGGAGCGCCGCCCGCATGTCGCGCACGATGCCGGAGATCGACAGCGGAAAGAATTTTCGAAAAAACCGGCCACTGGCCAGGTTGAAGGACAGGTAGATCAGCCCGTTGATGGCGAGCAGCCACATCGCGGCAAAATGCCACTGCAGCGCCCCGCCCAGCCAGCCACCCAGGGTGATAGCGGCCGGAAAATGAAACGGGAACAGTGGCGAGGCGTCATAGATGCGCCAGCCGCTGGTCACCAGCACCAGCACGGCCAGGGCGTTGAGCCAGTGGGTGATGCGCATCCACCGCGGGTGGATGGGCGCACTGCCTTGGGGTGTGGTTTTGTGCTTCATGGGGGGATTGTTGGGCGCACCCCATGGCCGATTCATCACGGAAAGTTCAATTAATTGTGATAACTCCAAAAGAGGGATCGCGTGATAATCCTTGGTCATGGATCCTGTCAAACGCGTTCTGATCGTCGAAGATGATCCCCATATCGCAGAGTTGCTGCGCATGCATCTGCACGATGAGGGTTTTGCGGTGGTGCATGCGGCGGATGGTCATGCGGGCGTGCGCGAGCTGGAGCGGGGCCACTGGGACGCGTTGGTTCTCGACCTGATGCTTCCCGGTGTGGACGGCCTCGAAATCTGCCGCCGTGCCCGCGCCATGGCGCGTTACACACCCATCATCATCATCAGCGCCCGCTCCAGTGAAGTGCATCGCATCCTCGGTCTGGAACTCGGTGCCGACGACTATCTTGCCAAACCTTTTTCGGTGCTGGAACTGGTGGCGCGTGTGCGTGCGTTGCTGAGGCGTACCGAGGCCATGGCGCGTGACGCGCGTGTGGAGTCCGGCCGGCTGGACCTGGGCAACCTCTGCATAGACCCGCTGGAGCGCGAGGTGCAGGTGGATGGAAAACGCATTGAATTGACCCCGCGCGAGTTCGATTTGCTGTATTTCTTCGCGCGCCATCCCGGTCGTGTTTTTTCGCGACTGGATTTACTCAACCAGGTCTGGGGTTACCAGCACGATGGTTATGAACACACGGTCAACACCCACATCAACCGTCTGCGCATCAAGGTGGAAGCCAATGCGGCAGAACCCCGCCGCATTTTGACGGTGTGGGGACGTGGCTACAAACTGGTGGTGTCTGCGGAAGAGGCCGAGGTATGAGTTTTAGCCGGCTTTCCCTGTCGCAACGTCTTTCGCTGGTGTTTGCGGTCTTGCTGCTGGCTTGTTGCGGCGCATCGGTCTGGCTGCAGACGAAAGCCAATGGGCTGCATGAGCAGGAGGTGGCGCAGCGCCTTTCCATGGGTCTGGCCGCTCACATCGCGGACAACTCGGCCTTGATGGAAGCTGCGGGTTTCAATGAGGTGGCGGTACACGAACTGTTCGACAAATTGATGGCCGTCAACCCCAGTGTGGAGGTCTATCTGCTCGGTCCGGACGGACGTATTCAGGCACAAGCTGCGCCGCCTGGACACTTGAAACGCGACAGGGTGGACCTGGCGCCTGTCCGGCAACTGCTGGCCGGCGCACCCTTGCCCATCTTCGGCGACGATCCGCGCAGCATGGACTCGCGAAAAGTATTCAGCGCTGCCCCGCTGAAAGTAAATGGGCGGGATGCCGGTTATGTCTACGTGGTGCTGTTTGGTGAGACCCGTGACACCCTGGCAGCAAATTTTTCGGCCGACAGTGTGTTGCGCTCCACGCTCTGGTCCATGGCGCTGGTGGCCTTGTTGGGCCTGATCGCGGGGCTGGCGGCCTTTCACCTGATCACGCGGCCGCTGCGTCAGCTCACCGTGGCAGTACGCCACTTCGAGGCGGACGGACTGGTGGCGCTGGACAAGGCCGCGCCGGCCCTGGAGCAAGCCTCCAAGGGTGGTGGAGAGATTGCCGCCCTGGGCCAGGTCTTTTCGCGCATGACACAACGCCTTGCCGAACAGTGGCGTGAACTGACACTGCGGGACCAGCAGCGGCGCGAACTGTTTGCGAACATTTCACACGACCTGCGCACGCCGCTGACATCTTTGCACGGTTATCTGGAAACCTTGCTGGTGAAGGCCGATAGCCTGAGTGCGGCCGAGCAACGCCGCTACCTTGAAATTGCGCTGGGCCAGAGCCGCAAGGTCGGGCGTCTGGCCCAGGAGTTGTTCGAGTTGGCCCGTCTCGAATACGGCGTGGTCAAACCCGAGCTGGAAAGTTTTGCACTGGCCGATCTGGTGCAGGATGTTTTCCAGAAGTTCGAGCTGGCCGCCGAGGCGCGCAGCCAGCGGTTGACCCCGGATATCGTGCCGGGTCTGCCCGTCGTCACGGCGGATCTGGGGATGATCGAACGGGTGCTGACCAATCTGCTGGACAACGCGATCAGCCACACCCCTGAAGGCGGCGAAATTGTGGTGCAGCTGCGGCCCGAAGCTGCGGGGGTGCGTGTCGAGATCAGTGACACCGGACCGGGCATCCCGGGCGCGCTGCGCAAGGCGCTTTTTGTGCGGCCGGTTTTTTCATCCGCGGGTGGACGGGCTGGCGGGCTGGGGCTTGTCATTGTGAAACGCATCCTGCAACTGCACGGGAGCGACATCCGCTTGCTGCAGCGTGAGGACAAAGGCGCTGTGTTTTCTTTTTTGCTGACGTGAAAAAGGGCCGCAGTGCTTGCGCACTGCGGCCCTTTTTGGCTGGGGGCAGCAAAAAACGGGGGTCTGCGTCCGGGCCTGTTGAAAGACCCGGCATCCGTCCCCGCGATTTTTATTACATGCCCATGCCGCCCATGCCGCCCATGTCACCCATGCCACCACCCATGCCGCCGCCAGCGCCGGACTCGTCTTTTGGAGCCTCGGCAACCATGCATTCGGTTGTCAGCATCAGCGAAGACACGGAAGCTGCGTTTTGCAGGGCCGTACGTGTCACCTTGGTGGGGTCCAGGATACCCATGTCGATCATGTCGCCATACTGGCCATTCTGAGCGTTGTAGCCGTAGTTGCCTTTACCGGCCAACACAGCGTTCACGACAACGCTTGGCTCTTCGCCGGCGTTGGAAACGATGATGCGCAATGGCTCTTCGATGGCGCGCAGGATCAGCTTGATGCCGGCGTCCTGGTCAGCGTTGTCACCCTTGATGACGCCAGCCGACTGCTTGGCACGCAGCAGAGCCACGCCGCCACCAGCCACGATGCCTTCTTCCACAGCAGCGCGGGTAGCGTGCAGGGCGTCTTCCACGCGGGCTTTTTTCTCTTTCATTTCGACTTCGGTGGCTGCGCCAACCTTGATCACGGCAACACCGCCGGCCAGCTTGGCCACGCGCTCTTGCAGTTTTTCACGGTCGTAGTCGGACGTGGCTTCTTCGATCTGGACACGAACCTGCTTGACGCGGGCTTCGATGTCAGCAGCAGCGCCGGCGCCGTCGATGATGATGGTATTTTCCTTGCCCACTTCGATGCGTTTGGCTTGGCCGAGGTCGGCCAGCGTCACTTTTTCGAGGGTCAGGCCCACTTCTTCAGCGATGACCTTGCCGCCGGTCAGGGTGGCGATGTCTTCCAGCATGGCTTTGCGGCGATCGCCGAAACCAGGGGCCTTGACAGCCACAACCTTCAGGATGCCACGGATGGTGTTGACCACCAGCGTTGCCAGGGCTTCGCCTTCGACATCTTCGGAGATGATCAACAAAGGACGGCTGGACTTGGCGACTTGTTCCAGGGTAGGCAGCAGGTCACGGATGTTGCTGATTTTCTTGTCGTACAAGAGCACGAAAGGGTTGTCCAGGATGGCGGACTGCTTTTCGGGGTTGTTGATGAAGTACGGGCTCAGGTAGCCACGGTCAAACTGCATGCCTTCAACGACGTCGAGTTCGCTGTTCAGCGACTTGCCGTCTTCCACGGTGATGACGCCTTCTTTGCCGACTTTGTCCATCGCTTCAGCGATGATCTTGCCGACTTCTTCGTCGCTGTTGGCGGAGATGGTACCGACCTGAGCAATTTCCTTGCTGGTGGTGGTGGGCTTGGAAGCTTTTTTCAGCTCTTCGACCAGGGCCGTCACAGCCTTGTCGATGCCGCGCTTCAGATCCATCGGGTTCATGCCGGCGGCGACATATTTCATGCCTTCGCGAACAATGGCTTGAGCCAGAACGGTCGCGGTCGTGGTGCCGTCACCAGCGATGTCGGAGGTCTTGGAAGCAACTTCCTTGACCATCTGCGCGCCCATGTTCTGCAGCTTGTCTTTGAGTTCGATTTCTTTGGCGACGGACACACCGTCCTTGGTCACCGTAGGAGCGCCGAAAGAGCGCTCGAGCACCACGTTACGGCCTTTAGGGCCCAGGGTAACCTTGACCGCGTTGGCCAGGATGTTCACACCCTCGACCATGCGTGCGCGGGCTTCGCCGCCGAAAATGACGTCTTTTGCTGCCATGTTTAATTCTCCAGATTCAATTGATTAAAGGGTGTGTGAAAGCCGAGAAATTACTTCTCAACGACTGCAAACAGATCGTCTTCTTTCATGACCAGCAATTCGTCGCCGTCGACCTTGACGGTCTGGCCGCTGTACTTGCCGAACAACACGCGGTCGCCGACCTTGACAGCCATGGCGCTGATTTCGCCCTTGTCGTTCTTTTTGCCAGGACCCACAGCCAGCACTTCGCCTTGATCAGGCTTTTCAGCAGCGCTGTCAGGAATGACGATGCCAGAGGCGGTTTTGGTTTCGTTTTCAACACGTTTGACGATCACGCGATCGTGCAGGGGACGAAGTTTCATAGGAGCTCCTGGGTTTGAAACAATGGTTTTGAAATCAAAAAACACCCGTGGGAAACGGGTGCTTGTGAACGGACTGGCTTGAAACGCTGGTTGTTAGCACTCCATACCATCGAGTGCTAATGATAAGGCCGTTTTGTGGCAGTTTCAAGTCCGTGGGGGATGCGCTGTCGGGTTTTCGGTAACTGTTGATGCCCATTTAGATGCGAATTATTCGTATCTAAATTCGAAAGCTAAATAGGTAGGATATTCCTATAAGTCATTGATTTAAATTGAATTAAGTGGACAAAGTTGCATGACATCGGACTCCTGAGTACCTCCGAAAGTCCTCAAACCGTTGTCGACGGTTCAATCCAATAAATCCCAATAACTGCTCTGCCTGCCCAAGAGGATCGCTGTTCTTAAGTCGCGCCGACTGCTTCCGTCAAGCGCTCGGTGCCCGCCAGAAGCCAGGTTTAACCCGGAAATATCGGCTCCCCCAGATTCAGCATCAGGCGGTTGGCCCAGGCAAAAATCGCCACCGCGTGCACCAGGTCCAGCACTTCCAGGGTTGACAAACCGGCCGCGCGCACGGCTTGCAACTGGGCCGCGCCAAACTGGGCTGGATGGGTGGTGAGGTCTATCGAGAGTTGCACAATGGCGCGTTCGCGGGCCGTGGTGCCGGCGCCCTGCGGCTCGGTGAAAACCTGATGGATCACGTCATTGCGCTTGGTGAGTTGCTCGAAGCGCTGGGCGTGCACCGAGGCGCAGTAAACGCAGCCATTCACGCGCGAGACCACGGCGCTGGCCAGTTCACGCTCGGCGCGCGACAGGCCGCCGGGGGCGTACATGATGGCGTTGAAGACGATGGAGCGCTCTTCCAGGATGCGCGGCTGGTGCGCCAGCACGCGGTAGTAGTCGCTGGTTTTGGCCTTGGGGTGGCTGCTCTCGAGCACGGCCAGCTGTGCGGGCGTCGCCTGGTCCAGGTCCAGCACTGGCAGCCAGGCCTTCCAGTCCAGGGTGTCGCTGGTGTAGCCGTTCACGCGCACCGGCTCGCCGGGTTTGGGCAGGTTGGCGGGGTGGACAAACGGGGCCTCCTCCGCTGCTGCTGCTGCTGCTGCTGCTGCTGCTGCTGCGGCCGTGCTGTGGATGTCATCGCCCAGTTCGACCAGCGCCTGCAGGCCGGCCACTACACGCAGCTGGTAGGCCACGAAGGCGATCAGCTGCGCCAGCACGACCACTTCGGGCGTGGTCAGCCCGGCGGCGGGCAACCGAAGCAGCGCGGCCTGGTCGCCTTCCACCGGGCGTTCGGTCAGCGTACGCGTGAAGACCAGGATGGCTTGCAGGCGCGAGTCGCCGCTGGGGGGCTGGCCGTCGAGTGCGGCCTGTTGCGCCGACGTGAGCGGCAGGGTTTGCAGGCGCTCGCGGTAGTGGGCCTGCAAGACCGCGCTGCCGGCCTGGCGCGCGATGTCGTGGGCCGCCAGCAGGCGTTCGGCCAGGGATGGGGCGCCGCTCAGCGTGGGGTCAAAAATACTGTCGTAGCTGCCTTGCGTGGCGGCCACCACCTTGTCGCGCTGGTGGCGTACGGCGTGCACTGGGCTTTCGGCCGGCAAGGCTACCAAGGTGTCGATCAGATCAGCGGCGGGAAGGGATGAAGACATGGCAGGGATTCCTGAAAGTTGATTTTTAAGTGTTTTAGGCCTGTAGCCCAGGTGGTATGTGCGTAGCACGCTCTAAAAAACGGAGCACGCCAGCCCAGGAAGCTTCATCGGCATGGGCGTTGATGGCTGGCGTGCCGCCAGTGGTGCTGAACCGTCCCGACACCGGATGGGCATAGACCAGTTGCGTGGTCGGCACATAGGGGAAAACAATGGAGTGCCCGCCGCCCTCGAAGTCGAGCTGCTCGACCGCGTACCGGTGCTTGAACTGCGCCAGCCGCTCGGTGACCATGCGGCCGTACAGGCTAGACGGCCAGGAGCCGTCGTCGCTGGCCGACAGCAGCAGTACCGGGCCGCGTATGTGTTCCACCCGGATGCGGGCGCGCTCCACGGCTTCGGGGTCTTGCAGCGCGGTCAGCAGCGCGTTGGCGTGGCGGCGCGGTTGCGGGCCATCGTCCCAGGGTGCCCAACTGGCGCTGCGGTTGTTTTGCCACAGGTGGGGCAGGGGCTGGCCGCGAAAAGTCCAGGCCGGGCCTTCGCGTCCCGTGGCCGGGTCGCAGGCGTTTTGCGCGCTGTGCACCACGGCGCCGGGCACGTAGCCGATGACGGCCGACACCAATTCAGGGAACCGCGAGCCCAGCAGCAGCACCAGTTCGCCGCCGCGCGACTGGCCGCTGAGCGCGACGAAGCCGTGCAATGGGCGCACATGGCGGTGCAGCCAGTGCAGTGCGGTTTCAAAGTACTCGAGCGGCGTGTTGGAGATGTAGTCGGACAGCCCCGGCGCTTTGAAGTAGCCCAGCGCCAGCGCGGCGTAGCCGTGCGAGGCGTAGAGCGCGGCACGTGGCTCGTTGATGCCGCCGCCCGAACCGTTGAGCACCAGCACCGCCGGGTGTGGCCCGGGGCCGGCGGGCGTGAACAGGGTGCCGACCAGGCCTTCTTCGCGGACCTCGCGCCGCGCCACGCCGACGCCTTGCAGGCGCTGCACCAGGCGTGCCTGCAGCGCGGGTGCGCCGTGGCGCAGTAAATTCACTTCGGTGCTTAGCGCGGACGCGGGTTCCAGGCCAAACACCTCGCGCGGCGCGCCTTCCTGCTCGGGCGCTTGCGACCACAGCAGCCCCATGGCCGACACGCCGCTGTAGCTGCCGGTCAGCGGGGCATCGCGCTGCAGGTCCACCACGCCGTGGGCGTCGGCGCGGAAGCTGACGGCAGAGCGCCACACCACGCCAGGCCCGCGTAGCGTGTGGGTGCTCAGGGTGACTTCTTCGCCGGGCGCCAGGCCGTTCACCGCGATGCGGCGCGGCACGTCGATCAGTGCGTCTTCGGGGGTGACGGTCAGGATGGCGGAGGGCATGCGACCTTCCTTACTTGGCGACCGGGCTAACCTGCATCGCGGTGGTGCGGTCGCTTAGCAGCGGCACTACCTTCAGGCCCTTCCTGGCGGCCCAGATGTTTTGGTAATGGAACAGTGGGATGTTGCCGACGTCGTCGGTGACCAACTTGACCGAGTGGCGGAAGATGGCTTCGCGGCGCTTGGCATCGAACTCCACGGTAGCCGCGTCCAATGCTTTGTCCACCGCCTCGTTGCTGTAGCGGCCCCAGTTGTTGACGCCGCGCCCGCGCTTGGCGTCGTTGCTGGCCAGGGTCTGCAGCAGGCCGTAGCCGGCTTCGCCCGTGCCATTGCCCCAGGCGATCACGCTGACGGCGTACTCGTTTTTTCCGGCGCGGCTGGCGTACACGCTCCAGGGTACGACCTCGACCTTGGTCTTGACGCCCGCGCGGGTCCAGAACTGGGCCACGGCCTGCACGGTCTCGGGCGCCTGTGGGTAGCGGTCGCCCGGCACGTGGATGGTGATCTGGAAGCCCTGCGGAAAGCCGGCCTCGGCCAGCAGTTTCTTGGCCTGCTCGACGTTGTAGGCAATGTCCTTGACCTCGGGGTTGTAGCCAAAGCTGTTCTTGGGCATCCACTGGTTGGCCTCGGTCACCGTGCCCTGCAGAATGCGGTCGGTGATGGCCTTGCGGTTGATGGCCAGTGACAGCGCCTGGCGCACCTTGAGCTCTTGCAGGGGGTTCTTGTCGAGCGGCTTGCCGGCGTTGTCTGTGATGAATTCGTTGGACCCAGGGCGGAAGCTCGGCTGCAGCAGCAGCACGCGCAGCCCGGGGTAGGTGTAGACGCTGACCGTGGGTGTTTTCTTGAGCTTGGCCACGTCGGTCACGGCCACCTTGTCGATCACGTCCACGTCGCCGGCCAGCAGCGCGGCGGTGCGCGCCGCGCCGTTGTTGATGTAGCGGTAGTTGACCTTGTCCCACAGCGGCTTGGGCCCGTAATAGCCGGGGTTGCGTTCGAACACGGTGCGGTCGCCTGGGCTGTACGAGATGAACTTGTAGGGCCCGGTGCCCACCACGGCGCGGCCGGCGTTGTAGTCCTCAGTCTTGGAATTTTCACCCGCATGCTTGCTCACGATGTAGATCGACGCGATGTCGAGCGGGAGCATGGGATTGGGCGTGTTGGTCTTGACGATGACAGTGTGCGGGTCTTTTGCGGTGGTTGACTCCACCGTGCGCAGTGCACCCGTGTAGGAGGCCACAGTGCCGGGCACGCTGCGCGCGCGCTGGAACGAGAACACGATGTCGTCGGCGGTGAACGGCTTGCCATCTTGCCATTTGATGTCGCTGCGCAGCTTGAACTCCCAGGTCTTGTCGTCCAGCGCCTTCCAGCTCGACGCTAGCGCCGGCTCCAGTTTGCCGCCGTCGCGCGAGTTGATGATGGAGTCCCAGAAGTGCAGGGCCAGTGATCGGTCGCCGGCGTGGTTGTTAAGCTGCGGGTCGACCGACGACACTGGGTCGGCAAAACCGATGGACAGCGTCTGCGCCGAGGCGGCGACGCTGGCGGTCAACACGGCCGCTGCGATGAGGGAGAGCTTGCGGGGGGTCATGGCGGGTCCTTTCAGGAAAAAAACTTCGATCAAACGGGGAGGTCGTTGAGATGGCAGGCGCTGGCGTGGTGGATGGCGATGCCGCGCAGCGTCGGCACTTCGACGCTGCAGCGCGGCATGGCGTGCGGACAGCGCGGATGAAAGTGACAGCCGCTGGGCGGTGTGATCGGGCTCGGGATTTCGCCACGAATGGCGCTGAAGCGGGTACGGCGCACGTCGATGCGCGGAATCTCGGCGAGTAACGCCTGGGTGTAGGGGTGGTTGGGCCGTGCGAACAGCTCTTCGACGGGCGCGCTTTCTACCACGCGGCCCAGATACATCACGGCCACGCGGTCGCAGACATGTTCGACCACGCCCAGGTCGTGGCTGATGAACAGATAGGCCAGGCCGAGCTGGTCGCGCAAGTCCATGAACAGGTTCAGGATTTGCGCCTGGATAGACACGTCGAGCGCGGCCACGGCCTCGTCGCAGACCAGCATGGATGGCTGCACCGCCAGTGCCCGCGCAATGCCTATGCGCTGGCGCTGGCCGCCGCTGAACTGGTGCGGGTAGCGGTGGCGCAGGCTGGGGTCAAGTCCGGCGCGCTGTAACTGGGCGGCGACGTAGTCGTCCTCGCCGGCCGCATCGGTCAGGCCGTGCAGGCGCGCGGCTTCACCGACGATGCGCGAGACACGAAGGCGCGGGTTCAGGCTGGCGAACGGGTCCTGGAACACCATTTGCACGCGCAGTCGGGCGGCCAGGCGTTGCCTGGCATCCAGACCCTCGAGCGCTGCGCCATTCACGTGCACTACGCCTTCGGTAGGCGACAGCAAGCCGGCGGCAATGCGGCCTAACGTGGACTTGCCGCAGCCTGACTCACCCACCAGACCGACCACTTCGCCGGGGCGTACGGCCAGGTCCACACCATCGACGGCGTGGGTCACCACCGGCGGCTTGGACCAGCCCATGCGCCGCAGCGCCGTGCCGAATTTGCCGGGCGCCGGCTGCGCACCAAAGCGTTTTGTCACGCCTTGCAGGTCCACCAGGGGCAATACGTTTTCGGTGCTCATGCCGCGGCCTCCTCGGTGACCGGCGCAGCGCCGGGATGGAAGCAGCGCACCGTGTGGCCCGGCGTGTCGGGGCGCGGCTGCGTCATCTCGGGCAGGGTCGCGCACACCGCACTGGCACGGGCGCAGCGCGGCGCAAACGCGCAGCCTGCGGGCATCTGCAGCAGATTGGGTGCCATGCCGGGAATTTGCTGCAACCGCGCGCCGCGCTGGCGGGTTTTGCGGTTGGCGCTCGGCAGGCTGCCGATCAGGCCTTGGGTATAAGGGTGTTGCGGGTGGTCGAGCACGTCGTCCACCGTGCCATGTTCGACGATGCGCCCGGCGTACATCACCGCGATGTGGTCGGCCAGGCCGGCCACCACCGACAGGTCGTGGCTGATCCAGATCAGCGAGGTGCCAGTGCTCTGCACCAGCTTTTGCATCTCCGACAGGATCTGCGCTTGGATGGTCACGTCGAGCGCCGTGGTGGGCTCGTCGGCAATGATCAGGTCGGGGCCGTGCAGCAGCGCAATCGCAATGGCCACGCGCTGGCGCATGCCGCCCGAGAGCTGATGGGGATAGGCGCGCAACCGCTCGTCGGGGCTGGGGATGCCCATCAGCGTCAGCTTGTCCGCGGCCAATTGGCGCGCCTCGGCGTTGGACAGCTTGCGGTGGGCGTGCACGGCTTCCATCATCTGGGTGTCGACGCGCAGGACCGGGTTCAGCGTGGCCATCGGGTCCTGGAAGATCATGGCAATGCGGTTGCCGCGCAAGGCACGGCGTTCGGCTGATTTGAGTTGCATCAGATCTTTGCCCTGGAACAAGACCTGGCCGCCTTCGACGCGGCCCGGCGGATCGACCAGGCCCATGATGGAAAAACCGGTGACCGACTTGCCCGAACCGGATTCACCGACCAGGCCCAGCACCTTGCCGCGGCGCAGGGTGAAGGACACGCCATTGACCACGGGCAGGATGCCGGCCCGCGTGTGAAAGCGCGTTTGGAGATCGCGCACTTCGAGGGTGGGGACTTCGCTGCTCATTTCTGCAATCTTGGATTGAGGACGTCGCGCAACTGGTCGCCGACCAGGTTGATCGCGACGATGGTGGCCAGCAAGGCCACGCCGGGGAAAAAGCTGATCCAGTATTCGTTGGACAGCAGGTACTGGTAGCCGTTGGAGATCAAGAGGCCTAGCGAAGGCTCGGTGATGGGCACGCCCAGGCCCAGGAAGGACAAGGTGGCCTCCAGCGTGATGGCGCGGGCGATCTGCAGCGCGCCTATCACCAGCAGCGGCGGCAAGCAGTTCGGCAGGATGTGGCCGGTCAGGATGCGCCAGCGCGGAATGCCCTGGCCGCGCGCGGCCTCGACGTATTCGCGCTGGGTTTCCACCAGCGCCTGGCCGCGCGCGGTGCGGGCGTAATAAGCCCACTCCAGCAGCACCAGGGTCAGCACTACATTGCCCACTCCCTTGCCCATATAAGCCAGGATCATCAGCGCCATCAGTATGGTCGGGAAGGACAAGAGTAGGTCGACCAGGCGCATCAGCACTGCATCGACCTTGCCGCCGGCGTAAGCCGCCAGCAGGCCGACCAGGGTGCCTATCACCGCCGCGATGGCCGCCGAGCCTATGCCCACCAGCAGGCTGATACGCAGGCCGTAGATGATGGCCGAGTAGAGGTCGCGGCCCTGGCCGTCGGTGCCTAGCCAGTAGGTATAGCCGGCTGCGCTGCTGGGTGTGCCGGGGTGCAGGCGTGCGTCCATCACGTCAAGTTGCATCAGGTCGTAGGGGTTTTGCGGCGTGATCCATGGCGCGCAAAGTGCCGCCAGTACCACCACTGCCAGCATCACCAGCCCGGCCACGGCCACGCGTGAACGCAGAAAGTCGGCGCCCACGCGCCACCAGATCGAGTGTTCCTCAAAACTTCGCCCCCACGCTTGCCACTTCGTGTGCTGCGCTGCCCCCCGAGGGGGCCGCGCCTTGCTTGGGTCGGCCCGGCGCTGCGGCTGCTCGCGGTTCTTGGGTGTCATTTCGCAGCCTCCAGGCGCACGCGCGGGTCCAGCAATTTATAGAGCAGGTCCACCACCAGGTTCAGCGTGACGAAGATCACCACCACCACCATCAAATAGGCCACCACCACCGGCCGGTCCAGCGCGTTGATGCTGTCCAGGATCAGCTTGCCCGCGCCGGGCCAGGCGAAGATGGTCTCGGTGACGACCGCGTAGGCGATGGTGGCACCCAGCTCCAGCCCGAGCACCGTGACCAGGGGGATCAGCGTGTTGCGCAAGACATGCATGACCATCACCCGCGAGGGCGACAGGCCTTTGGCGCGTGCGAATTTCACGAAGTCTTGCGGCAGCACTTCACGCACGCCGGCGCGCGTCAGGCGCAGTACCAGTGAAATCTTGAACAGTGCCAGGTTGAAGGCCGGCAGGATCAGGTGCTGCAGCCCGTCCAGTGTCAGCCACGACCATTCCACGCCGAACAGGGCACGGGTTTCGCCGCGCCCGCTGGCCGGTAGCCAACCCAGCTGCACGCTGAACACCATGATCAGCATCAGCGCCACCCAGAAGGCCGGCAATGAAAAACCGACGATGCTGCCGGCCATCAGCGTGTGCGACACCGGGTGGTCCGGCTTCATGCCGGCGAACAGGCCTAGCGGCACACCGATAACGATGGCCAGCAGCAGGGCGCTGATGGCCAGTTCCATGGTGGCGGGCAGGCGATGCAGGATCAGGCGGATTGCATCTTCCTGGTAGACGAAACTTTTGCCCAGGTTGCCCTGTAACGCGCCTTCGACAAAGGCCAGGTACTGGCGCCACAGCGGCTGGTCCAGCCCCAGGCGGGCGATGGCTTCGAGCCGCTCGGCCTGGTTCATGTCGTCGCCGATCAGGATGTCCACCGGGTTGCCGATGGCGTGCAGGCCGATAAAAACGATCAGCGTCATCACCACCACCACCAGGGCGGCCTGGGCAATGCGGCGCAGCAGCCAGCCGGTCATGGGCGCTCCTCGTCGGGGTAGGTGGGGAAGGCTGCGGGCGTCCATTCATCGCCGTCCAGCTCGGGTTCGGCATAACGCTCCATGGCCGCGAAGTGCAGCGCCACGTCTTCGATGAACAGCTGGCCGGCCAGGCCCTGGCCCAGGCGTTTGGCGCCGTCGCTGATCTGCGGAATGTCGCCGGCCACGGCACCATGCGACAGCGCCGAGGGATAACAAAAGCAGTGCACACGCGCCAGCCCGGGACAGGCGCCGGGTGTTTTTTCCTGGAATTCGAGCAGTGGCCCGAGGTCGGGTGATTGCGCCAGCTCGTCGTCGGCCTGATCGGGCTCGGGCTGGTAGCGGTCCTGCCACAGCCGCACTTGGGGCGCGAACGCGGCGAACTCGGAGCGCAGGCGCCAGTCCAGACGAAAGCCGGTGCAAAAGATCACGAAATCTGTTGCCAGCGGCCCCTTGGCGGTGTCCAGGCGCAACGCGCCATCGCCGCGCAGCGTGGCCGATGACACAGGCGCGCCCAGGTGAAAGTGAGCGTTCGCATGGCGCGACACGCGCAGTGTGCTGCCGTGTGGCGGCGGCACCTGCTGCACGTTGATGTAGTGGCGAAAGCGCCATTTCCAGTCGTCCGGCAGGGCCTGAAAGCCATGTGCCACGCCCGGGCTGCCAGCGCCCTTGCCCTTGTTGACGCGCGGCAACTCGGCGCGGCGCACCAGCAGGTCGACGCGGGCCGCGCCGGCTTCCAGTGCGGTGGCGGCGCTGTCCATGGCGGAGGCGCCACCGCCTATCACCACCACGCGTTTGCCGGCCAGCAGGGCGGGGTCCCAGTTGTCGGCCGAATGCGCCCAGCGATCGCGCGGCAGGGCCAGCGCCCAGTCGGGCACCCAGGGGCCGCCCAGGCCATCACGGCCGGTGGCCAGCACCACGTGGCGGGCGAGTACTTGGTAAGGCGCGTCGGCTTGTGTGTCGTCGACCAGATCCAGTTGCACCAGGCCATCGGCGCGCGGTATCACGGCGAGCACGCGCTGCTGGTTGCGCAGGTCCAGTGCCAGCACGCGGCGGTACCAGCGCAGGTAATCCATCCATTGCAGGCGCGGGATTTTGTCGAGCGCCTCCCAGGCGGTCAGACCGAACTGCGCCTCGAACCAGGCGCGGAAGGTGAGGGCGCCAAAACCCAGCGCCGGACCGGTCAGCTCTTTGGGTGAGCGCAGGGTTTCCATACGCGCGGTGGTAGCCCAAGGGCCTTCGAAGCCTTCAGGTGCGCGATCAAAGATGCGCGTTTGCACACCCAGGTGGGTGAGTGAGGCGGCCAGCGCCAGGCCAGCCATGCCGCCGCCAACGATGGCGGTGTCCAGCACCTCGGCGCCGTCCACCTGGCGCGGCGGCACCCAACGCCGCGCGGGCAGGCACAGCCATTGCAAATCCTGGCGCAGCCGCGCCTCCAGGGCTTCCAGGCCAAAGCCGGTGGGGGTGTTCATAAGGCAAGGTTTCATGGGGGAATTCATCACGACCGTTTTCGCTGAGTCGTGCCAAGGCGGGTTGTTGCATCGTCGGCATGGGCCGATTGCAGCAGCGTGGCATGGGCGGCCACGTCATGCTGCACAAAACCCGGCAGCGCTGCGGCGGCTTCCAGCAGTGCGTCGGCCAAAGCGCGCACGGGGGCGGTCAGCGGCCGGGATTGGGGGGTGATCACGCCGAAAAAAAAGGGAATGTCGGTATCGAGCGGACGCACCACCACACCAGCCAGCGGAGCGCCGTGGGCCGTGAGCGGCTCCAGCACGGCCACGCCCAGTCCGGCGCGCACCAGCGCCTGGGCGTTGATGGAAGAATTGGTTTCGATCAGCGCATCGTGCTGCCCAGGCGGGCGCCCGGCCTCGGCCAGCGCGGCATCGAGCCGGTGCCGCAGGCGAAAGGGGTTGCTCATGGTGATGAGGCGGCGTTGCGCGAGGGCCGCGAGTGGCACTTTGTCGTAGGCAGCCAGGGGATCGTGTTGCGGCAACACGGCGACGCAGGCCAGCTGGGCAATCCAGTGCACCTGCAGGCCGCGGTGCTCCAGCGGCAGGCTGCTGGCGCCCAAGTGCACGGCGCCAGTCAGCACGGCATGCACCACTTGCTCGGGTGATGCAGTGCGCAACTGGACCGGGGTTGCGCCGGTTTGGGCTTCCACGCGTTTCAGCGCCTGGGGCAGCAGGCCGACGGCCAGCGCCGAAGTTGTCGCCAGCAACAGGGGTTGATCCTCCCCGCGCGCGATTTCGGCAGCCCGTTCGTGGATCCGGCGCAGGCCCGCCAAAATGCGCTCGGCATCTTCGTACAAGAGGAAACCCTGCTCAGTGGGCGTCACCCGTGGGCCGTTGCGTGTAAACAGCGCATAACCGATCTCGGCTTCCAACTCCTGCACCAGACGCGTGATGGCCGGCTGTGAGCGGCTCAATAACCTGGCCGCACCCGTGAAGCTGCCGACCGACATGACGGCGGCGAAAGCTTCGAGTTGACGGGGTTCCATGCGTTTAAGTATCCAAAATATGGATCATGATGCATTGAGTATGTAAAAGGCAAATAATAAATCCACATGTGCTTATGCGGCCACAGGAGACCAAAGGTGAATGTTCGAGAAGCCAGGGAGCGCGGATGCGGGGGTGCAGGCCGATGGGTAAGCTTGCCGATGGCACCCAGGCGCATGGGCTCAAGTGCCGTGCTTGTCCGAGGTTTTTGTCGACTGGCGTGTGGTGTCAATCCTGAGGTGAACTGCCGCTCAAAGCGCTGGGTGCTACCATTCACGCCGTTGACAAGCCTTTCATTTTCACTCATGCATTCCATTTCTTCTTCCCTTCGCGCAGGCTCCGCGAGCAGCCTGTCCAGGGGGAGATGCGTCGGTGTGTGCGAGATCTGGCCATACAAGCCGGTCGCACATTCCTCAGCCCGGCGATAACTTTTCCTCTCTTCTGCGCAAACCATCCATCGCTGGGCACCCGTTCAGCGCGATCGCGGCCGTCTGTTGATATCAGCGCTGGCCGCACCTGATGGAAATGCGTCCTATCGCTCATGCACGAGCTGCATGGGCCCTGCGCATCGTGATTGGATTGAAGACGATGGAACTTACCAAGAAATTTCTCAGGGCCAAAAATCCCTGCGCCGACGGTTTCCGTTGGTTTGTCCGCAACGTGGAAGACGGCGGCAGTTACCAGGACGCTTTGGATACGCTGGTCAGTGCCGGGCGTGTGGATGACGCGTGCTGGCTTCTGGCGCAGTTTGGCCCGACCAACGACGTCCTGACTGTCGATTCACTGGACGCCGAGGCCATCGTCTTTGCGGGCAGCCTGGAGGTTCGCGGTGGCATCGATGTTGATACTGTCCTTCAGGTGGGGCGATCGATTCGCGCGGGTGGGGGCATACGTGCGGGTCAGGCCATTGTGGCCGGCGAGGACATCCGGGTCGCGGGCAGTCTCCACAGCAAAGGCACGCTCCAGGCCGGCGGTGACATTCGGGCCGATTGGGGCATCGATGTTCAGGAAGCCATTTTTTGTGGTGGCGATGTGCGCGCTGCCTGGAATTTGATATGCCACGGCAAACTCTCGCTGACAGGCAGCGCCTTCGTCGGACAGGACCTGATCGTTCACGGAGGGGTCGAGTGCGGCAAGAGTCTGAGCGCGGGCGGCGCGATTGTAGGCTCTGACAGCATTCGGGTTGGACAGGGCATCCTGGCCGGCGGGGCCATCCGCAGCGGCATGCATCTGGAAGCCGGCTGGGGTATCAAATCCGGCGAATCGATTCACGCGGATGGCTCGATCAAAGCTGGCGAAAGTCTGTCTGCCGTTGAGGATATCTGCGCCGGCGTGGGTTATGGTGTTTACGCTGGACTGAGCGTCCAGGTCGAGTCCTGGGATTCCAGTGCGGCTGTGAGCGCGCAGAGAAAGCCGGAAGGCCTGATGAGTGGCTGTTGGGCCGGGCCGCGTATTTTGTGAGGCAGGCTTGGCGGTGTCCTACGCCACTATCGTCGAAATCTGACAAGCGCCCCCCGCTTCGCCCGCCTACGCTCGAGGCGAGTGCACTTGCCCAGCCGGGGGCAAGCCCATCCTTCAGGAGAAAATCATGAGTCCGTTCAGCATCGACTGGGTTTCCAGCCAACCCAGACATAGTCCCAGCGAGCCGGCGGCCGGCAAGGACCAACGCGCGGTCACGGGGAGGCCGAGCAAGCTTGCACGCCCGGCCTGGCCCTTTTTGGTGACTCCCCGCGTGGTGCCTGAAGCTCAACAAGCGCTGCCAGCGTGTCGCGGTCCGTCGAGTTTCGCCAGTTGAAGTTCGTCCAGATACCAAGAAAAAAAGCCACCTGATCAGGTGGCTTTTTTGTGAGTCTGACAGAGACGCGGATGGTTTACAGGCCGGCAGCGGCCCTAAGCGTCGCAGCTTTGTCGGTACGTTAGCTTCGGCACGGGCCTTTGGCCCTTAACTTCGCTGCGCGAAGTGAGCCTGCGCTGAAAGCCGGACAAGCTCGCTTCGCTCTAGGCCTTACAGGCCTGCCGCTGCGCGAAGCGCAGCTGCCTTGTCCGTCTTTTCCCAGGTGAATTCTGGTTCGTCGCGGCCAAAGTGGCCGTAGGCGGCAGTTTTTTCGTAGATCGGACGCAGCAGATCCAGCATCTGGATGATGCCTTTGGGGCGCAGGTCAAAGTGCTCCTGCACCAGTGCCGAGAGTTTTTCGTCAGAGATCACACCCGTGCCTTCGGTGTAGACCGTCACGTTCATCGGGTGCGCCACACCGATGGCGTAAGCCACCTGAATCTGGCACTGCTTGGCCAGGCCGGCGGCCACGATGTTTTTGGCAACGTAACGCGCGGCGTAAGCGGCTGAGCGGTCGACCTTGGACGGGTCTTTGCCGCTGAAGGCGCCGCCGCCGTGTGGGCAGGCGCCACCATAGGTGTCGACAATGATCTTGCGACCGGTCAAGCCGCAATCGCCTTGCGGGCCACCAATGACAAAACGGCCGGTCGGGTTGATCAGGTATTTGGTGTCTTTGAGCCACTCTTTGGGCAGCACCGGCTTGATGATTTCTTCAATGATGGCTTCGATGAACGAAGCCTTCATCTTGTGCTGGGTTTCGCTCTGGTCGGGGCTGTGTTGGGTCGACAGCACCACGGTGTCAATGCTGTGCGGCTTGCCATCCACGTAACGCATGGTGACCTGGCTCTTGGCATCCGGGCGCAGGAAAGGCAAGCGGCCATCTTTGCGCAGTTGCGCTTGACGCTCGACCAGGCGGTGGGCGAAATAAATCGGCGCGGGCATCAGCTCGGGCGTTTCGTCGCAGGCGTAGCCGAACATCAGGCCCTGGTCGCCGGCGCCAATGTTCAGGTGGTCGTCGGATGCGTGGTCCACGCCTTGCGCGATGTCGTTGGATTGTTTGTCATAACAAACCATCACGGCGCAACCTTTGTAGTCGATGCCGTATTCGGTGTTGTCGTAACCGATGCGTTTGATGGTGTCGCGCGCGACCTGGATGTAGTCGACGTGGGCGTTGGTGGTGATTTCGCCAGCCAGCACAACCAGACCGGTGTTGGTCAATGTCTCGGCGGCAACGCGCGAGCGGGGGTCTTGTTTGAAGATGGCATCCAGGATGGCATCGGAAATCTGGTCCGCGACCTTGTCGGGATGGCCTTCAGAGACGGATTCGGAAGTAAAGAGAAAATCGTTCGCCATTGCGTACACTCCATGAAGTTTGTCGGCGCGTTGCCGGCTTGGGGTGCCTCGGCGAACGCTTTAGCAGTTTGGTTTAATGTCGCCCTGCAAGTTGTTCAGTAACTCGGCGACAGCCGCCATTATAGCGTTTTGCCCCCATTTTCTTTTTGCCTCGACTGACCGCCGCCCACGCCTTCTTCATGGTTTATCTGTTTCGATTTCTCTCCCTCTGGCCGCTGCGCGCCTTGCATGTCGCAGGCGCGGGCCTGGGCTGGCTGGTCTGGCTTCTGAGCCCCGCTTACCGCCGCCAGTTTCGGGCCAATGTGGCGCAGGCCGGGCTGGCGTTCGAGACCGTCCGACCGGCGATTGCCGAGGCCGGCCGTTTTGTCGCCGAGTTGCCCAAGCTGTGGATGCGGCCGCCCACGGTCTCTTGCCTGGGCAATGTGCGTATCGAGGGCCAAGTCCATGTCAGCGATGCGTTCGCGCGCGGCAAAGGCATTATTTTTTTTGGCCCGCATTGCGGCAGTTTTGAGCTGGGTCCGCAGGCGCTGGCCGAACTGTATGGGCCGATCACGGCGATTTACCGGCCGGCGCGCAAGCCCTGGCTGGCCCGGCTGGAGCATATCGCCCGCAGCCGGCCCGGGCTCAGCGTGGTGCCGGCCAGCCTGAGCGGCATCCGGCAGATGTTTCGCACGCTGAAAAACAACCAGGCCGTGGCCTTGCTGACCGACCAGGTGCCGCCCGAGGGCCAGGGACTGTGGGCGCCGTTTTTTGGCAAACCCGCTTACACCATGACCCTGGCCGCACGCCTGGCCCTGCAAAGCGGGGCCGTCGTGTTGCCTGTCAGTTGTGAACGCCTGCCGCGCGGCCAGGGCTATTTCCTGAAAATCTGGCCGCCGCTGGCCGCGCTGGATGATCTGCCCAAAACCGACATGTTGACTGCGGTGACGATCATCAACCAGGCGATCGAAGCGATTGTGCTGAGCCAGCCGGGCCAGTACCTGTGGGGTTATTCGCGTTACAAACACCCGCGCCAGCAGCCCATCGCCGAGGAGACCTCTTGAAAACGCCGCGTCAATGGATCGGTGCGTTGTTCACCCGCGGTGGCATTGTGTTCATGCAGGTGCTGGCGACCTTGCCGCTGGCTGTTGTGCGTGGCCTGGGTGTGGCGCTGGGCGGGTTGTTGTACGTGGTTGCCGTACCCAGGCGCAGGGTGGTGGACACCAATTTGCGCCTGTGTTTTCCGGAGCGCACGGAGCAGGAGCGGCGCGCCATGACGCGGCAAACCTTTGTGTTTTTTGCCCAAGCCTGGCTGGACCGGAGCTGGCTCTGGCATGGTCACCCGGACAAACTCAAGCAGCGCCTGCGCCTGACGGGTGCGTTGGCCGAGCTGGACGGCGAGCAGCCGACGGTTTTGTTTGCACCGCATTTTGTCGGGCTGGACGCGGGTTGGGCCGCCTTGACGCAGCAGGTGCAGCGTTCCTTCACCACGATTTACACCGACCAGGCCAACAAGCTGCTGGACCGCTGGATCTTGCGCGGCCGTCAGCGTTTTGGCAATGCACGCCTGTTCGGCCGCGCCGAAGGGGTGCAGCCCATCATCAGCGCGCTACGTGCGGGCCAGCCCTTGTATTTGTTACCCGACATGAACTTCGGACCGGAAGAGTCGGTGTTTGTGCCGTTTTATGGCGTGACGGCGGCCACCGTGCCTTCGCTCTCGCGTTTTGCCAAACTCGGGCGCGCCAAGGTGGTGCCGGTGGTGACCCGTTTGACGGCCACGGGCTACGAGGTCGAGGTGATGCCGGCCTGGCCCGACGTGCCGTCGGCCGACTTTGTCGCTGACACGGCCTTGATGAATACACGCCTGCAGGGCTACATCAACACCATGCCGGCGCAGTATTACTGGGTGCACAAACGGTTCAAAACCCGGCCGGAAGGTGAAGATCCGCTCTATTAAGCCTGTTTCTTAAGCCTTTTAGGCCTCTAGCCCAGAGGCAATGGGCGCAAGCAGCTATCAAAAACAAAGCGTCTGGGCGGCTCAAGCCTGGCCCAGAAAACCTTGAATGCTGCTGGCCACATAGTCGGGCTGTTCGTGCACGATCCAGTGCGAGGCACCGGCCACACCTTGCAGCTGCATCTGCGGCACGTAGTCCTCCAGACCGTCGAGCAGCCCCGGCGGCAGGGCGATGTCGTCCATCGCCCAGAGCACCAGCGTCGGCAGCAACACCGTCAACATCTCGGGCGGCAGTGTCACTGCGGCGGCGGCCGGATCGTGGTGTGGCGGCCCGGGGCGCGGTGGCCGCAAGGGTGAGGCGCGGTAGAGGTTGCAGCCGCCGGTCAGCCCGGCGCGCCAGACGGTGCGGTACTGGTCTTTGACCGCCTCGGTGAGCCAGGCTGGCGGGTGGTCGCTGCCATTCGTCAAAAACGGCCACAGCCGCTGGAAGTCGTCCTCGGCCAGCAAGGCCTCGGCGTCGGGGCGGATCAGGAAGTTCATATACGCGCTGGCCGCCTGCTGGGACGGCGAGTGTTGCAGCTCGCGCAAAAACGTGCCGGGGTGCGGCGAGTTGATGATGACCAGCTTTTTCATCAGCTGCGGCAGGGTGGCAGCGATATTCCAGGCGACGGCGCCACCCCAGTCGTGGGCGATCAGTCCTTCGAGTTGGCTCTTGTGGGCGGTGCAGGTTTGCGCGATCAGCGCGGAAATGTCTTGCACCAGGTGTTTGGCGCGGTAGGCGGCGGGGTCGGCTGGCGCGCTGGACTGCTCAAAGCCGCGCATGTTGGGTGCGATGCAGTAGTAGCCGCCGTTTTCCGGCTTGGCGAAATGTTCCAGCAAACCATCCCAGACAAAAGCCGCTTCCGGGAAACCGTGCAAAAACATCAGCACCGGCCGGCCCGGGTCGCCCGCCATGCGGCAGGACAGGGTGATGCCGTGGGGCAGGGGGATCAAACGGGTTTGAATCATGTCGCTATGCATTTGGTAGCTGCCTTCGCCCGTGGTTAAAGGGCTGGAGGAAGATTTTGCTTAAGAAATGCAGAAGCGGCGAGGTCCCCACCCGGTTTTTATGATTCGCCGGGTTCTTCTTCAGCCGCTGGGGTGGCCGCAGCTGTTTTGTCGGCCTTGACTGCTTTTTCGGGCGGATGGGCCCATTGCCACAGATGTTGGGCCACTTCTTCCACGCCTTGCCGCTTCAGCGCCGAGAACAGTTTGACATCGCCGCCGCCGGCCTGCAGTCGCACAATGGACAGCGCCTTGGCTGCTTCGGTTTTGTTCAGCTTGTCGGACTTGGTCAGCAGCACCAGAAACTTCAGACCTTCCACGACCCGGGGTCGGATCACGTCGAGCAAAATTTCGTCGAGTTCGGTCAGGCCCAGGCGTGGATCACACAGCAGCACCACGCCTTTCAGGGTCTCGCGGGTCTGCAGGTAGTTGCCCATGACCTGCTGCCAGCGGAATTTGGCCGCCTTGGGCACGGCCGCGTAGCCATAACCCGGCAAGTCGGCCAGCACGGCGTCGGTCAGGCCCTGTTTGCCCAGGGAAAACAGGTTGATGCTTTGCGTGCGCCCCGGCGTTTTGGAGGCAAACGCCAAGCGGTTGATCTGGGTCAGGGTGTTGATGCAGGTGGATTTGCCCGCATTGGAGCGGCCGACGAAGGCGATCTCCGGCACGTCGAGCACCGGCAGATGCTTGAGTTCGGGGGCGGTGGTCAAAAATTTGGCCGTGTGCAGCCAGCCCATGGCGATCTTGGCCTCGGCAGACTGGGGCGGCTGCGCCGCCAGAGTCGCCGCCATTCTGGCCGCCGCCACTTGGGGGGTGGGCCGCTTGTGGCTCGGCTTCTGCGTTTTGATGGGGGTAGATCGGGGAGATGTGGTCATATTTGGGATTGTCCCTCAAGCCATTGTAAAATCAGGGAGTTTTGCGTTAAGTTGCTGTCCCAGCGGGGCTTTTGGCAGCTTGAAGCCTGCGCCGATTGTCCAGTCCACCTTAGAGTCAACCATTAAACCCCCGATATGAAGCTTGTTTCCACATCGTTGATTTCCTGTTTATTTGCCGCCATGCTGGCTGTGCCTGCGATTTCGCAGGCGGCTGGCGAAGCTGCCCCGGCCAAGGTCGCCAAGCCCGATCTGGTCAAGGGTGAGGCAAGTTTTACTGCGGTTTGTGTGGCCTGCCACGCGGCGGACGGCAATTCAGCAATTGCCGCCAATCCAAAATTGGCCCAGCAACACCCCGAATACCTGATCAAGCAGTTGCAGGAGTTCAAATCCGGCAAGCGCAAAGATCCCGTGATGCAGGGTTTTGCCGCGGCCTTGTCGGATGACGACATGAAAAACATCTCCTACTGGGTGACCTCCAAAAAGATCAAGCCTGGTTTTGCCAAGGACAAGGAACTGGTGGCCCTGGGCGAGCGTATCTACCGCGGCGGCATTTCCGACCGCCAGGTGCCCGCTTGCGCAGGTTGCCACAACCCGACTGGCGCCGGCATTCCTTCGCAGTATCCGCGTCTGGGCGGCCAACATGCTGAATACACCGCCACGCAACTCACAGCTTTTCGTGACAACAAACGCACCAACAACCTGCTGATGAACCAGGTCGCCGCCAAGTTGAACGATCGCGAAATCCGCGCCGTCGCCGATTACATCGCCGGCTTGCGCTGAATCCCCCGAAAAAAACAGTGTATGGACGGGGCCCGCCTACAGGCCAGCGCCCTTTTTGGGAAAATACCGCCAGTCCTCCCGGTTTGTATTGAACCCCGGTCGAAATAAGCACTCCATACCAAGGCGGGTCTTTTGATGAAGGCCCGCCTTTTTTATTGCAGCCAACTTAGCCTATTCAAACGCACGCATGACAGTTTCCACCCACGGTCTACGGCTCAAGTCCGGCTCGCACGCCTTGCGTTCCAGTGTGGAGCTGCTGTCGTCGATGCGCTTCTCCATCTCGCTGCTGACCGTTATTTGTATCGCCTCGGTGATAGGCACGGTGCTCAAGCAGCAGGAGCCGCTCGGCAACTACGTCAACCAGTTCGGCCCGTTCTGGGCCCAGGTGTTTGGCGCGGTCAACCTCTACACCGTCTACAGCGCCTGGTGGTTCATGCTGATCCTGGCCTTTCTGGTCATCAGCACCAGCCTGTGTATCAGCCGCAACACGCCCAAGATCCTGGCCGACCTGAACCAGCTCAAGGAAAACATCCGCGAGCAAAGCCTCAAGGCTTTTGGCCACCGTGCCGAGGCCAGTTTGGGCGAAACGCCTGAAACGGCGGCGCGACGTATTGGGCAAACCCTGGTACAGGGCGGCTGGAAGGTCAAGCTGCAGCAACGCGACACGCCAGGCGGCAGCGGCTGGATGGTCGCCGCCAAGGCGGGCGCCGCCAACAAGCTGGGTTATATCGCGGCCCATGGTGCCATTGTGCTGGTCTGTGTCGGCGGCCTGCTCGACGGCGACCTGGTGGTGCGAGCGCAAATGTGGCTGAACGACAAGGCCATCTACACCGGCGGCGGCCTGATTGCCGATGTGCCGGCGCGCCATCGTCTGGGTGAAGGCAATCCCACGTTCCGGGCCAATTTGCTGGTGGCCGAAGGCACACAGTCCAGCACCGCCATCCTGAACCAGCCCGGCGGCGTGTTGCTGCAAGACCTGCCTTTTGCAGTGGAACTGAAAAAATTCATCGTTGAGTATTACTCCACCGGCATGCCCAAGCTGTTTGCCAGCGATATCGTGATTCATGACAAGGAAACCGGCGAAAAAACGTCGGCCCGCGTCGAAGTCAATCATCCGGCCAACTACAAGGGCATAGAAATTTTCCAGTCCAGCTTTGACGATGGCGGCTCCAGCGTCACGCTCAAGGCGGTTCCTATCGCCACCGGCACCCAGGTTTCCAGCAAGCCGTTTGAAATCCAGGGCACGATTGGCGGCTCCAGCAGCCTGACCAATGGCAGCGAAAAAATGACGCTGGAGTACAGCGCGTTGCGTGTCATCAACGTCGAGAATTTCGGCGGCGCCGGCAACCTGGATGGCGGCTCGGGCGCCGATGTGCGCAAGGTCGATTTGCGCCAGTCCATAGGCGCACGTCTGGGCGCTGCCAACAAGACCAAAGAGCAAAAAGAGCTGCGCAATGTCGGCCCTAGCGTGACCTACAAATTGCGCGATGCCGCGGGCCAGGCGCGCGAGTTTCACAACTACATGTTGCCGGTCAAGATGGACACGGCAGAGTCCAGCCCGGCGGTGTTTTTGCTGGGTGTGCGCGACACCCTGAACGGTTCTTTCCAGTACCTGCGTATCCCGGCCGACGAGTTGGGCAGCATGGACAGCTTTTTGCGGCTGCGCCGCGCGCTGGCCGATCCGATCCAGCGCGAGCGGGCGGTCCAGCGTTATGTGCGCCAGGCGATTGCCGCAGACCGGCCCGAGTTGGCCCAGCAACTGACGGCATCCGCATCGCGGGCGCTGGCCTTGTTCGCAGGGCCAGACCAACCGGCCGATACCGCCCAGCCCAAACCGCTGGCCGGACTGCAGGCGATTTCCGCCTTCATGGAAGCCAACGTGCCGGAAGACGAACGCAACCGCGCCGGCGAGGTGCTGGTGCGTATTCTCAACGGCGTGTTGTTCGAATTGGCACAACTCACACGTGAGCAAAACGGCCTCAAGCCCATGCCGCTGGACGATAAAACCCAGGCCTATATGGCGCAGGCCGTGTTGTCGCTCAGCGATGCCCACCATTACCCTGCGCCCATGGCTTTTGAACTCAAGGACTTCACGCAGGTGCAGGCCAGCGTGTTCCAGGTCACACGTACACCCGGTAAAAACATTGTTTACCTGGGTTGTGCCTTGCTGATCCTGGGTGTTTTTGCCATGTTGTATGTGCGTGAGCGCCGGCTCTGGGTCTGGCTGGCACCGGCGGATGCCGCTGGCGCGGAAAAAAGTCCAGAATCAGGCGCAGGCAGTCTGGCGACCATGGCCATGTCGAGCAACCGCCAGACCCTGGACGGCGGCAAGGAATTCGAAATGTTGAAAACAAAACTTTTACAGGTGCCACGATGAACACCACCACCACCCTGAGCTCGCGCGGCACAAACGCGACGACCATCAGCCTGCAGGAAGGCTATTTTGCAAAACGCAATCTGCTGGACTGGCTTTTCGCCATCGTGGCGCTGGTGGGCGGGCTGTATGCTTTTGCCCGCTACAACGCCTACATGGACGTCTACGAAAAAGGCATTCTGCTGGCCACCATTCCCGCCGTGATTGCGATGGGCTGGTTCTGGCGGCCGCTGCGTTTGTTGATGCTGCTGGTGGCGGGTTTTTCGCTGCTGGGCATCCTGTCTTACCAGGGCGATCTGGCGCGGGCCGAACAGGTGTTCTGGCTCAAGTATTTCCTCTCCAGCCAGTCCGCCATCCTCTGGATGAGTGTGTTGTTTTTCATGAGCACGGTGTTTTACTGGCTGGGTATGTTTGCCAGGGGGCAAGGCGATACGCTGGAATCGCTAGGCAGCAAAATTGCCTGGGTGGCCGTGGGCATGGCGCTGGTGGGCACCATGGTGCGCTGGTATGAAAGTTACCTGCTGGGTGCGGATATTGGCCACATCCCGGTGAGCAATCTGTACGAAGTGTTTGTGCTGTTTTGCTGGATGACGGCCGCGTTTTACCTGTATTTTGAAGCGCAGTACAACACCCGAACCATGGGAGCGTTTGTGATGCTGGTGGTCAGTGCCGCCGTGGGTTTTCTGCTGTGGTACACGGTGGTGCGCGAGGCGCATGAAATCCAGCCCCTGGTTCCTGCGCTGAAAAGCTGGTGGATGAAGCTGCATGTGCCGGCCAACTTCATTGGTTACGGCATGTTCTCGCTGGCGGCCATGGTGGCGCTGGCCTACCTGGTCAAGCAGCAGGCCAGCGAAACCCGCTGGTACAAACTCACGCCGTTGTGGCTGCTGGGCGTGGTCTTGTGTTTTGTGCCGATTGTGTTTCGCAAGTCGCCGGCCGACGTGGGCGGCAGCAATTACTGGGTGGGTTACCTGCTGGTCTCGGGCCTGATCGCCGCCGGTATTTTGCTGGGGCGCCAGCGGATTGCCGCGCGGCTGCCGGCAGCCGAGGTGCTGGATGATGTGATGTACAAGGCGATTGCCGTGGGTTTTGCCTTTTTCACCATCGCCACCGTGTTGGGCGCCTTGTGGGCGGCCGAGGCCTGGGGCGGCTACTGGAGCTGGGACCCCAAGGAAACCTGGGCGCTGATTGTCTGGCTCAACTACGCGGCCTGGCTGCATATGCGGCTGGTCAAGGGCTTGCGCGGCACCGTGGCGTCCTGGTGGGCGCTGGTCGGGCTGGCCGTGACCACTTTTGCCTTCCTGGGGGTGAACATGTTCCTCTCCGGCCTGCACAGTTACGGAACCTTGTAAGCGCAGCTTGAATCCTTGTTAGAAGTCGCTGCGTATACAGACTAAGGTCAACCCCGCCCTGAATCGACAAACTGCAAGGAAACAAGATGCTGATCAAAACCAGCCACCGTGGCTTTATTCATCCCGCTTCCAGCGAGATCACGTCGCAAGCCATCTACCAGCAACGGCGTGACCTGATCCGGCTGATGGCCACGGGCACCGCCGGTGCGGCCCTGGCGGGTTGGGCCGGGCGTGAGGCGCTGGCACAAACCGTGGTCAAACCCGGCAAGCTGGCCGCCTTGCCCGGCGCCCGGTCGGCCGTCGCTGGCGCCGTGACCATGGAAAAAGTCACCGATTACAAAGACGCGACGACGTACAACAATTTCTACGAGTTCGGTACCGACAAGTCGGATCCGGCAAAAAACGCCCACACCCTGGTCACCAAACCCTGGACGGTGGCCATCGAAGGCCTGGTCAAACAGCCCAAAACCTGGACCATCGAGGACCTGATCAAGCTCAGCCCGCAGGAAGAACGTATTTACCGCCTGCGCTGCGTGGAAGGCTGGTCCATGGTGATTCCCTGGGTCGGTTATTCCCTGGCCGACTTGATCAAAAAGGTCGAACCCCTGGGCAACGCCAAATACGTCGAGTTCATCACCCAGGCCGACCCGAAAACCATGCCTTTTGTCGGCTCGCGTGTGCTCGACTGGCCTTATGTCGAAGCCTTGCGCATGGACGAAGCCATGAACCCCTTGACCTTGCTGGCTTTCGGCATGTATGGCGAGGTCTTGCCGAATCAGAGCGGCGCGCCGGTGCGCCTGGTGGTGCCCTGGAAATACGGTTTCAAAAGCGGCAAGAGTATTGTCAAAATCCGCTTCACCGACAAAGAGCCCAAGACCGCTTGGAACAAGGCGGCTGCCAACGAATACGGGTTTTATTCCAACGTGAATCCGAACGTGGATCACCCGCGCTGGAGCCAGGCGACGGAACGCCGCATTGGGGAAGACGGCCTGTTTGCCAAAAAGCGCAGAACCTTGCTGTTCAACGGCTACGAGGCCCAGGTCGGCCAGCTTTACGCGGGCATGGACCTCAAGAAGAACTTTTGATGAAAGCCGCGAAAGCCGGTAAAGCGGCGCGAGCCTTGCTTTTGCATCCGACGGCCAAGCCGCTGGTGTTTGTGGTGGCCCTGCTGCCTTTTGCGTGGCTGGTTTACGGCGCTTTCACCAACAGTCTGGGCGCCAACCCGGCCGAATATTTGATACGGACGGCCGGCGACTGGACCTTGCGCTTCTTGTGTATCGTGCTGGCTGTGACGCCGCTGCGGGTGATCACCGGTACGCCGGCGCTGGCGCGGTTCAGGCGCATGTTGGGCCTCTTCGTCTACTTTTATGTCGTGGTCCATCTGCTGAGTTACAGCTGGTTTGACATGGGTTTTGACGTGGCCGACATTGCCAAGGACATTGCCAAGCGGCCTTTTATTCTGGTGGGTTTTTCGGCTTTTTTATTGCTGACCCCGCTGGCGGCCACCTCCTTCAACGCAGCCATCAAGCGTCTGGGTGCCAAACGCTGGCAGTTGCTGCACAAGCTGGTGTATGTGATTGCCGGCCTGGGGCTGCTGCATTTTTTCTGGATGCGCGCCGGCAAAAACAACTTTGCCGAGGTGTTTGTTTATGCCTCTATCATTGCGTTGCTGCTGGGCTGGCGTGTGGTGCAATATTTAAGAAAAAAGAGGCTGAAGCCCATGCTGCACGGGCGCAATCAGCTATCAAAATAATAGCGATTGAGGCGGCCTGGCGGCCGGGTGTGGGTCAGCCTGGGATCAGTTGCTCATGGCGCATCTGGTCGGCGGTGTTTTCCCGGCGACGGATCAGATGCACCTGGGCGCCATCGACCAGCAACTCGGCGGCCCGGCCACGCGTGTTGTAGTTGCTGGCCATGCTCATGCAATAAGCCCCGGCGGAAAGCACTGCCAGGTAATCACCGGCTTGCACCGCCAGCGCCCGGTCGCGGCCTATCCAGTCGCCGCTTTCGCAGACCGGGCCCACCACGTCGTAGGTCGTCGCGGGCACGTCCTGGCGCGGCGTGATCGGCACGATGGCATGAAAGGCCTGGTACATGGCCGGGCGCGGCAAGTCGTTCATCGCCGCATCAATCACGCAGAAGTTTTTCTGCTCGCCAGGCTTGAGGTACAACACCTCGGTCAGGCAGACGCCAGCATTGCCGACCAGGGAACGGCCGGGTTCTATCATGAGTTTTTTCCCGCCGTAGCCGCGCGCGTCAATCTTGGCCAGCAGTTCGCGCCACAAGGAATCGGCCGCGGGGGGCGCGTCCTGGTTGTAGTTGATGCCCAGGCCGCCGCCAAAATCAATGTGCTCGATGGCAATGCCCGCCGCCTCTATGCTGGCCACCAGGTCCAGCACCCGATCCATGGCGTCCAGGTAGGGTGTGGTTTCGGTGATTTGCGAGCCGATATGGCAGTCAATACCGGCGACTTTCAAGCCCCGCAGGGCGGCCGCATGCTGGTAAATCCGCAGCGCGTCTTCATGCGCCACGCCGAACTTGTTGCCTTTGAGGCCGGTCGAAATATAGGGATGGGTTTTCGGGTCGACGTTGGGGTTGACGCGAATACTGACTGGCGCGACAAGTTTCATGGACAGCGCCACCTCGGACAACACGTCCAGTTCGGCTTCGCTTTCGACATTGAAGCAGCCGATGCCGGCGGCCAGCGCCTGCCGCATTTCGGCGCGGGTTTTGCCCACGCCCGAAAAAATGACTTTGCGCACATCGCCGCCCGCCGCCAGCACACGTTCGAGTTCACCGCCGGACACGATGTCGAAACCACAGCCCGCCTGGGCAAACACCTGCAACACGCCCAGCGAGGAGTTGGCCTTCATGGCATAACAAATCTGCGCGTTGCGACCGGCAAAACCTTGCTGGTAGGCCGCCAGCGCGGCCAGCATGGCCGCTTTGGAGTACACAAACAGCGGCGTGCCGTGTTCGCGGGCCAAAACATCGAGGCGAGCCGCCTCCAGATGCAGTTGGCCGTCCCGGTAGGCAAGTTGCGGCGCACCAGGAAGATCGGTTGCGGGCAGGTCAGGGGTCTGTGTCAGGCTCATCGCGGTGTGAAGGTAGGAGGGGTGGCCTCAGGAGGCTCGGGGAGGTCGGACGTCGTCACGGGCGTGGCTGGCTGGCTGGCCGGAGTTGCTGGCGTGACACCCGCAGTCGGAATCACCTTCGGTGGTGGCGGCAAAAAGAGAGGGCCTTTTTGGCCGCAAGCACTCAGGCTGGCCGCGCCAGCCACGGCCAGTATCAAGGTGCAAAGGCCATGACCCCAGGAGAGGACACGCCGGCAACCTAAAATTTGAGCTCGAATGTGAAATCTTGCAAACATGATGGGATTGTAATGACGGACCTTGACTATCTGGACCATGCCGAAGCTGCGCTCAAGGCGATTGAAATAGCGTGTGACCGCATCAACGATGAGACGGAGGCCGACATCGACAACCAGCGGACAGGCGGCATGATCACGCTCACGTTTGCCAACCGCAGCCAGATTGTGATCAATCTGCAAAAACCGCTGCAGGAAATCTGGATGGCCGCCCGCGCCGGCGGCTTCCACTACAAATTTATAAACGGCCAATGGACGGACACCAAGGACGCCAGCGAGCTGTTTGCCCGGCTGTCACGGCACGCCAGCGAACAGGCCGGTCAGGCGCTGGTGTTCAACGCCGCGCCGTAGTGCACAAAGTGGGGGGCACGAACGCAGTGAGCGAACGTGGTTGAGCATGCCATTTTCCGCAAGGCCGCCCCAAGGAAAATTAGCCCCCTCGGGGGGCAGCGCAGCACACGCAGTGGCAAGCGTGGGGGGCAATATTTCTAGTTCTTGAACAGATCCAGAATCCGTTTTCTTTCGTCACCGGGCGGTGGCGATTGGATCGCTGCGCCCGGCGGCACTGGCTGGCCCGTGACCGGGTTGTCGGTGCCGGCGCCTGGGGCGGGCTTGTCGCCCAGACCGACACTGCTGATGCCTGAACCTTTGGCGTATTCGTCATAAAACCACTCGCCACCCATGTTGATCACGCCTTCAGGCGGTGAATACTCGGTGACGGGCACACCTTTGAGTGCGTAATCCATGTAGTTGATCCAGATGGGCAAGCTCAGGCCGCCGCCGGTTTCCCGGTCGCCGAGCTTTTTCGGCGTGTCATAACCCATCCAGACCGCCGCCGTCAGCGTCGGCTGGTAACCGACAAACCAGGTATCTATCGAGTCATTGGTGGTGCCGGTTTTGCCAAACAGATCGGGCCGTTTCAGGGTGGCTTGCGCTCTGGCGGCGGTGCCGCTGCGGGCGACCTCCTGCAGCAGGTTGGACATGACGAAGGCGTTGCGCGTGCTGATGCCGCGCACCGACTCATCCAGCACGGGGACCGGGCTTTCAACCAGCACCTTTCCTTTTTGGTCGGTGATTTTGGTGATCAGGTAGGGGTTGACTCGGAAGCCCCCATTGGCAAACACCGAATAACCGATGGCCATTTGCAGCGGCGTGACAGAGCCGGCGCCCAGCGCCATGGTCAGGTAGGCCGGGTGTTTGTCGGCGTCAAAGCCAAAATGAGTCACCCACTCCTGCGCATATTTGGGGCCAACTGCCTGCAATATTCGGATGGAGATCATGTTTTTGGACCGAGCCAGGCCGCGCCGCAAGCTCATGGGCCCTTCAAACGTACCGTCGTAATTTTTGGGCTCCCAGGGCTGGCCACCGGTGACGCCGGCGTCAAAAAACAGCGGTGCGTCGTTGACGACGGTGGCGGGCGTGAAGCCTTTTTCCAGCGCGGCTGAATAGATAAAGGGCTTGAAGCTGGAGCCCGGCTGGCGCCAGGCCTGGGTCACGTGGTTGAACTTGTTTTTTGCGTAGTCAAAACCGCCGACCAGGGCCTTGATCGCACCGGTGCGCGGGTCCAGAGCGACAAAAGCGCCCTCGACTTCGGGCAGTTGCGTGATTTCCCAGGTGTTTTTGGGCGTTTTGGCGACGCGTATCAAGGCGCCGCGGCGAATCTTGATGTTGGGCGCGGCCTTGTCGGACAAGCCGGACTGGGCTGGTTTGAGGCCATCACCGGTGATCTCTATGGTCTCGCTGTTCTGGCGAACCGCCACGATTTTCTTCGGTCCGGCTTCCAGGACGATCGCCGACATCACATCGTCGTTGTCCGGGCTGTCGGCCAGGGCATCGTCAATCGCGTCTTCGATGTCCTGGGGGTCTTTGGACAGCTCGATGAACTTCTCGGGGCCGCGGTAAATCTGCCGCCGTTCATAATCCATGATGCCTTTGCGCAAGGCCTTGTAGGCCACGGTCTGGTCGGCGGCGCGCAGGGTGGTGAAAACATTCAGGCCGCGGGTGTAGGTTTCATCGCCGTACTGGTTGAAAACCAGCTGACGCACGGTTTCCGCGACAAATTCGGCATGCACCCGGCCAGCATCGGGACCGGATTTGATTTTGAGCTGCTCGTTTTTGGCCGCCTCCGCCTGCTCTGGCGTGATAAAGCCGTTTTCCAGCATGCGGTCAATGATGTAAAGCTGACGCGTTTTAGCCCGCTTCGGGTTGCTCACCGGGTTGTAGGCGGACGGGGCCTTGGGCAGGCCCGCCAACATGGCGGCTTCGGCGATGCTGACGTCTTTCAGTGGTTTGCCGAAATAGGTTTCCGAGGCGGCGGCAAAACCGTAGGCGCGTTGTCCCAGGAAGATCTGGTTCATGTAGATCTCCAGAATCTGGTCCTTGCTGAGCATGTGCTCCAGCTTGAAGGTCAGCAAAATCTCGTAAATCTTGCGGGTGTAGCTTTTTTCTGTGGACAGGTAGACATTGCGGGCCACCTGCATGGTGATGGTGGATGCGCCCTGGCTCTTGGCGCGTCCTACATTGGCCAGGCCAGCACGGATCACACCGATATAGTCCACACCGCCGTGTGAGAAGAAACGTGCGTCCTCAATGGCCAGCACCGCATCTTTCATCACTTTGGGAATGTCGCCAATCGGGGTCAGGTTGCGGCGCTCCTCGCCAAACTCGCCAATCAGCACGGCATCGGACGAATAAACGCGCAGCGGCAGCTTGGGCCGGTAGTCCAGTAAATCGGACACATCCGGCAGGTTGGGGTAGGCCACGGCCAGCGCAACAGCCACCACCATCAGCAGCGACACAAAGCCAGCCAGCGCCAGCCCTAAGCCCCAGGCGGAAATTTTCAGCAAAACCCGCATCCACTGAGGGCGGTTGGCGGGAGGTGAGCGGGATTCAGAAGGCGAGGAATTTGAAGGCATGGGGTTCAGCGTAAGTGCGCGTCAACATTATAAAAAATTGCCTGCGCGGGAAAACTTGAGGGCTTGTCCGCGATCTCGCATTTTGCGTTTACTGGCAGATCGTGGTTCCCGCATCAATTCGGCCAAAGCTGCGAAAAGCGTCTACTTTTGACAACGGTGATAGTAAGCCAAAACCGGAAAATCCTTTGTTGTACAAGGACCTTACTGATAGCATTCAAGTGATTTCTTAAGTTTGCAGGGCTACACATTAGCCATCATTTGGGGACTGTCTTGATCTCTTTGGGATCCTTATTTAGCCGTCAATCGTCAGCCTTGCTGGGTTTGGACATCAGTTCCTCAAGTGTCAAGCTGGTGGAGTTGAGCCGCGACAAGGCCGGCAACCTGGTGCTGGATCGATGCGCGATTGAACCCCTGGAGCGAGGCTGGATCACCGACGGCAATGTGGAAAAGTTCGACGAAGTGGCCGAGGCGGTACGCCGCCTCGTCAAAAAAAGCGGAACCCGTACCCGCAATGTGGCCATGGCTCTGCCAGCATCGGCCGTGATCACCAAAAAAATCATCCTGCCGGGTGGATTGACCGAGCAGGAACTCGAAATCCAGGTCGAAGCCGAAGCCAACCAGTACATTCCTTTTTCGCTGGATGAAGTCAGCCTGGATTTTTGCGTGATCGGTCCCAGCGCCAGTTCGGCGGGCGATGTGGAAGTGTTGATCGCCGCCTCCCGCAAGGAAAAAGTCAATGACAGGCAAGGTCTGGCCGAGGCGGCGGGGCTCAAGCCCGTGGTGGTGGATGTGGAGTCCTATGCGTCGCGCCTGGCCACGGCCCGCCTGATAGAAAACCTGCCCAACAAGGGGCTGGACACCATGGTGGCCTTGTTCGAAGTGGGTGCCCTGACGACCAGCATGCAGGTCATCAGGAACGACGAGGTGTTGTACGAGCGTGACCAGGCTTTTGGCGGTGCCCAACTGACCCAATTGATCGTGCGTCAATATGGTTTTTCCCCGGAAGAGGCCGAAAGCAAAAAACGCAGCGGCGACCTGCCGGATGACTATGAGTCCAGCGTGCTCAGGCCTTTTGTCGACAGCATGGCGCAGGAAATTGGCCGTGCGCTGCAGTTCTTTTTTACCAGCACGCCGCATAACAAAGTCGACTATGTGATGCTGGCGGGGGGCTCGTCGGCTTTGCCCGGCCTGACCGAGGCCGTGACTCAGCAAACTTCCTTTTCTTGCATGGTGGCCAATCCTTTTGAGGGGATGACCCTGGGCAGCAATATCCGGGAGAAAAAGATGAAGCGTGAAGCAGCGTCTTACCTGACCTCGTGCGGCTTGGCCTTGCGGAGGTTTTTCCAGTGATTCTGGTCAATTTACTTCCCCACCGCGAAGCGGCGCGCAAGCGCAGGCGCGAGGCATTTTTTGTTGCTTTGGGTATTGCGGCTTTGGCCGGTGGCCTGATTTGCGGCGCTGTGTATTCGTGGTACCAGGCGCAGATCTCGGGGCAACAGGATCAAAACACCTATCTGAAGACAGAAATCACCCGCCTTGACAATCAGATCAAGGAAATCGCCGGTTTGCAGCAGGAAATTGCTGCACTGCGTGCCCGGCAAAATGCCGTGGAAGACTTGCAGGGCAACCGCAATCTGCCGGTTTACCTGCTGGATGAACTGGTCAAACAATTGCCTGATGGCGTCTACCTGACCAGCATGAAGCAAGACAACCAGGTGGTTCTGCTGGCCGGGGTGGCCCAATCCAACGAACGGGTTTCCGAGTTGCTGCGCAATCTCAGTAACAACAGTCCGTGGCTGACCCGGCCTGAACTGATTGAAATCACAGGCAGGAGCCTGTCGCTCGGAGCGCGTGACCAGCGCCGCGTGGCCAATTTTTCGATGCGGGTGGCGCTCAAACGCGCGACAGATGTACAGAAAGCCGCGGCATCTCCGGGTACGCCAGGATTCACTGGCCCCGCAACGGTCAAACCCGCGCAAGCCAGCCCTGTCGCGGCCAAGAGCTGACCAAACGACTGGGAACAAGCACTGAATATGGCAAGTACTTCTAAAGTTAGCATCGATTTTGCGGCGCTCCAGGATGGACTGAAGGCCCAATTTGTGGGCCTCAATCCGAACGATCCTTCCTCCTGGCCCGCCTTTCCCCGCTACCTTCTCTGTGTGTTTGTGACCGTGGTCGTGGTGGTCGCCTTGTGGTTTTTGTGGCTCAGTGCTTCCGACGAGGAACTCCAGGCCGAACAGGCCAAAGAAGTGCAGTTGCGGGAAGACTTCAAGAAGAAGCTGGCACAAGCCGTGAATCTGGAGGCTTTGAAGAAGCAGCGAGAGCAGGTCCAGCAATACGTGACCCAGCTGGAAAAGCAGTTGCCGAGCAAAGCCGAGATGGACGCGCTCTTGTCGGACATCAACCAGGCGGGATTGGGCCGCAGCCTGCAGTTCGAGCTGTTCAGGCCTGGGCAGGTCAGCGTCATGGACTATTACGCCGAGTTGCCGATCGCCATCAAGGTGACGGGCCGTTACCATGACATTGGTGCTTTTGCCGCGGATATTGCCAACCTTTCGCGCATCGTGACCCTGAACAATATCGCGATTGCCCCAGTCAAGGACGGCATGATGAGCATGGACAGCACGGCCAAGACTTTCCGCTATCTGGATCCCGACGAGGTCGCTCTGCAGCGTAAAACGGCGGCGGCCGCGAAAGGCCCGAAAAAATGAAACAGACGCGTATTAAAAAAGCGGTTTTACTGGCATTCGCGTTGGGCGCATGTGTGGGGCTGACGGCTTGCAGTTCCTCAGAACAGGAAGAGCTGCAGCAATGGATGACCGAGCAGCGCAGCCAGACCCGGCCAAAAATCGAGCCCTTGCCAGAGCCGACAAAATTCTCGCCGCAGGCATATACCCAGGAGGCGGCGATTGAGCCTTTCAGCAATCAGAAATTGATGCAGGCGCTTAAACGTGACTCCAACCAGGCGACCGCCAATGCCGCGCTCATTGCGCCCGAACTGAACCGGCGCAAGGAACCTCTGGAAGCCATGCCTCTGGACAGCGTGGCCATGGTGGGCAGTCTTGTGAAGCTGGGTCAACCGGTGGCCTTGGTGCGGGTGGATAACTTGTTGTACCAGGTGCGGATAGGCAACTATTTAGGTCAGAACTACGGCCGTATCACGAAAATTTCTGAAACCGAGCTTGCCCTGCGTGAAATTGTGCAGGACGCCGCAGGGGAGTGGATGGAGCGGACGGCCAATTTACAGCTTCAAGAGGGATCCAAATGAATAAGAAGGCTTGGGCGATGCAGACGGATATGTTGTGGGGCACATGGTCACGGGTATCTGCTCGCGTTGTCATCGGTACGGCATTGTTGGCGGCTTCTTTGTCCACATCGCTTTGGGCGCAAGCCCAGAATGCCATTCAGTCCGTGACCGGCTCTGTGCAGGGTGGTACTGAAGTGATTCGTATCGACCTCGCGGAAGCCTTGACGGCAGTACCTACGGGCTTCGCGATTCAAACGCCGGCCCGCATTGCGCTGGATTTCCCCGGCGTCAGCAATTCAATGGGGCGTTCGGCCGTCGACCTGAATCTGGGCAATTTGCGTTCGGCCAACGTGGTGCAGGCGGGAGAGCGAACCCGTGTTGTTTTAAATCTCAAGGCGCCGACGGCCTACACCGCGCAAATTCAGGGCAAGTCTCTGCTGATCACGCTGAATCCAGTGACCGTCGCCGAACCATCAGCGCTTGCTGCCCCCATTTTTGCGGAAAACCGTAACCGCGATACCTTGCCGTTGAAGGATATCGATTTTCGACGGGGTGCCGACGCCTCCGGCCGGATTGTGGTGGATCTGGCGAACAACCAGGTGGGTGTGGACATCCGCCAGCAGGGCCAGACCCTGGTCGTCGAATTCCTGAAAACTGCCTTGCCCGAGGGTCTGCGCCGCCGTCTGGATGTGTCGGACTTTGGCACACCGGTTCAAAGCGTGACGACCTCCCAGGTTGGAGATAAGGTCCGCATGGTGGTAGAGCCCAAAGGCTTGTGGGAGCACAGCGCTTATCAAAGCGACAATCAGTTCGTGGTGGAAGTGCATCCGCAAAAAGTGGATGCCTCCAAGCTGTCTCAGGGGCCTGGGTACACCGGCGAAAAACTGTCGCTGAATTTCCAGAACATTGAAACCCGCTCCTTGCTGCAAGTCATTGCCGACTTTACCAACTTCAACATCGTGACCTCCGACAGTGTCACAGGTGCTGTGACCTTGCGGCTGAAAGATGTGCCTTGGGATCAGGCCCTGGACATCATTTTGCAGGCCAAGGGCCTGGGCATGCGGAAAACCGGCAATGTGTTGCTGATCGCGCCCAAGGATGAACTGGCGGCGAAAGACAAGCTTGATCTGGAGTCGCGCAACGCGATTCAAAATCTGGAGCAGGTGCGCACGCAGGATTTCAGGTTGAACTATGCAAAGGCGGCGGACATTGCAAGGGGATTGACAGGAACCGGAGCGGCTGGCGCCACCAAAATATTGTCCCCGCGAGGCAGCGTGATTTCAGAGGTGCGGACCAATCAGCTGTTCGTGACCGATATTCCTTCCAAGCTTGAGCAGGTCCAAAGCCTGATTGCCAAGTTGGATATTCCCGTACGCCAGGTCTTGATTGAGGCGCGTATTGTGGAGGCCTCGGATACCTTTGGTAAATCAATCGGTGTCCGGCTTGGCGGACGACCATTCACTCTGAATGGAAGCCAGAATACACAGTTCGGTGCAACTTACATCACGCCTAATATTCCGCCAGGTACAGCCCCGTCGTTGGGCAGTAATTTTGGAACCACAGCCGGCGATTTTGTCAACTTGCCTGGGGTCGGTCAAAATGGATTTCCTGCGGCAACCTTTGCTGTCTCCCTGTTCAACTCTTCATTAACAAGGCTCTTGAACCTCGAGATTTCAGCGATGGAAGCCGATGGCAAAGGCAAAATTGTGTCCAGCCCCAGGATTGTGACCGCCGACCAGGTCAAGGCGCTGATTGAGCAAGGCACGGAGTTGCCTTATCAGCAGGCGACCTCCAGCGGGGCAACGTCCATTGCCTTCCGCAAAGCCAACCTGAAACTTGAAGTGACACCGCAAATCACCCCTGAAGGCAACATCATCCTGCAAGTGGATGTGAACAAAGACAGCGTGGGCCGATCGACGACCAATGGTTTTGCGATTGATACCAAACATATCCAGACCCAAGTCCTGGTCGAAAACGGCGGCACCGTGGTGATTGGCGGTATTTTTGAGCAGACCGAGCGTGAGGATGAAACCAAGGTGCCTTTGCTAGGCGACCTGCCAGGGGTGGGAAATTTGTTCAAAACGAGAACACGTACCGCCAACAAGTCCGAGCTGCTGGTCTTTATTTCGCCCAAAATGATATCGGGCACTGCCCTGCGCTGAGCTTGGTCGCCGGGCCTGAGTCAGGGTTGGATTGAAAGGCCTGCTGGGTAGCAGGCCTTTCAATTTTCTGATTCAGTACTCGCTCAGTTGCTTTCCTCAACTCTCTGCTTTTTGACGATGACTCTTGAGATGAGTGTCCCTTGACCCCCCTTTCCCATATCTCTCTTGTCGGCCTGCCGGGCTCCGGAAAATCCACGGTGGGTCGCCAGTTGGCCAAACGTCTGGGCCTGCCCTTTCTGGACAGCGATCACGTCATTGAGGCGCGTCTCGGCTTGACGATTCGCGAGTTTTTCGAGCGGGACGGCGAAGCGCCATTTCGCGACCTGGAGCAGACAGTCATTGATGAGTTGACGCTGGCTGGCGAAGCCTGTGTTCTGGCAACAGGCGGTGGTGTGGTGTTGCGGCCGGCTAACCGTGAACATTTGATGCAGCGCACCCAGGTCGCGTATTTGCATTCATCCCCGGAAGAGATATTTCGCCGTCTGCGCCATGACCAGAATCGGCCGCTGCTGCAGGTGCCGGATCCGCTGGGGCGTTTACGCGAGCTGTATACCTTGCGCGATCCCCTCTACCGCGAAAGCGCCCGTTTTGTGGTGGAAACCGGGCGGCCTTCGGTGGCGGCACTGGTCAACACCATTGTGGCGGAGTTGGAAGCGGCAGGGTTTCTGCCGGCTCCGCCTGCTTGAGCGCGATCTTTCTGGCGCGCGTCCGGCGCTGAAACAAGCCTCACACCTAACCTCTACACTTGAGTCATGCAAGCAAATTTTCCTCCGGCGACGCAGCAGGTACACATAGCCCTGGGCGAGCGCAGTTACCCCATCCTCATTGGCGCCGGCCTGTTGGGCGAGCCCACGACCTACCAGAACCTGCCTGCCGCCAGCACGGCGCTGATAGTGTCGAACGACACCGTCGCACCGCTTTACGCCCCAGCCTTGCAGAAGGCGCTGCAGACGCATTACAAAAGGGTGTTGCTGGTGACCCTGCCCGATGGCGAGGTGCACAAGGATTGGGCCACCTTGCAACTGATTTTTGATGCCTTGCTGGGCAACGGGTGTGATCGCAAAACCGTGTTGTTTGCGCTGGGCGGCGGCGTGGTGGGCGACATGACGGGTTTTGCCGCGGCCTGCTACATGCGCGGTGTGCCTTTTGTGCAGGTGCCCACCACCCTGCTCGCGCAGGTGGACTCCTCGGTCGGGGGCAAAACGGCCATCAACCACCCCTTGGGTAAAAACATGGTGGGCGCGTTTTACCAGCCTGAGCGCGTGATTTGCGACCTGGACGTGCTGCAGACCTTGCCGCCGCGCGAGTTGAGCGCCGGTCTGGCCGAGATCATCAAATACGGGCCGATTGCCGACATGGTGTTTCTGGACTGGATCGAGACAAACATCGACGCGCTGCTGGCGCGTGAGCCGGCGGCTCTGGCCTACGCCATCCAGCGCAGTTGCGAAATCAAGGCCGCTGTGGTGGGTCAGGACGAGCGCGAAGCCGGCCTGCGCGCCATTTTGAATTTTGGCCACACCTTTGGCCACGCGATCGAGTCCGGCCTGGGTTACGGTCAGTGGTTACATGGTGAAGGTGTGGGCTGCGGCATGGTGATGGCGGCCCGTCTGTCGCAACGTCTGGGTCTGGTCGATGCCGCTTTTGTGGATCGCCTGCGTACCTTGATTCAGCGGGCTGGACTGCCGGTTGTGGGCCCCCGTTTGTCGCCTGACGACAGCGCCGGGCGTTACCTGGAACTCATGCGTGTCGACAAAAAAGCCGAAGCCGGCGAAATCCGCTTTGTGGTGATTGATGCGCCCGGCAGTGCCGCAGTACGCAGTGCGCCGGATGCGCTGGTGCGCGAAGTGATTGACGCCAGCTGTATCTGACATCTCTAAAACGCTATAAAAATAGTAGCTGCTTGCGCTCATTTCTAAAGGGCTAGAGCCCGATTTGATGCATAAACCATGACAAACTTGGCCTCTTACGCCTGCGACCCGGCGCATTCTCTTGGTCGCCGCCACCTGGAGCCCGCCGCGCCCACACGTTCGGACTTTCAACGCGACCGCGACCGGATTGTGCATTCCACCGCGTTTCGCCGGCTGGTGTACAAGACCCAGGTTTTTTTAAACCACGAGGGCGATCTGTTTCGCACCCGCCTGACGCATTCGCTCGAAGTGGCTCAGCTCGGTCGTTCGATTGCCCGCACCTTGCGCCTGAACGAAGACCTGGTCGAAGCCATCGCCCTGGCCCACGACCTGGGACACACACCTTTTGGTCACGCCGGGCAGGATGCGCTGAATGCCTGCCTGAAAAGCCACAACCCGGACAGCGCCGGCTTTGAGCACAACCTGCAAAGTCTGCGTGTGGTGGACACGCTGGAAGAGCGTTACCCGGATTACGACGGCTTGAACCTGTCGTTTGAAACCCGCGAAGGCATTCTCAAACATTGCTCGCGCCGCAATGCCCGACGTATCGAAGCGCGCGAACCCGGCGGTGTGGCGCAGCGTTTTCTCGCGTCTGCCGATGGGCATGCGCAGGTGATGCAGCCCAGCCTGGAAGCCCAGCTCACCAACCTGGCTGACGAAATCGCCTACAACGCCCACGACATTGACGACGGTGTGCGTTCCGGCCTGCTCAGCCTGGAGCAACTCGGCGAGGTGGCGCTGTTCGATCAATACAGCCGCGAAACACTGGCGCAGCACCCCGGGCTGCAGGGGCGGCGCCTGCTGTTTGAAACCATACGCCGCATGCTGAGCGCGCAGGTTTACGACGTGATGGACGCCACCCGCGCGGCCCTGCGTGCTGCAGCGGTGGGCGATATACAAGCCGTGCGCCAAAACCCGCCGCTGGTTTGTTTCAGCCAGGACATGGCCTTGAAGTCCTCATCCCTCAAGCGCTTTCTGCTACAAAATTTATACCGCCATCCGCAGGTGGTGGAGACCACGCAAACCGCGCAGCAGGTAGTGCGTGAACTGTTTGCCGCCTACATGGCCGATCCGGCGCAAATGCCGCAAGCTCACACCGACCGTTTTGACCGCTTGGACAGCAGCTTGCCGGCCAGCGCCAAGTACCCCGCAAAACCCGAACGTGTGGTGGCCGACTACATCGCCGGCATGACGGATCGTTTTGCCGCCAAGGAACACGAACGCCTGCACGGCCGCGTGGTCTTTCCGGTTTGAAAGCCATACACCCCGCCAGCTGCGTGATTGCCGCCGGGGTGGTGGCTGCGCTGCATGTGGCCAAGTTGCCGCCGGCGCTGCCGGTGTTGCAGCAAGCCATCGGGGTGTCGCTGCTGCAGGCCGGGTTTTTGTTGTCGCTGGTTCAACTCGCCGGCATGACGCTGGGGCTGCCGGCTGGTTTGCTGATTCAGCGCTGGGGCCCGCGGCGCAGCCTGCTGGCCGGTTTATCGCTTCTGAGCCTGGCCAGTGTGTGGGGCGGCACAGCCCAGACGGCGACTGTTTTGCTGCTGACCCGCGCGCTCGAAGGCCTGGGTTTCTTGTGCGTGGTCTTGCCCGCGCCCGGCTTGCTGCGTGTATTGGTGCCGCCTGAGCGCCTGAGCCGCATGTTGGGTGCCTGGGGGGCCTACATGCCGCTGGGCGCCGCGCTGGCCTTGCTGGTCGGCCCGTCGGTGATGGCGCTGGCCGATGCCGATTGGGGCTGGCGCATCTGGTGGTGGGGCTTGTCGGCCTTGTCGGTGTTGCTGGTGGCGTTGGTGTTCTGGCGGGTACCGGCTGACGCGCGGTCGCACGCTTCATTGCCCAACCAGACGTCTGTTGCCCCGCACTGGCGCGTGCTGCTGCTGCGTACCTTGCGTTCACGCGGAGCCTGGCTGGTGGCTTTGAGTTTTGCGATGTATTCGGGCCAATGGCTGGCCGTGGTGGGTTTTTTGCCCTCGATTTATGCGCAGGCCGGCCTGGCGCCTGGCACCACGGCCTGGCTGACCGCGCTGGCGGCCGGCGTCAACATCATTGGCAACCTGGCGGCCGGTCGTTTATTGCATCGGGGGATTGCTCCGGTCACACTGCTGATCGCCGGTTTTGTTGCCATGGGGCTGGGCGCTGTGCTGGCTTTTGGGGTGACGGGTATGCCCTGGCTGCAATACATCGCCGTGCTGGCTTTTTCCATGCTGGGCGGGTTGATTCCCGGCACCTTGTTCAGCCTGGCGGTCCAACTGGCACCAGGCGCGTCGGCCGTGCCCACCACGGTGGGCTGGATGCAGCAGTGGTCGGCGCTGGGCCAGTTCTGCGGACCACCGCTGGTGGCCTGGGTTGCCGGCCAGGCCGGCCACTGGCAACTGACCTGGACTGTCACCGGTACCTGTTCGCTCGTTGGGCTCTTTTTGGCCTGGCAAATTCAGGTCTTGTTAAAGCCGGCACACCTCTGACAGCTTCGGGTGCGCGGGTGGCCCACGCATAGCCTTATGACGTGTTGGCATTCACCCGCTTGCCTTCTGATGCCTGAAAGGGCTAACCTGCGGGTGCTTGTTCAGTTTGTTACGAATTGGCGATGCGGGCCGGTCAGCCGCCCGGGCATCCATCTTGCGTGACCCTCCGGCATTTCAACAAAGGTGTGGCATGAGACTTAATCGACGTGTACTCATTGTGGGCGGGATGTCAGCGGGCGCCGCCGTCCTCAGCCCGGCGGTCTGGTCGCAGGCGAGCAAGGGCAGCCGCAAGCTGGTAGTGGGGCAGTCGGTTCCCCTGACCGGTGCGGCAGACCAGATCGGCCTGGCCTACCTCAATGGAGCCAAGCTTTATTTCGATGCCATCAACGCCAAAAACGGAGCGGCCGGTTACAAGATCGAGGTCAAGGCGCTGGATGACGGCTACAACCCGCAGAAAGCCGCAGCCAACGCCAGGCAGTTGATTGACGAGGGGGTGGATGCGCTGTTTGGTTTTGTCGGCACGGCCAGCTGCGATGCGGCTTTTGCCGTCGCCAAACCTGCCAACACCTTGTTTTTTGCACCGTTTGCGGCATCGGATGCGCTGCGCGATGCGGCTCTGGCCAACACCTTTCATATTCGCCCGGCCTTGGCCGACGAGGCTTACAAAATGGTGCGCCATTGCGCCACGCTGAACCAGGACCGTATCGCCGTGTTTGGCGAAGACGACGCCATGGGGCGTGCCGGCCTGGCCGCGGTCAACCAGGCCCTTGTCGACCTGAAACGCCCGGCGCTTGTTGCCAGCGCCTTTGCGCCCGTCAACAGCAGCAAGGTGGAGGCGGCGGTGGCGCAGCTGGCCAAGGCACAAGCCCAGGCCATCATCCAGGTCAGCCTGTTCAACACCTCGGCCGCGTTTATTCGCGCCATGCGCAAGACCGGGTTCGCCGGCCAGTTCCTGAACTTTTCGGTGGTCGGGATAGATCCGCTGTTCACCGCCCTTGGCAAGGAGATAGGCGGCGTGGTCATCTCGCAGGTGGTGCCCTCACCACGCAGTGCCGGGACACCCATCATCAAGGAATACCTGGATGCGGTGAATCAGACCGACCAGAACCCCAGCTACGAAAGTGTGGAAGGTTATATCGCGGCACGGGCTTTTGCTGAAGGTGTGCGGCGCAGTGCCGCAGGCGGTGGCAAGGCCGACCGGGCCGGCCTGCAAAAAGCCTTCGAGGCCATGACCGACTACGACGTGGGCGGTTTTCGCATCAACCTGCGCGCCAAAAAATACGAATCGGTACGTCTGGTGGACCTGGTGACCATCACGCCCGACGGCAAAGTGGTTCGTTAGCCACCCAGTAATTGGGGTCAGGTTGGATTTATGATGGGGCAGAACCACCACGCAGTTTGTCATGGCCCGTCTTCCCCGCCTCAGTCTTCCCGGCTACCCGCACCACGTCATTCAGCGTGGCAACAACCGGCAAGCCATTTTTTCGTCGACAGCCGATTACCAGACCCTGTTGGGCCTGATCGACGAAAACGCCAAAAAGTTTGGTGTGGCGATTCATGCTTATGTGTTGATGGGCAACCACTTTCATCTGCTGGCCACCCCGGAGTCGACCGAGGCCTTGCCCAAAATGATGCAGGCCGTGGGCCGGCGTTATGTGCGTTATTTCAACGACAGCCAGGGCCGCTCCGGGACTTTGTGGGAAGGCCGTTACCGTTCCACCGTGATCCAGACCGAGTTGTATTTGTTGGCCTGTATGGCCTACATCGACCTCAACCCGGTGCGCGCCGGCCTGGTGGCTGAAGCGCGCGACTACCCCTGGTCCAGCCATGCTCACTATGTCGGCTTGCGCAGCGACAAGCTGGTGACACCGCCGCCGCTGTTCTGGGCGCTGGGCAACACGCCTTTTGCCCGGGAGGCGGCTTACGCCGATAGGGTGCATGCGGGGGTGTCGGACCAGCAGCAACTTGCGCTGACGCAGTCTGTGCTCAGCGGCTGGGCTTTGGGGGATGCCGACTTCGTCGCGGACTTACAAAAGAAAACGCCACGCAGAGTCAGTAAAACGCAGGCGGGCCGCCCCATTCGTCAACCGCTTGCCGGGTCGTAGATGCTTGTAGTTCATTGATTTTTATGGAGTTTTTCAATTAATTTTAATACGTCCCTAATTAAAAGTTGATGAAATTTACAGGTGATTAATTAGATTCTGACCCTAATTATTCTGCTTGGCATTGTTGTTGCATTGCACTATGCTCCTTATCCCTGCGACATATTACGAAACCTGGCTGGACAGCCCATCGCGTACCCCACGCGTCGGCATGTCCCCCAACCGACTAGGAGTGCGCCATGACAACGGCAGCTGAAATCAAACATTTTGAACAAAACGGTCTTTACAGCCCGGCGAACGAACATGACGCCTGTGGTGTCGGTTTTGTTGCGCATATCAAGGGTCACAAAAGCCACGCCATCGTGCAGCAGGGCCTGAAGATTCTCGAAAACCTGGACCACCGGGGTGCGGTCGGTGCCGACAAATTGATGGGTGATGGCGCCGGTATCCTGATTCAGCTGCCTGATGCGCTTTACCGCGAAGAAATGGCCAAACAGGGCGTGAACCTGCCGCCGCCCGGCGAATACGGCGTGGGCATGGTGTTTTTGCCCAAAGAACATGCCTCCCGCCTGGCCTGCGAGCAGGCGCTCGAACGTGCCGTGCGTCTGGAAGGCCAGGTCTTGCTGGGCTGGCGTGATGTGCCGGTTAACCGCGACATGCCGATGTCGCCGACGGTGCGCGCAAAAGAGCCCATCCTGCGCCAGATTTTTATTGGCCGCGGCAATGATGTGATCGTGCAGGACGCGCTGGAGCGCAAGCTGTATGTGATCCGCAAAACCGCCAGCGCCGCGATCCAGAGCCTGCGCCTGACGCACAGCAAAGAATATTACGTGCCCAGCATGTCCAGCCGCACCGTGGTCTACAAAGGCCTGTTGCTGGCGGACCAGGTCGGCACTTATTTCATGGACCTGACCGACCCGCGCTGCGTGTCGGCCCTGGGGCTGGTGCACCAGCGTTTCTCCACCAACACCTTCCCCGAATGGCCGCTGGCCCACCCTTACCGCTACGTCGCCCACAACGGCGAAATCAACACGGTCAAGGGCAACTACAACTGGATGAAGGCTAGAGAAGGCGTGATGTCTTCGCCGGTGCTGGGCACCGATCTGCAAAAGCTGTATCCGATCAGTTTTGCCGACCAGTCCGACACCGCAACCTTCGACAACTGCCTGGAGCTGCTGACCATGGCGGGTTACCCGATCAGCCAGGCCGTGATGATGATGATTCCCGAGCCTTGGGAGCAGCACACCACCATGGACGAACGCCGCAAGGCTTTTTACGAATACCACGCCGCCATGCTGGAGCCCTGGGACGGCCCGGCCTCCATCGTGTTCACCGATGGCCGCCAGATCGGCGCCACGCTGGACCGCAACGGCTTGCGTCCCTCGCGTTATTGCGTGACCGACGACGACCTGGTCATCATGGCGTCCGAGTCCGGCGTGTTGCCGATTCCTGAAAACAAGATCGTGCGCAAATGGCGTTTGCAGCCCGGCAAGATGTTCCTGATTGATCTGGAACAGGGCCGCATGGTGGACGACGAAGAGATCAAGGCCACGCTGTCCCACAGCAAGCCTTACAAGCAGTGGATTGAAAACCTGCGCATCCGCCTCGACGACGTGCTGGCCACCAATGTGCCGGCACCAACCGATGGCACGAAGATGGGCTCCGACGAAGCCAGTGCAACCTCGTCTTCCAGCTCCGGCCTCACGGAATCCCCGTCGTTGCTGGACCGCCAGCAGGCCTTTGGTTACACCCAGGAAGACATCAAATTCCTGATGTCGCCGATGGCCGTCAATGGTGAAGAAGGCACAGGCTCCATGGGCAACGACAGCCCGCTGGCCGTGTTGTCGAATAAAAACAAGCCGTTGTACAACTACTTCAAGCAGCTGTTTGCGCAGGTGACGAACCCGCCTATCGACCCGATCCGCGAAGCGATCGTGATGTCGCTGGTGTCCTTTGTCGGCCCCAAGCCCAACCTGCTGGACATCAACCAGGTGAACCCGCCCATGCGGCTGGAGGTCAGCCAGCCGGTGCTCAACGTCGCCGACATGAAAAAGCTGCGTGACATTGAAACGCATACCCAGGGCAAATTCAGAAGTTACACGCTGGACATCACCTACCCGCTGGTCTGGGGCCACGAAGGTGTGGAAGCCAAGCTGGCATCGCTGTGCGCGGAAGCGGTGGATGCGATCAAGAGCGGCAAGAACATCCTGATCGTCAGCGACCGGGCCATCAGCCCGACACAAGTCGCCATTCCAGCCGTGCTGGCGCTGTCGGCGATTCACCAGCACCTGGTCAAGGAAGGCTTGCGCACCACGGCTGGCCTGGTGGTAGAGACCGGCTCCGCCCGGGAAGTGCATCACTTTGCCGTGCTGGCGGGTTATGGCGCGGAAGCCGTGCATCCCTACCTGGCGATGGAAACACTGGCCGAGCTGTCCAAAAACCTGCCGGGTGACCTGAGCACGGACAAAGCCGTCTACAACTATGTCAAAGCCATTGGCAAAGGCCTGTCCAAGATCATGTCCAAGATGGGCGTGTCGACTTATATGAGTTATTGCGGCGCGCAGTTGTTCGAGGCCATCGGCCTGAACCGCGCCACCATTGACAAATTTTTCACCGGCACCGCCAGCCAGGTCGAAGGCATGGGGGTGTTCGAGATCGCCGAAGAAGCGCTGCGTATGCACAAGGCCGCATTCGGTGCCGACCCGGTGCTGGCCAACATGCTGGACGCTGGCGGCGAATACGCGTGGCGCGTGCGCGGCGAAGACCACATGTGGACGCCTGACGCGATTGCCAAGCTGCAACATGCCTCACGTGCGAACAACTGGAACACCTACAAGGAATACGCCCAGCTGATCAACGACCAGAACCGTCGCCACATGACTTTGCGTGGCCTGTTTGAGTTCAAGATCGATCCGTCCAAAGCCATTCCGATCGACGAGGTCGAGCCGGCAAAAGAGATCGTCAAACGTTTCGCTACCGGCGCCATGTCGCTGGGGTCCATCAGCACCGAAGCGCATGCCACCTTGGCCGTGGCCATGAACCGCATAGGCGGCAAGAGCAACACCGGCGAGGGCGGTGAGGACCCGAACCGTTACCGCCAGGAACTCAAAGGCATCCCGATCAAGCAGGGTCAAACGCTGAAAAGTGTGATTGGCGAAAGCGTGGTCGAAGTCGACCTGCCGTTGCAAGACGGCGATTCGCTGCGTTCAAAAATCAAGCAGGTGGCTTCCGGCCGTTTTGGCGTGACAGCCGAATACCTGGTGTCAGCCGACCAGATCCAGATCAAGATGGCCCAGGGCGCCAAGCCTGGTGAAGGCGGCCAGTTGCCGGGTGGCAAGGTCAGTGAATACATTGGCGCCTTGCGTTATTCGGTGCCCGGCGTTGGCCTGATTTCGCCGCCACCGCACCACGACATTTATTCGATTGAAGACTTGGCGCAACTGATTCACGACCTGAAAAACGTGAACCCGCGCGCCAGCATCAGTGTCAAGCTGGTCAGCGAGGTCGGTGTCGGCACGATTGCGGCCGGTGTGGCCAAGGCCAAGTCCGACCACGTGGTGATTGCCGGCCATGACGGCGGCACCGGTGCTTCGCCCTGGTCGTCCATCAAACATGCGGGCTCACCCTGGGAAATCGGTCTGGCCGAAACCCAGCAGACCCTGGTGTTGAACCGCCTGCGCGGCCGCATCCGTGTGCAGGCTGACGGCCAGATGAAAACCGGCCGCGACGTGGTGATAGGTGCGCTTTTGGGCGCTGACGAATTCGGCTTTGCCACCGCACCGCTGGTGGTCGAAGGCTGCATCATGATGCGCAAATGCCACCTGAACACCTGCCCGGTCGGTGTGGCCACGCAAGACCCGGTCTTGCGCCAGAAATTCAGCGGCAAGCCCGAACATGTCGTCAACTATTTCTTCTTTGTCGCCGAAGAAGCGCGTCAACTGATGGCGCAACTCGGTGTGCGCAAGTTCGACGACCTGATCGGCCGCGCCGACCTGCTCGACACCCAGAAGGGGATTGAGCACTGGAAGGCCGACGGCCTCGACTTCTCGCGCCTGTTCTACCAGCCCAATGTGCCGGCCGACGTGCCGCGCCTGCATGTGATGGCGCAAGACCATGCGCTGGAAAAAGCGCTGGATGTGCGCCTGATTGAAAAATCAAAAGCGGCGCTGGAAAAAGGCGAAAAAGTCCAATTCATCGAAACTGTGCGCAACGTCAATCGCACCGTCGGTGCGATGTTGTCGGGTGAGTTGACGCGGCGCCATCCTGAAGGGCTGCCGGACGACACCCTGCGTATCCAGCTCGAAGGCACGGGCGGCCAGTCGTTTGGCGCCTTCCTGGCCAAGGGCATCACCATGTATTTGATTGGTGACGCCAACGACTACACCGGCAAAGGCCTTTCCGGTGGCCGCATCGTGGTGCGACCGAGCATTGACTTCCGCGGTGAGTCGCATAAAAACACCATCGTTGGCAACACCGTGCTTTACGGTGCCACCACGGGGGAGGCCTTTTTCAGCGGCGTGGCCGGCGAACGTTTTGCCGTGCGCCTGTCGGGGGCCACGGCCGTCGTCGAAGGTACGGGCGACCATGGTTGCGAATACATGACGGGCGGCACGGTCGCGGTGCTGGGCAAGACCGGACGCAACTTTGCGGCCGGCATGAGCGGCGGCGTGGCTTATGTCTACGACGAAGATGGCCAGTTTGCCAAACGTTGCAACACCGCCATGGTGTCGCTGGAAAAAGTCCAGCCGGCGGCCCAGCAGGAGGCCGGTAGCGAGCATGGCCTCTGGCATGGCGGCCAGACCGATGAAGCTCAGTTGCGCAAATTGCTGGAAGACCACAACCGCTGGACCGGCAGCAAACGTGCCCGCGAATTGCTGGACAACTGGGCGGAAGCGCGCGGCAAATTCGTCAAGGTATTCCCGCTGGAATACAAACGCGCGCTGGGCGAAATGGCGGCTAAAAAATCAGCCGCTGTTGCAGCCCCCGCCAAAGCAGCAGGCAAGACAGTGGTCGCCAAAGCCACACAAGCCGCCGCCTAAACAAGAAGTATCTGGAGTAGCCATATGGGAAAAGTCACCGGTTTCATGGAATACGAACGTATCGAGGAGGGCTACAAGCCCGTGCCCGAGCGTCTGAAAAACTACAAAGAGTTTGTGATCGGACTCGATGATGCGCAGGCCAACAAACAGGCGGCGCGTTGTATGGACTGCGGCACGCCGTTTTGCAACAGCGGCTGCCCGGTCAACAACATCATTCCTGATTTCAACGACATGGTGTTTCAAGCCGACTGGAAAAGCGCCATCGAAACGCTGCACAGTACCAACAACTTTCCGGAGTTCACCGGCCGCATCTGCCCCGCACCCTGCGAGGCGGCCTGCACGCTGAATGTGAATGACGATGCGGTGGGCATCAAGTCGATTGAACACGCCATCATCGACCGCGCCTGGGCCGAAGGCTGGGTCAAGCCGCAATTGCCCCAGCACAAGACGGGCAAAAAAGTGGCGGTGGTGGGTTCTGGCCCGGCTGGCATGGCCGCGGCGCAGCAACTGGCGCGCGCCGGTCATGACGTGACCTTGTTCGAAAAGAACGACCGTATTGGCGGCCTGCTGCGTTACGGCATCCCCGACTTCAAGATGGAGAAAATCCACATCGACCGTCGTGTCGAACAAATGCAGGCCGAAGGGGTGACCTTCCGCACCGGGGTCATGGTTGGCAAGGCCAAGGACCCGCTGGGCAAGGACACCAAGGTCACCAACTGGGCCAAGGAAACCATCACGCCCGAACAGCTGCAAAAAGACTTTGACGCGATCATTCTGACCGGCGGTGCCGAGCAGTCGCGCGATTTGCCGGTCCCCGGTCGTGATCTGGATGGCGTGCATTTTGCGATGGAGTTTTTGCCGCAACAAAACAAGGTCAATGCCGGTGACAAGGTCAAGGACCAGCTGCGTGCCGATGGCAAACACGTGATCGTGATCGGCGGCGGGGACACCGGCTCTGACTGCGTCGGCACCAGCAACCGCCACGGCGCGCTTAGCGTCACGCAGTTTGAGCTGATGCCCCAGCCCCCGGAAGAAGAAAACCGGCCCATGACCTGGCCTTACTGGCCGATCAAGCTCCGCACCTCTTCCTCCCATGAGGAAGGCTGCGAGCGCGAATTCGCGATTTCCACCAAGGAGCTCATGGGTGAGAAGGGCAAAGTCACCGGCCTGAAAACTGTGCGTGTCGAATGGAAAAACGGCAAGATGGTCGAAGTGACGGGTTCCGAACAGACCCTCAAGGCTGACCTCGTCTTGCTGGCCATGGGTTTTGTGGCCCCGGTCCCGGCGGTGCTGGAGGCCTTTGGTGTTGAAAAAGATACACGCGGCAACGCAAAAGCGACGACAGACTTCAGCGGCGGTTATGCGACCAATGTGCCCAAGGTGTTTGCGGCCGGCGACATACGCCGTGGGCAAAGCCTGGTGGTGTGGGCGATTCGCGAGGGCCGCCAGGCGGCGCGCTCCGTCGACGAATTCCTCATGGGTTACAGCGACCTGCCGCGCTGAAAGCGGCCAGCCCTCGCCAATCGCCTCTTGGGTGCTTGGCGAGGGTGCGGGCCGGTGCGAAGCGCGTCAGCTTGCGAGAGCCTTGGTCCTGCAACTATCTGCTCATGTGAGTTTTGCTATAAAAATAGTAGCTGCTTGCGCCCGTGATTAAAGGGCTGCAGCCTGATTTTTTGTAAATTTTAGGCGCTGCAGGGCATTTTGTGGTTATTTGGCGCTTTTGGCGCAGTGGCCGCCTCATGGGCGAGGTGTGGTTTTCGCGGGAACTGGCTTTTGTTCGCTCAACCGGATCAGGGCAAACCCTTTATCATTGGGGAATCGTAACCAAAGGTCGGCATGTCTGCCGGCTTTTCTTTTTCCTTCATGTCCGACAGCGCGCCGTCCTCTCTGGTTGAATTCAAACATGTGACCTTCGCCTACCCAGGCGCCAAAGGGGATCGCGTGATTTTGAACGACGTCACGCTGTCCGTGCCGCGCGGCAAGGTCACCGCCTTGATGGGGGCCTCAGGCGGCGGAAAAACCACGGTGTTACGCCTGATAGGCGGGCAGCAAAAAGCCGGGAGCGGCGAGGTTTTGTTTGACGGCCGCAACGTGGGCGGCCTGAGCCAGACCGACTTGTATGCCGCGCGCCGCCGAATGGGCATGTTGTTCCAGTTCGGCGCCCTGTTCACCGACTTGAGTGTGTTTGACAACGTGGCCTTTCCCCTGCGCGAGCACACCACCTTGACCGAAGTACTGATTCGCGACATTGTGTTGATGAAGCTCAACGCGGTCGGGCTGCGCGGCGCCCATGCGCTGATGCCTAGCGAAATTTCGGGTGGCATGGCCAGGCGGGTGGCGCTGGCCCGGGCCATTGTGCTGGACCCGGAACTCATCATGTACGACGAGCCCTTTGCCGGCCTGGACCCAATTTCGCTTGGCACCGCCGCGCAACTGATACGCCAGCTCAACGACACCCTGGGCATCACCAGCATTGTGGTGTCGCACGATCTGGAAGAAACCTTCCGCATTGCCGACAAGGTCATCATCCTGGCCAATGGCGGCATTGCCGCCCAGGGTACGCCCGACGAAGTGCGCCATTCCAGCGACCCGCTGGTCCATCAGTTCGTCAATGCGCTGGCCGAGGGGCCGGTGCAGTTTCATTACCCGGGCCCGAACGTGGCCGATGACTTTGGCCTGCAGTCCGTGGCCGGCAAGGAGAGGCGCCCATGAGCAAGTCTGTGCTGCTCAATCTGGTCGCCGACCTGGGTTTTGCCACGCGTTGCAAGCTGGTCGAAATGGGTTACGGCGCCCGCATGATGGCCAGGTTGCTGGCGTTGACGGGGCCGGTGTTTGCCCGTTTTGGCCTGATTCGCGACCAAATTTTCTTTCTGGGCAACTACTCGCTGGCCATCATCACGGTCTCGGGCTTGTTTGTTGGTTTTGTGCTGGGTTTGCAAAGTTATTACGCCTTGCAGCGTTACGGTTCGTCCGAGGCGCTGGGCCTGCTGGTGGCCCTGGCCCTGGTGCGCGAACTGGGGCCGGTGATCACCGCGCTGCTTTTTGCCGGACGCGCCGGTACGGCGCTGACGGCGGAAATCGGCCTGATGAAAGCCGGCGAGCAATTGTCGGCCATGGAAATGATGGCGGTGGACCCGGTGCGCCGTATTCTCGCCCCGCGTTTCTGGGGCGGCGTGATCGCCATGCCCTTGCTGGCCGCGGTTTTCAGCGCTGTCGGTATTCTGGGCGGATGGGTGGTCGGCGTGCTCATGATCGGTGTGGATGCCGGCGCTTTCTGGAGCCAGATGCAGTCGGGCGTGGACGTCTGGCGCGACGTCGGCAATGGCATCGTCAAGAGTTTTGTGTTCGGCGTGACCGTGACGTTTATCGCTTTGTTTCAGGGTTTTGAGGCCCAGCCAACACCCGAAGGGGTGGCGCGGGCCACGACGCGTACCGTGGTGCTGGCCTCGCTGGCGGTGCTGGGGCTGGACTTTGTATTGACGGCCCTGATGTTCAGCGTGTGATTTTTGTCACCTCAACCATTGCCCCGTCCGATGCGAAAATTCACCACTTATTTACCGGCCGGCATCTGCCGCGGCCCGTGCTTTTTTAGGAATCAAGATGCAACGCTCCAAAAATGACTTGTGGGTCGGCCTGTTTGTGCTGGCCGGCGCTGCAGCCGTTCTGTTTTTGGCGCTGAAGTCGGCCAATTTGCTGACCTTGAGCTTCGACAAATCGTATGCGGTGGTCGCCAAGTTTGACAATATTGGTGGTTTAAAACCACGCGCGGCCGTCAGAAGTGCGGGTGTGATCGTCGGCCGTGTTGAGAATATTACGTTTGATGACAAGTCCTATCAAGCCAGTGTTAATCTGGCATTGGAAAGCCGCTATGTTTTCCCCAAAGACAGCTCACTGAAAATTCTGACCAGTGGTTTGTTGGGAGAGCAATACATCGGTGTGGAAGCGGGTGCTGAGGAGAAAAATCTGGCGGCGGGTGACGTGATCAAACAGACACAGTCGGCCGTGGTGCTGGAAAATCTGATCAGCCAATTTTTGTACAGCAAGGCGGCGGACAGCGGTTCCAATTCGACAACTACGCCGCCGGCAGGGACCCCCGATAAAAAATGAAAACAACAAGCACAATGAAATCGGCCGCCCTCTGGGCCGGCTTGCTGGCGCTGGCCCTGCTGCAGGGCTGTGCCACCGGACCCAATCCGCGCGATCCTTTTGAGCCGTATAACCGCAGCATGACGCGTTTTAACGAAGGCGTGGACGAGGCGGTGCTCAAGCCGGTGGCCCAGGCCTACCAAGCCGCCTTGCCCTCGCCGGTGCGCACCGGCGTCAACAATTTTTTCGGCAATTTGTCGGATGTCTGGTCAATGGTGAACAACCTTCTCCAGTTCAAGCCGCAGGCGGCCGGTGAAAGCCTGATGCGGGTCAGCGTCAACACGGTGTTCGGTCTGGGCGGGGTGCTGGATTGGGCCACGGAAATGGGCATTGACAGGCATCGCGAAGATTTCGGCAAAACCCTGGGACGCTGGGGTGTAGGCACCGGTCCTTATTTGGTACTGCCGCTGCTGGGCCCATCGACGGTGCGTGACGCGTCGGCGCTGCTGGTGGATGCTTATGGGGATCCGGTGTACCAGGGGGTGGAGAGCATATCCACCCGCAACTCCCTGTACGCGCTTCGCATCGTGGACTTGCGCGCCAGCCTGCTGCGTGCCGGGGATGTGTTGGACCAGGCGGCGCTGGACAAATACAGCTTCACGCGTGATGCCTATTTGCAGCGCCGGGGTGCTGCTCTGAGTGGCAGTGGGGCAAGCGAAGAGCGTTTTGACCTGCCCGAAGCTGCGCCGCCCGCGCCGACGAAATAAACAAGCTTTACACGGCAGTGTCATAACTTCACCTGCCGACCCGAACCAACGCAAGAAAAACGCAGTCCAATCAATCACTTGCCACGCAGTCGGTCTTTTTAGCCCAACCCCGGCAGGCAGATGTTCTGACCTGAAAGGAAACCATGAACCGTCGAATTTTTAGCCATGTTGTTGGCGCTTCTCTTGCCCTGGCCTTGCTGGCCGTGGGCCCCGCAGCACGCGCCGCCGACGAGGCGCCGGATGCCCTGATCAAACGCACCTCCACCGAGGTGCTGGACGCGATCCGGTCCGACAAGGCGATTCAGGGTGGTGATGTGAGCCGGGTCATTACGCTGGTGGACAGCAAAATCATGCCGAATGTCAATTTCACGCGCATGACGGCTGCCGCTGTCGGACGGAACTGGCGCCAGGCCACGCCCGAGCAGCAAAAACGGCTGCAGGAAGAATTCAAGACCTTGCTGGTCCGTACCTATGCGGGCGCGCTGTCCCAGGTCAAGGACCAGACCATCAATGTCAAGCCTTTGCGTGCCGCACCGGCGGACACCGAAGTGTTGGTGCGCACCGAGGTGATTGGCCGCAGCGACCCGATCCAGCTGGATTACCGCATGGAAAAAACAGCTGGCGGCTGGAAAATTTATGACCTCAACGTCTTGGGCATCTGGCTCGTGGATACCTACCGCACCCAGTTTGCGCAGGAAATCACTGCCAAAGGTGTGGATGGCCTGATCGCGACGCTGGCCCAGCGTAACAAGTCCAACAACGGCGACAAGAAGTCCTGAGTGATGCGGCTTCCTGACCAGTTGACGCATGACCTGGCGGTGCCGGCGCTGCTGGCTCTGAAACAGGCGCTGGCTGCGCAAACGGGCGCTGCCGTGGTGGCGGATGCCAGCGCGCTGCGGATCTTTGATTCGTCGGCGCTGGCCGTCCTGCTCGACTGCCGCCGCGAAGTCCTCGCCGCCGGCAAGACCTTTTCCGTGCAGGGTTTGCCCGAGCGCCTGCGCCAGTTGGCGGGTCTGTACGGCGTGGAAGTACTGCTGCCAGCGACCGTCTGACACCGTTCCTGAGGGCTGAATGCCCTTATCTGCACGGTCTCGGGCAGACTCCGGGCCGGCGCCCTTAAAATAGACGGCTCATGCCCGCCATCTCATTCCAGTCCGTCTCCAAAAATTACCACAATACACGCAGCCGGTCCGGTCCAGGCGTCCGGGCGCTGGATGATGTCAGCTTTGACATACAGCCGGGCGAGTTTTTTGGCCTGCTCGGCCCCAACGGCGCCGGTAAAACCAGCCTGATCAGCATTCTGGCGGGACTCTCACGCGCCAGCAGCGGCACCGTGACGGTGCATGGCAGCGACGTGGTGAGCGACTATGCCAATGCCCGCCGCAAACTCGGCGTGGTGCCGCAAGAGCTGGTGTTCGACCCCTTTTTCACGGTGCGCGAGGCGCTGCGCATCCAGTCTGGCTATTTTGGCGTCAAGAACAACGAGGACTGGATCGACGAGTTGCTGGCCAGCCTGGGCCTGGCCGACAAGGCCGATGCGAATATGCGGCAGCTGTCGGGCGGCATGAAACGCCGCGTGCTGGTGGCCCAGGCCCTGGTCCACAAACCCCAGGTGATTGTGCTGGACGAGCCAACCGCCGGTGTTGATGTGGAGTTGCGCCAGACCTTGTGGCAATTTGTCGCCAAACTCAACAAGCAAGGCAGCACCGTGCTTCTGACCACGCATTACCTCGAAGAAGCCGAAGCCCTGTGCAGCCGCATCGCCATGCTCAAGCAAGGGCGTATGGTGGCGCTGGCGCAGACCTCCGAACTGCTCAAGTCCGCATCCTCCAATGTGCTGCGTTTCAAGATCGACAGCGAGCTGCCCAAAGCGTTGGCCGACAAGGCGCGTATCACCGGTCGGATTGTGCAACTGCCTGCGCACAATGCCCATGAAATCGAGCAATACCTGAGCGCCATGCGTGAGGCCGGCCTGGTGGCCGAAGATGTCGAAATCCGCAAGGCCGACCTGGAAGATGTGTTCCTGGAAGTGATGGCTGAAAAAACAGTCGCAAAACCATTTGCGCCGGAGCCGGCCCCAAGAACAGGCGCCTTTCCTGATGGCGCAAAAGGCGGCACGCCGCCGCAAGCCAGCGAAGCGACCAGCGTGGGAGTTGCAGAATGACCGGCTGGCAAACACTTTTTTATAAAGAGGTGCTGCGTTTCTGGAAAGTTGGTTTCCAGACCGTGGGTGCGCCCGTGCTTACCGCTGTCATGTACATGCTGATTTTTGGCCATGTGTTGCAGGACCAGGTCAAGGTCTACGGCAGCGTGAGTTACACCGCCTTTTTGGTGCCCGGCCTGGTCATGATGAGTGTGTTGCAAAACGCCTTTGCCAACAGCTCTTCCTCGCTGATCCAGAGCAAGATCATGGGCAGCCTGGTGTTTGTGCTGCTGACGCCGCTGTCGCACTGGGCCTGGTTTTGTGCCTACGTCGGCTCCTCCGTGGTGCGCGGCCTGGCGGTCGGTCTAGGCGTGTTTGTGGTGACGGTTTATTTTGGCCGCCCGAGTTTTGTCGCGCCACTGTGGATTGTGGTGTTTGCCGTGTTGGGTGCGGGTTTGCTGGGTTCCCTGGGGCTGATCGCCGGTCTCTGGTCGGAAAAGTTCGACCAGATGGCGGCCTTCCAGAACTTTGTCATCATGCCCATGACTTTTCTGAGTGGCGTTTTTTACTCCATTCATTCGCTGCCACCGTTCTGGCAAACCGTCAGTCACCTGAACCCGTTTTTCTACATGATTGACGGGTTCCGTTACGGCTTTTTCGGTATCAGCGACGTCTCGCCCTGGATCAGCTTCGCCATTGTGGGCACGGCGTTCCTGGTGGTCAGCGGCGTGGCGGTGAACATGCTGCGTGTTGGCTACAAAATCCGGCACTAGATATGGCCCCCACGCTTCTCGCTTCGCGTAGTACGCTGCCCCCCGAGGGGGCGCTGCGCCTGCGGGCTGGCAGAGCCAGACCCGCGGCCCTGACTGAAAAATACCGTTTCAGCGAACAACATTGATTACCCGTCTGATAAATTAAATATGACCAGCGAAGAACTCCAGACCATCATCGCGGCAGGTTTGCCGTGCGACCACCTTGAGGTGACCGGCGACGGCCGGCACTGGTATGCCACCGTGGTGTCCAGCGCCTTTGAAGGCCAACGCCTGATTCAGCGCCACCAGCGGGTGTACGCCACGCTGGGTGGCCGCATGCAGAGCGACGAGGTTCATGCCTTGTCGATGAAGACCTATACGCCCGTCGAGTGGGCCAACAACCCGGCCCAATAAAAATCATGGACAAACTACGTATCAAAGGCGGCAAAACGCTGGCCGGCACGGTGGATATTTCGGGCGCCAAAAACGCGGCCTTGCCGGAGTTGTGCGCCGCGCTGCTGACCGCCGAGCCGGTCACGCTGGACAACGTGCCGCGCCTGCAGGACGTGGCCACCATGCTCAAGCTGATCCGCAACATGGGTGTGACGGCCGAACACGATAGCGCCACGCCCGGCCGTGTCACCATCAACGCCAGCGGCTTGAGTTCACCGGAAGCACCGTACGAACTGGTCAAGACCATGCGCGCCTCGGTGCTGGCCCTGGGCCCGCTGCTAGCGCGTTTTGGCGAGGCCACGGTGTCCTTGCCAGGCGGCTGCGCGATTGGTTCGCGGCCGGTGGACCAGCACATCAAGGGCATGCAGGCCATGGGCGCCGAGATTGTGGTCGAACACGGCTACATGATTGCCAAACTGCCCGCCGGACAGACACGGCTCAAGGGCTGCAGCATCACGACCGACATGGTGACCGTCACCGGCACCGAAAACTTCCTGATGGCCGCCAGCCTGGCCGAAGGGGAGACCATCCTCGAAAACGCCGCGCAAGAGCCCGAAATCGGCGATCTGGCCGAGATGCTGATCAAGATGGGCGCGAAGATCGAAGGTCATGGCACGCGCCGCATTCGTATCCAGGGTGTGGAGCGCCTGCACGGTTGCACCCACCAGGTGGTGGCCGACCGCATCGAAACCGGGACTTTTCTCTGTGCCGTGGCCGCCACGGGCGGCGATGTGGTGCTGCGCCATGGCCGCGCCGACCACCTGGATGCGGTGATCGACAAGTTGCGCGAAGCCGGTGCCCTGGTGACGGCGGGCGACGGTTTTATCCGTGTCCAGGCGCAAGGCCGCATGAAAGCGCAGTCCTTCCGCACCACCGAATACCCGGGTTTCCCGACCGACATGCAGGCCCAGTTCATGGCACTCAATGCGATTGCGCAGGGTTCCAGCACGGTGACTGAAACGATTTTTGAAAACCGCTTCATGCACGTCAACGAGATGGTGCGCCTGGGCGCGAAAATCCAGATCGAAGGCAAGGTGGCCGTCATGGAAGGCGTTGAAAAACTCTCGGGCGCCACGGTGATGGCGACCGACCTGCGGGCCTCGGCCAGCCTGGTGATCGCCGGCCTGGTGGCCCAGGGCGAGACCCTGGTTGACCGCATCTACCACCTGGACCGTGGTTATGACCAGATGGAAGCCAAGCTGCGCAGCATAGGCGCCGACATCGAAAGGGTCCAATGAGCCCCCACGCTCCCCACTTCGTGTGGTTCGCTGCCCCCCGGGGGGGCCGCCCGCCTGCAGTCCGGCAAAGCCGGTCCTGCGGCTTGAGCTTGCAAAAACGGGCTAAGGACGTCAACTTTTCAAAGGCATCACTGTGATAACGCTCGCTCTTTCCAAAGGCCGCATCTTCGACGAAACCCTGCCGCTGCTCAAAGCCGCCGGCATCGAGGTGCTGGAAGACCCGGAAAAATCGCGCAAGCTGATCCTGGCAACGAATCGGCCCGACGTGCGTGTGGTGCTGGTGCGCGCCACCGACGTGCCGACCTATGTGCAATACGGCGGCGCCGACATCGGCGTGACCGGCAAGGACACTTTGATCGAACATGGTGGACAGGGCTTGTACCAGCCGCTGGATCTGCAGATTGCCAAGTGCCGCATGAGTGTGGCGGTGCGCGCCGGTTTTGACTACGAAGCTGCCGTCAAACAGGGTTCTCGCCTGAAGGTCGCGACCAAGTTTGTCAGCATCGCGCGTGATTTTTTCGCCACCAAAGGTGTGCACGTGGACCTGATCAAGCTTTACGGCAGCATGGAGCTGGCGCCGCTGACCGGCCTGGCCGACGCGATTGTCGACCTGGTCAGCAGCGGCAACACACTGAAAGCCAACCACCTGGTCGAGGTCGAACGCATCATGGACATCAGCTCGCACCTGGTGGTCAACCAGGTCGCGCTCAAGCTCAAGCAGGCGCCCCTGCGCAACATCATTGACGCCTTTGCATCGGCTGTTGTGCAACCCACTTCCTGAAAACGCTATGAATCTGGTAGCTACTCCCGCCCGTCTGTCAACGGCTGACAACACTTTTGATGCTCAACTGAAGGTGCTGCAGCACTGGTCGGCAGAAGCCGACCAGGCGATCGAGACAGTCGTGGCCGACATCCTGGCGGATGTGCAGCAGCGCGGCGACGCCGCCGTGCTGGACTACACCCGACGTTTTGACCACCTGCAGGCCGACAGCGTGCAGGCGCTGGAGTTGACGCAGGCCGAACTCAAGGCCGCCTTTGACACGATTCCCGCCGCCCAGCGCGAGGCGCTGCAGGCCGCCGCGCGCCGTGTGCGCAGCTACCATGAGGCCCAGAAGAAGGCCTGCGGCGAAAGCTGGCAATACCGTGACGAAGACGGCACCTTGCTGGGCCAGAAAGTCACGCCGCTGGACCGCGCCGGCATTTATGTGCCAGGCGGCAAGGCGGCTTATCCTTCCTCGGTGCTGATGAACGCGATCCCCGCCCATGTGGCCGGTGTGGGCGAAATCATCATGGTTGTGCCCACGCCCCGGGGCGAGAAAAACGCGCTGGTGCTGGCCGCGGCTTATGTGGCCGGTGTCACACGCGCCTTCACCATAGGCGGCGCGCAAGCGGTGGCGGCGCTGGCTTACGGCACGGCGACAATTCCGGCCGTGGACAAAATCACCGGCCCCGGCAACGCCTATGTGGCGGCGGCCAAGCGCCGGGTCTTTGGCACCGTCGGCATAGACATGATTGCCGGCCCCAGCGAAATCCTGGTGCTGGCCGACGGCAGCACGCCGGCCGACTGGGTGGCCATGGACTTGTTCAGCCAAGCCGAACACGACGAGCTGGCGCAAAGCATTTTGTTGTGCCCCGACGCGGCCTACCTGGACGCCGTGCAGGAAGCCATCAACCGCCTGTTGCCAGCCATGCCGCGCGCCGAGATCATCGCCAAATCGCTGAACGGCCGCGGCGCCTTGATCCAGACGCGCAACATGGAAGAAGCCTGCGCCATCAGCAACCGCATTGCGCCCGAACACCTGGAAGTCTCCAGCACCGATCCACAACGCTGGGAGCCGCTGCTCAAACACGCGGGTGCGATTTTCCTGGGGGCTTACACCAGCGAATCGCTGGGCGACTACTGCGCCGGCCCGAATCACGTGTTGCCAACCAGTGGCACCGCGCGTTTCTCCAGCCCGCTGGGTGTTTACGATTTCCAGAAACGCTCCAGCCTGATTGAGGTCAGCGAAGCCGGGGCGCAAACCCTGGGGAAAATCGCCGCCGAACTGGCTTACGGCGAAGGGCTGCAGGCGCACGCCCGCGCCGCTGAAATGAGAATGAAAAAATGAACGAACTCGCGCCCAAGCTGAAAAATTTGATCCGGCAAGATATTCAATCCATGCACGCGTATGCGGTGCAGGATTCGGCGGGTTTACTCAAGCTCGACGCGATGGAAAACCCGCATCGTCTGCCGGCCGACTTGCAGGCCAAGCTGGGTGAACGCCTGGGTGCGCTGGCGCTGAACCGTTATCCGGATGGCCGCATCAACGACTTGCGCGCGGCGCTGGCGTCTTATGCGCAGATGCCCGAAGGCTTTGACATCATGCTGGGCAATGGTTCGGACGAGTTGATCTCGCTGCTGGCCATGGCTTGCGACGTGCCTGGCGCCACCATCCTCGCGCCGCTGCCCGGTTTTGTGATGTACGGCATCAGCGCGCAGCTGCAAGGCCTGAAATTTGTCGGTGTGCCCTTGACGCCAGACTTTGAGCTTGACGAAGCCGCCATGCTGGCCGCGATCTCCGAGCACCAGCCAGCCATCATCTACATCGCCTACCCGAACAACCCGACGGCCAATCTGTGGGACGACGCGGTGATTGACAAAATCATCGCCGCCGCGCCCGGCCTGGTGGTCATCGACGAGGCTTACCAGCCCTTTGCCAGCAAAAGTTACATCAACCGCATCGCCCGGCACCCCCATGTGTTGCTGATGCGCACGCTCAGCAAGTTCGGTCTGGCCGGTGTGCGCCTGGGTTACCTGATGGGCCCCAAGGCGCTGATCGCCGAGATCGACAAGGTGCGCCCGCCCTACAACATCAGCGTGCTGAACTACGAGTGCGCCTTGTTTGCGCTCGACCATGCCGAGGTGTTTTCGGCCCAGGCCCAGGAGATACGGGCGCAGCGCGCTATTCTTTTGGAAGCGCTGCAGGCTTTGCCGGGTGTCAAGACCTGGAAAAGCGACGCCAACATGATCCTGCTGCGGGTGCCGGATGCCCAGAAAACCTTTGAGGGCATGCGTGAGCGCAAGGTCCTGGTTAAAAACGTTTCTAAAATGCACCCATTGCTCGCCGATTGTTTGCGCCTGACCGTCGGCACCGCTGACGAGAACCGGCAGATGCTGGCAGCCCTTAAAGAATCACTATGACTACCCCCGCCTTGCTCCCCCGTATCGCCGAAGTTTCGCGCAGCACCGCCGAGACCCACATCACCGTCAAACTCAACCTGGACGGCAGCGGCCAGGCGGCCCTGTCCACCGGCATCGGTTTTTTCGACCACATGCTGGACCAGATCGCGCGGCACGGCCTGATTGACCTGGACATCCTGGCCAAGGGCGACCTGCACATCGACGGCCACCACACGGTGGAAGACGTGGGCATCACCTTCGGCCAGGCCGTGGCCCAGGCCGTCGGCGACAAAAAAGGCCTGCGCCGTTACGGCCACGCTTATGTGCCGCTGGACGAAGCCCTGTCGCGTGTGGTGATCGACTTTTCGGGCCGGCCCGGCCTGGTGATGAACGTGCCTTTCAAGAGCGGCATGATTGGCAGCTTCGACAGCCAGCTCGCGCACGAGTTTTTCCAGGGTTTTGTGAACCACGCGTTTGTGACCCTGCACATCGACAACCTGAAGGGCGAAAACGCCCACCACCAGGCCGAAACCGTGTTCAAGGCCTTTGCCCGCGCCCTGCGCATGGCGCTGGAGATCGATCCGCGTGCTGCCGGCGTGATTCCTTCGACCAAAGGTTCGTTGTAAGGCTTTTTAGCATGTTTTTAAGCATCAAATTGGCCTCTAGCCCAATACCCATGGGCGCAAGCAGCTATAAATACAGTAGCGAGTCCTGCGTCTGATGGCCAACCCCAAAACAGTCGCCGTGGTGGATTACGGCATGGGCAATCTGCGCTCCGTGTCGCAGGCGGTCCAGCATGTGGCGCAAGGCAGCGGCTTTGACGTGGTGGTGACTTCCCGACCCGAAGACGTGATGAACGCCGAACGTGTGGTTTTGCCAGGGCAGGGCGCCATTGCCGACTGCATGCGCGAGCTGGCCGAGTCCGGCCTCTTGCCCGCCGTCTTGCACGCCGCCGCGCACAAACCGCTGTTTGGCGTGTGTGTGGGCATGCAGATGCTCTTGACCCACAGCGCAGAAGGCCAGCCCGGTGACGGCGGCGCCGGCACCGCCGGTCTGAACCTGATTCCCGGCGAGGTCCTGAAATTTGACCTGGCCGGGCGCCTGCAGCCCGACGGCAGCCGTTACAAGGTGCCGCAAATGGGTTGGAACCAGGTTTACCAGGCCGCGTCAGGCCACCCCATCTGGGACGGTGTGCCCGATGGCGCCTATTTTTACTTCGTGCACAGTTTTTATGCCCGTCCGTCTGATACACGCCACACTGCCGGCGAAGCCGACTACGGCGGGCGCTTTACGGCGGCGGTTGCACGCGATAATATTTTTGCGACGCAGTTTCACCCCGAAAAAAGCGCCGACCACGGACTGACCCTGTACCGCAATTTCCTGCACTGGAAGCCTTAACCCCAAGCTTTTCAAAGCCCTTCACCGCCCACCGGCTCGCGCCGCAGCGGTTTTCCCTCACTCCAACCTCACCGTTTTTCCTTTATTGCCCATGCTACTTATCCCCGCGATTGACTTAAAAGACGGCCATTGCGTGCGCCTTAAACAGGGCGATATGGACCAATCCACCATCTTCAGTGAAGACCCGGCCGCCATGGCGCGCAGCTGGGTGGACAAAGGCGCGCGTCGCCTGCACCTGGTGGACTTGAACGGGGCATTTGCCGGCAAACCGAAAAACGAAGCCGCCATCCGCAAGATCCTGGCCGAAGTCGGCAGCGAGATCGACGTGCAGCTGGGCGGCGGCATCCGCGACCTCGACACCATCGAGCGTTACCTGGATTCCGGCCTGCGTTACGTGATCATCGGCACGGCCGCGGTGAAAAATCCCGGCTTTCTGCAGGACGCCTGCACCGCCTTTGGCGGCCACATCATCGTCGGGCTGGACGCCAAGGATGGCAAGGTTGCCACCGACGGCTGGAGCAAGCTGACCGGCCACGAAGTGATTGACCTCGGCAAGAAGTTCCAGGACTACGGCGTTGAATCCATCATCTACACCGACATTGGCCGCGACGGCATGCTCAGCGGCATCAACATCGAGGCCACCGTCAAGCTCGCCAAGGCGCTGACGATTCCCGTGATCGCCTCGGGCGGCCTGTCCAACATGGCCGACATCGAGGCCTTGTGCGCCGTCGAAAGCGAAGGCGTGGAAGGTGTGATCTGCGGCCGTTCGATTTACAGCGGCGATCTGGATTTTGCCCTTGCGCAAGCCAAAGCCGATGAGCTCAACGGATGATCGCAGCCAGCCAGCCAGGGCCGCGGAACCGGCTTAGCCGGGCCGCAGGCGCAGCGGCCCCCTCGGGGGGCAGCGAACCACACGAAGTGGGTGAGCGTGGGGGCACATGTTAGCCAAACGCATCATTCCTTGTCTGGATGTCACCGGCGGCCGCGTCGTCAAAGGTGTCAACTTCACCCAGCTGCGCGATGCCGGTGATCCGGTGGAAATCGCCGCGCGTTACAACGAGCAGGGCGCCGACGAACTGACTTTTCTGGACATCACCGCGACCAGCGACGGCCGCGACCTGATCCTGCACATCATCGAAGCCGTGGCCTCGCAGGTGTTTATCCCGCTGACGGTGGGCGGCGGTGTGCGCACGGTCGACGATGTGCGGCGCCTGCTGAATGCCGGGGCCGACAAGACCAGCTTTAATTCGGCCGCGCTGGCCAACCCGCAGGTGATTGAAGACGCCTCGGCCAAATACGGCGCGCAATGTATCGTGGTCGCCATCGACGCCAAACGCCGCAGCGACGAAGACGCGGCAAGCCGTGGCGCTGGCTGGGACGTTTACAGCCATGGTGGCCGCAAAAACACCGGCCTGGACGCGGTCGCCTGGGCCACCGAAATGGCGCGGCGCGGCGCCGGCGAAATTTTGCTGACCAGCATGGACCGCGACGGCACCAAGGCCGGTTTTGACCTGGCGCTGACCCGCGCGGTGAGCGACGCCATCAATGTGCCGGTGATCGCCTCCGGCGGCGTTGGCAACCTGGACCACCTGGCCGACGGCATCCAGCTGGGCGGCGCCGACGCGGTGCTGGCCGCCAGCATTTTCCATTACGGCGAATACACGGTGCAGCAGGCCAAGGCACACATGGCCGGGCGCGGCATCCCGGTGCGGTTGTAAGCCCCGTCGGGCGCTCACTGCGTGTAGCGCCTTCCCCCCTGCTGGGGCGATATCTGCGGTCCGGCGGAGCCGGTCCCGCGATATCCTGACTTGGGAAATCCCCGAGGCCTCTCCAAATCCATGACAATTGGCGCATGACTCAAAATTGGCTAGACGACATCAAATGGGACGGCCAGGGTTTGATCCCGGTGATTGCCCAGGAAGCCTCCAGCGGCGACGTGCTCATGTTTGCCTGGATGAACCGCGAGGCCTTGCAAAAAACCGCCGAGCTGGGCCAGGCCGTGTATTTCAGCCGCTCGCGCGGGCGGCTGTGGCACAAGGGCGAAGAGTCCGGCCATCTGCAGACGGTGCATGAAATCCGGCTGGATTGCGACAACGACGTGATTTTGCTCAAGGTGACGCAGCTTGGGCATGAGCCCGATCAACCTGGAATAGCCTGCCACACCGGCCGCCACAGCTGTTTTTTCAGCCTGTACAAGGATGGCCAATGGGTCGTGACCGAGCCGGTCTTGAAAGACCCGCACAGCATCTACAAATAAAACAAGACTTATGAGCTCCAACGATTCCCTGCAGCGCCTGGCGCACATCATTGAAAGCCGCAAAGCGGCCAACGGCGGTGACCCGGGCACCAGCTACGTGGCGCGCCTGTTGCACAAGGGCCCGGACGCCTTTTTGAAAAAAATCGGCGAAGAAGCCACCGAAACCGTGATGGCGGCCAAGGACCTCGACCATGGCGGCGCCACGCCCGCGCTGAAAGCCAAACTGGTTGGCGAAGTCGCTGATTTGTGGTTTCACAGCATGATTGCGCTGGCGCATTACGGCTTGAGCCCGACCGATGTGCTGGCCGAGCTGGAGCGCCGCGAGGGCACCAGTGGTATCGAGGAAAAGGCCTTGCGCAAGGTGCAGGCCCGTGACGCGACTGAAAAATAAGGCAAGTGCCCAAAAGAGGAAACCATGAGCGAGACAGATTTGGCTGAATTCGATTACAAAAACGCCAACGACCGCACCGTCATGCATGTGTTGTACGGCCTGCATACGCTGGCCTGGTTCAGTGGCGGCATTTTTGCGGTGATCGCCCTCATCGTCAATTACATCCGCCGTGCCGACGAGTCCGACGCCTTGTACATCGACCACCACAACTACATGATCCAGACCTTCTGGTGGACCGTGATGTGGCTGGTGCTGCTGTCGCCTTTGTGGCTGCTGTTTTTGCTGCCGGGCATGATTGCCTACGGCATTGTGTACCTCTGGTACCTGTACCGCTGCATACGCGGCTGGCTACGTTTCAACAGCAACCGCCCGGCCCGGGTCCTTCCTTTACTCTGACCCGCAGACACCCATGAGCCATCCCGAAGACAACTGCATTTTCTGCAAAATCGCCGCCGGCAAAATCCCCAGCACCAAGGTCTACGAAGATGAGGACATCTTTGTTTTCGACGACATCCACCCCTGGGCGCCGGTGCACTTTTTGATGATTCCGAAAGCCCACCTCGCGTCCATGGCCCAGGTCGGGCCGACCCACGAAGCCTTGCTGGGCCGCATGATGACGCTGGCGCCCAAGCTGGCGCTGGAAAAAGGCTGCCGACCCTATCCCGAGGGTGGTTTTCGCATCGTGGTCAACACCGGTGCCGAAGGCGGGCAGGAAGTTCAGCATTTACACCTGCACGTGATGGGTGGTCCCCGGCCCTGGTTGCGCGGCTGAACATTGCCCCCACGCTTTTCACTTCGTGTAAGGCGCTGCCCCCCGCGGTGGCGCATTTCCCTTGGGGCGGCCCGGCGGGAAATCACATCGCCTCCACGCTTGTCGCTTCACGTGCGGTACTGACCCCTTGCAAGGCAGGTATTCCCCCGCAAATACCAGTTGAGCCGTCAGGGTGGTCAATGCAAGTCAAGGCGGCGAAACGGCGTACAAGGCCCTTAGAATGGGCGCAACGTTGTGCAAGATTGCAATTACAGATTAGGAGCAAAACATGGGTTCATTTTCCATTTGGCATTGGTTGATCGTTCTGTTGATCGTGGTGATGGTGTTCGGCACCAAAAAGCTCAAGAACATGGGCAGCGACCTGGGCGGCGCGGTCAAGGGTTTCAAGGACGGCATGAAAGAAGGCGGCCAGACCGCTGACGAAAAAGCCGACGCAGCCGCCGGTCAGGTGACCCATGCCCAAAGCGCCGACAAAACCACAATCGACGTCGAAGCCAAGCAGAAGTCTTGATTGGCAGCCGCTCCTTTTCTGACGGCTCACAGGGCTGAACTGCCGTGATCGACATCGGCCTGTCCAAACTCGCCCTGATAGGCGCGGTGGCGCTGATTGTGATCGGCCCCGAAAAACTGCCGCGGGTGGCCCGCATGGTGGGCATGCTGCTGGGCAAGGCGCAGCGTTATGTGGCCGACGTCAAGCAGGAGGTCAACCGCTCGATGGAGCTGGATGAACTCAAGAAGATGAAGGAAAGTGTCGAGGGCGCCGCCCGCGATGTCGAAAACTCCATCCAGACCAACGCCAGCGACTTTGAAAAATCCTGGGCGGAAACCACAGGCACAACGTCCAGCGACGAGTTGCCGGGCATGATCAGTTTCCCCGAGTACAAACACCCGAAGAAAAACTGGCGGCTCAAAGCCGGTGCCACGCCCCAGTGGTACAAGTCCCGCGCCGGTGTGCGCACCAAGGCGCTGTCGGGCGCGGCGCGTGTGGCGCGTTTTCGCCCACGTCCGGCCCGCAATGCCTGATTTTTCGTTTTATCGGCCTTTTCCCGCGCACCCCACGGCGCCTTCCATCCAGCGCAAAGTTCTGCCATGAGTGATTCCAACACCGACAAGCCCGACGAACTCGCGGGCACCGAGCAGCCTTTTGTGCAGCACCTGATGGAGTTGCGCGACCGGATGATCAAGGTGGTGATTGCCATCGGCATCGCGGCCGGCGTGTTGGCCCTTTGGCCTGGCCCGGCGGTGCTGTTTGACCTGCTGGCCGCGCCGCTGGTCGCCACCCTGCCCAAGGGCGCCTCGCTGATCGCCACCTCGGTGATCTCACCTTTTATGGTGCCACTGAAAATTTTGCTGATGGCCGCTTTCATGCTGGCCTTGCCGGTGGTGTTGTACCAGGTCTGGGCTTTTGTCGCGCCTGGGCTTTACACGCATGAAAAGAAACTGGTGATGCCGCTGGTGGTGTCCAGCACTGTGCTGTTTTTTGTCGGTGTGGCTTTTTGCTACTTCTTCGTCTTCGGCCAGGTGTTCCGCTTCATCCAGGGGTTTGCGCCCAAATCGATTGTGGCGGCGCCGGACATCGAGGCCTACCTGGGTTTTGTGCTGAGCATGTTTCTGGCCTTCGGTCTGGCCTTCGAGGTGCCGATCGCGGTGGTGGTGCTGGCGCGCATGAACATCGTCAGCATCGAGAAGCTGAAAAATTTCCGCGGTTATTTCATCGTTCTGGCGTTTGTGATCGCCGCGGTGGTCACGCCGCCGGACGTGGTCTCACAGCTGGCCCTGGCCATTCCGATGTGTCTGCTTTACGAAATTGGTATCTGGGCGGCGCAGATTTTTATCAAAAACACCCAGGCGCCGGAAGACACCGAAGCCGCCAAGCCTTAAGCAAAAAAGGCCTGTAGCCCTTGATTTGCGGGCGCAGGCAGCTATCAAACCGATAGCGATTCAAACCCCCCGGCCTAGCGTCTCACCTTGGGCCGCTGGCGGGTGCCGGGCACCACCGGGATAACCGTCTTTTTGTCCTTGCGCAACACGCCCAGCGGTGCCGGCACGCCCGGCTTGAGGGCGGCCACGGCGCTCAGCAACTCGGACACCGTCGCCACCGGTTTACCCGCCACCTCGACAATCACATCGCCGGGCACAATGCCGGCCTGCGCCGCCGGGCCGTTTTGCAGCACCCCGGTGATGATCACGCCGCCGGCCTTGGCGGTGTCGGGCTTGATGCCAAAGGTCTCGGCCAGTTCCGGGCTCAGGTCCTGCGGCTCCACACCAATCCAGCCACGTGTCACCTGGCCGTCCTTGACGATGCTTTCCAGCACCTGTTTGCCGGTGGACACCGGAATGGCAAACCCAATGCCCATGGAGCCACCCGAGCGCGAATAAATCGCGGTGTTGATGCCCAGCAGCCGGCCTTGGGTGTCGACCAGCGCGCCGCCGGAGTTGCCGGGGTTGATGGCAGCGTCTGTCTGGATGAAGTTCTCGAAAGTGTTGATGCCCAGCTGGTTGCGGCCCAGCGCACTGACAATGCCGCTGGTGACGGTTTGCCCGACGCCAAAAGGGTTGCCTATGGCCAGCACCGGGTCGCCGACTTGTGCCGTGTCCGAACTGCCGAGCACGATGACCGGCAATTTATCAAGCTCGATTTTCAGGATGGCCAGGTCGGTCTCGGGGTCCGTGCCTATGACCTTGGCCTTGGCCTTGCGCGTGTCGTTGAGGATGACTTCGATGTCGTCCGCGCCGTCGACCACATGGTTGTTGGTCAGGATGTAGCCGCTGGCGCTGACGATGACGCCGCTGCCCAGGCCGACCTGCGGCTCGCTCTGGCCCTGGTCGCCGAAGAAGAAGCGGAACCAGGGGTCGTCCATATTGGGGTTGCGCGTCGCCGTCTTGCTGGTGTTGATGCTGACCACGGCGGCCGACGCGGTTTTGGCGGCGGCGGCCAGGCTGCCGGGCGCGGGGGCAGCCGGCGTGTTGCCGGCCGGGGCCTGGATCACGGCGACCGCATGGCCCAGCGCAGCCCGGTTCAGCCATTGTGGCTGGAGGGTGGCCACCACAAAATAGGCGGCCAGGAGCACCGTGACGGTTTGGGAAAACAAAAGCCAGGATTTGCGCATGGTGGTTCCAGGGTGATACGGCGGGAAAGATCGGGAAAGGTCAGGCAAGCAGGGCAGGGGGCGTGACCGTCAATGGACCCGCCCCTGCATGCGCCAATTCTCGCCCAATTTGTGCACCTTGCTGAGGCCTGAAGGCGCACCAGGCCGGTGTTTGGTGTCAAGCGTCATAATTTGCCAAATCCCAGGCTGAGCCGCCATCACCACAACCCTCAAGGACCTTGCCATGAAAGCTTCCAGCGTTCTCGCCACCATAGGCAACACGCCGCACATCCGCATGAACCGGTTGTTTGGCGCGGCCTGCCAGACCCACCAGATTTACATCAAGTCCGAACGCAGCAACCCGGCCGGCTCCATCAAGGACCGCATTGCGCTGTCCATGGTCGAAGCGGCCGAGCAATCCGGCGCGCTCAAGCCGGGCGGCACCATCATCGAGCCGACTTCGGGCAACACCGGCGTCGGGCTGGCCATGGTGGCGGCGGTCAAGGGTTACAAACTGGTGCTGGTGATGCCCGACAGCATGAGTGTTGAACGGCGCCGCCTGATGCTGGCCTACGGCGCCACCTTCGAGCTGACCCCGCGCGAAAAAGGCATGAATGGCGCGATTGCCCACGCGAAAGAACTGGTGGCCCAAACAGCTGGCGCCTGGATGCCGCAGCAGTTTGAGAATCCGGCCAATATCGACGTCCATGTGCGCACCACCGCGCAAGAAATCCTGACCGATTTTCCGCTGGGCGTGGATGTCCTGATCACCGGGGTGGGCACAGGCGGGCATTTGAGCGGCGTGGCCCAGGTCCTCAAGGCCAAGTTTCCGCACACCCAGGTCTATGCGGTCGAGCCTTCGGCCTCGCCCGTGATCAGCGGCGGTAAACCTTCGCCGCATCCGATTCAGGGCATAGGTGCGGGCTTTATCCCGGTCAATCTGCAGACCAGTTTGCTCGACGGCGTGATCCAGGTCGAAGGTGATGCCGCCAAAGACTATGCACGTCGTTGCGCCGCGCAGGAAGGCCTGCTGGTCGGTCTTTCCTCGGGCGCCACCCTGGCGGCGATTGCGCAAAAACTGCCGGAGATTCCACCCGGTAGCACGGTGCTGGGTTTTAACTACGACACCGGCGAGCGTTATTTGTCGGTCGAAGGTTTCCTGCCCTGAAGGGCGGAATCCCCCAGCCCGTTAAATGCTAGGGAAAACCCTTAAAATACAGGCAGGCTGTGCAAGCCGACCTGTTCCTCGCGGCAGCCACGATACCCGGCTGCCGCCCGCCTGACGCCAGATCCTGGCGCGCCTGAACGGCCGCTGCCGGCAGGCAGTGACCCCGCCTGTCCCTTTTCGCGCAGCAGTTTTTTACCACTGATCACTGCCTCGGGAAGACCCATGACCAAGCCGACTCCATCCCGCGCGAGCGCCGCTGCCGCGCCTTCGCGCACGCTATCCCGCCACGATTACCAGACCCTGGGGCTGTCCGCCCTGGGCGGCACGCTGGAGTTTTACGACTTCGTGATCTACGTCTTTTTTGCCACCGTGCTGGGTAGCCTGTTTTTCCCCGCCGACATGCCGGACTGGCTGCGCCAGTTGCAGACCTTTGGCATTTTTGCCGCCGGCTACCTGGCGCGCCCGCTGGGCGGCATTGTGATTGCCCATTTCGGCGACAAGCTGGGCCGCAAACGCATGTTCACCTTGAGCATTTTCATGATGGCGCTGCCCACCCTGGTGATTGGCTTGTTGCCCACCTACGCCAGCATTGGCGTGGCGGCGCCCTTGTTGCTGCTGGCCATGCGGATGTTGCAGGGCGCGGCGATTGGCGGTGAAATGCCGGGCGCCTGGGTTTTTGTGGCCGAACATGTGCCGGCCAAGCGTTATGGCCTGGGCATAGGCACGCTGACGGCGGGCATCACGGGCGGCATCTTGCTGGGTTCGCTGGTCGCGATTGCGCTGAATCACCACTACAGCCCAGCGCAGGTGAGCGATTTTGCCTGGCGCATTCCTTTCATCCTGGGTGGTGTTTTTGGCATGGTGTCGGTCTACCTGCGCCGTTTTTTGCAGGAAACCCCGGTGTTTCAGGCGCTGGCCGCGCGCCGCGACGTGGCCCGCGAGATGCCGGTCAAAACGATTTTGCGCGAGCACCGCGCCGCCAGCTTGCTGGTCGGCCTGCTGACCTGGGTCTTGTCCGCCGCGATCGTGGTGGTGGTCTTGTTCACGCCGACCTATTTGCAGACCGTGCACCACATTCCGGTGACCTTGGCACTGGAGGCCAACTGCGTCGCCACTTTGATGCTGACCTTGGGCTGTGTGTTGGTCGGCTGGGCGACGGACCGTTTTGGCACACGCCCGGTGATGCTGATTGGTTTTCCCGGCCTGTTCATCTCGTCCTATCTGTTTTACAGCAGCCTGCCTGGCACACCCGCCTCGCTGATGGTCAGCTACGCGCTGGTGGGCCTGTTTGTCGGCATCATCGCCGTGGTGCCCATCGTCGGTGTGCGGGCCTTTCCGGCGGCGGTGCGATTTTCCGGGCTGTCTTTTGCCTACAACATGTCTTACGCTATTTTTGGCGGCCTGACACCCATCATCATCAGCGCCTGGGTGCAACAGGACGCGATGGGGCCGGCGCATTACGTCGGCGGGCTGGCCATCCTGGGTTTTGCCCTGGGTCTGCTGCCCATGACCCACCGGGCTTATGTCGAGAAACAGGTGGGGAAGAAAAGGGCGGCCCGGCGCGGCCCGCGCAAAGCCTGACGCCAGGCCGCGGGCCTGAGACAATCGCCGCATGACTACTTCTTTCCCGGCCCACCGACAGGCTGTGCTGCAGGCGCTGGACATGCTGCTGCAGCCCGAACGTTTCAAGGACTACGGCCCCAATGGCCTGCAGGTCGAAGGCAAGGCCGAGGTGCGCAAAATCGTGTCCGGTGTCACCGCCAGCCTGGCGCTGATCGAGGCTGCGGTGGCTGCGCAGGCCGACGCGATTTTTGTGCACCACGGCCTGTTCTGGCGCGGCCAGGACGGCCGTGTCACCGGCTGGATGAAACAACGCCTGGCGCTGCTGCTGGCGCACGACATCAACCTCTACGCCTACCATTTGCCGCTGGACGCCCACCCCGAGCTGGGCAACAACGCACAACTGGGGCGGCAACTGGGCTTGCGCGCCGACCGTTATTTCGGCGAGAACAACCTGGGTTTTCTGGGCTGCCGCAGCGACCCGGCGGCGGGTGCCGGCTTTGACAGCGCCGAGCAACTGGCCGAACACATCAAACAGGCATTAAATCGGCCTGTGGTCCTTGTGGGTCGGCCGCAAGCAGCTATTAAAAACATAGCATGGTGCAGCGGCGGCGCGCAAGGCTATTTTGAGGCGGCGATTGCCGCCGGCGCCGATGCTTTCATCACCGGCGAAATCTCCGAGCCGCAAGCGCATTACGCCCGCGAAATGGGCGTGGCCTTCATCGCCTGCGGCCACCACGCCTCCGAGCGTTATGGCGCGCCCGCCGTGGCCGCGCATGTGGCGGCGCAGCTGGGCCTGGACCACGAATTCATCGACATCGACAACCCGGCATGAGCGCCGCAGTGCGAAGCACCAAGGTATTCGAATGAATAAACCTTTTCTCATCACCATGGGCGATGCGGCCGGTATTGGCCCGGAAATCATCGCCAGGGTTTTTCGCGACGCGCCGACTGACACGGCTGGTTGTGTGGTGGTCGGTGACGTGGCCACCCTGCGCCGTGCCTGCGCGTTGACCGCGGCGTCGGTGCCGCTGGCCGTGGCGCACTTGGAGACTCTGGCGCAACTCGGCTCGGTGCCGCCGCGCTGTATCCCGGTGTTGCAAAAATGTGCGCTGCCTGCGCCCGTTCCTTATGGGTTGGTCAGCCCTTTGGCCGGACTGGCAGCTGCCGATTGCATCGTCTGGGCCGCCCGCGCCGTGCTGGCCGGTGACGCCGCCGCTCTGGTGACCGCGCCTATCCACAAGGAAGCCCTGGCCGCCGCCGGCGGCTGGGCCGCACAGTTTCCGGGACATACCGAAATGCTGCAGGCAGAGGCCGCGGCGTTTCTCGGCCAGCCCGTGTTGGACGTGCCGGTGCGCATGATGCTGGCCAACAACGAGCTCAAGACTGTGTTGGTTAGCATTCACATGTCGCTGCGCCAGGCGATCGAGGCGGTGACTTTTGAGAATGTGCTGCAGACCCTGCGTATCACGCACACCGCCGTAGGCGCCAGCCTGGGCCGGCCGCCGCGTATCGGGGTGGCGGGCCTGAACCCGCACGCGGGCGAGGGCGGCCTGTTTGGGAGTGAGGAGCAAGCCATCATCGCGCCGGCCATCGCCGCCGCACGGGCTGAAGGCCTGGACGTGAGCGGCCCTTTTGCGCCGGACACGGTTTTCATGCGCGCGCGAAACACGCCGGACAAACCCGGCGAGTTCGACGTGGTGGTGGCGATGTACCACGACCAGGGTCTGATCCCGGTCAAATACCTGGGGGTGGAGCAGGGCGTCAACGTCACCTTGGGCCTGCCGCTGGTGCGTACCAGCCCGGACCACGGCACGGCGTTTGACATCGCCGGCAGCGGCGTAGCCGATGCGGCCAGCCTGCTGGCGGCGATTCGCATGGCACGCCAGTTGGCCGCCTGAATCGCGGCTGCCTCAAAAATTCAAGGAAAAAAGGCCTCCAGCCCAGCAGGAGCGGGCGCAAGCAGCTATCAAGTCGATAGCGTCTGCCGGCACCGGCTGCTTCGGGCTTAGCGGTTTTTCAGGCTGTCGCGAATTTCGCGCAGCAGCACCACGTCTTCCGGCGTAGGTGCCGGCGCAGCGGGCGCGGCCGGGGTTTCCTTTTTCATGCGGTTGATTTGTTTGATCATCAGGAAAATGATGAAAGCCAGGATGGCAAAGTTGACCGCCACCGTGATGAAGTTGCCATAGGCAAACACCGGGACGCCGGCTTTTTTCAGGGAGTCCAGGGTCATGGCCGTTCCGGCGGGCACGCTGCCCAGCACGATGAACAGGTTGGAAAAATCAATCTTGCCGATCACCGCGCCCACCACCGGCAGGATCAGGTCGCTGACCACGGAGTCGACAATTTTGCCGAACGCCGCACCAATGATCACGCCGACTGCCAGGTCGACGACGCTGCCCTTGATGGCAAACTCCTTGAATTCCTGCATCATGCCCATGGCGTACTCCTTTGTTGTTGCTTGAATCAGTGCTTGCCGCTTGGATGCAGGCCCGCAGCCGGATTATGGGCGCAGCTTGCGGGCTTGTGCCAGCCCGGACGGTGGTTTCCGGCAGCGTGGCGGCCTTGCCATGCCGCTGTCGGGTACCCAGGCGGCCGCCTGGCCGCTTGAAATACCCCTTCGCGCTCCGCTACAATCCCGGGTTGACCCCAATAAGCCTCTTTTCAAGTTTTTCAAGCCCCGTTCTTGTAGGACACCCATGACCCAAGCAAGCCACAAGGCGCCGCTCAGTGCGCCGATCGATAAAGATAAAAGAAACTGGATCGTGACCACCTGCGCCGTTGGCGGCGCTGGTGTTGCCGCTGTTGCTGTGCCCTTTGTCAGCAGTTTTCAGCCGTCCGAAAGAGCCAAGGCTGCCGGTGCCGCTGTCGAAGTCGACATCTCGGCCATGAAGCCGGGTGAAAAACTGACCGTGGAATGGCGCGGCAAGCCGGTCTGGATCGTCAAACGTACGCCCGAACAACTGGCTGGTTTGCCCAAGCTGGATTCGCAGCTGGCGGATCCGAAGTCCGAGCGCAAGCCCGACGAACTCACACCCGCGTACGCCCGCAACGAAAACCGCTCGATCAAGCCCGAGATTTTTGTGGCCGTCGGTATCTGCTCGCACCTGGGCTGCTCGCCCACCGACAAGTTCCAGCCCGGCGCGCAGCCTTCGCTGCCGGACGACTGGGCCGGCGGCTTTTTGTGCCCTTGCCATGGCTCGACCTTCGACATTGCTGGCCGTGTTTATAAAAACAAACCAGCACCGGACAACCTGGAAGTGCCGCCCCACATGTACCTGTCAGACGCCAAGCTGCTGATCGGTGAGGACAAAAAAGCCTGAAGCTTTGCTGGACAAGCAGGCCGGCGCCGCGTGGCGTCCGCCCAAGTCCTCCACCGACTAGCGAATAGGATCCCTTATGGCTGAACTAAAAGAAATTTCCCCCGATGCGCCGGCTGCTGCCAAGTTGATGAACTGGGTCGACAACCGCTTCCCCGCCAGCAAGCTCTACAAAGAGCACATGAGCGAATATTACGCACCGAAGAACTTCAACTTCTGGTACGTGTTCGGCTCCTTGGCCCTGCTGGTGCTGGTCATCCAGATCGTCACCGGTATTTTCCTGACCATGCATTACAAGCCCGACGCCGCACTGGCTTTCGGCTCGGTCGAATACATCATGCGCGATGTGCCCTGGGGCTGGCTGGTGCGTTACATGCACTCCACCGGGGCTTCGGCATTTTTTGTCGTGGTTTACCTGCACATGTTCCGTGGCCTGATCTACGGCAGCTACCGCAAGCCGCGCGAGCTGATCTGGATTTTCGGCTGCGCGATTTTCCTGTGCCTGATGGCCGAAGCCTTCATGGGTTACCTGCTGCCATGGGGCCAGATGTCCTACTGGGGCGCCCAGGTGATCGTCAACCTGTTTGCCGCGATTCCTTTCATCGGTCCTGACTTGGCGCTGCTGATCCGCGGCGACTACGTGGTGGGCGACGCCACGCTGAATCGCTTCTTCGCGTTTCACGTGATTGCCGTGCCGCTGGTGCTGCTGGGCCTGGTGGTGGCGCATTTGATCGCGCTGCATGAAGTTGGCTCCAACAATCCTGACGGCGTGGAAATCAAGGCACACAAGGACGCAACGGGCAAACCGCTGGATGGCATTCCTTTCCATCCTTATTACACGGTGCATGACATTTTTGGTGTCAGCGTGTTCCTGATGGTTTTCTCGGCGATCATTTTCTTCGCGCCTGAGGCCGGTGGTTATTTCCTTGAATACAACAACTTCATCCCGGCTGATTCGCTGAAGACACCTTCACACATCGCCCCGGTCTGGTATTTCACGCCGTATTACTCGATGCTGCGTGCCATCACCAGCGAGATGATGTATGCGCTGATCGCCTGTGTGCTGGCGGGTGCCGTGCTGGGTGTGCTTAAGGCCAAGATGGCGGCCCTGTTCAAAGCCGTCATCGTCGCCGCTGCGGTGGTGCTGATCGCCGCGATGCTGATGATCGACGCCAAGTTCTGGGGCGTGGTGGTCATGGGTGGTGCGGTCATCATCCTGTTTTTCCTGCCTTGGCTGGACAACAGTGCGGCCAAATCGATTCGTTATCGGCCTACCTGGCATTCGTGGTTGTACGGCATTTTTGTCGTCAACTTCCTGGTGCTCGGCTACCTGGGTATCAACCCGCCTTCGCTGATCAACGAGCGTGTGTCGCAGATCGGAACGCTGTTTTACTTCGGCTTCTTCCTGTTGATGCCGTGGTGGAGCCGTCTCGGCACCTTCAAGCCCGTCCCCGATCGCGTGACTTTTGCTGCCCACTGAGCCGGAGATCCAGAACATGATGAAGACATTGAAACAACTCGCTCTGGGTGTAGTGACCGTGCTGGCGCTGGCCGGCAGCAACGGCGTGTACGCCGCGAGCGAAGGCATTGCCTGGGACAAGGCGCCGAATAAAGTCAACGACCTCGGGGCCCTGCAAAATGGCGCCAAGCTGTTTGTCAACTACTGCCTGAACTGCCACTCGGCCGCGTTCATGCGTTACAACCGCCTGCGCGACATTGGTTTGACCGAGCAGCAGATCAAGGACAACCTGCTGTTCGCAACCGACAAGGTCGGCGAAACCATGAAGGCGTCCATTGATCCCAGGCAGGCCAAGGATTGGTTTGGCGGCAACCCACCCGACTTGTCCGTGATTGCACGTTCGCGCTCCGGCCACGGCGGCACCGGTGCAGACTACCTCTACACCTACCTGCGCACCTACTACCGCGACGACACCAAGGCCACCGGCTGGAACAACCTGGCTTTCCCCAGCGTGGCCATGCCACACGTGATGTGGGAACTGTCGGGCGAACGCAAGCCGCTGTTTGACGAAAAAGAAGAACACGGCCACAAGGTGTCGGTCTTCAAGGGCTGGCAACAGGTCACACCGGGCACCCTGACCCCGTTGCAGTACGACCAGGCGGTGGGTGATCTGGTCGCTTACCTGCAATGGATGGGTGAGCCGGCGCAAAATACCCGTGTCCGTGTGGGTGTCTGGGTATTGATGTTTCTGCTAATGTTCACTTTCATTGCCTGGCGCCTGAACGCTGCGTTCTGGAAAGACATCAAGTAATTTTTTCGCCGGGGCACGTGCCCGGCACCTTCTGGAGTGGATGCTTTCAACGTATCCACTCCTTTGCATTTAGGAGTCCCGTACCATGATGGTCCTTTATTCAGGCACGACCTGCCCTTTCTCGCACCGCTGCCGTTTTGTGCTGTTTGAAAAAGGCATGGATTTCGAAATCCGCGACGTGGACTTGTACAACAAGCCCGAAGACATCAATGTGATGAACCCGTACGGCCAGGTGCCAATCCTGGTCGAGCGCGACCTGATTCTGTACGAGTCGAACATCATCAACGAATACATTGACGAGCGTTTCCCGCATCCACAGCTGATGCCCGGCGATCCGGTCGACCGCGCGCGTGTTCGCCTGTTCCTGCTCAACTTCGAAAAAGAGTTGTTCGTGCATGTCAACACGCTGGAAGCCCGCGCTTCCAAGGGCAATGAAAAAGCGCTGGAAAAAGCCCGTTCGCACATCCGCGATCGCCTGACCCAGCTCGCCCCGGTGTTCCTGAAAAACAAGTTCATGCTGGGCGACAACTTCTCCATGCTCGACGTGGCGATTGCACCGCTGCTCTGGCGTTTGGACTACTACGACATCGACCTGTCGAAGAATGCCGCGCCGCTGCTCAAGTACGCTGAACGCATCTTCTCGCGTCCGGCTTACATCGAGGCGCTGACACCCTCCGAGAAAGTCATGCGTAAGTAATATGGCCCCCACGCTTGTCGCTTCGCGTACTGCGCTGCCCCCCGAGGGGGTGCTGCGCCTGCGGCCCGGCATAGCCGGTTCCGCGGCCCTGGCTGGGGAAGAGGGCGCCGGTTCGCATGTTGCGCTGGTTTGGATTTAAATGGCTGATTTGATGAACGCTCTGGACGCCACCTCCACGCGCCCCTATTTGATACGGGCGCTCTACGAATGGTGCACCGACAACGGTTTGACGCCGTATGTGGCTGTGGCCGTTGATGAAACGGTGCAGGTGCCGCGCGAATACGTCAAGAACAATGAGATCGTGCTCAACATCAGTTTTGATGCCACGAGTTCGCTCAAGCTGGGCAACGATTTCATCGAGTTCAAGGCCAGGTTTGCCGGCAGCGCACGTGAAATCATGGTGCCCATCAGCCGTGTCATCGCCATTTACGCGCGTGAAAACGGCCAGGGCATGGCCTTTCCGCTGGTGACGCCGGGCGCGTCACGTCCGCAGCCAGCGGCCGATGCGCATGCGCAAGACGCGTTGGATGAGCCGGCATCGGCTCTGCCTGCAGAAGATGAGAAACTTTCTGCGGGACCGGAAATAAAGATCGTACAATTGGTACCGGCCAACAATGCCGCTTCGGGCCGTGACGATGATACGGACCCCCCGGAGCCACCCAAACCGCAGCAAGGAAAACGTCCTTCGCTGAAACGGGTCAAGTAAAATAAAGTTTGTGCCGCTTTAGCTCAGTTGGTAGAGCAACCGCCTTGTAAGCGGTAGGTCGTCAGTTCGAATCCGACAAGCGGCACCATTCATAACATCCCTGCACCGGCACGTTTGCTGCTGGTGCAGGCGACTATCACTTCAATAGCATCATCATCAATACCTGCAAGCCTTTGCAGCGTGTTCGACTTCGATTTTGACTACTTTCGGGTGATTAGTATCTTCAGCCGAATTGAGGTAACCTTCAAACCTTTGCCCGTCAAACGGGACTGGATCAGTGGCAGCAACTGGCGAACTTTGGCCGCCGCCGCATTGCTGCTGACCAGCAGGCACCAGACACCGTCGTCAATCGGCCCGGCCTGAATCGCGGAGCGCAAGCTGGCCGGAAGCAAGGACTCAATGGCTTTGAGTCTATCGTTGGATTCCTTGACCAGCATGGCCAGTCGCGCCAGGGACGGCGCATTTTCTGCCGCCTGGCTGAGGGTGACGGCTTGGTGCAGGCGGGGGCGGGAAATCACGGTGAGTGGGCTCAGGTTTTCAAGGAGTGGGACAGGTGCATTTGATTATCACGGATGCGTGGCTGGCAAAAAGCCGCGCCATTTATTTAAGTGGCACCAAACTGGTGGTGGCGATTTTTGTCGGGGCTCTGGTCTTGATGCTGGTGGCCGCAGGCTTGTACCACTGGGTGTTTCTCAAGGGCGCGCGTGAAGGCTGGCCGGTGGTCGGCGCCCTCGTCAAACTGGTGGTGAAAGACGAGTTCGAGCAGCGTGACCGTTTCCTGCGCGAAAACCTCGACGCCATGGCCAAGCGGCTGGGCGAAATGCAGGCCAAGATGATGCAGCTCGAAGCCTTGGGCGAACGGGTTTCCGGCCTGGCCGGGGTCAATCCCAACGACATCAAGACCATGCCCGGCCGCGGCGGGGTGCTGGTCACCGGCCGTTCGCTGACCATGGATGAATTGCAGGCCACGCTGGCCGATCTCGACAAACTGACAGATCAGCGTGTGGACCTGATGACGGTGATGGAGTCCCGTCTGTTTGACCAGAAAATCAAGAAAATGATGGTGCCCACCCAGCAGCCGGTGTCGGCCGGTGTGCTTGGCTCCTCGTTTGGCTGGCGGCTTGATCCCCTCAATGGTCGCTCCGCACTGCATACCGGGCTGGACTTTCCAGCTGACCCCGGCACGCCGATTCTGGCGGCCGCCGGCGGCATTGTGGTGACGCAGGAATACCATTCGGCTTACGGCAACATGGTCGAAGTGGACCATGGCAACGACCTGGTGACCCGCTACGCGCATGCCTCCCGAGTCTGGGTCAAAAAGGGCGACCTGATCAAGCGTGGCCAGAAAATAGCCGAGGTCGGCACCACCGGACGCTCGACCGGCCCACATCTGCATTTCGAGGTGCTGGTGCAGGGTGTGTTCCAAGACCCGCAAAAATTCCTCACCGCCGGTCAGAAACTGCCTCCGGCGCCCATGGTGGCAGCAGTCGCGCAACCGGTCGTGCAGCCCGCTCAGGCGCCCCGTCCGAAATAGCGCCACAGCAGAGGTAAAATCCGCCGTTGGCGCGCAGTTGAACAAACTGGAAGCGCCCCTAACTTAAGTCGATACTCAATAAGGGATTTCGGCCGCACTGCCAGCTCACCGGGGCTGCCAGCGCGGCCTCGCATTTATGGCTTCCAATATCCTGACTCAAATCTTCGGCAGCCGCAACGACAGGCTGCTCAAAACTTATCGCAAATCCATTGAGCGCATCAATGCGATGGAATCGCAGCTTGAAAAGCTCGACGACACAGAGTTGCGCGCCAAAACCCGGGAATTCATAGACCGCGTGGCCAAGGGTGAAACCCTGGATGCCATCCTGCCGGAGGCTTTTGCCGTCGTCCGCGAAGGCAGCAAACGGGTCATGAAGATGCGTCACTTCGACGTGCAGATGTTGGGTGGCATGGCGCTGCACAACGGCAAGATCGCCGAGATGGGGACAGGCGAGGGCAAAACCCTGACGGCGACCCTGCCGGTCTACCTCAACGCACTGACTGGCAAGGGCGTGCATGTGGTGACGGTCAATGATTACCTGGCCAACCGCGATGCACGCTGGATGGGCAAGCTCTACAACTTCCTGGGCCTGACGGTCGGCATCAATTTGCCAAACATGTCACGCGAAGAAAAGCAGGAAGCCTACAACTCCGACATCACTTACGGCACCAACAACGAGTACGGTTTCGACTACCTGCGCGACAACATGGTCTACGAAGTGGCGGATCGCGTGCAACGCGTTCTCAACTACGCCATCGTCGACGAGGTGGACTCCATCCTGATCGATGAAGCCCGCACGCCGCTGATCATCAGCGGCCAGGCCGAAGACCACACCGAGATGTACCTGGCGATGAACAAGGTGGTGCCCTTGTTGACACGCCAGGAAGGCGAAGCCGACCCGCGCACCGGCGAGGGCGTCACCAAACCCGGCGACTTCACGCTGGACGAAAAAACACACCAGGTGTTTCTGACCGAACAGGGCCATGAAAATGCCGAGCGCATTTTGTTCGGCCTGGGCATGATCCCGGAAGGCGCGACCCTGTACGACCCGGCGAATATTTCGCTGATGCACCACTTGTACGCCGCGCTGCGGGCCAACAATCTGTATCACCGCGACCAGCACTACGTGGTGCAGGACGGCGAAATTGTCATCGTGGACGAGTTCACCGGCCGCCTGATGTCGGGCCGGCGCTGGAGCGAAGGTTTGCACCAGGCTGTGGAAGCCAAAGAAGGTGTGCAGATCCAGGCTGAAAACCAGACCATGGCATCGATCACCTTCCAGAACTACTTTCGGCTCTACGGCAAGCTGGCCGGCATGACCGGTACCGCCGACACCGAAGCCTACGAGTTCCAGTCGATCTACGGTCTGGAAACCACGGTGATCCCGCCCAACCGTCCGAGCCGGCGCGAAGACCAGCTTGACCGCGTTTACAAAACCACGCGTGAGAAATACGAAGCGGCGATCAAGGACATCCGCGAATGTTATGAGCGCGGCCAGCCGGTGCTGGTCGGCACCACCTCGATTGAAAACTCGGAAATCATCGACCAGCTGCTGGAAAAGGAAAAGCTCCCGCACCAGGTGCTGAACGCGAAACAACATGCGCGTGAAGCCGAGATCGTGGCCCAGGCAGGTCGTTCCGGCATGATCACGATTGCCACCAACATGGCCGGCCGAGGCACCGACATTGTGCTGGGCGGCAACGTGGAAAAACTCGTGGAAGCCGTCGAGGCCGACGAGTCGCTGGACACCGCCGCCAAGCAGGCGGAAATTGTGCGTTTGCGGGCTCAGTGGACACTGGAGCATGAAAAGGTCAAGGCGCTGGGCGGCTTGCGCATCATTGCGACGGAACGTCATGAGTCACGCCGTATCGACAACCAGTTGCGTGGCCGGTCGGGCCGCCAGGGTGACCCCGGCTCTTCGCGGTTTTACCTGAGCCTGGACGATCCGCTGATGCGCATTTTTGCCGGCGACCGCGTGCGTGCCATCATGGAGCGGCTGAAGATGCCCGATGGCGAGGCCATCGAAGCCGGCATCGTGACCCGCAGCATCGAATCCGCGCAGCGCAAGGTGGAAGCACGCAACTTTGATATTCGCAAGCAACTGCTGGAATATGACGATGTGTCCAATGACCAGCGCAAGGTGATTTACCAGCAGCGCAACGACATCATGGATGCGGGCAGCCTGCAGGAGCAGATCGCTTCCCTGCGCGAAGGCTGTTTCACCGACCTGACGCACCAGTACATTCCGCCCGAAAGCGTCGAGGAGCAGTGGGACCTGGCCGGTCTTGAAAAAGTGCTGCGCGACGAATGGCAGATCGAACTGGCGCTTCAGGCCGAAGTGCAGGCCGCCAGCGCCATCACCGGCGAAGAGGTGATGGAGAAAGTGCTGGCCGCCGCCAACGCGGCTTTTGCCGCCAAGGTCGAAAAAATCGGTGAAGAGAACTTCACGCAGTTCGAGCGGATTGTGCTCTTGCAAACCATAGACACCCATTGGCGTGATCACCTGAGCGCGCTCGACTATTTGCGGCAGGGTATTCACTTGCGGGGTTATGCCCAGAAGCAGCCCAAGCAGGAATACAAACGCGAAGCCTTTGAGTTGTTCGGCCAGTTGCTCGACAGCGTGAAAAACGCGGTCACCAAAATCCTGATGACGGTGCAAGTGCAGTCGGGTGAACAGCTCGAACAAGCGGCCGTGGAAATGGAAAACCGCGCAGAAAACATCGCCAACGTAACCTACACGGCGCCCACCGAAACCGGCGAAGTCCAGACCACGGTCGACGAAGAGTCGTTGCGCCGCGGCCAGGCGCTGCCGGCCTCGGCGATGCCACGTGTCGGCCGCAACGATCCCTGCCCTTGCGGCTCCGGCAAAAAATACAAGCTTTGCCACGGCAAGCTGAACTAAGACCTTCAATCACCGTTACCCACCTCTTACCTGGAACAAAGAGAACATGCCTGTCAATCTGGTTGCCACGCCCGCCGCTGACCTCTATCCCGTTCCCGGCGTGCGCTGGGGCATTGCCGAAGCGGGGATACGCAAGGTCGGCCGCAAAGACCTGTCGGTGTTGTTGCTGGAGGAGGGCGCCTCGGTCGGTGCGGTTTTCACGCAAAACCGTTTTTGCGCCGCACCGGTCCAGATCTGCCGCGAACATCTGGCCAAAAACCTGGGCATCCGTGCCATGCTGATCAACACCGGCAATGCCAATGCGGGCACCGGTGCCGACGGTTTGAACCGGGCCCAGGCCAGCTGTATCGCGCTGGCCCGTGAGCTGAATCTGTCGCCGGAGCAAATCCTGCCTTTTTCCACCGGCGTGATCATGGAGCCTTTGCCCCATGACCGTATTGCTGCCGGCTTGCCGGCAGCGCTGGCAGATGCCCGCGAAGACAATTGGGGCAAGGCCGCCGAAGCCATCATGACCACCGATACGGTGGCCAAGGCTTTTTCGACGCGCATCAAGCTAGGCGGCGCAGACATCACCATCACCGGCATCAGCAAGGGCGCGGGCATGATCCGTCCCAACATGGCGACCATGCTGGGTTTTCTGGCGACCGACGCCTGTGTGTCGCAAGCGCTGATAAACCAGTTGGCCACCGAGCTGGCCGAAGGTTCGTTCAACCGCGTCACGGTCGATGGCGACACCTCGACCAACGACTCCTTTGTGGTCGTGGCCAGCAACAAGGCGGCGCATGCACCGATCACCGCCCTCGACAGCGTTGACGGCCAGGCCCTGCGTGCGGCCATGCTGACGATTGCGCGGCAATTGGCGCAAGCCATCGTGCGCGACGGCGAAGGCGCGACCAAGTTCATCACCATCCAGGTGGAGGGTGGAAAAAACGGTGCCGAATGCCGCCAGGTGGCTTATGCGATTGCACATTCCCCGCTGGTCAAAACCGCTTTTTTCGCCAGCGACCCCAACCTTGGACGCATTTTGGCGGCGGTTGGTTATGCCGGCATCAACGACCTGGATCAGACCCGGATCGACTTGTACCTGGACGACGTGCTGGTGGCCAAAAACGGCGGCCGGCATGGCGATTACGTCGAGGCCGACGGCCAGCGCGTGATGAAACAAAGCGAAATCACCGTGCGGGTGGTGTTGGGCCGCGGCACAGCCGCCGACACGGTCTGGACCTGCGATTTGTCCTACGACTACGTCAAGATCAACGCGGACTACCGCAGCTGAAGCTTTCAGCCTTTTACCTCTTATCCGACCATGAACGAGCAATTTGAACGCCTGATGGCGCGCGCAGAGTCCCTGCTTGCGCGTATTGAATCCGTGTTGCCGCAGCCTCTGTCGGCGCCGGACTGGAGTGCCTCGGTCGCTTACCGTTACCGCAAGCGCAGCTCTGGCCATGGCTCGCTGGAGCCGGTGCGCCACATTGGCAGCATGAGTCTGGGTGACCTCAAGGAAATCGAAGACCAGAAGGAAAAAATCAAACGCAATACCGAGCAGTTTGTGCTCGGCAAACCCGCCAACAATGTGTTGCTGACCGGCGCTCGCGGCACCGGCAAGTCCTCACTCATCAAGGCCTGCCTGAATGAATATTCGGCGCGTGGTCTGCGGCTGATCGAGGTCGACAAAGCCGACCTGACCGACTTGCCCGACATCGTCGACGTGGTCTCCGGCCTGTCCGAGAAATTCATCGTTTTTTGCGATGACCTGAGTTTTGAGGAAGGCGAGCCGGGCTACAAGGCGCTCAAGTCCATTCTTGATGGTTCTGTCGCGGCGGCCACGCCCAATGTGCTGATTTACGCGACCAGCAACCGGCGCCACCTGCTGCCCGAATACATGACGGAAAACCTCACCTACAGCCGCAGCGAAGACGGTGAGGTGCATCCCGGCGAAGTGGTGGAAGAAAAGATTTCGCTGTCTGAACGTTTTGGCCTGTGGGTCAGCTTCTACCCCTTCAGCCAGGATGAATACCTGACCATCGTCGCGCAGTGGCTGTCGTCTTTCGGCGTGACGCCTGAAGCCATTACCGCCGCCAAACCGGCGTCGCTGGTGTGGGCGCTGGAGCGCGGCTCACGCAGCGGTCGCGTGGCCTACCAGTTCGCCCGTGATTACGCCGGCCGTGACAGCGACAACCGGCCCGTGTCGGCACCTGCCATCGCGGCGTATGAGCGGCCAGGCGCCGCAGCCGTGGTGTCGCCCGATCAGGACGACCAGGCCCCCGATCATTCGACATGAGTGTGCTGGTCGCTGACGGCGAACGCCCGCGTGAGGGCGGCGCAGACCGCAAGGTGGTCGATGTGGCGGTGGGTGTGTTGGTGCGTGCCGATGGCGACTTTCTGCTGACCTCACGCCCGCCCGGCAAGGTCTACGAAGGTTATTGGGAATTCCCCGGCGGCAAGCTGGAGCAGGGCGAAACCGTCGAGCAGGCCTTGCGCCGCGAGTTGCATGAAGAAATCGGCATCACCATTGGTGCCGTGCAGCCCTGGAAAGTCGAACTGGTGGACTACCCGCATGCGCTGGTGCGGCTCAACTTCTGCAAGGTGTTGGACTGGGCGGGCGAGCTGCACATGCGCGAAGGCCAGCTGTTTGCCTGGCAGCGTTTGCCGGTCGAGGTCATACCGGTCTTGCCCGGCACCATCCCGGTACTGGCCTGGTTCGCCAGCGAGCGCGCATTTGCCGGTGCGACCCACGCCGTGGCTTGAGGCCGACCGGCGACGTTTGCGTCGCTCTTTTATTGATAGCTGATTACACCCGTTAAATAAGGGCTAGTACATCAACACGCAAGTTTCGAAACATAGTATCGCCCAAGCTTTGTATCTGCATCCTGCCGAGTGAATTTCCACTCGATGGTTCGCTGAAGGGCGTTTCGAGCTTGCTGCCAAGCATCG
>NZ_JAWQLX010000008.1:0-260164 GCF_033446725.1 Polaromonas potterensis | reverse complement strand
CCGTCTGTAGATGTGCAGTCTGTTCCCGTTGCCTCGCACCATCAATTTCACGATAAAGCAAGAAAACCGTCACCAAGGAAAACTTATCACGAACAATGCTTGACTACGTGGGAAGTCCCTGTAGAGGGTTAGGAGTCATCTGCGACTACCTCGCCGTAATATTTTCCACCAAGCGAAAAATACGAAGAGTGTTGTAGTTATGCAGAAAACTTCAATAGTTTGTTTGGTTGGTGCCGTATCAAAAAACCCCAAGCGAAGAAAAAAATTTGTTGTGCCGGCGACAACGCCAGTCGAAAAATAGACTAAAGCTATGCCGGCTGAACCGGTACCAAGATTCAAATCTTTCCGCAGTCCAAGCCCCAGAAACAGCATAAACGCCCAGCCAATACTTAGCGCATACCCAGCACGTTGATTAACAACTTGGTCGGGCCATCCAATTTTGAGCACAAGGAGAATAAGCACGAGGCTTGCGCTAATAGTCAGGAGGGTACGGGAGATCGCATTCACCTGTGATTCCTAACTTTGATATATCCCGCAAAACTGCGGGATACCATGACGCGAACTTGGATATCGCGGTGCGCGTTTGTTGGATATTTTTGAAATCATAAACTCACGTCAATTCAGTGTGGATGCAGGTATGTCAGTTCCAAAAAATCGCCATCCTGTTTGCCTGTGCCTGCTAGCCAGCTACCGTGCGGGAACGCTTGGTGTATTCAATATAGCCGTCTAATCGAGAAAAGCCTTTATCAGCCTGACACACATTCACACTCCTTGGTATGGCCGGAGCGACAAGCCGCGGCTCCACGCAACATCGCTAACTTGATCCTCCAGTCAGGCGACTTCAGTCATCGCACACAGGCATCCATAAAAAAGGGGCCTATGGCCCCTCCTGTTCCTGATCGAACAAAGCGAATCAATCCGCCTTGATCCCGTTGTCCTTGACCACCTTGGCCCAGGTGTCGATTTGTTTGTCGATAAACACGCGAGCCGACTCCGGCGAGCCGCCGACAATGTCGATGCCCTGGGCGCTGAGTTTCTTGGCGATCTCGGGATTTTTCAACGCCTTGTTGACTTCGTCGTTCATGCGTTTGAGCACCTCGGGCGGCGTTTTGGCCGGCGCCAAAATGGCCCACCAGGCCGGTGCGTCAAAACCGGCAAAACCACTTTCGGCCACGGTCGGCACATTCGGCAGGTCAGGCGAACGTTTGCTGGTCGTCACGGCCAGCGGGCGCATGCGGCCGCTGTCGATGTGCGGCTTGGTCACAAACACCGAGGCAATAGACAGCGGCACGTGGCCGGCCACGGCGTCCGTCATCAAGGGACCGCCGCCTTTGTAGGGCACGTGTTGCCACTCGATGTTGCCGCTCTTGCTGAGCAGGGCCATCGCCAGGTGGCCCAGGCTGCCGGAGCCTATGCTGCCGTAGCTCACATTCTTTTTGGCCTTGGCGGCCGCCACCACATCGGCAAAGGTCTTGTACTCGGAGCCCGAAAACGTCGCCAGCACCATGGCCGAGGTACCAATCAGCGCGACCGGTGCCAGGTCTTTGCGCGTGTCAAAAGGCAGGCCGGGGATCAGGCTGGGGTTGACACCGTGGGTGTCAAATACCACGGCAAAGGTGTAGCCGTCAGCCGGCGCCGCCGCCACGGCCGCCGTGCCGATGGAGCCCGACGCGCCGCCCTTGTTGTCGACAATGACGTTTTGGCCCAGTTGCTGCGACAGCGGCTGCGCCAGAATGCGCGCCACCTGGTCGACCGAGCCGCCGGGCGGAAACACGGCGACCAACTTGATCGGCTGTTTGGACGGCCAGGCCTGCGCCATGGCACTCAGGCTGGTGGCGCACAGCGCGGCGGCCGTCACGGCCAGGGTGATTCTGGAAATCCAGTGTTTCATGGTGGTTCACGTCCTGCAAACAAAGTGGCCGCCAGTATCCGCAGCCTGTTGCCCAAACACCATTGCGGTTAACACTTAGCATGCTATCAATCAGCTGGCGCGCCAGCGGCGTGCGGCCGTTTCGCGCAAAATCAGGCCATGGTCCGAACCACCCAACTCCTTTATCCGCAGCGCGCCCCCGCGCCTACCCGCCCCGCCGCCACCGTGCTCTTGTTGCGCGACAGCCCCGCTGGTATTGAAGTGCTGATGACACGGCGCTCCATGAGCGCGAGTTTTGCACCCGGCGCCTATGTGTTTCCGGGCGGCGGCATAGATGCGGCCGACAGCGCGGCGCACGCGCAGTCCACACGCCGGGCCACGCAGAGCGACCTGCACCTGACACAGGCCATTGCCGCGATCCGTGAAAGTTTTGAAGAGTTAGGCGTGTTGCTGGCCCGCCATGCCGACGGCAGTTACGCCAGCACGGCCGACATTGCTGCGCTGGACCGCAAAGCCCCCTTCGCCGCGCAATGCCAGACACGCGGCCTCACCTTGGCTGGCGACCAGGTGTTTGTGCTGGCGCACTGGATCACCGACCGCGACCTGCCGCGCCGCTTCGACGTGCCCTTTCTGGTGGCGCGCATGCCCGCCGGCCAGGAGCCGGTGGCCGACGAAACCGAGCAGTTTGAGCCGGTCTGGGTGCGGCCGGCCGATGCGCTGGCGCGGCATGAGGCTGGCAGCTTTTTCATCATCTTCCCGACCATACGCACCTTGCAGCGCCTGCAGCCCTTCAACACCGTGGACGCTGTGCTGCAGGCCTGCGCGAGCGAACAGCCGCTCTGGACATCCTGCCCGCGCGCCGGTTTTCTGGCCGGTGCCGAGGCGCGTTACATGGAACACGAACCGCCTTATGGTGAGCTGGCCCTGACCAGCCCCGACGGCCAGATGGTGCACACGCTGGACTGGCAGACGGCGCAGCCCGTCGCCCTGCTGAAAAACGTCATGCGCCTGACCGCGCCCAACCCCGGCGTGATGACCGGGCCGGGCACCAACAGCTACCTGGTCGGCGACCCGACGACGGGTTACATCGCCATCGATCCGGGTCCGGCCGACATGGATCACCTGGAGCGTTTGTGGCGCGCCGCGGGCGGCAACATCCGCATCATTGTGTGTACCCACTCACACGCCGACCATTCGCCTGGCGCCAAACCACTGCAAGCCATGTGCGAGAAACACCCGCCCATCCTGGGCCTGCCGTCCGCCTCCACGGCGCGCGCCGCCAGCCTGTTCACGCCAGACCGGTCGCTACAAAATCAGGAGCTGCTCGCGCTTGTGGGACAAGGGCCAGAGGGCGAAATGACGCATACCCTGAAGGTCATGCACACGCCCGGCCATGCCGCCAACCACCTGTGCCTGGTGCTGGTGGAAGACGGCCTGCTGTTCAGCGGCGACCACATCCTCAACGGCAGCACCACGGTGATCGACCCACCCGATGGCAACATGAACGACTACCTGGATTCGCTGGACCAGTTGAGCCAGGCCTGCGACGAACACGGCATCGCGTTCATCGCGCCGGCCCACGGTTATGTGATCGGCGAGGCAAAAACCGCGATTGCCCAGCTCAAGGCCCACCGGCTCAAACGCGAGGCCAAGATCATCGGCGTGATGCAGGCCCAGCCGCAAGGCTCGATGGACGACTGGGTCAAGCTGGCCTACGACGATGTGGACCCACGCATCTGGCCGGTGGCCAAGCGCTCGCTGCTCGCCCATGTGGAGCGGATTGAGTCCTTGCGCTTGCCAAGGAGATGAGGTCATGACCAATTTCACCGCCCGTATCGCATGTTATTTGCTCGCTGGTGGCATCACCCTTCTTTTGCAAGCTTGTGCTGTCAAGCCCCCACTTACTGCAGATTGGATACTTGTTAACAGCTCCGAGAAAAATGGGGCTGAACCGGTACCCAAGCAATACGCGCTCACCCGCAATGCCAACGGGGACACACTAAAAATTTATGCAGGAAATCGGGGAGAGGCATGGCTGTCGTTCCAACCTGCAGATAAGCTCGCATTTACAAAAATTGAAGAAAGAGGGCTTGAATACAGAATCGACGATGCACGCCCTAACCAATTTTTCGGCAACAAATTTCCGAACACAGTCGGACTACCCAGTTTGCTTCTCTCAAGGCACTATCCATCCGAAAGTTCTACCGAAGTTTCCTTGGGCACATCATCCGTGTCGAACGGACGAACACAAGCATTGAGGCAAATCATTGGAGGAACAACGATTACTCTGCGTTACATGACACAGGATCGCAATCTGGCCAGTGCCAAATTCTCTTTGGTCGCCGCTGCTGAACCTATATACACCGCTTTGGGATTGATGGAAGCAATGCAATCCGGTGCGGTTGCGAACAGGGAAAGGTACATTTCACTTCAAGACGCTGCATCAATGCAATGCCGGCAGTCCGCAGTCAGACAAAACTGGTCTGACTGCATGCGTGATTTCAACTATTGCCGGACACAAAATCCCGTTAGTGCGGACGCTTTGTCCAAGTGCATCGAACTAAACTCGAAACGCCAATCTCCTTAGCCTCCACAGGCTGTGGCTGGAGAGTTTCACCGCCTAAGTAAGCGGTCCGCAAGCGACAGGGTCAGCGCCGCCAGTCTTTTCACGCCAGATCGGTCGCTACAAAATCAGGAGCGGCTCACGCTTATGGGACAAGGGCCAGAGAGTGAAATGACACATACCCTGAAGGTCATACACACACCCGGCCATGCTGCCAACCACCTGTGCCTGGTGCTGGTCGAAGACGGCCTGCTGTTCAGCGGCGACCACATCCTCAACGGCAGCACCACGGTCATCGACCCGCCCGACGGCAACATGAATGACTACCTGGACTCGCTGGACCAGTTGAGCCAGGCCTGCGACGAACACGGCATCGCGTTCATCGCGCCGGCCCACGGTTATGTGATCGGCGAGGCAAAAACCGCGATTGCCCAGCTCAAGGCCCACCGGCTCAAACGCGAGGCCAAGATCATCGGCGTGATGCAGGCCCAGCCGCAAGGCTCGATGGACGACTGGGTCAAGCTGGCCTACGACGATGTGGACCCACGCATCTGGCCGGTGGCCAAGCGCTCCCTGCTCGCGCATGTGGAGCATATTCGCGCGTTGGACGCGGCTTAAGCGCCTTTCACGGCCTCAGGCCGCGGGACACTGGGCCGTGCCCGCCACGGCCTGAGTGGGCTTCTCGCCCGGGTTGCGGCCCATCAAGCACACCGTGACCAGCGCCAGCGCAACCCAGGCGCCGCCACCCCACATGGCGCTGCTCACGCCCAGCGCATCGACCGCCAGGCCGCCCAGCCCCGCACCGGCGGCGATGGCGATCTGGAAGGCTGCGACAAACAGGGCCGAGCCGCCTTCCAGCGCGGCCGGCGCCGACTTGAACATCCACATCTGCAAGCTCACCGGCATCGCACCAAAGGCAAAGCCCCACAACATCAGCAAGGCGGCCACGCCCCCCAGGCCGCGGCCCATCAGCGGCAGCAGCAGGATGGCGCCGGCCATCAGCAAGGCCGTGCTGCCCGCCGCCAGGCGCACACTGCGCCCCGCGACCGCGCCGCCGGCCAGGTTGCCAACGAAGCCGGCCACGCCATAAGCCAGCAGCAGCAACGTCATCTGCGCTACCGACACGCCCGCCACCTGTTGCAGGAAAGGCGCCATGAAGGTGTAAGCCATGAAATGCCCACCGGCGAAAAAGACCACCAGCAACAGGCCGATGCGCGCGTCCGGATTGCGCAGCAACGCCGGCAGGTCCCGCATGCCAATCACCCGCATGGGCGACAGCGAGGGCAACAGCACCAGTTGCGCCGCCAGCACCGCCACGCTCAACGCACCCGCGACGGCGAAGGCCGCGCGCCAACCGAGCAGATCACCTATCAGCGCGCCCACTGGCACACCAACCACCGTGCCCAGCGACACGCCGGCAAAGATGATGGAGGCCGCACGCCCGACCTGGTGCGCCGGTACCAGCCGCACCGCCAGGCTGGTGGCCGTGGCCCAGAAGCCACCAATGGCCACGCCCAGCAACAGGCGCCCGATCAGCAAGGGCATGAAGTCGTGCGAGAAGGTCGCCAGCAGGTTGGAGCCAATCAGCAGCACCGTCATGGCCCACAGCAGCAGGCGCCGATCTAACCGGCCCGCGGCCACGGTGACGGCGGGCGCGGCAATGGCCGCCACCAGGCCGGGCAAGGTGATCATGAGGCCGGCCGTGCCCTCGGTCACGTGCAGGTCGGCCGCCACGGCCGGCAGCAGGCCCACCGGCAGGAACTCGCTGGTCACCAGCGCGAAAGTGCCAACCGCGACCGAAGCCACGGCCGCCCAGGAATGGCCGGCTGATACAGCAGGCGCGGCAAGCGCTGCCCCGGGCGTGGAAAGATCGTTGGTGGAGGGAGGGTGCATGGCATGAATCCTTGGGAAAGAGGCTAAAACGTTGCGTCGACAAGATCTGTTGCAGACGTCATCGTTCAATTACATAGTGATCGATACAAAACAAGGAGGCACTGTAGCAGCTTGTACAAAAACCTGCTCCGGTTTAATATCGATCACTATGAAAGCCGAAACAGGTCCTCCCGCCGACCCGCCGAAAAAGACCGGGCGTCCGCGCTCGTTCGACCGCGACGCGGCGCTGGAGCGCGCCATGCTGATTTTCTGGCGTTATGGCTATGAGGCGACATCGCTCAATGAGCTCACCACGGCCATGGGTATCACCCCGCCCAGTCTGTACAGCGCCTTCGGCGACAAGGAACATCTGTTCCTGGAAGCGGTAGAGCGTTACCTCGCCGGCCCCGGCGGCGCACATGAAGGCATATTTGCCGACGCCCCCACGGCACGCGAGGCTATCGAGCGCCTGCTGGAGGCCACGGCCATCGAGCAGACACGGACCTGCCACCCGCCCGGCTGCCTGGTGGTGACCGCCGCGCTCAATTGTTCACCGGCCTCGGCCCATGTGGAAGCGGCCCTGGTCAAGCTGCGCAAGGCGGTTCAGATACGCATCCGCGCCCGCATCGAACGCGGCGTGTGCGAAGGTGATTTGCCCGCCGACACCGACCCCGGCGCGCTCGCCACCTTTTATGTCGTGGTCACGCAAGGCATGGCCATCCACGCGCGCGACGGTGCCAGCCGCAAGACGCTGCGGGCCATCGCCACCCAGGCGATGCGCGCCTGGCCGGCGAACTGACGTATGCAATCAACCGCTCCCGTGAGCGGGCTCATGCCTTCCCGTTCGGCACTTTTGTGAAAATGCCCTGATGACCCAAGCCACATCGCCCCAGGTAACACGCCCACAACACCCGACCGCGCGGCGACGCGCCTTGCGGGCGATTGCCCTGTTTGAAGCCTTCAAAGGCCTGGCAGCGCTGGCGGCCGGCATTGGCCTGCTGGGCTTGTTGCACCGCGATGTGCACCAGCTCGCGACGGCGCTGTTGTGGCACTTTCACCTCGACCCGAACACGCGCTACCCGGCCCTGTTGCTGCATTACGCCGACCTGCTGGGCGCGATCAATTTGCGAACCCTCGCCCCGGTGGCGCTGGCCTACATCAGCGTGCGTCTGCTGGAGGCTTATGGGCTGTGGCGAGAAAAAGTCTGGGCCGAATGGCTGGGCGCCTTGTCCGGGGCCTTGTATATCCCGCTCGAAATCGCACACCTGCTGCACAAACCCACCTGGATCAACGCCGGCGTGTTGCTGGCGAATATCGTGATGGTGGGATTTTTGGCGTTTCAGCTCTGGCAACGGATGAAGAAAAGCCCCCACGCTTTTCACTTCCTGTAATGCGCTGCCCCCCGAGGGGGCTGGCCTGGCTGGGGGCGGCACTGCGCTGCGGCCGGTCACCCCCACGCTTTCCACGCCGTGTATGCGCTGCCCCCGAGGGGGCTGGCCTGGCTGGGGCGGCCCTGCGCTGCGGCCTGTTGCCCCCACGCTTTTCACGCCGTGTAATGCGCTGCGCCCTGCTGACCAGGTCCATGCCCGGCCTGAGCTAACGCACTCAGCGTATGAAGAGTTGCCTGCGTGCGGCCTGGGTGATGGCCGCCACACACGGGTGCGTGATGCGCCGCTCGGCCGACACTGCAAAAAAATTCTCCATCATTTCATCGGTGCGGCCAATCACTTCCACCCCATATTGCGTGACCGTCTCGGCGTCCAGCACGCTGGCTGACATGAAGACGCCCCGTCCTTCGCGCCCAAAGGTTTTCATCAGCGTGCCATCGTCAAATTCGCCAATGATGCGGGGGCGAATCTGGTGCTTGGTGAACCAACCCTCAAGCTGTTTGCGTATCGACGCAGACGTCCCCAGGATCAGCATGGGGGCATCGTTCAGGCACTGGGGGAAATTGCCCTTGAGCGAGGCCCTGAGCGCAGGCGTGCAGAAAAAACTCATGGGTGTGCTCCCCAAGGGATGGTTGAAGGCCTTGATGCTGACGCGGCCCGTCATGGGCTCGTCGGCCATCACCATATCCAGCCGGTGCAGGGCCAGTTGGGCCAGCAAATCAGGGAACTTGCCCTCGCTACAGATCAGCCGCACCGGCTCGCTCACCGTCAGTGCGGGTTCCAGCAAGCGGTAGACCACGGACTTGGCCACGGAATCGGCCACACCGACGCGGAAGTCCAGGATTTTCGGCCCCTCGCGCGCCTGCCGCAAGGCCGTCTCCATTTCTGCCCCTAGGGCGAATATCTGGTCGGCGTAGCCCAGCGCCAACCGCCCTTCTTCGGTCAGCTCAAGATGACGCCCGCTTTTGCGGAACAGCCGGCGCCCCAGCCACGCCTCCAGCAGTTTGATCTGTCCCGACAGGGTCTGGGGCGTGGTGTTCAGTTGCTCACCTGCGCGCACGATGCCCCCGGCTTTTGCCGCAACCCAAAAATAGTGCAGATGTTTGAAGTTCAAGATTCACATCCCATCAATGGCCTCGGTAAAAATGAAGCCGCTCAATTAATCATTCGGTTTTTTCGAATTGATTTGATCACAAATACGAATTTACGCGAAGTAACGAGATGCCTATGCTGGAGCTCGTCACGTCATTCGCGACGGACCAAAAGGAGAACAGTCATTCGCTTGAGTACCAAAAGCCGCTTTGCGGTCACCGCCTTGATCGACATTGCACTTCGCGGCAATGCCGGTCCCATCTCGCTTGCCGACATTGGGTCTCGCCATGAGATTTCGCTGTCCTATCTTGAGCAGCTCTTCAGCAAATTGCGTCAATGCGGACTTGTGAAAAGTACCCGTGGTCCCGGGGGCGGCTACCGTCTTGGCCGGGCTGCCGAGGCTATTTCTGTGGCGGACATCGTGGGCGCCGTGGAATCCGATGCCAACCAGCTCGGCAGAGGAGAAAAAGTCTTCCCGCAGAAAGAAAACTCTGGCGCCTTGATGACGCAGGAACTGTGGGCTGCACTGAACGCCAAGATGGTCGAGCATATGCAGTCCATCAGCCTGCTGAGTCTGGCGGACGAACTGCGCGCCAAGGGAGTGCCAATGGACGCCCGCCCAGGCCAGCGTGGCGTCTACACCGCGCCGGCTCACAAACCCTTAGCCAGCTTGGCGCCGAATTCAATATTTGCTTTGGGCCGGTCGCTGCTGATACCCCGCTAAACACAGACCGTCCTGTCCAGTGACGCATGCCCGTCATTCGGCGGGTGGTATCTGCAAATCACTCCTCTTTGCTGGGTCACGCGCGCATGTGGCGGGCTGTGTTGCGTGCGCCATTCATTGATTAATCTTAAATAAAACGGAGACAAACTTTGAAAATCAAGAGTCAACCCGACTTCTATTCCGGACTGATGTTCATTGGCACCGGCGTGGCGTTTGCATGGGGTGCAACCAACTACAACATCGGTTCGGGCGCCCGCATGGGGCCGGGCTACTTCCCGCTGATACTGGGCATCCTGATGGCCCTGGTCGGGGCCATCATCACGGTCAAGGCGCTGACGCTCGAAACCGAAGACGGCGAAAAAATCGGCGCCTGGGCTTGGCGGCCGCTGTTCTACATCATTGCCGCCAACATCGTCTTCGGCGTTTTGCTGGCCGGTCTGCGCGACTTTAATCTGCCGGCCTTCGGCTTGATCATTGCGATTTATGCCTTGACCTTTATTGCCAGCATGGCCCAGCCCGACTGGAAATTCAAGAGAACCTTCGTCCTGGCCACCGTGCTGGCAGTCGGCAGCTACCTGGTTTTCGTCATGGCGCTGGCGCTGCAGTTCCCGGTGTGGCCTGAGTTCATCACAGGCTAAGGAGAAAAATATGGATCTGATTTCAAATTTATCCCTGGGTTTTAGCGTCGCGTTTACACCGATCAACCTCATGTATGCCTTTGTCGGTTGCCTGCTGGGCACCTTGATCGGCGTCTTGCCGGGCATAGGCCCGGCGGCCACGATTGCCATGCTGCTGCCGGCCACCTACGCACTGCCTCCGGTGGCGGCCCTGATCATGCTGGCCGGTATTTATTATGGTTCCCAGTACGGCGGCTCCACCACCGCCATTCTGGTCAATCTGCCGGGTGAATCTTCCTCCGTCGTCACCGTGATCGATGGTTACCAGATGGCCAAAAAAGGTCGAGCGGGGCCGGCGCTGTCCGCGGCCGGCCTGAGCTCGTTTTTTGCCGGTTGTGTGGGTACTGTGATGATCGCGGCCTTTGCGCCGGCGCTGACCGAACTGGCCTTCAAATTTGGCCCGGCCGAATATTTTGCCTTGATGACACTGGGCCTGATCGGCGCCGTGGTGTTGGCATCAGGTTCGCTGTTGAAGGCGGTCGGCATGATTCTGCTGGGTCTGCTGCTGGGTCTTGTCGGCACCGACGTGAACTCTGGCGTCGCACGTTTCAGCTTTGACGTGCCCGAGTTGACCGACGGTATTGGTTTTGTGGCCATTGCCATGGGTATTTTTGGTTACGGTGAAATCATCAGCAACCTGGCCCAGCGCGAGGCCCAGCGCGAAGTGTTTAACGTCAAGATTCAGGGCTTGTACCCGACCAAACAGGACTTCAAGGATATGGTGCCTGCCGTCTTGCGCGGCACCGCGCTCGGTTGCGCGCTGGGCATCCTGCCGGGAGGCGGTGCCACGCTGTCGGCCTTTGCGGCCTACACCCTGGAGAAAAAAGTCAAGGGTCGGGCCGGTGAAGTGCCGTTCGGCGAAGGCAACATCCGCGGCGTGGCCGGCCCCGAGGCGGCCAACAATGCCGGCGCGCAAGCTTCCTTCATCCCCCTGCTGACCCTGGGCATTCCCTCCAACGTCGTGATGGCCTTGATGGTGGGGGCCATGACGATTCACAACATCCAGCCCGGTCCGCAGGTGATGACCAGCAACCCGGAGCTGTTCTGGGGCCTGATTGCCTCAATGTGGATCGGTAACGCGATGCTGGTCATCCTGAACCTGCCGCTGATCGGTCTCTGGATCAAGCTGCTGACCGTGCCTTACCGCTACCTCTACCCGGCGATTGTGTTGTTCTGTGCGATTGGTGTTTATTCGACCAACAACAACACCTGGGACATCTGGGTGGTGGGCGTTTTTGGCGTGATTGGCTACATTTTTCTGAAACTCAAAACGGAACCTGCGCCCCTGCTGCTGGGCCTGATTCTGGGTCCGATGATGGAAGAAAACCTGCGCCGGGCACTGCTGCTCTCGCGCGGCGACTGGAGCACCTTTGTCACGCGTCCGCTGTCCGCCGGCTTGCTGGTGGCCTGTGTGCTGCTGCTCTTGGTGGTGCTGTTGCCGTCGGTGAAAAAGAAGCGTGAAGAGGCTTTTGTTGAAGCATAGGCCGCTGGCCGTGCCCCGCTTGAGTGTTAAACCTCGTTCAGGGCGGCCGCTTGAATTCAAGGCTGCTGCATCAGCAGCCTTGCATCCGTCGTCAATAAAAGTGTGAAGCCCGCCGATAAGCCGGATTTTGTGCGCCTGGCCATCTTGCGATGACCCGGTGTGACCGCCATTAATCTGGGCCGGGGGTCGCCCACCCGGCTCGGTGCTACCTACCCGCCAGCTCTGCGGAACCACATCAACGCTGGCCTACTTGGTATTGCTGCGCGTAGAGATTGCCCGTTTCACCCGGACTTAACCGGCTCGTCTCTGTTGCTCTAATCCTCACCTCACGGTGGAGAGGTGTTACCTCCTACGCTGTCCTGTGCAGTCCGGACGTTCCTCCAGTGCTCCCTTTCGGGAATTGCACCAGCGGCGGTCTGGCAGGCTTCACGGGTCTGATTATCCGCGTTTTTTCGGAGGATTCTTGATGCGCTATCAATTCAATAGCGAATTACAGCCAAAGGATAAGTACAGACCGCTTAAAATGGAGCCCGATCCGAAAAACAGATCCACGAAAGTACCCGGCCCCCATGATTCGCCTGAATGAACTCAAGCTCCCGCTCGACCACGCGGATGACGCACTCCCCCTGCTGATCGCCAAAACACTGGGCATTGCCTCCGGCGACCTCCTCAGCCACAGCATTTACAAACGCAGCTACGACGCACGCAAGCAGAAACTGCTGCTGGTCTATATCGTTGACGTCGAACTGGCCCCCACGCTTGTCGCTTCGCGTACCGCGCTGCCCCCCGAGGGGGCTAATTTTCCTAGGGGCGGCCCGTCGAGAAACGTCTCCACGCTCGAAGCCGAGTTGCTCGTGAAGTTCGCGGGCAACCCGCATATCCGGCCCTCGCCGGACCAGGCCTACTACCCGGTGGCACAAGCCGATCCCGCGCCTGCCGTACGGCCTGTGGTCGTCGGTTTTGGCCCTTGCGGGATTTTTGCGGCCCTGTTGCTGGCGCAAATGGGGTTTAAACCCATCGTCCTGGAGCGCGGCAAAAAAGTCCGAGAACGCACCAAGGACACCTGGGGCCTCTGGCGCAAAAAGATACTCAACCCCGAATCCAATGTGCAGTTTGGTGAAGGCGGCGCCGGCACCTTTTCAGACGGCAAGCTTTACAGCCAGATCAAGGACCCGCGCCACCTGGGTCGCAAGGTCATGACGGAGTTCGTCAAGGCCGGCGCGCCACCCGAAATTTTGCTGGTTAGCAAGCCACACATCGGCACCTTCAAACTCGTCAAGGTGGTGGAACACATGCGCGAACAAATCATCGCGCTGGGCGGCGAGGTGCGTTTCGAACAACGTGTCAGCGATGTGTTGATCGAGGACGGCCAGATGCGTGGCCTGACCGTGCAGAACCTGAACGATGGAACAAATTACGAGTTGCGCGCCGACCATGTGGTTCTGGCGCTGGGCCACAGCTCGCGCGACACCGTCACCATGCTGCACGAACGCGGTGTCTACATGGAAGCCAAACCCTTCTCCGTGGGTTTTCGCATTGAACACCCGCAAGGCCTGATTGACCGCGCACGGCTCGGCCAGCACGCCGGTCACCCCCTGCTGGGCGCGGCCGACTACAAACTGGTGCACCACGCGAGCAACGGTCGCTCGGTCTACAGCTTTTGCATGTGTCCGGGCGGCACCGTGGTGGCCGCCACGTCGGAGGTCAACCGTGTCGTGACCAACGGCATGAGCCAGTATTCGCGCAACGAACGCAATGCCAACGCCGGCATCGTGGTCGGCATTACCCCTGGCGATTACCCCGGCGGGCCGCTGGCGGGCATCGAATTCCAGCGCCAGCTTGAATCCCACGCCTTCACCCTGGGCGGCAGCAATTACGAAGCGCCGGGCCAGTTGGTCGGCGACTTTGTGGCCGGCCAGGCCTCGACACAGCTCGGCAGCGTGGAGCCGTCGTACAAACCCGGCGTACTCATGACCGATCTGGCCAGCGCCCTACCGGACTACGCGATTACGGCGATGCGCGAAGCGATTCCGGCCTTCGGCAAAAAAATACGCGGTTTCGACATGCACGACGCGGTCTTGACCGGTGTGGAAACACGCACCTCGTCCCCGCTCAAAATGACGCGCGGTGACAACTTCCAGAGCCTCAACGTCAAGGGCCTGTACCCGGCCGGCGAAGGTGCCAGCTACGCGGGCGGCATTTTGTCAGCCGGCGTGGACGGCATCGAGGTGGCCGAGGCCGTCGCGCGGAGCATCACGGGCGCAGCCTGAATCGTCAGGAGCCCTGCATGACCGACAATCTCTTCATACCTTTCAGGCCGCGCTAACATCCGGCCAACCTCTTTTCCAGTTTGGCGTGCTGCCAGGCATTTGCCACGTGCGGCCCGGACCTCCCTCCGGCCGCAGCCCAACCACCCATGATCTGAAGCGACGACATGACCGACACCCCTTCCGCCACGCCCAACAACACGCGCCGTCCTGACCGCCGGCGCCGGCCCGCACCCACACAGCAGAAGGCACGCCCGGTCAACCCGGTGCTGCAGCGCCTGTTTGAGTTCTACCCCAAGCTGTTTGGCGCGCAATTTCTGCCACTCAAACTCGGCGTGTTCCAGGACTTGCTGGCCCGCCATCCCGAGGACTTCAAAAAAGACGAGCTCAAGCTGGCCATGGGCCAACATGCGCGCTCCACGCCTTATCTGGAAAGCGTGGCCGCCGGTCACGCGCGCCACGACCTGGATGGCAACCCGGTGGAGCCGGTGGCACCTGAACATGTGCACCACGCGATCCTGGAGCTGTTCCGGCGCCGCCAGGCCCGCTCGCGCGACGACCTGCGCCCCCGCTTGCGTGAGCGCCTGATGCATGCCGTGGAAGCCTCGGGCCTGTCGCGCGAAGACTACGCCGTGCTGGTGCGGATGCAGGACGAAGCCACCAATGCCTTGCTCGACGACGCCCTGGCCGAACTGGGCGTGCAGGCGGCCAAACGTGAAGCCTTGCTGCGCGCCTTCGACGCCAGCGGCCGCACGGAAGCCGAATTTGCCGACATGTACGGCATGGACCCGGCCGAAGTCAACACCACCCTGGCGCGCGTGCGCCTGGAGCAAGCCGCCAACAGCACCAGCGCGGCATAAAAAAAGCCGCTGCGGTCTGCAGCGGCTTTTTCAATCGCGCTTGGGCTTTTTAAACCTGGCCGGGTTGCGCGTTTTGCAGCGCGGCAATACGTTCTTCAATCGGTGGGTGGGTTGCAAACCACTTGCCGATGTTGCCGGTGATACCCATGGCCTGCACCGCCTTGGGCAACTCGCCGGGCACCATGCCACCCAGGCGGGCCAGCGCGTTGATCATGGGTTGCTTGCGACCCAGCAGTTGCGCTGCGCCGGCATCGGCACGGAACTCGCGATGCCGTGAGAACCAGGCCACCACAATCGCAGCGGCAAAACCGAGCACGATATCCAGCACGATGGTGCTGACGTAATAACCGATGCCGGGGCCGGAGTTGTTGTCATTGCCCTTGCGCAAAAAGCTGTCCACCGCATAACCGATCACGCGGCTGAGGAAGACCACAAAGGTGTTCATCACGCCCTGGATCAAGGCCATGGTGACCATGTCGCCATTGGCCACGTGGGCAATCTCATGGCCGATCACGGCCTCGATCTCTTCCCGCGTCATGCCTTGCAGCAAACCGGTGGAGACGGCAACGAGTGACGAATTCTTGAAGGCGCCGGTGGCGAAGGCATTCGGTGCGCCCTCGAAGATGCCGACCTCGGGCATGCCGATTTGCGCTTTGTCAGCCAGTTTGCGAACGGTGTCGACAATCCAGGCTTCGTCGGCGTTTTGCGGGTTGTTGATGATGCGCACGCCGGCGCTCCATTTGGCCACTGGCTTGCTGATCAACAGTGAAATGATGGCACCGCCAAAACCCATGACCAGCGCGAAGCCGAGCAAGGCGCTCAGGTTCAGCCCGTTTGCCGTGAGGAAGCGGTTGACACCCAGCAGGTTGGCGACGATGCCTAGCACCACCACCACCGCGAGGTTGGTCATCACAAATAAAAATATACGTTTCATGGGTTCTCCGTGGGATCGGTGATTAAAGTCCGCCTTGCGCAAAACATGAGGGCAGCCAGGCCCATATCAAGTCGCGCGGGCAGTGGCCGGCCGTTTTCTGTTGTTCTAGGTTCTTACGACAGCGGCCTCTGCGGCCGGAATACAAAGGAGTCATCATAAAAGGAAAAGTTCTCGTTTTCCGGCCACCAACCCGGCACACCCAGCACCGGCAATGGCGCAAACGGCTTGCCAGCGAGTTTTTCCGGGCTCAGGTCCTGCGCCACCCAGGCATCCAGATCCGCTATGGAATTAATAGCTACTGGCGCCCGGTACACATGGGCCGTGATCGGTTTTCGTGGCTCAACCAGCTTCTCCAGCAGCGCATGGCCAAACAGATACAAGCGGGCCTGTGCCCAGAGTGGCCGCAGCTCGATAAACAGCGTGGGCCAGTCCTTGGCCAGCAGCGCATCCCAGATTGGCGGCGGCGCACTCAGCAAGGCAGCATTTTCATCAAACAGCGTCAAGGCGTCACGCACCGGGCCGCGCGTCGGCAAAATCCCCTGCGCTTCAATCTGCGCCGCCTGCAACTGGTTCAGCCTTTGTTTGGTCTGCGGAAAACGCAGCCAGCACAAACCATTGAAAAAGTCATGCAGGTTGTCGCGTGTCGGGCACTGCCGGCTGCGAAAAATATAGTCTTCATAAGCGAGTTCGGCGGGCAACGCGTCCTGCGGCACAAACCGGACCGGCGCGCCCACCTCGGCATTCAGCGCCTGCGCCAATGACATGCCGGCCGCCGCACGCTGGGCGACACGCTCGCCCGGTTCTTGCCAGCCCTGCAGCCAGGGCCGATGCCAGTCAATGGCCTGCATGGCAGCCCCCTCGCGCAAGGGCGTCAAGCCTTGCCGGGTTTGTTCAGGCGCCGGTCGCGCACGGCCACTGTCGATTTGCCTTCGTCGGCGATCTCGAACAGCTGGGTGGCCACCAGCAATTTGGTCAAGGTTGCATAACCGTAGTTGCGGTGGTCAAACGAGGCCTGGTTGGCGATTTGTGTGCCAACCGCACCGACACGGGCCCAGCCCTCGTCGTCGGCGGCAGCCTGCACGGCGTTGCGCAGCAACATGACCAGCTTGGCGTCCTGCTTGAGTTGCGCTGGCGTCGCGCGCAGGGGCGCTGCCGCCACGGCGTCAGCCTCTTCGCGGCTGCCAGCAGCGACATCACCCGTGGCCATGGGCCGCAGCTTGTCGAGGTACAAAAAACGCGAGCAGGCGTTGACAAAAGGCTCTGGCGTTTTTTGCGCGCCAAAGCCATACACGGCAGCACCCTTGGCGCGCAGATGCATCACCAGCGGCGTGAAGTCCGCGTCGGACGACACAATGCCGAACGCATCGGGGCGATCCGTGTAGAGCAACTCCAGCGCATCAATCACCATGGCCATGTCGCTGGCGTTTTTGCCCTTGCTGTAGTCGAACTGCTGCATCGGGCGTATCGCGTGTTCGTGCAGCGCTTCTTCCCAACCCTTGAGTTCGCTCTTTTTCCAGTTGCCGTAGGCGCGGCGAATATTGGTTTCGCCAAAGGTGGAAAGCTCGTTGAGGATCAGGTCAATTTTTGAAGCCGGCGAGTTGTCGGCATCAATCAGCAGCGCAACACGGGGTTTTCGCTCCATCAGACCCTCCCGTCGACACTCAACTTCCAGGCCAGCGCCTCGCCCGAACGCAGCGGTTTGAGTTCGGCCTCGCCAAATACAAAACTCTCGGGCGGCATCCAGCTTTCCTTGGTCAAGGTGATGGTGCCCTGGTTGCGCGGCAGCTTGTAGAAATCAGCGCCATTGAAGCTGGCAAAAGCTTCGAGTTGGTCCATCGCGCCGGCCGCATCAAAGGCCTCGGCGTACAGCTCCATGGCCGCATGTGCGGTGTAACAACCGGCGCAGCCGGTGGCGTGTTCTTTCAGGTGGGCCGGGTGCGGCGCGCTGTCGGTACCCAGGAAGAAGCGGCGATTGCCACCGGTGGCGGCCTCGACCAGGGCGACGCGATGGGTTTCGCGCTTGAGCACCGGCAGACAGTAATAATGCGGACGGATGCCACCGGTAAAAATAGCGTTGCGGTTGTACAGCAGATGGTGGGCCGTGATGGTGGCCCCGGTGAAGCTGTCAGCGTCGCGCACGTAATCGGCGGCGTCTTTGGTCGTGATGTGTTCAAACACGATTTTGAGTTCGGGGAAATCCCGGCGCAGCGGAATCAGCTGGGTGTCGATAAACACCGCCTCACGGTCAAACAGGTCGATCTCGGGCGAGGTCACCTCGCCGTGCACCAGCAGCAGCAGCCCTGCACGCTGCATGGCTTCCAGCGTTTTGTAGGTCTTGCGCAAATCGGTCACGCCGGCATCGCTGTTGGTGGTGGCACCCGCCGGGTAAAGCTTGAGCGCGACCACCCCGGCGTCCTTGGCCCGCTGGATTTCATCGGGCGGCAGGTTGTCGGTCAGGTACAAGGTCATCAGCGGCTCGAAGGCCACACCCGCCGGCACCGCGGCCTGGATACGTTCACGGTAGGCGACGGCCTGGGCGGCCGTGGTCACCGGCGGCCTGAGGTTGGGCATGATGATGGCGCGGCCAAACTGCGCGGCCGTGTGCGGCACCACGGTGTTGAGCGCTTCGCCATCGCGCACGTGCAAATGCCAGTCGTCAGGGCGGGTAATGGTGAGGGTGGAGGCTGAAGTCATGGGCCCAATTGTCGCATTGGTGGCGGGTGGGTGGTCCGGCGGCGGCCATTGGAAGCCTGGACATTTCGTAAGTACACATAAGGAAAGTCCGGATGCAGCAAGCGCATACCCGCCTATAGAATCACCGACGGCTCCGCAGGCGACTCCCGCAGTTTCCGCGCAATTCCGGTCAAACCTCCGGGCGGCTATAGATAATCGCGGCTACTCCAACTATTAGAAGCTTCATTCCCCATGCCTTCCCTGCCCGATGCTGGTCAAGCGCCAGAAGCCACGCCTGTGCCCCCCGAGGCCGATGAACCCGTCAAGGTCCCGCTCAAGATTGAAGACTGGCTCACCGTGCTGGTGATGGGTGCGCTGGCGCTGATCACCTTCGCCAATGTGATTGCCCGTTATTTCACCAGCCAGTCCTTTGCCTGGACCGAAGAGTTCTCGGTGTTTTTGATGATTGTGCTGGCCCTGGTGGGCAGCTCGGCCGCCGTCGCGCGCGACCGGCATATCCGCATCGAGTATTTTTCAGAAAGTGGCTCCATGGCCAGGCGCAAGACGCTGGCGCGTTTTGGCGCCGTGCTGGTGGCCCTGCTGTTTACGCTGATCGGCGTGTTGAGCCTTCGCCTGGTGTGGGACGACTACCGCTTTGACGAAACCTCGCCGGGCATTGGGGTTCCGCAGTGGTGGTATTCGGTCTGGCTGCCGATTTTGTCCTTTGGCATCGCGCTGCGTGCGGTCGGCCTTTTTATTCGCCGCGGACGGTCCGCATGATCGCCACGCTGCTGTTTCTGGGGTTTATCGCCATGATGCTGGTGGGCGTGCCGATTGGCGCGGCGCTGGGACTGGCCGGCGCGGTGGCGATTGCGCTGGCCAATGCCGATGCCCAGTGGTTCGGCCTGCTCGCCGTGCCGCAAAATTTCTACGCCGGTCTGGGCAAATACCCGCTGCTGGCCATTCCCATGTTTGTGCTGGTCGGCTCGATTTTTGACCGCTCCGGTGTCGCGCTCCGACTGGTCAATTTTGCGGTCGCGATTGTCGGGCGCGGCCCCGGCATGTTGCCACTGGTGGCGATTGCCGTGGCCATGTTTCTGGGCGGTATTTCGGGCTCTGGCCCGGCCTGCGCCGCGGCTGTGGGCGGCGTGATGATTGCAGCCATGAACCGTGCCGGTTACCCGGCGTCTTTCTCGGCCAGCGTGGTGGGCGCGGCGGCGGCTACCGACATCCTGATTCCGCCCTCGGTGGCCTTTATCATTTATTCAGTACTGGTCCCGGGCGCTTCGGTGCCCGCCCTGTTTGCCGCCGGCATGATTCCGGGCATCCTCGCCGGCCTGGCGCTGATCGTGCCGGCCGTCTGGCTCTCGCGCAAACACAAGATGGGCGCCCTGGAAGCCAGCATGCCGCGCCCGCCCTTCTGGGCCAGTTTCAAGGATGCGATCTGGGGCCTGGCCGCCCCGGTGCTGATTCTGGGCGGCATGCGGGCCGGCTGGTTCACGCCGACCGAAGCCGCCGTGGTCGCCGTGTTCTACGGTCTGTTTGTAGGCATGGTGATCCACCGCACCATCGGCATCCGCGACCTCTTCCCCATCCTGCGGGAGTCGGGTGAGTTGTCCGCCGTGATCCTGCTGGTGGTCTCGCTGGCGGGTATCTTTGCCTACTCGCTGAACACGCTGGGCGTGATCGACCCGATCACCCGGGCCATCGTTTCTTCGGGCCTTGGCGAATACGGCATTTTGGCGCTGCTGATTCTGATGCTGATCACGGTCGGCATGTTCCTCGACGGTATCTCCATCTTCCTGATTTTTGTGCCCCTGCTGTTGCCGATTGCCCAGTATTACAACTGGGACCTGGTGTGGTTTGGCGTCATCCTCACGCTCAAGGTCGCGCTGGGCCAGTTCACGCCGCCGCTCGCCGTCAACCTGATGGTCTCGTGCCGTATCGCCAATGTCCGCATGGAAGAAACCGTGCGCTGGGTGGTCTGGATGCTGGGGGCGATGTTCCTGGTGCTGGTGGCGGTGATCGCCTTCCCGGAACTGGCCTTGTGGCTGCCGCGCAAGCTGGGCTACTGAGCCCCACGCAGTGACGTTTTGAAGTTGAACCCCGAAGTTTTTATAAAGGAGACTGTTGCCATGAAATTTAAATCCATCCTCGGCCTTGCGCTGGCCGCCACGGCACTGGCCTTCACGGCTGGCGCCTCCGCGCAAACCTACAAGCCCGAGTACAAGATGTCGCTGGTCCTCGGCCCCGCTTTCCCCTGGGGCAAGGGCGGTGAAATCTGGGCCAACATGGTGCGCGAACGCACCCAGGGTCGTATCAACATCAAGCTCTATCCCGGCGTCTCGCTGATCCAGGGCGACCAGACGCGCGAATTCAGTGCTATCCGCCAGGGCGTGATCGACATGGCCGTGGGTTCGACCATCAACTGGTCGCCGCAGGTCAAGGAGCTCAATCTTTTCTCGCTGCCCTTCCTGATGCCCGACTACGCGGCCATGGACGCCTTGACCCAGGGTGAAGTGGGCAAGGAAATTTTCAGGGTCATCGACAAGGCCGGCGTGATGCCACTGGCCTGGGGTGAAAACGGCTACCGCGAAATCAGCAACTCCAAGCTGGCCATCAAAAAGCCGGAAGACCTCAAGGGCTTGAAAATCCGAGTTGTCGGCTCACCGCTGTTCCTGGACACCTTCACAGCACTCGGTGCCAACCCCACACAAATGAGCTGGGCTGATGCGCAGCCTGCGCTGGCCACTGGCGCGGTGGACGGCCAGGAAAACCCGATGGCGCTGTACACCGCCGCCAAGCTGCACACGGTCGCGCAGAAACACATCACGATGTGGGGCTATGTGGCCGATCCGCTGATTTTTGTCGTGAACAAGGACATCTGGGCCTCTTGGACCGAAGCCGACCGCGCCATCGTGAAACAGGCCGCCGTCGATGCCGGTAAGCAGGAAATCGCCATTGCCCGCAAAGGCCTGGCAGAAGCCGACCGCCCCCTGCTCAAGGAAATCTCGGCACTGGGCGTCACCATCACCCAGCTGAGCCCGCAAGAGCGCGAAGCCTTTGTGAAAATGACACGCCCGGTCTACGACAAATGGAAAAACCAGATTGGTGCCAACCTGGTCACCACGGCAGAGAAGTCGATTGCCGCGCGCAAGAAATAAGCGTTTGCCGGCCCCATGGAAAAAGCCCCGGATTCAGGGCTTTTTTCTGGACGCCTCTCAAGTGCTGGCCGAGATTTACAGCAGGTAGTCGCCGCTTTCTTCGGGTTGAAACAGCAGGTTCAGTATTTCAGCCGACGCCGGCTCGCCCTGAGGGCTGGCCCAACGCGCCGTCTGCCCCACCGACAGTCCCAGCAAGGCGGCGCCTACCGGCGACAACACCGAGACAAAACCCGTGGCCGGCTCGGCATCATGCGGGTAACACAAGGTCAGCTTGCGCTGCTCCCCGGTCTGTGAGTCGGCAATCAGCACCTGAGAATACATGGTCACGACATGGGGTGGCACGTCGTACGAGGACACCAGCTCGGCGCCGTCAATCACATCGTCAATCGCAGCTTCTCCGGCCGACGCCCTGCCTGAGGGATGGCGCAAAAGATTGGAAATACGCACATGGTCCAATTCAGTCATGGTGCGCGACTGGGGGGTGGAAACAAACATGAAAAACTCCTGGATCAAGATAGCCCGGGACAGGCTTACCGGGCAAGCCACGCTGAGGTGGGGCCCGACGATCCGAAAGTAGCGCTAGATAAGAAAGGGAAAGGGAATCGCCGGGCTCAGGAATGTGCAACCGGCTGATGCGGCCACTGGACCAGAAAACCCGCGCGCTCAGCCGCCAACCCACGCACGGCCATTTGGGCAGTGAGAAGGCGCTTGGTGATGCGCAAGGTGATCAAGGAAGTGGCAGGCATGAGTGACCATTATACGATTTGGCCTCAAGGAGAGGCCTTGGCGCTTAATGTTGCAGGATTTTGTTGAGAAAGTCCTTGGTGCGGGCCTGGCGGTTTTCCGGGTGGTTGAAAAACTCGTCCTTGGAGCAGTCTTCCAGGATCTTGCCGCCCACATCCATAAAAATCACGCGGCTGCCGACCTTGCGGGCAAAACCCATCTCGTGCGTGACCACCATCATGGTCATGCCTTCCACGGCCAGGCCCATCATGCAGTCCAGCACCTCGCCGACCATTTCCGGGTCCAGCGCCGAGGTCGGCTCGTCAAACAACATGGCGATCGGGTCCATGCTGAGCGCCCGGGCAATCGCCACACGCTGCTGCTGGCCGCCCGACAACTGGCCGGGAAACTTGTCCTTGTGTGCCATCAGGCCCACGCGGTCCAGGTACTTCAGGCCATGCGTCTTGGCTTCGTCGGGCTTGCGGCCCAAGACCTTGACCTGGGCCAAGGTCAGGTTTTCGGTCACGTTCAGGTGCGGGAACAACTCGAAATTCTGGAACACCATGCCGACCCGGGAGCGCAGCTTGGGCAGGTCGGTCTTGGGGTCGTGCACGGCCTGGCCATCCACATAAATTTCGCCCTTCTGAAAAGGCTCCAGGGCATTGATGGTTTTGATCAGTGTCGATTTACCGGAACCCGACGGGCCGCAAACCACCACCACTTCGCCTTTTTTGATGCTGGTTGTGCAGTTGTTGAGCACCTGCACAGCACCGTACCATTTGGAAACTTCTTTGAGTTCAATCATCTTATTCTCCGGAGAGCTTGGGCATTTGTTAGCGAATGATGGCAATCTTGTTTTGCAGGCGCTTGACGATGTACGACAAGCCAAAACAGATCACGAAATAAACCACGGCGGCCAGCAGGTAGGCCTCTTCGGGCCGGCCGTAAATTTTGCCAGCGGTGGTCAGGCCCTTGAGCAGGTCATAAGCTCCGATGGCGTACACCAGCGAGGTGTCCTGAAACAGAATGATGGTCTGCGTCAGGAGAATCGGCACCATGTTGCGAAAGGCCTGAGGCAACACGATCAGGCGCATGTTCTGCGCATAAGTCATGCCCAGCGCCCGGCCCGCGTTGACCTGGCCACGCGAGATGGACTGGATACCAGCCCGCATGATCTCGCTGAAATAAGCGGCTTCAAACGCAATAAAGGTGATGATGGCCGAAATTTCCGAGCGGTTGTTGGCACCCCCGGGAATCATTTCGAAAAATGCACTGGGCATCAGCAGGTAGAACCAGAGGATCACCATGACCAGCGGCACCGAACGCATGCCGTTGACGTAAAAGGTCGCGGGAATCGTCAACAACTTCACACCGGACAAACGCATCAGGGCCAGTACGGTGCCCAGAATAATGCCGCCTATGGTGGCGATCACCGTCAGCTCTATGCTGAAGATGAAACCCTTCATCACGAACTTGGAAATAATGTCCCAGTTCAGGAAACTCATGTCGAGACCAAACATATCAGTGCCCCCCACCGGTTGCACCGGCCACAACATAGCCCGGAATCTGGAGCTTCTTCTCGACAAAAGCCATGACACGGTTCACGGCAAAAGCCGATATCGCATACAGCACCGTCACGGCCAGGTAGACCTCGATGCCACGCGAGGTTTCTTCCTGGGCCTGCATGGCGAACATGGTCAGCTCGGCAATCGACACGGCAAAAGCCACGGATGAATTTTTAAGCAGATTCATCGACTCGCTGGTCAGCGGCGGGATGATGATGCGAAACGCCATCGGCAAAATCACATAACGGTAGGTTTGCGCCGTGGTGAAACCCATGGCCATACCGGCATAACGCTGACCGCGCGGCAAGGCCTGGATGCCGGCCCTGATCTGCTCGGCGATACGCGCCGAGGTGAAAAAACCCAAAGCAAACACCACCAGCACAAAACCTGGCACCTGTTGCATGGACGGGAAGATCTTGGGTATGACGAAATACCAGATGAAAATCTGCACGAGCAAAGGCACGTTGCGAAAAAGCTCGACCCAGACATTGGCCAGCCGCACCAGCCACGGGCTGTTAGGCAAGGTCCGCAAGGTGCCCATCAGGCCGCCGGCCAACATGGCTACCACCCACGAGCAGCCAGCAACCGCCAGGGTCCAGCCCCAGGCGTCGAACATCCATTGCAGATAGGTCCGGCCGCTGCCGTCGTCATTTAAAAATACTTGCCAATCCCAATTCATGCTCACTCCTGCCAGGAATTTTTCACTCTACCACTCAACAAACAACAAACCCCGCCAGAACTGTCGCGGGCGGGGTTTGTTTGACTTCAGTTGCCAGGCTTATTTCTTGGCGTAGTCTTCCATGGGCTTGTCGTTAGGGTTGGCCCAAGCAGCCTTGGTGCTGTCGCTGAGCGCCAGACCCACCTTGGTGTTTTTCGGAGGGATAGGCTGCAGGAACCATTTGTCCCACAACTTGGCCATGTCGCCAGCCTTGATCATGTCCTTGATGGTGTCCTCACCGAGCTTTTTGAAGGCCGGGTCATTCTTGTGGATCATGATGGCGATGGGCTCGACGCTCAGCACTTCACCGACGATTTTGTAGTCGGCCGGGTTTTTAGATGTGGCGATATTGCCGGCCAGGATGGAGCCGTCCATCACAAACGCGTCAGCACGGCCGGATTCCAGCAGCAGGAAGCTGTCCGAGTGATCCTTGCCGAAAACTTCCTTGAAATCGACGCCAGTAGCGCGTTCGTTCTTGCGCAGGGTTTGCACCGAGGTTGTGCCGGTCGTGGTGGCCACGTTTTTGCCGTTGAGCTGGGCAATCGAGGTAATGCCCGAGTTGGCTTTCACGGCGATACGCACTTCTTCAACAAAGGTGGTGGGCAGGAAATCCACGTCTTTCTGGCGCGTAGCATTGTTGGTGGTCGAGCCGCACTCGAGGTCCACCGTGCCGTTTTGCACCAGAGGGATGCGGTTTTGCGAGGTCACGGGCAGGTATTTGATTTCCAGCTTGCGGCCTGCGGCTTTTTCAAGGCTGGCCACCACGCGCTGGCAGATTTCCACGTGGTAACCGGCGTATTTGCCGTCACCCAGGGTGTAAGACAGGGCACCCGAAGAATCACGAACACCCATGGTCACGACGCCGGAGGCCTTGACCTTGGCAATGGTGTCGGTGGCCTGGGCAAATGCACCGGCAGAGGCCAGGGCAGCAATGGCCAATGCGGCGAGTTTGATTTTCATAGGATTTCCTTTGGTTGAAATGAAATAGTGGATGAACGACATTCTAAGGAGTGGCTACCCGGGCTAACCCCAAGGTTTACCCCAGCCTTTGCACCGGAACAGGGCCGGCCGGCCCGGTGACAGGCCTGGGCCATCAGCAGATAAAACAAGAAAGCCGTCCCTCCAAGTGTGCATGCAGATTTTTCCGGCAGGCAGGTGTGTCCAGCTAAGCAGTCTTTGTGCCAACCAACCGTGTGGCCGGCCAGGAAGGTATACCCTCAACGGCCTGGAATGTCCCGGACTGTAAATTTACAGGCGCGCAAAAGCCAATGCTGATACCGCGCCGTATTATGCGTTTGATTCATAACGACTCAGGGTTGTTACCTAGGCGCGTTTGGCCGGCGGTTTGGGCTGGCCCTGGCTTTCGAGGAAGTGCCACAGCGCCTGCGCCGGGCTTTTCGCCGCCTCTTTGCCGGTCGGCCGCTCACGGTAGACCCGCACGTCCATGGTCATTTCCAGCCCGGGACCGGCGCTGACCAGTTTTTTCGCCTTGATTTCTTTCTTGACGGCGCTCAAAGGCAAAAACGCGATGCCGTGGCCTTCCAGCGCCATCGCCTTGAGCCCCTCGGCCATGTCGGTTTCATACACCCGGTCCAGGTGGATGGCGGTGCTCGACTGTTTGAGGATCAGGTCCACCACTCGCCCCAGGTAAGCGCCCGGCGCATACCCCAGGTAAGGCAGTGGCTGGCCGGCGCGGCCCGGCAGCCGGAACATCGGCTCGCCGTTGCCATCGGCCTTGACAAAAGGCGCCAGCACCTCCTGCCCCAGGCTGACCATTTCATAACGGTCGGCATCGAGCTGGAAAGGTTGCGAGTCGTGGTGGTAGGCGATCAGCAAATCGCAGCTGCCCTCGACCAGGCGCAACACCGCGTCGTGCACATTGAGCGCAATCAGCCGGCTTTTGATGGGGCCGAACTTCTCGCGCAGGCTGCTGACCCAGGCCGGAAAAAACGTGAAGGCCAGGGTGTGCGGCACGGCAAACTCGATCACGTCATGCCCGGCCGAGTTGTGGCCACGCAGCATGGCGCGGGTCGACTGCAGGCCTTGCAGCATTTCGAGCGACTGGCTGTACAGGGTTTCGCCGGCGGGTGTCAGCCTTGTCGGGTAAGAACTGCGGTCCACCAGGTCGGTCCCGGCCCAGGCTTCCAGCGCCTGGATGCGGCGCGAGAACGCCGGTTGGGTCACATGACGCAGGGTCGCCGACCGGCTGAAACTGCGGGTTTCAGCAAGACTGACAAAATCTTCCAGCCATTTGGTTTCCATGATTTGAATTATGCGAGTTGAAAATGCGCCTGGGTCTACGGGAATCCCGCAGGGTGTGCCGGCAGGCGCTTACCGGTAAAAGCTATCAAATATATAGCTAATTACGCCCATGGGTAGAGGGCTGCAGCCCTAAAACACTTAAAAATCAGTCTGAACTCTGCTGCAGCGACCACATGGCCGCATAACGCTGGCCCAGGGCCAGCAGCTCAGCATGCGTGCCGCGTTCGATGATGCGCCCGGCCTCCATCACCAGGATTTCATGCGCATCGACCACGGTGGACAGGCGGTGCGCGATCACCAGGGTGGTCTTGTTTTCGGCGATGCTGCGCAACTCCGCCTGGATCGCGCGTTCATTGGCCGAGTCCAGCGCCGAGGTGGCTTCGTCAAAAATCATGATGGGCGGGTTTTTCAGCAGGGTGCGGGCAATCGCCACGCGTTGTTTCTCGCCGCCCGACAGCTTGAGGCCACGCTCGCCGACCATGGTGTTGTAACCGGCCGGCGTCGAACTGATGAAGTCATGGATGCGGGCCGCGCGGGCGGCCTCTTCCACTTCGGCGCGGCTGGCGCCGGGTTTGCCGTAGGCGATGTTGTATTCCACCGTGTCGTTGAACAGCACCGTGTCCTGCGGCACGATGCCTATGGCCTGGCGCACGCTGGCCTGGGTCACTTGTTTGATATCTTGCCCGGCCACCGAGATGCAGCCCTGCTGCACGTCGTAAAACCGAAACAGCAGCCGCGCCAGGGTGGATTTGCCGGAGCCGGACGAACCGACCACGGCCACCGTCTTGCCCGCCGGAATCACAAAACTGATGTCGTGCAAAATCGGCCGCGCCGCCTCGTAGGCAAAACTCACATGGTCGTAACGCACCTCGGGCGAGGCGCTGATCATGAGCTGCGGCGCACCCGGCTGGTCGGCGACCTCGCGCTCTTTTTCCATCAGGTTGAACATCTTGGCCAGGTCGGTCAGGCTTTGTTTGATCTCGCGGTACAAGACGCCCAAAAACCCCAGCGGAATGTAAAGCTGGATCATGAAAGCATTCACCATGACCAGGTCGCCCAAGGTCATGCGGCCATCGACCACCCCCTGGGTCGCGCGCCACAACATGGCCACCAGGCCGGCGGCAATGATCAGTTGCTGGCCGGTGTTGAGCAGGCTCAAGGTGGTCTGGCTCTTGACGGCGGCGCGGCGGTAACGCAGCAGGTTCTCGTCGTAACGGTGCGCCTCAAAGTCTTCGTTGTTGAAGTATTTGACGGTTTCGTAATTGAGCAGGGAATCAATCGCGCGGCTGTGCGCCGAGGAGTCCAGTTCGTTCATTTCCTTGCGGAACTTGGTGCGCCACTCGGTCACTGTCACTGTGAACGTGATGTAGACCACCAGCGCAATGATGGTGATGCCGGCAAACCAGACGTCGAACTTGACCGCCAGCAGAGTCAGCACCAAGGTCACTTCGATCAGGGTCGGGATGATGCTGTAAAGCGAATACGAAATCAGCGAATGCACACCACGGGTGCCGCGTTCGATGTCGCGTGTCATGCCGCCGGTCTGGCGTTCCAGGTGAAAACGCAGGCTCAGTGCATGCAGATGCCGAAACACTTCCAGCGAGATACGCCGCGCCGCGCCTTCGGTGGCCTTGGCAAACACCAGCTCGCGCAGCTCGGTGAACAAGGCGGTGGACAGCCGCAACAAACCGTAGCCAAACAGCAAGGCGGCCGGCACCACCAGCACGGCCTGCACATCGCCGGGCTTGAAACTCATGGCATCGACCAGGTTTTTCAGCAGCAGCGGCACACCCACGTTGGCGACCTTGGCGCCTATCATGAAGGTCAGCGCGGCCAGTACCCGCCATTTATAGTCCCACAAATAGGGAAACAGGCGCTGCAAGGTGGCCCAGTCGGAGCGGTTCAGGACGGGTTTGGCGGGGGCGCCCGCGGCGGGCGGGGCTTCGGTGGCAGGGGCGTAAGAGCGCATCGGAGACAATTGTCCAGTCTGTTATAAATTTTCTTCACCCGATTGTGCCTATGTCTACCGAATCCAGCCTTCCCCATGACTCTTTGAGTGTCAAGCTGCCGCTTGACAAGGAACTGGTGCTCAAAGTCATCCCCATGCCGGCGGACTGCAACGCCAACGGCGACATTTTTGGCGGCTGGGTCATGGCCCAGGTCGACCTGGCCGGCTCGGTGATCCCGGCGCGTTATGCCGAAGGCCGCATGGCCACGGTGGCCGTCAACGAGTTCATCTTCAAGCAGCCGGTGCGGGTCGGCGACATCCTGTCTTTTTATTCGGAGCTGACACGGATAGGCCGCACCTCCATGACCGTCAAGGTCGAGGTCTTTGCCGAACGTTTCCGTTCGCAAGGGCGTTACATCAAGGTCACCGAAGCCAGCGTGACTTATGTGGCGATAGACGACAACGGCCAGCCCCGGCCGGTGCCGGTGTCCTCGCTGCCGCGCCCGGTCTAGGCGGCGCCCCGGTCGCTATAGAGTTAATAGCTGATTGCGCCCGTTCCATAAGGGCTAGAGGCCGATTTAACCCTTAAAACTTGCCGTGCCGACCCTGGCCATCGGCAAAGCGTGCTGCGCCCTGCAGCCCGTCGGCAATGCAGTCCTTGCCGCGTACCCACTCCTGCTGCAGCGCCTGCGGCAAGGGCAGATCCCATTGCGTGTAAGCACTTTGGCGATCGGCCAGCATGGTTTTTTGCGGAAAGGCCGCGAGTTGCCGGGCCAGCACCAGCGCCGCCTCACGCGCGGTGCCCTGGGGCACGACCCGGTTGCACAAACCCATCTGCAAGGCCTCGGCCGCCTCGACCTTGCGGCCGGTCAGGATCAAATCCATCGCATGGCCCATGCCGATCAGGCGCGGCAGGCGCACCGTGCCGCCGTCGATCAGCGGCACGCCAAAACGCCGGCAATAAACGCCGAAATAAGCATCGGCCTCCATCACCCGCAGGTCGCACCACAACGCCAACTCCATGCCGCCGGCCACCGCGGCACCGCTGACGGCGGCGATCACCGGTTTGGACAGCAACAAACGTGAGGGCCCCATGGGGCCCAGCGGCTGCTCATCCTCCGCCTGAAAGTCCAGGCCGGTCAACACGCCCTGGCCATCAGCCGGCGGCTCACGCAACATCTTCGCGCCGAACTGCAAATCCCAGCCGGCGCAGAAATGCCCGTGCGCGCCATGGAACACCGCCACCTTGGCGCTGTCGTCCGTATCAAACGCCAGAAAAGCCTCGTACAAGGCGCGGGCATGGCTGCTGTCGACCGCGTTGCGCACGTCGGGGCGATCCAAGGTCACCACGGTGACCTCCCCGTCTTTTTCAATCAACACACTCATGATGCATCTCCCCACCAACCGACACGCGGCGCCGCCAGGCAGGCGGCCAGCTCGTCGGTACCAACATCAATTTCCATGCGTAACAAGGCCGCGGCCATGGACTTGCCCAGGTTGTCCAGGCGCAGGTTGCGCGCCCCGCCGCCCTGCAAGGCGTCGCGTAACACCAGCTTGATCGCCAGGATGTTGGGCAGGGTCCAGCACTCAACCTGGCCCGGCAACCAGGACGCAAAGTGGGCCTGCACCCGCTGCGCCGTGACCTCGCGCGCCAGCACGGCATAACCGCCGGTATTCCAGGCAAACAGGCCGAAGTCCACCCAGTCGGCCTTGTCACCGCTCCGGGCATGGGCCAGCTTCACGAGCTGGATTTTTTGCATGGGTGCTTGGCTCATGTTTGCAACATCTCCACGCGGGTTTGCGGCTCGACCAGGCTGCGGTCTATCAACGCCGGCCAGATGCCCAGCAGCTCGCTGGTGTTGTGCAAGCCGTGAAAACCGCAGGTGTAGGCCGGACCGCTCAAGCCCATCCAGGGAAACAAGCGGCCAAAACCGTCGGCCGCCGCCTTGACTTGTGTACGCAACACCATGCGCACCCAGACCTCATTCAGATCGGCCAGCGCCTGCGGCTCCGGCAGAGGTGCCAGCGCGCCATGCGCCGAGTTGAGGCCTGGAAACTCTATGAACAAGGCCTCGTGCGGCACCTGTTTGTCGGCCAGCTGGCTTTTGACCATCTCGACCGCCGCCAAGGCTTTTTCATAAGCATCGGGCCAACTGAAACCCCAGGTGACTTCGGCCTTGAAACCATCGCGGTAACCACCCACCACCTTGAGCTGGTCGGTGCGCGGGTGGCCGGTGGCACCGCTCAGCCGCACGCGGTCCTGGCCCAGGTCGTCCAGTTGCACGGTGGACAGGTCTAACACCACGTCGGGTGAAAAATAAGCGTTCGGGTTGTGCACCTCGTACAGCAGTTGCTGGCGTACGGTGTCGAAGTTGATACGCCCACCGGTGCCTGGCGCCTTGGTGATGACGGCCGTGCCGTCTTCGTCGACCTCGGCAATCGGGTAACCGATGTGGGCCAGGTCGGGAATGGCTTTCCAGGTCTCTGCGCTGCCGAAATTACCACCGCTGCCCTGGCCTGAACATTCGAGCAAATGCCCGACCGCCAGGCCTTGCGCCAGGCGATTCAGGTCGGCCGGCGTGGCGGGGCTTGCGCCGTCGCCGAGGTTCCAGCTGAACTCAAACACCAGCGGCGCCAGAAACAAGGCGGCATCGGCGACACGGCCGGTGATCACAATGTCCGCACCTTGCTGCAGGGCGGACACAATCGGTCTGGCCCCGAGGTAGGCATTGGCAAACACCATGCGTTCACGCACGGTGTCAAAGTTGCTGCCCGTGAACATGTGTGCTGGCGCCAGCTCGGTGACCGTTTGCAAAACCTCATCACCAGTCACCACCGCAACGCGGGCCTGCCAGCCTTTGGCCGCAAAAGCAGCACGCACAGCAGCGGCGGCACCGGCTGGATGGAGGCCGCCGGCATTACAGACAAAACGGACTTGACGCTGCTGCATGGCGGGCCACAAACGCAGCAACATCGGCACGACATCGCGGGCATAACCCAGCGACGCATCACGCTGCACATCCTTTTGCAAAATGGCCAGCGTCAGCTCTGCCAGATGGTCGCTGGCGATGTATTGCACACCGCCGCGTTCGATGCTCGCCAGCACCGGCTCCCAGGCGTCTCCGTAGAAACCCAACCCGGCACCAACCCGGATTGATTTTTTCATTGAATGCAGCTCATGATCAGTTCGTCAGGGTTAGACCGGATCAAAAATCCGCCCTTTCCTGCCTTCCAGATGTTAGATTATTTTCACCAAGCAAATGCTTTGTGAAAATTAATTGTGGAGCAAATGTGCAGTTATTGCAATTGATCATCAGCGGCATTGCCCAGGGCTGTATCTACGGGCTGATCGCCCTGGGATTTGTCCTCATCTACAAGGCCACCGAGACCGTGAGTTTCGCCCAGGGCGAACTGATGATGCTGGGTGCATTTGCGGGTCTGTCCTGCATGACGTTTCTTGGATTTCCGTATTGGCTGGCGATCCTCAGTTCCATCGCCGGCATGGCGCTGTTCGGCGTGCTGCTGGAACGACTGGTGATACGCCCCATCCTCGGCCAGCCGGCTTTTTCGATCGTGATGTTGACCATAGGTGTCGGCTACACGGCACGCGGCCTGATCACCATGATCCCCGGCATAGGCACGGAAACCCACACCTTGCCTGTGCCCTACAAAGACCAGATCTGGAACGCAGGCGCTTTGATTCTCAACGTCGAGCAAATGGTCATCATCGGCAGCACCGCGGTGTTGTGTCTGTTGCTGTTTGCGCTGTTCAAATACAGCAAGCTGGGCATCGCCATGCAGGCCTCGTCGCAGAACCAGCTGGCCGCCTATTACATGGGTATTCCCGTCCAACGCCTGAACGGCCTGGTCTGGGGCCTGGCGGCGGCGGTGGCAGCCATCGCCGGCCTGCTGTTGGCACCTATCACCTTTGTGCACGCCAACATGGGCTTGATTGGCCTCAAGGCTTTCCCGGCAGCCGTGGTCGGTGGCTTCGGCAGCTTGCCCGGCGCGATTGTCGGCGGCCTGATCATCGGCATCGTCGAATCGCTGGCCGGCTTTTATGCGCCCGACGGGATCAAGGACGTTGCCGCCTACGTGGTGGTGCTGTTCATGCTGATGGTCAAACCCAACGGTCTGTTCGGCGAAAAACTCCGCAAGAAAGTTTAGGCACCCATGCGTTTTATCTTCAAGACCGACTACAACCAGGACATCAAGCTGGCCAAACACGGCGGCCATGTGTTCTGGTACGGCGCGCTGTTGCTGCTGCTGCTTGCCGCCCCCTGGCTGTTTGCCGAATACTGGCTGGCCCAGCTGACCTTCATCCTGATTTACTCCATCGCCGGCCTGGGGCTGATGCTGCTGGCTGGTTTCACCGGCCTGTTCTCCCTGGGCCACGCCGCCTTTCTGGGTGTGGGCGCCTACACCCAGGCCGTGATGACCAACGCCGGCGTGCCTTTCCCGATCGCCCTGGCCTGCGCCGCCGGCCTGTCCGCCGCCGTGGGTTTGGTGGTTGGCTTGCCGGCCCTGCGCGTCAAAGGCATTTACCTGGGCATCGCCACCCTGTCCTTCGGTTTCATCGTTGAAGAAGTGTTTGCCCGCTGGGAAAAGGTCACGGGTGGCAATGCCGGCATCCACGTCAAGGCGCCCGACATGTTTGGCTGGAAAGTCGACAGCGGCGAAACCTTTTACTTTCTCTGCCTGCTGATTGCGATTGGCGCCACCCTGGCAATCTTGAACCTGCTGCGTTCACCGACCGGCCGCGCCTTTGTGGCCATCCGCGATTCAGAAATCTCCGCACAAAGCATGGGCATCCACCTGGCGCGTTACAAAACCTTGTCCTTCGCCCTGTCGGCCGCGCTGGCCGGCATTGCCGGTGCCTTGTATGCCCACAAGCTGCAGTTCATCTCGCCGGACCAGTTCAACATCCTGCAATCCATCGACCTGCTGCTGATGATTGTGGTCGGCGGCGTGGGTTCGGTGCACGGCGCCTTCCTCGGCGCCATCTTCCTGATCTCCATGCCGCAAGCGATTGCACTGGTCAAAGACTACCTGCCCGCCACCATAGGCCAGGCGCCCGGCCTGCAAGGCGTGGTCTACGGCATGGTGCTGATTGCCTTTGTCTTGTTTGAACCGCTGGGCCTGTATGGCCGCTGGCTGAAGATCCGCACCTATTTGCAGACCTTTCCGTTTTACCGCAAAGGCATGTTCAAGCGTCAAAAATCCTTCCAGAAGTCGGACCGCCTGAAATGACTGAAATTCTTCTTTCCGCAAAAAACCTCAGCGTGCGTTTCGGCGGTGTGCTGGCCGTCAACAATGTTAGCTTCGACGTCAAGCAGGGCGAGGTGTTCACCTTGATAGGCCCCAACGGCGCCGGCAAAACCACGGTCTTCAACCTGATCAGCCGCATCTACACGCCCACCACCGGCGAGATCGCGTACCTGGGCGCCAAGCTGTCCGAGCAGCCGCCGCACAAAATTGCCGCCCTGGGCATTGCCCGCACCTTCCAGAACATCGAGCTGTTCGAACACGCCACGGTGCTGCACAACCTGCTGATAGGCCGGCACACCCACAAACAAACCGGGCTGTGGAGCGAAATCTTCTTCACCCGCAAAACCCGCGAAGCCGAGCTGCAGGCCAGAGAAAAAGCCGAACAAATCATCGACTTCCTGGACCTGCAGCACCACCGCGACTCCCTGGTGGCCGGCCTGCCCTATGGCGTGCGCAAGGTGGTGGAGCTGGCGCGGGCGCTGTGCACCGAACCCAAGCTGCTGCTGCTGGACGAACCCTCGTCCGGGCTCAACGTCGAGGAAACCGATGACATGGCTTTCTGGATTCAGGACATCAAGAACGAACTGGGCATCACCGTGCTGATGGTGGAGCATGACATGAGCCTGGTCTCCAAGGTCTCCGACCGGGTGCTGGCCATGAACCAGGGCGAGGTCCTGGCCATGGGCACACCGCGTGAAGTCCAGAATGACCCGGGGGTGATCGAGGCCTACCTGGGCTCGATTGACGATGTGTCCTCGCTGAGAAGGCCGCACAAAATCATCGATATGCATGCGGAGGCCCAGTCATGAGCAACACGCCGCCCCCGGTGAGCGACCAGCCTGTGCTCAAGCTGCTCAATGTCGAAAGTGCTTATGGCCCGATCAAGGCCATACGCGGGGTCAGCCTGCAGGTGCGCCGCGGTGAAATTGCCACGGTGCTGGGCTCCAACGGCGCCGGCAAAACCACCATCCTCAAAACCATCTCCGGCATCATCGACCCGCGCAAGGGCTCCATCCAGTTCAAGGGCGGCGACATCACGGCGCAAGACCCGGCCTACATCGTCCAGCAAGGCCTGAGCCATGTGCCTGAAGGCCGGGAAGTCTTTCCGCTGCTGAGTGTGCGCGACAACCTGCTGATGGGGGCGTACACACGCAAGGACCGTGACGGCGTGGCCCAGGACATGGAGGCGGTGTTTGGCTACTTTCCCATCCTGCGGGAACGCGCCTTGCAGGATGCCGGCCTGCTGTCCGGTGGCCAGCAGCAGATGTTGTCGATCTCGCGGGCCTTGATGGCTTCGCCGGACCTGATCCTGCTGGATGAACCCAGCCTGGGCCTGAGCCCCAAGCTGACCAAGGAGATCTTCGAGATCGTGGTGCGTATCAACCGGGACCGTGGCACCACCATCTTGCTGGTGGAGCAAAACGCCAACATGGCCCTGAACGCCTCCGACTACGGCTATGTGCTGGAGAACGGCCGCATCGTGATGGAAGACACCTGTGCCCGGCTGCGCGAGAAGGAGGACATCAAGGAGTTCTACCTGGGCATGAAGGAAGACGGTGTGCGCAGTGAGCGCCGCTGGAAGAAAAAGAAAAACTGGAGATAAATCCATGTCCAATCTCTGGAACCTCTCGCACATCCAGCCGAATCACGAACTCGTGATGCCCGGCGACACCATTCCCGCCATGTTCTGGAATGCCGTGGCGCAGCGCCAGGACAAGGTCTGGATGCGGCAGAAAAAATTGGGCCTCTGGCACAGCTGGAGCTGGAACCAGACCGGCGAGGCCGTGCGCGAAATTGCCGGCGGCCTGTTGAGCCTGGGGTTCGCCCAAGGCGAATGTGCGTCCATCCTGTCGAACACCGTGATCGAATGGGTGCTGGCCGACCTGGCTGTGCTCAGCTGCGGCGGCGTGGCCAACGGCATTTACCCGACCGATGCGGCCTCCCAAGTGCATTACCTCTGCGAAGACTCTCGCACCACCCTCCTGTTTGTTGAAGACGATGAACAACTGGACAAGGCATTGGAAGTGCGCAGCCAGTTGCCCAATCTGCGCAAAGTGATCGTGTTCGATATGGAAGGTCTGCGCAAGCTGGACGAGCCCGACGTTATCAGCCTGGATGATTTGCGCGCCCTGGGCCGCAACTACCTGGCACAACACCCCGGGGCCGTGGAAGCCCGCGTGCAGGCCTGCCAGCCCAAAGATCTGGCCATTCTGATCTACACCTCGGGCACCACCGGCAAACCCAAAGGCGCCATGCACAGCCACCAAGGCCTGGTCTTCACGGCGCGCGGCTACAACACCCTGGTGGCGCAAGACGAAAACGATGAACGTATGTGTTTCCTGCCGCTGTGCCACGTGGCGGAACGCATGGGCGGCGAATATTTTGCGATGTACACCGGCGCCAAACTCAACTTTGTGGAAAACCCGGAAACCATCCCGGAAAACGTGCGCGAGATTGCCCCCACGGTGTTCACGGCCGTGCCCCGGGTCTGGGAAAAATTTTATTCGGGGGTGATGATTTCCCTCAAGGAAGCCAGCCGGCTGCAACAAGCCGCCTACGCCTGGGGCATAGGTGTGGGCACCCAGATCGCCAGCCAGGTCATGGCCGGCGAACCGGTCAGTGGCTGGCTCAAGCTGAAGTTCACGCTGGCACGCTGGATCGCGCTGGACAACGCGCGCAAACTGATAGGCATACACCGTGCGCGTTTCTGTGTCACGGGCGCCGCCCCAATCTCGCCTGAACTGGTCAAGTGGTATATGGCGCTGGGTGTGCCCATGCTGGAGGTCTGGGGCATGACGGAAACCTGTGGTGCGGCCACCGGTGTTCCGGCCAGCCGCATCAAGCCCGGCTCCATCGGCCCGGCCGCCGGCTACAACGAGGTCCGGCTGGACCCGGTCACCGGTGAAATCCAGGTGCGCGGCATCAATGTGTTCATGGGTTACCTGAACCAGCCTGAAAAAACCGCAGAAACCATTGATGCCGATGGCTGGCTGCACACCGGCGATGTGGGACTGGTGGACGCCGATGGTTATTACAAAATAACCGACCGGATGAAAGACATCATCATCACGGCCGGCGGCAAAAATGTGACGCCCAGCGAGCTGGAAAACGAGCTGAAGTTTTCCCCCTACATCACCGATGCCGTGGTGATCGGCGACAAACGTCCCTACCTGACCGCCATCGTCATGATCGACCAGGAAAACGTCGAGAAATTTGCGCAAGACCATGACGTGCCGTTCAGCAACTACCTCAGCCTCACACGTTCGACGGAGGTGCAGGAGTTGATCCAGGCAGAGCTGGACCGGGTCAACAAGAAATTTGCGCGGGTCGAGCAGCTCAAGAAGTTTTTCCTGCTCGAAACACAGCTGAGCGCGGAAGACGAAGAACTCACCCCCACGATGAAGCTCAAACGCAAACTGGTTGAAAAAAAATATGCCGGCCAGATCGAGGCGATGTACCGCTGAAGCGATGCTTAAGTAGTTTCCCTTGGGTAGTTACGCCAGCTTGACTTTCGGCGGCTGAAGTCAAGAATGGTCTGTGTTTTTCCGCTTGTGTCAGACGTGTCATGGCCCCTTCATCACAGGAGACTTCAATGAAATTCAAATCCACCCTGGTACTGGCCGTGCTGGCCCTCAGTGCCAGCTACTCCATGGCTCAACAAGGCGTGAGCAAGACGGAAATCACCCTGGGTTCCATCCAGGACTTGTCCGGACCTCTCGCGGGTTTTGGCAAACAGGCGCGGCTGGGCATGATGTTGCGGGTCGACGAGATCAATGAGCAAGGCGGCATCAATGGCCGCAAGCTCAAACTCATAGTGGAAGACTCGGGTTACGACCCCAAAAAAGCCGTTCTGGCCGCACAAAAGCTGGTTAACCAGGACAAGATTTTCATGATGGTGGGCCACATCGGAACAGCGCAAAACCTGGCCGCCATGCCTGTGCAGTTTGAAAAAAACGTCATCAACTTTTTCCCGATCACGGCCGCGCGCGAGATGTATGAGCCTTTTCACAAGCTCAAATATTCCTTTGCCGCCACCTACTTTGACCAGATGCGTAATGCCGTGCCGAAACTGGTCAAGGACAAAGGCGCCAAGAAGATCTGCACCATTTACCAGGACGATGAGTTCGGGCTGGAAGTGCTGCGTGGCGCCGAGGCCGGCCTGAAAACCATAGGCATGGATTTCACCGAAAAAACCTCGTACAAACGCGGGGCCACCGATTTTTCCTCCCAGGTGGCCAAGATGAAAGCCGCCGGTTGCGACCTGGTCGTGCTGGGCACCATCATTCGTGAAACCATAGGTGCCATCGGTGAATCACGCAAGACTGGTTTCAACCCGACCTTCATCGGCTCCAGCGCAGCGTATACCGACCTGATCCACAAGCTGGGCGGCAAGGCCATGGATGGGCTGTATGCCACCATGACGGTGCAAAACCCCTACCTTGACGAAGCCTCACAACCGATCCGTTTCTGGGCCAATAAATACAAGACCAAGTTCAACGACGACCCGACGGTCTTCTCTGTTTATGGCTACCTCATCATCGACACCTTTGCCAAAGCGGCGCAAAAGGCCGGCCCCAACCTGACGACGGACAGCTTCATCAAGGTCATGGACACGATGACCATTCCACCGGACATGTTTGGCAGCGCACCCGCCAGCTTCTCGCCCACCAAGCGGCTGGGCAGCGATGCCGCGCGTCTGTCGCAAATCACCGATGGCAAATGGAAAGTGGTGTCCGCTTACATCGAATAAGCCACCGGCCTACCCTCAGAAAAAAGCCACCCGAGGGTGGCTTTTTTCATGACACGATGTAAGCCCCCGCCCCGGTGGACAAGAGCTTGCCGTCAGCCCCCAGAAACTCCATGCGGGTGGATGCCACGCGCGAACCCAGGCGCATGACTTCGGCACGTAATTCAAAATACTCGCTGATGCCGGGGCGCAGGTAATCAATGCGTAAATCGATGGTGCCGAGTTTGCCGAAACGTTGCAGGCGCTGCTCAGGCGATTCGTCCATGTGGCGCGCGCCAATGGCCGCCATCACGGCCAGGCCGCCCATGGCGTCCAGCCCGGCGCTGATCACACCGCCGTGAATACGGTTGTGCGCATAGTGGCCCACCAAGGTCTGCTTCATATCGATGCGACCAACCACACGCTCCGGCGTGAGGCTGGTGATCTTCAGGCCCAAGACCTGGTTGAAAAGAATTTTCTCTTCAAACATTGTTTTGAGTCCGGCCACAAACGCCGGCTCGAATTCTTTGGCCGCGCTGGCGCTGGAGGGAAGTGTTTTGCTCATAAATTTAATTGTCGTGCCGCCAGCTCTTTCATGATTTCTTCGGCGCCGCCGCCAATCATCATGACCTTGACCTCGCGGTAAATACGCTCACTTTTGGTGCCACGCATAAAACCCATGCCGCCCAGGATTTGCACCGCCTGATCGGCGCAAAACTGCATGGTCTGGGTGGCGTGGTTTTTCAGCATGCAGACATGGGCCACCCAGTCGGGGCCCTGGTCACCGGCATCGGCCCGGTCGGCCACCGCGTCGACCCAGGCCTGGGTGGACGCGATACGCATCTGCATGTCCACCAGTTTGTGGCGGATCACCTGGCGCTCGACCAGCGCCTGCCCAAAGGTCTTGCGCTGGCGCGCCCAGTCCAGTGCCTCGTCGTAACAGGCCTGGGCAAAACCCAGGGCGGCGGCCGACATGGCCAGACGTTCGCCGTTGAAATTGCCCATGATGATCTTGAAGCCGCCGCCTTCTTCGCCCAGCAAATGGCTGACCGGCACCCGCACCCCGTCAAAACGCAGCTGCGCCGTGTCCGAACACCACCAGCCCATTTTTTGCAGCGGGCTGCGGGAAAGGCCCGGGCTCTCGCCGGGCACCAGAATCATGGAGATACCACCCGCACCTTTGCTGCCGGCCTCACCGGTACGCACGGCCACCGTGATGAAGTCGGCGCGCATGCCCGAGGTGATAAACACCTTTTCGCCGTTGATCACGTAGTCGCCGCCCTCGCGCCGTGCCGTCGTACGCAAGGCCGCCACATCGGAGCCGCCACCGGGCTCGGTGATCGCCAGGGCCGCAATTTTTTCGCCACGCAAGACCGGTGGGATCACGGCCTGCTGCAAGGCGGCCGAACCATAAGCCAGCACCGGTGGCAGGCCGATGTTGTGCGAAAACAGGCTGGCCAGCACACCGCCGCTGCCGCCGTAGCGACATAAGGCCAGGGTCATGGCATTACGCATGCGCCAGGGAGCCGGCGTGCCGCCCAGGACCTCGGGATAACCCAGCGCCAGCAAACCCAGTTCGGCCGCCCGGCCGTACAAGGCGCGGGGAAATTCGCCGGCATCGTCCCACTGGCTGACATGGGGCGCAATCTCGTGCTGTGCAAAACGTTTGACGGCCTCGGTGATGTCGGCCAGGGCGTCCAGATCAGCGGTGGGCGAAGGCATGCTCATGGCTCCAGGTTCAGCAACATCTGCCCGGGCGCTATTTGCTGCCCGAGTTCCACCGTGATACTGGCAATGACGGCATCACGTGTGGCACAAATCGCGTGTTCGAGTTTCATCGATTCAATCACCAGCAAGGTGTCGCCGCGTTTGACCGCCTCGCCCGCCACAGCCTGGATGGCAATCACCTTGCCGTTGAAGGGCGCTCTAAGTTCCATCGCCTGGCTGGCCGATGCCGTGCCGGCTGCAGCCGCCAGGCTGGCATCGCCCAGCCACAAGTCCACCAGACCCGACTGCACATGCCAGCGCCCATCGGCCACTTGAACCGCCTGCACCCTCCGGCTGCAACCATCGACGGTGACCCGCAACTCATGGTCGGCCACACGCTGGCAGCCCGCCTGCTGGGTCAACTCCCCCACGGTCACGGCCAGCAAGCCCTGCCCGGTTTCCGTGAGGCTCAAGGCCAAGACTTCTGCGTGGTGCAGCACCCGCAGTGGTTTTGCAAACGGCGGCGGCAAGCTATCCGCAGCACCAAGGCTGGTGGCGAAATGTTGGGCGATGGCCGCCGGCAACAACAGCTGTGCCTGCTGCTCTTTCAGGGCCTGCCGAATCGCCTCACCGTGTTCAGCCAGAAACGGAATCAGCGCCTGGCCCGCACGGAATACGGGATGTGCCAGGCAGGCGGCCAGAAACGCACGGTTGGTCGGCAAGCCCAGGATCTGTGTGCCGGCCAGCGCGGCGATCAAGGCCTTTATGGCCTGCGCCCGGTTGCTGCCATGAACAATCAATTTTCCCAACATCGAGTCGTAAAAAGGCGTGACCTCCAGCCCAGCCTGCAAGGCGTGGTCAAAACGGGCCTCCGAAGGCGCCTGAAAATGCAAGACCCGACCGGTGTGCGGAGAAAAATTCTCATCCTCGGCGCACAGCCGCACCTCGATGGCGTGGCCGCGCAAGACCACTTCATCCTGACGCAGCGGCAAAACCTGGCCCTGCGCCACCCGCAACTGCCACTCCACCAGGTCCAGCCCGGTGAGCGCTTCGGTGACCGGATGCTCCACCTGCAGCCGCGTGTTCATCTCCATCAGGAAAAATTCGCCTGCATCTACCACCTCATCCAGCAAAAACTCCACCGTGCCCGCCCCCACATACCCCGCAGCCTGCGCCAACGCCACGGCACAGGCCCCCATACGTTCGCGCAACTCAGGACTCACGGCCGGGCTGGGCGACTCTTCAATCAGTTTCTGGTGGCGGCGCTGCACCGAACAATCACGCTCGCCCAGGTGAATGCAGTGGCCGTGGGCATCGGCAAACACCTGCACCTCGACATGGCGCGGCGCCAGCAGCGCACGCTCCAGCAGCAGCTCGCCATTGCCGAAGGACGACAACGCTTCGGAGCGGGCGCTCTGCAAAGCGGCCGGCAACTGACTGGCGGCCAACACCAGGCGCATGCCACGCCCGCCGCCGCCCGCCGTGGCCTTGACCATCAGCGGGTAACCCAGTTTGTGGGCTTGCGCCATCAAGCCTTCGTCGGACTGATCTGCCCCCTGGTAACCGGGCAGGCAAGGGACCTTGTTTTTCAAGGCCAGCTGTTTGGCGCTGGCCTTGTTGCCCAACGCACGGATCGCAGCCAGCGGCGGCCCGACCCAGGTCAGCCCGGCATCGAGCACGGCCTGTGCAAAGTCGGCGTTTTCGCTCAGAAAGCCGTAGCCCGGATGCACGGCATCCGCGCCACTGGCTTGGGCCGCGGCCAGCAGCTTGTCGATGCGCAAATACGAGTCCGCCGACAGGTTTCCGCCCAGCGCAACCGCCATGCTGGCTTCCCGGACATGCAAGCTCTGCGCATCAGCGTCGGAATACACCGCCACGGTTTCCATCCCCAGGCGGTGGGCGGTACGGATGATGCGGCGGCTGATCTCGCCACGGTTGGCGATCAACAGGCGGCGTATGGGTTTGCTTATCATGTCGCCCATCCGGGGGATCGCTTGCCGGCAAATGCCGCCAGGCCTTCAGCGGCCTCGCTGCTGCGCAAATTCGCTGCAAATTTCATAGCTGCTTGCGCAGTGAATTCGGCGGCTACAGCCTGATTCAGCATAAAAAGCAGGCTTTTGGTGTGGGCCACGGCGCCGGGCGCGGCCAGTCGCAGCGCACGGAGACGTTGCGCCACGGCCGCGTCCACATCCTCAGCAACCTCGTCCACCAGCCCCACCGCCAGGGCCTGGGTCGCCGAAAGTTTTTGTCCCGACAACATCATTTGCCGCGCCTCCCTGTCGCCCAGACGGCGATGGACAAAAGGCGCGATCTGCGCCGGCACCACGCCCAAGGTCACCTCCGGCGTGGCAAACACAGCCGAAGGTGCGGCCAGCACAAAGTCGCCGCAACACACCAGTCCCAGGCCGCCGCCCATGGCCGGCCCCTGCACCGCCACCAGCAGGATTTGCGGCAACGCGCACAGCGCGTGGAGCAAGCTGCCGAAGCCGGCATTCATGGCAATCAGGGGGTCGGTTTGGTCCGCCGGCAAAGGCTGGCCAATCGACTTGGCAAAACCGCCCAGGCTGCCACCGGCGCAAAAAGAGCCGCCGCTGCCTTGCAGCACTACAAAACGCAAACTCGTGTCGGCAGCCACACGTTCGCAGGCTTGCATCAAAGCATCGACGATTTCTTCCGACAGCGCGTTGCGCGTGGCCGGATCCTGGAGCGTCCAGTGTTCGGTCTCGCCGGCCCGGCTGATCTGCAGCTTGTGACTCATGGCCGTGCGCCCTCAGGCCGCGGGCTTCTTGCCACTTTTGGCAAGGCCCATGGTCTTGGCAATAATGCCCATCATCACTTCATCGGCGCCGCCGCCTATGGAGGCCAGGCGGCCGTCGCGGAACATGCGCGCCACCTTGTTCTCCCAGGTGTAACCCATGCCGCCCCAGAACTGCAGGCAGGTGTCGGGCACGATGCGGTTCAGGCGCCCGGCCTTGAGCTTGGCCATGGAGGCCAGCTCCAGCACGTCCTGGCCTTGCACGTACAGGTCGCCGGCGCGGTAGGTCAGCGCGCGCAGGCTTTCCACCTCGGTCTTGAGTTCGGCCAGCTTGAACTGCACCCACTGCTGGTCGGCCAGCGTGGCACCAAACATCTTGCGCTCCTGCGCCCATTCGACGGTCCAGGCGATGCAGTTGGAAAGCGACTGCAGGGTGCTGGCCGCGCACCAGAGCCGCTCTTCCTGGAACTGCTGCATCTGGTAGATAAAACCCTGGCCCTCGGCGCCTATCAGGTTGCGTTGCGGCACACGCACCTCGTCGAAATAGATCAGGCCAGTGTCGGACGAATTCATGCCGATCTTTTTGATTTTTTTCGCAACCTCGATGCCCTGGGTGAGCTTGCCCTTGCGGCCGTCGCGCATGGGCACCATCACCAGGCTTTTGTTCTTGTGCTGCGGGCCGTCACCGGTGTTGACCAGCATGCACATCCAGTCGGCCTGCAGGCTGTTGGTGATCCACATCTTCTGGCCGGTGATCACATAGTCGTCGCCATCCTTGCGCGCATGGCTGGTGATGGCCGCCACGTCGCTGCCGGCACCGGGTTCACTCACGCCGATGCAGCCCACCATGTCACCGGCAATCGCCGGGGCAAGAAACTCACGTTTGAGTTCCTCGCTGCCAAAACGCGCCAGCGCCGGTGTACACATATCGGTCTGCACACCAATCGCCATCGGCACACCACCGCAGTCGATGTGGCCCAAGGCCTCGGCCATCGCCATGGCGTAGGAATAGTCGAGGCCTGCGCCGCCGTATTCCTCGGGTTTGGTCAGGCCCAGCAGACCCAGCTTGCCCAGCTTCTTGAACACCTCGTGCGCCGGAAAAATTTCGGCCGCCTCCCATTCATCCACATGCGGGTTGATCTCGGCGTCTATGAAACGTTTGAGGGTTTTCTGGATTTCGAGATGTTCATGGGTGTATTGCATTGTTGTCTCCTGGGTTTCTGTATCTGTCATGCCGGACTTGATCCGGCATCCACGCCTGGCGCACCAACATGGGTTGCGGGTCAGGCCCGCAATGACAGGGTTTTTTTTTCTACATTCGCGCTACGCCAAACTGCATGGGCCTGAGCTGCCGCGCGGCAGCATCTGCACACATCGCCAGGCATTGCGCCAGCACGGCCCGGGTATCACGCGGGTCAATGACACCGTCGTCCAGCAACAGGCCCGAGGTGTAAAACGCATCGGCCTGCGCCTCAAAGACGCTGACGATCTTGTCGAACTGCGCCTGCGACTGCGCCGCATCCACCGCCATGCCTTTGCGCAATATCGCCGCCTCGGTGACGATTTGCATGGTGCGGGCCGCCTGCTCGCCGCCCATCACCGCGGTTTTGGCGCTGGGCCAGCTGAACAAAAAATGCGGCGCATAAGCACGCCCACACATGCCGTAGTTGCCGGCGCCAAAGGAGGCGCCGCACTGGATGGTGATTTGCGGCACGGTGGCGTTGGTCACCGCCTGGATCATCTTGGAGCCGTGTTTGATCATGCCGCCCTGCTCGCTGTCCTTGCCCACCATGTAACCCGTGGTGTTTTGCAGGTAGACGATGGGCTGGCCGAGCTGGCAGCAGCGCTGGATGAAATGGGTGGCCTTGTTGGCGCCGGCCACGTCAATCGGCCCGTTGTTGCTGATGATGCCAATCGCCTGGCCGTTGATCGCGGCTTGCACACACAGGGTTGCCGCGCCGTACAAGGGCTTGAACTCCAGCAGGTCCGAATCGTCCACCAGACGGGCGATCACTTCGCGCATATCCACCGGCTGACGCAAGTCCTTGTCCATCAGGCCCAGCAGTTCGGCGGCCTCAAAACGTGGTGGCCGCACCGCCGTTGCTCTCGAATTAATAGCTGTTTGCGCCCACCCCATGCGGGCTACCACCTCTTTTGCCAACCCAATGGCATGGCGATCATCTTCGGCCAGGTGTTCCCCCAGGCCGGAGACCGTGGCATGCATCTCGGCACCGCCCAGTTCTTCTTCGGTGGCGACCTCGCCGGTGGCCGCCATCAACAAGGGCGGACCGGCCAGAAAGGCACGCGAACGGCCACGCACCAGAATCACCACATCGCTGAGTCCTGGCATGTAGGCGCCGCCGGCCGTGCCCGAGCCGTGTTGCACGGTCAGCACCGGAATACCCGCGCTTGAGAGCCGCGCCAGGTTGCGGAACAAAGCGCCGCCATGCACAAAACCTTCGACCCGGTAACGCATCAGGTTGGCGCCGGCACTTTCGACCAGGTGGATAAAAGGCAACTTGTTCTGCAAGGCGATCTCCTGCACGCGCAGGATTTTGTCCAGGCCCATGGGCTGGATGGCGCCGGCGTCTATGCCGGAATCGCTGGCCACCACCATGCAGCGCACACCTTCGACAAAACCAATGCCCGCCACAATGCCGCCACCGGGCACGGAATGCGCCGGGTCTTGGCTGTCCTGCATAAAACCAGCAAGCGAGCAGATCGGCAGATACGGCGTGCCGGGATCGAGCAACAAGGCCACCCGTTCACGCGGCAACAACTGGCCGCGCTTGTCGAACACCGGTTTGGACTTGGCCGAAGCCTGCGCCGCACGCGCCTCCAGCGCCCGCAAGGCCGCGATACGCGCCAGCATGGCCTCGCGCCGCTGCACTGCCACCGTGCCTTGTGCATTCCAGGCCGACTGAAAAACCGTCATGACTGAAACACCTTCGGCGTGCTGGCCAGATGAAAACCATCAAATGGTTTCACCGCATCACGCTGCGCAGCCTGGGCATCGGGCAAACGCATGGGCCAGCCCATGCGCACCTGCGGCCGTGCCCCGTCCACGCGCAAGGTGGTTCCGCTGATGAAGCTGGCTGCCGGGCTCAGCAAAAACACAATCGCCGCCGAGGTCTCGGCCTCGGTGCCGAAACGGCCCAGCGGCACGGTTTTGCGCATCTCGCGCAACATCTCGCCGGCCTCGGGCGGGTAGTGGTCCATGCCGCTGGAGGCGATATAGCCCGGCGCCACCGCATTGACCCGCACCCCGCTGTGCGCCCACTCGGCCGCCGCGGTTTCGGTCAGGCTCACCATGCCGGCCCGGGCCGCGCCGCTGTGGCCCATGCTGGGCATGGAGCCCCAGATATCGGCCACGATGTTGACGATGCTGCCGCCCTGCTGCGCCATGGACTGCAGATAACATTCACGCGCCATCAAAAAACCACCGGTCAGGTTGGTGTTGATGACCGCCTCCCAGCCTTTGGCGCTGATACTTTCCAGTGGCGCGATGTATTGACCACCGGCGTTGTTGACCAGGCCGTCGATACGGCCATGCGCCAGCACGATGGCCGCCACTGTGGTTTGCACCGCTTCTTCCTGGCGAATATCGCAAGGGTGGAAGCTGACCCGGCCGCCGCCGGCCACAATTTCACCCGCCACGTCGTGCAGCTTGGCGAGCTTGCGTCCGATCAGCACCACATGTGCACCCAGCGCGGCCAACTCATGGGCGGTACAACGGCCAATGCCGGAGCCGCCGCCGGTCACCACCATCACCTTGCCGGCCAACAGGCCGGGAATAAACACAGAGCGATAACTCATACACGGGCCTTTCTTCTTGCCTTGACCGGCATATCGCCGATAAACAGCGCCATGGCCGCATCGGTCAACTCGTCCAGCGATGCGCCTTTTTTGGCGTCAAACCATTGCACCGACCAGTTCAGCGCACCAAACATCAGCAGGCGCGCCAGCTTCACCGGGGCCTGCAGCCGCCCCTGGGCGCTCAAAGCCTGGAGCGCGGGCTCCCAGACCGATTCGTAATCGCTTTGCAGCTTGGCCAGCGCCACCCGTTGTTTGACGGTGATGGAGCGCGACTCGTACAACATCACAGGAATAAAATCGCTGCCCGGCCCCAGCAACACGTCAAAATGGTTGCGGATCAACACACGCAGCGAAGCCGCCGCATCGGGCGCCGATGGCGCTGCGGCTTCCAGCGCCGCCGTCTGCCACAAGATCGCCGAACGCATGCCCTCGTCCATCACGGCATACAACAGCGCGCCCTTGCTTTTGAAGTGGTAAAACGGCGAGCCACTGTGCATGCCCACTGCGGCAGCAATGTCGCGTGTGCTGGTTGCGTCAAATCCTTTGCGGTGAAACAGCCTGGCGGCAGCATTGAGCAGTTCAACCCGGCGGTTGCCATCGTCACGTTCATCCATGGTTTTACGCGGCCGGCCGCGTGGCCGCTTTTCGACGGCAGCAGGTTCGGTTTCAGGGGCGGCTAAAGCGCGCACGGAAGAGCGCTTGCGCACAGTGGGTTTGTCCATGGAAACAGACCATAACAAAACCGCTTATTTTTAGCAAGCAAGTGCTTTGTAAAAATAAATCAGCACACTCGCCAGACACCAAGATCTGAGGTTAACGAGCCACCGAAGGCGTAGCTGTTGGAGCAAACCCAAGCCACAGGTCAGCGGATACCTCGATGCGCAACCACGATGATGATGGGCAGCAACAGCTCCGGAATCAGGTAGCCCAGCCAGACGGCGGCGGGCTCTGGCAAGCCGACCTTGCTGATGGACACCAGCCGGCCGACACCGGCCAGAAAAACACCCAGCGCCAGCAGATACACCAGTGTCCCTTGCTGCCGGATCGTGATGGCAGCCCACAGGCTGATCAGACCCGTGGAGAAATACACACCGGCCATGAAGCGATGCACGTTGTCCAGCCGCGGCAAGGTATCGGGTTGACCCAGATACATCTGCAGCGCACCACCAAACATGGCGATGGCGGCGACCAGGAACAGGCAAATCCGGACGACAAGCTGGCTGGCAAGCAGCGGTACTTCTGGTGTCATGGTCGACTCCTTGTAGGCAATCTACATTGATCTGTCCCGCAAAAACGCTCAACACAGGGTCAACGGCTGGTGCCACTGCGAGCGCGCGTTCACGCTCGCCACTATAAGCCTCAAACCTAAAAACGTCACCAGCACCGGGGGGCCCGGTTTTGTGCGCACTCAGGGCCGAGCCGGCATCGGCGCTACACAGATGGCGCCAACTCTTTACACAAAGGCCGGCTGGACTTTGTACAAGAGACACCTGGCAGGCAGACCATGAAGGCTCACCAACCACTGGAGTTACTCCATGACCTCAAAAGCCATTGTTTGCGCCATCACCGTGGCATCCCTGGGATTCGGCTCGCTGTCCTTCGCGCAGGATTTTGACCGCCGCGGCCCGGGCGCCCAGCCCTCGCGCGCCGAGCAGCAAGGTCCCATGCAACAGCGATATGGCCGTGATGCCGGCCCTCGCCATGTGGACCAGCGCGATATGCGCAATGACAGACGCTTCGATACGCGCGGTTCGCAATTCCGCCGTGGCGACCGCATCCCGACGGAATACCGTAACCGCCAGCACGCCATGAACAACTGGCATGCACAACAGCTGAATGCGCCGGCGCGCGGCCAGCAATGGGTGCAGGTGGGGACGGACTACGCACTGATCGCCATCGCCACCGGCGTGATTGCACAACTGGTGCTCAACCGCTAAGGCCGGCGTGAGGGCTGGAGGACCGGAGGACTTCACCCTCCGGTCGCTCTTCTTTTAATAGCTATTTACGCCCATACCATAAGGGCTAGAGCCTCTTTTTCCTTAAGAATTCATCAGAATGCCCTTGGGCGACGGAAAACCCGCCAACAGCAGGCCAGACCCATCCCCTCCTCGCGTAGCGCTGCAACAGTCAACACGCCCAACGGTTATGCAAGACCGCGCATAGCTCGCCAATACGGATAGCGAAGCCCATAGAGAGGCGCCTACGATGCCGGTGTGAAGAAAAAGCGATTGCAAACCGATCCAAGGAGCCTGGGCATGTTTTTTCAAGCTGTTGTTCAACCATGTCGCGCCTCTTGATGGCCACCCTTGTGGGACTGGGCATGAACACCGCCATGGCGCAGACCAGCGTGCCCGTGCACGCCGCAGGCAGCCTGCGTGCACCGCTGACGGAAGTGGCGCGTGTCTTTGAAAACACGCGGCCAGGTACCAAAATCGTGCTGGTGTTTGGCGCCTCCGGCCTGCTGCGCGACCGGATTGCCGGGGGTGAGGCCTCCGAGGTGTTTGCCTCGGCCAACATGGAGCATCCGCGCGCCCTGGCCGGCACCGGCGCCTGGCGCGAGGTGCGGACTTTCGCGCGCAACGCCTTGTGTGCGCTGGCCCCCACGCGCCTGGGCCTCACGCCGGACACCCTGATCAAGACCATGCTCGATCCGCAAATCAAGCTCGGCACCTCCACCCCCCAGGCGGACCCGTCGGGTGACTACGCGTTTGAGATGTTTGCGCGTGTAGGCCGCAGTGCCCAGGCCCCGCCCGGGGCCCAGGCCAGCCTGGAAAGCAAGGCCTTGCAACTCTGACAGGCGGCCCGTATTCGCCCGCGCCACCGGCTGGCCGCAATGTCTACGGCATGCTGGTCGCCACCGGCCAGGCCGATGTGTTTATCACCTATTGCACCAATGCCGTGATTGCGCTGGCCGAGCAGCCCGGCTTGCAGGCCGTGGACCTGCCAGCCGCCATCAACGTCAGCGCCGACTATGGGCTGACCGTGCGCCTGGGCGCCTCGGAAACGGCGCAGGCCTTTGCCGACTACCTGCTCTCGCCCGCCGGTCAGGCGGTGTTGCAGCGCCACGGCTTTCGCCAGCCAAATTAAGCGCCTGTTTAACCCACCATCGCCTGCGCCTGCGCCAGCAGAAAATCCCGCTCGCGCACATTTTTGGCCAGCGAAGCGGCGCGTTCAAACTCTGCACGTGCCTCGTCCTTGCGCCCCAGCTTGGCGAGCAAATCGCCACTTACGCTGGGCAACCACTGGTAGTTTTGCAGCGATTTGTCCTGGCGCAGCGTGTCAATGATCTCCAGCCCGGCGGCCGGCCCAAACGCCATGCTGATGGCCACCGCGCGATTGAGTTCCACCACCGGGGAAGGTGCAATCTGAGTCAGCGCGTCATACAAGGCCGCAATGCCTGGCCAGTCAGTGTCGGCGGCCACGCGTGCACGTGCGTGGCAGGCCGCGATGGCCGCTTGTACCGCGTAAGGGCCCAGCGCCTTGCCCCGTGCACCTTCCAGTGTTTCTGCGCGTCCCAGCGCCGCCAGGCCACGCCGAATCAACAAGTGATCCCAGCGCGTGCGGTCCTGGTCGAGCAAGAGCACCGGCCGGCCCGCCGCATCAACCCGAGCGGCTGTGCGTGACGCCTGCAACTCCATCAGCGCCACCAGGCCCAGCACCTCAGCCTCGTGGGGTGCCAGTTCCGCCAACATGCGGCCCAGGCGCAAAGCCTCGTCGGTCAGCGCCGGACGCATCCAGTCTTCCCCCGCGGTGGCGGTGTAACCTTCGTTGAACACCAGATAAACCACTTCCAGCACCGAGGCCAGGCGTTCGGCGAGCGCGTCGCCGCGCGGCACCTCGAAAGGCACCTTGGCTTCACTCAAAGTGCGTTTGGCACGGACAATGCGTTGCGCAATGGTCGCTTCGGCCACCAGAAAGGCCCGGGCAATTTCATGCGTGCTCAGGCCACCCAGCAACTTCAGGGTCAGCGCCACCCGCGCCTCGGTGGACAAGACCGGGTGGCAGGCGGTGAAGATCAGCCGCAACAAGTCGTCGCCAATGTCATCGGCCCGTGCGGCGTCGAGTCCATCCACAAAGTCGGGCACGACCAGCGCCTCCTGGGCTTCCAGATCGTGGCCTATCTGCTCCAGTTTGGCATCCAGCACCTTGTTGCGGCGCAGCCGGTCCAGCGCGCGGTTTTTGGCGGTGGCCATCAGCCAGGCGCCGGGATTGTCCGGCACACCGGCTGTGGGCCAATGTTCCAGGGCCGCCACCAGGGCGTCCTGCGCCAGTTCTTCGGCCTGCCCGATGTCGCGCACCATGCGTGCGACACCGGCCACAATTTTTGCGGACTCGATGCGCCAGACCACGGCAATCGCCTGATGGGTGGAGGAATGCATGAATCAATATTACCGGCACACCCAGCGTGAAGACATTTCAAGCAAGCCGGGGCCGCGGGTCCGGCTTTGCCGGCCCGCAGGCGCAGCGCCCCCTCGGGGGCAGCGACCCACACGCAGTGGGGGAGCGTGGGGGCTCAAGCCTTCATCCAGAACACCTCCCAGACATGGCCGTCCAGGTCGGTGAAGCCGTGGCTGTACATGAAGCCGTGATCCTGCGGCGCATTGGGCGCGGTGCCACCGGCCGCCAGCGCCTTCTTCACCATCTCATCGACCTCGGTGCGGCTGTCACACGACAGGGCAATCAGCACCTCCGTCGTTTTTGTGGCGTCGGCAATCGGCTTCTTGGTGAAACCCTGGAAGAAGGGCTCCACCAGCAGCATGACGTAGTTGTGGTTCTCGCTCACCACCATGCAGGCGCCCTGCGCGTTGGTGAACTGCGGGTTGAAGGCAAAACCCAGGCTCTTGAAAAAGACTTGGCTCTTTTCCATGTTCTTGATGGGCAGGTTGACGAATATCTGGCGGGACATGGGGTTCTCCTTGGGCAGGTATGACGTGTGGATCAGGCCTTTTCGGCCAGGGTTTTCAGATTGGCCAGACCTGCCTCGAAGTCGGTGCCGATCACTTTATCCATGTCGAAGATCACGCCCATGAACTTCGACAGGAAGGGAGCCGGGCCTTCCATCGCCCAGGTGGCCTGGGTGGCGCTGCCTTGCGGCGCAAGCGTGAAGGTGACCACGTTCTGCGCCTTGAAGGGCGCAGTCATGTCCAGCCGCATCTTCACCTGCGAAGGCGCGGTGACCTCGGTGATCTCGAAGCTGCCGCTGCCGGACTTTTTACCCTCGAAGGCGTAGTGCGCGCCGGGCCCGGCGGCCGGGCCGCGGTAGCTGCCCTTCATTTCCGGGTCCTTCAGGCTATACGGGTTCCAGGTGTTGAAGGCCTGCACATCGTTGATTAACGAAAACAGCTTGTCGGCAGGCGCCTGGATGTTCGCACTGCGCGACACCCGGAAGCTGTCCGGGCGCTGCGAGGCCATCGCGGCGACAATCGCAATGGCCAGCACGATGAGGCCGAGGATGACGAAAAAAGTGGTCTTGATCATGATTTTTCCTTTATTGCTGGCTGGGGGTGTGGATCTGGCGAAAGCGCTCGACCGAGGCGCTGGGGGTGAAGTCATCCAGTTCGTACAGCTGGCGCACCTCGATCACCGCCGGCTGGCCCTCGCCCACCGGGTTGGGAAAACGGCGGGACCACTCCAGCGCCTCGTCGCGTGAGCGCACCTGGATGGTAGTGAAGCCCGCGATCAGCTCCTTGCTTTCGGCAAAAGGGCCGTCGATGACGCTGCGTTTTTGCCCGTCGTAGTGGATGCGCCAGCCCTTGCGGCTGGGCTGCAGCCCGCTCGCGTCCAGCAAGACACCGGCTTTGGACAACTGCTCGTGGTAGTCGGCCATGGCGGCCATCAGCTTTTCGTCAGGTGTCTGCGGGGTGGTCTCGGCCTCGAACTCGGGCGTGGATTTGACGATGATCATGAATCGCATGGCAATACTCCTTCGTGGGTTTGAAGCGCCGAAAAATCTCGGCCTCTCCCTCCACGACGAACCAGCGCCCGCAACATCGACATTTTTTAATCAGGGAAAACCCTAGCCAGACGCAATTAACCCGCGCCCGCCGCTTCCTCGTAACACGGGCCCAGCGAACGCACCTCGATGGTGGCCCACTCCGCCGCCGGGCATTCCCTGGCGATGGCCACGGCTTCCTCGCGGGTGGCGCAGTTGATCAGAAAGAAACCGCCCACCATTTCCTTGGCTTCGGCAAACGGGCCGTCCAGCACCTGGGCTTGCCCGCCACGCACCTGAATGCGGGCCGCGGCGGCCTGGGAACCCAGGGACTCCGAGGCCAGGTATTGCCCGCGCGCTTTCAGTTCATCCCCAAAACGCAACATACGGGCGTACACCGCCTGGCCTTCGGCTTCGCTGCGGCTACGCCTTTGCCCGGTGGGCTCATGAATCAACAACATATACGCCATGGCTGTGGCCTCAATCTACAAAAAAATCAGGGATGAATTTTTTCGTGCCCGGCGTCACGGCATATTTGTCGAGGTCGGTCACACCATGTGCGGCCAGCAACTCGTCGTCGATGTAGAAGTTGCCGGTGTTGAAGTCAGTGCTGGTCAACATCAAATAGGCCGCGTCGGACAGGATTTCCGGCTTGCGGCACAGCTTCAGGTCCACGCCGGGAATCATCTGCAGCGCGGCCGTGGCAATCGCGGTGCGTGGCCACAGGCTGTTGACGGCAATGCCGTAGCCCTTGAACTCGCCCGCGTGACCCAGGGTGCACATGCTCATGCCGTATTTGGCCATGGTGTAGGCCGTGTGCGGCGCAAACCAGTGCGGCTTCATGGACAGCGGCGGCGACATCGTCAACACCTGCGGCTTGCGTCCGGCCTGCGCGGATTTTTTCAGTTCAGGCAGGCAGGCCTGGGTGCACAGGTAGGTGCCGCGCGCATTGATGCCGTTCATCAGGTCGTAACGCTTCATCGGCGTGTGTTCGGTGTCGGTCAGGCTGATGGCGCTGGCGTTGTTGACCAGGATGTCTATGCCGCCAAACGCTTCCACCGCTTTCGCCACCGCGGCCAGCACCGCGTCTTCATCACGAATGTCCACGGCCAGCGGCAAAGCTTGGCCGCCGGCGGCTTTCACCGCCTCGGCGGCGCTGTAAATCGTGCCCGGCAACTTGGGGTTGGGGTCCGTGGTCTTGGCAAGGATGACGATGTTGGCGCCGTCAGCCGCCGCCCGTGTGGCGATGGCCAGGCCGATGCCGCGCGAGGCCCCGGTGATGAACAGGGTTTTGCCCTTGAGACTGCTGGCTGGATTCATGAGGCCTCCGAGTTGCTACTGAATAGATAGCTGCTTGCGCCCATCCACTAAGGGCTGGGTGCCGATTTGATGCTTAAATCTGGGAAAAATCGGGCTTGCGCTTGGCCATAAAGGCGCCGAAAGCCTCGCGTGCCGCCGGCTCCTTGAGCATGCGGCCAAAACTCGCGCCCTCTTCCACCATGCGTTCGGCGACGATGGCGGCCTGGCCTTTTTTCATCAGGCGTTTGGTTTCCATCAAGGCGCTCAGCGGCTTGGCGGCGAGTTTTTGCGCCTGCCTGTGGGCCAGCGCATTGGCTTCCGAGGGCGGCACGATGCGGTTGATCAGCCCCATCTCCAGCGCCACCTCGGCCATGAAAGGCTCACCCAGCAAGAGCGCTTCGGCCGCGCGGGCATAACCCATCAGTTGCGGCGCCAGGAAACTAGACGCGGCTTCGGGGCACAGGCCCAGGTTGACAAAAGGCATGGAAAACGCGGCGTTGTCACCGGCGTAGACCAGGTCGCAATGCAAAAGCATGGTGGTGCCTATGCCGACGGCCGGACCACACACTGCGGCCACCAGCGGTTTGGGGAAGGTGCTGATGCCGCGCAAAAAGCGGAACACCGGCGACTCGCTCGTGGAAGCAGGACCGTTCAAAAAGTCGCCAATGTCGTTGCCTGCGGAAAAAATGCTTTCGTGGCCCTGGATCACCACGGCACGCACAGAGGCGTCGGTGTTGGCGGCTTGCAATGCGTCGGCCATGGCGGCGTACATGGCCGCAGTGATGGAGTTTTTCTTGTCGACCCGGTTCAGGGTGATGGTCATCACGCCGGTTTCGGTGTGGGTCAAAACGTCTTTAAAAGGCTCGCTCATGGGAATTCCTGAAGTGCTGAAAAGAATAGGGGGAGGGGTGGGGCGCAACGCGCGGGGATCAGGCGATGAGGGCTTCGCGCACAAAGTCCAGGCGGTCCTGGCCCCAGTACATTTTCTCGCCGACAAACAGGGTCGGTGCGCCAAAAATGCCGCGCGCGACGGCGGCTTCCGTGTCGGCGCGTAATTGTTCTTTCACGGCCGGGTCGGTGGCCAGCGCCACCAGGTCGGCCGCATGGATGCCGGCCGCCGCCAGCACGCCGGCCAAGGTGGCCGGATCACCCATGTTGGCCGCATGGGTCCACATCGCTTCGAACATGGCTTTCACGTAGGTCTCAAAACGCGGATCGCCACACATCTGCAGGCCGGTGGCAATACGCATCAAGGTGATGGTGTTGATCGGGAAAAACGGGTTGTGCTTGAAAGCCACTTTGTAGCGCCGCGCAAACCGGTTCAGGTCTTCAAACAGGTAGCTGCCCTTGAGCGGCACCGAAATCGGCGCGCGGTTGCCGGTGGCCTGGAAAATGCCGCCCAGCAGCACCGGTTTGTAGCTCAGCCGGGCGCCGGTTTCGGCGCAGAGTTGCGGCAACTGCGTCCAGGCCAGGTAGGCAGCCGGGCTGCCGAAGTCAAAATAGAAATCAAGGGTTTTGACCATGGCTGTCTTTCAGAAAATAGCTTGCTAAAACTTTTCCGACCACGGCCGCAAGTCCATCTCGTGGGTCCAGGCGTCGCGTGGCTGCTGGTGCAACATCCAGTAGGTGTCGGCGATGTGTTCGGGCTTGAGGATGCCGTCCTGCGCCTTCAGCGCATAACGCTCGGGAAAATTGTCGCGGATAAAGGCCGTGTCGATCGCGCCGTCAACCACCACATGTGCCACATGCAGGCCACGCGGCCCCAGCTCGCGCGCCATGCTTTGCGCCAGCGCACGCAAGGCCATCTTGGCCCCCGAAAACGCGGCGAAGTTGGCGCCGCCGCGCATGGACGCGGTCGCCCCGGTAAACACAATCGTGCCGCGCCCGCGCCGCACCATGCGTTTGGCGACTTCGCGACCATTGAGAAAACCGCTCATACAGGCCATCTCCCAGATCTTGAAATATTTGCGTGCGGTTTCTTCGAGGATGCTGCTGGGTGCGTTGGCACCTATGTTGAACACCAGCACCTCGATGGGGGCGATGTTGCTTTCGATGTTCTCGATCAGCGCGATAACTTCCTCCTCCTGGCGCGCATCCGACGCAAAGCCGTGCGCGGTGCCGCCTTCGGCGCGTATCTGCTCCAGCAAAGGCTGCAGCTTGTCGAGGCTGCGGCGCGTGACACAAGCGGTATAACCTTCACGCGCAAAGCGCCGCGCAACCGCACCGCCGGTGGCGTCACCCGCGCCTATGACCAGGGCCACGCCTTTCATGACATCGCCCCTTCTCCGGGCCGCGACGGCACATCAAGTTGGAGCGTGCGGGCCAGCGGCCGCAGCGCAGGGCCGCCCCAAGCAAGGCCAGCCCCCTCGGGGGGCAGCGTCATACGCGAAGCTACAAGCATTGGGGTCACATCATTACTCTTTGTAATAAACAATCTGATTGGTCGTTACCAGCAGGGTACCGCTTTCAGTCCACAACTGCGCAGTCTGGTCAAAAAATCCATGGCGAAAAGCCTGGGCCTGGGCCTGCCCCAGCAGGAACCCTTCCCCGCATTCGGCCAGTTGCCCGCTGTCGGCATGGAAATGCACCGTCATGGACACCGTGCCCACCGGCACCTGCTTGGCGCGGCGCAACCACACGCGGGGGAAAAACACATCGGACAAGGCCGCCAGCGAGGAGAAATCGAGGGGGCGCGGCGGGTGGTCACGCACCCAGAGCCGGCTCAGACTGTCCGTGCCGCTGCCGTCCCAGACACGCGGAATCATTCCTGACAGCGGCCGCATCTCGTAACGCTTGATCCACTCGACGCCGCCACCCGGGAAGACCATTCTTTCGGCGTTCACAGGCGCTGCCACGGCCGGCATGGGCGTGTCGTTGACACCCCAGGTCTGGCGCCGCGCTGCGGTCACGGCGGTAGCTGTCATGACCACGCTGTCCGCGCCGGCTGCATCGGGCTGAGACAGCGACACGGTCCAGTGCTGGGTCGAGCGGTTGGTGCGCACCGGCGTGGCCAGCACGGTGAACGGGCCAGGGCCTAACGCAGCGGCGTAATTGACCGTCAGCGCGATCGGCTCGCCGAGCCGGTCCGGATGTTGCATCACGGCCTGCATCGCGGTGGCGGCGGTGGTGCCGCCAAAAGGCCCGACCATGTTCCAGTAGGCCGGGCTGCTGGCGCCGGCAAAACGGCCGGGCGCGGCGGCGTCCAGCGGTGTGAGTGAAACAGCTGTGTCAAAGGGATGAGGCGTCATGATTCAAGTATGCCGTTGTTGAATGTTTCAGCCAGTCGTCCCGGGGACGCTGGCAACCGGGCGCATGCCGTCGATGATCCGGACCGCGCGCGGCCACAAATCCTGACGAAACTGCTGGCGGAAAAAGCCAAAATGCCCGATACGGTGGGCACCCAGTTCGGCCGGGGTGATGCGTTCAAAACGGCGCGGCGCACCGGTGTAAAGATTGATCAGTTTGTGTGTGCCGCGCCAGGTCATCATTTCATCGTCACTCATGGACAGCGCTAACACCGGAAACCTCACCTGCGCATAACTCAGGCGCGCGGCCTCGCCTTCCGCACCCACGCTGTAGCGCGGGTCCAGGCACCAGGCGCGCCACTGCAGGATCACGCCAGCCGGCAGGTCGCCGACTTTTTTCAGTTTGCGCCCGGGGAAATAAGCACACAGGCGTGTGGCCAGCGGCACCAGAAAAAACCAGAAGTACCAGACCATGCGTTTGAGCTGTGGCGCATTGTCGCGCCAATATCCGCTGCCGGAGGCGATGCTGAGCAGGCCGTCCACCTTGTGCGGGTTGTTCAGCAAACCCGGCAGTTGCGCGCCCAGGCTGTGGCCCAGCAAATACAGCGGTACTTCGGGCAAGGCGGCTTTGGCGGCACCGACCACGGCTTCGTAGTCGCTGGCCCAGTCGAACAGGTCCGCCTTGAAACCGCGCAGGCTGCCATCGGGGGTATCCGGCAGGGAATCGCCGGAGCCGCGGTAATCAAAGGTGGTGACGCGAAAACCCTGGTCCGCGAGCCATTCGGCAAAAGCCGCGTAATAACTCTGCTGAACCCCCATCGCGCCGCCTATGACCACACTGGCGCGGGCTGGCGCCGCAGCGGCGTAGACACGCAGCGCCAGTTGCGCCCTGCCCGAGTCGAGAATCTGCTTTTGCATGTCTTGTCTCCAGAAATTGATGGCTCACCGGTCTTCGCCGGCTTACACCACAACAGCCCCTAAGGCGTAGCGAGCGGGATGAGATGCAAGGCGGACGGAGCGGACCCACCGGAACGTACTTCAGGTACGTGAGGATGGGGAGCACCGGACCAACGCCGCAGATCGCCCGCGCAGCAGCCTTACACCCGCTCGAAGATGCCGGCGGCGCCCTGCCCCATGCCCACACACATGGTGACCATGCCGTACTTCAGCTGGTGGCGCTGCAAGGCATGGATCACGGTGGCGGCGCGAATTGCACCGGTGGCGCCCAGCGGATGGCCCAGCGCAATCGCGCCGCCCATGGGGTTGACCTTGGCAGCGTTCAGGCCCAGGGTGTTGATCACGGCCAGCGACTGGGCGGCAAAGGCTTCGTTCAGTTCATACCAGTCGATGTCGTCCTGCTGCAAACCGGCGTAACGCAAGGCCGCCGGAATGGCTTCGATCGGGCCTATGCCCATGATGTGCGGCGGCACCCCCTTGGCGGCGTAACTGACAAAACGTGCGAGTGGGGTCAAGCCGTGTTCCTTGACCGCCTTTTCGCTGGCCAGGATCAGCGCACCGGCACCGTCCGAAGTTTGCGAGCTATTGCCGGCCGTGACCGAACCACGCGCCGCAAACACGGTTTTGAGTTTGGCCAGGCCTTCGAGCGAGGTGTCCAGGCGCGGGCCTTCGTCCAGGCTGACGGTACGGGTTTTCGCAATCACGTCGCCGCTGTCCAAGTCGGGCGAACGGTCGGTGACTTCGACCGGCGTGATCTCGGCCGTGAACTCACCGGCCTGCTGCGCCTTGAGGGCTTTCTGGTGCGACTCCAGCGCGAACTGGTCTTGTGCCTCGCGCGAAACCTTCCATTGCTGCGCCACCTTCTCGGCCGTCAGGCCCATGCCGTAGGCGATGCCTATGTTTTCGTCATTGGCAAACATGGCCGGTGACAAGGAAGGTGAATTGCCCGACATCGGCACCATGCTCATGCTTTCGGTGCCGGCGGCAATCATCACATCGGCTTCACCGACACGGATGCGGTCAGCCGCCATCTGGATGGCCGACAAACCCGAGGCGCAAAAACGGTTGACGGTGATGCCACCCACGCTGGTCGGCAGGCCGGCCAGCACCGCGCCTATACGCGCGATGTTCAGACCCTGCGGGCCTTCGGGAATCGCGCAGCCGCAGATGATGTCTTCGATGAGCTTGGGGTCCAGCGTGGGCACCTGGGCCAGCGCGGCCTGCAGGGCACGCACCAGCAGGTCGTCGGGACGGGTGTTGCGGAAAAAGCCGCGGTGCGAGCGCCCGATGGGCGTGCGCGTGGCGGCAACGATGTAGGCTTCCTGGACTTGTTTGGCCATGATGTCTTTCCTTTGATGCTTCAGTTTTTCCGGGGCGCGGCTGGAATCCAGGCCCACACAAATTCACATTCGACCGGGTGGATGCCGGCGTCGTCGGTCACCACGACCAACACATTGACTTCACCCTTGTCGCTGGCCAACATGGCGGCACGCTGCGCGTCGCTCAGCGTGGCCACCGCCCGCAAGCCGCCGGTGGCGCGTTTTTTAAACGCCATCTTCAGCTCCTTGGCCAGCGGGATGCAGTCGTCGCGCACATTCATGCCGACCACCATGCCGGTGGCGGTTTCAGCCAGCAGGTTCATGGCCGACGCATGCACGCCACCGATGTGGTTTTGCACCTTCTTCTCGTTCTTGATGCCAACTTCGACCAGGCTGTTGCTCATCTGCAAAAAGTCCAGTCCGGCCGTGCCAGTGAAAGGCACGGCGCGGCGCAGGATCACGCCGCGAAACCAGGGCCGCGCAAAAGCCGGCACTTCGGACAGGCGTTCGAGCTGGCGCTCCAGGCGGTTCGGTGGATGTTGAGTGGTCATATTAAAAATTGAATGAGTACGTGATTGAGAAAGCGTAGCGAGGAGTCGTCAGGCTAGGCGCGGGCGCCCGAGCACAACCGGAACGTACTTCAGGTACGTGAGGATTGGGCTTGGGCTGCAACGACGCATGGCGGCTCCGCAGTAGCTTGATCAATTACGTACCGGTTTGCCGGTGCTCATCATGCCCATGATGCGTTCCTGAGTCTTGGGATGTTCGAGCAAGGAACAGAAGGCCTTGCGCTCCAGGGTCATCAGATATTCTTCCGTCACCAGCGAACCGGCATCCACATCACCACCACAAACCACGTTGGCGATCAGGCTGGCAATATGAAAGTCGTGGGCGCTGATAAAACCACCGTCGCGCATATTCACCAGCTGGCCCTTGATGGTGGCCAGGCCGTTGCGGCCGACCACGGCAAATGGCCGCTTGTGGGGTGCGCGGTAGCCGGCGTTGAACAGGGCGCGGGCTTCGTTCAGTGCCACAAACAGCAGCTCGTCCTTGTTGGGCACAATCACGTCGCTGTCCAGCAGGTAACCGATCTTGCGGCTTTCAATCGCGCTGGTGCCCACCTTGGCCATGGCGGCCGCGGTGAAACCTTCGGTCAGGAAAGGCAGGATATCCTTGTTGGTGGACGTGGCCGCGTTTTCTGCGGCACGGCGGGCGATGTAGGCCAGGCCGCCGGCGCCGGGCACCAGGCCCACACCAACTTCCACCAGGCCGATGTAACTTTCCATGGTCGCCACCCGTTTGGCCGAATACACCGCCATTTCACAGCCGCCACCCAGGGCCAGGCCACGAATCGCCGACACCACGGGCACGGCCGCGTAACGCAGCTTGAGCATGACGTTTTGCAGCTCGGCCTCCACGCCCTCAATCATCTTGGCGCCGCCCATCATGAAGGCGGGCAACATGGCCTGCAGGTCGGCGCCGGCCGAGAACATCTCGTCGTTGGACCAGATCACCAGACCTTTGTAACTTTTCTCGGCCAGGTCCACCGCCAGCGCCAGGCCTTCGGCCACGTCGGGGCTGATGGCATGCATCTTGGTCTTGATGCTGGCGATCACCACGTCGCCCACTTCACCCTTGTGTCCGTCCAGTGTCCACAGGCGAATCGCGTCGTCTTCATGCAAGGTGGTGCCGGCCGTCGCAAACGACGCGGCTTGTGAGCCCAGCACATCCTCGGGGAAGAACTGGCGCTCGTACACCGGCAACTGGCGACGGGGGATGAATTTGTTGGCGGAAGCACTCCACGAGCCTTGCGAAGTATGTACACCGCCAGCGGCGACCACCGAACCTTTGAAGACCCAGTCCGGCAGTGGTGCCTTGCTCAGCGCGCGGCCGGCGTCAATGTCTTCCTTGATCCAGTTGGCCACCTGCAGCCAGCCGGCCTCCTGCCACAACTCGAACGGGCCTTGTTTGGCGCCAAAGCCCCAACGCATGGCGAAGTCGATATCGCGCGCGGTTTCGGCAATGCTCGCCAGGTGCACGGCGGCGTAATGGAACTGGTCGCGCAAAATCGCCCAAAGGAAACGCGGCTCGGCGCCTTCGGCTTCGCGCAGCAGTTTCAGGCGTTCGCCAGCCGGCTTTTTCAGCATGCGGCCGACCACCTCGTTGGCCTTGGCGCCGCCGGCCACGTAGTCCATGCTTTCGGGGTCCAGGCGCAGGATGTCGCGGCCGACTTTTTTGTAGAAACCCGCACCGGTTTTTTGACCCAGGCTTTTGGCTTCCAGCAGCTTGGCCAACACAGGTGGCGTGCCGTAGATGTCCGAGAACGGGTCTTCGACCTTGCCGCTGCCCACAGGACCGAGGTTGTCCTGCAGCGTCTTGATGACATGGGCCATGGTGTCCAGACCCACCACGTCGGCGGTGCGGAAGGTGCCGGAGCTGGCGCGGCCCAGCTTCTTGCCGGTCAGGTCATCCACCACGTCGTAGCTCAAGCCAAAACTTTCGGCTTCCTTGATGGTGGCCAGCATGCCCGCGATACCGACGCGGTTGGCGATGAAGTTGGGCGTGTCATGCGCGCGTATCACGCCCTTGCCCAGGCCACTGGTGACAAAGGCTTCGAGGTCGTCCAGCACCTTGGGTTCGGTGGTGGGTGTGTTGATCAGCTCGACCAGCGTCATGTAACGCGGTGGGTTGAAAAAGTGGATGCCGCAAAAACGCGGCTTGATGGATGCGGGCAAAGCCTCGCTCAAGGTCGTGATCGACAGGCCCGAGGTGTTGCTGGCGACGATGGCGTTTTCAGAGACAAAAGGCGCGATCTTGTGGTACAGCTCGGTCTTCCAGTCCATGCGTTCGGCAATCGCCTCAATGATCAGGTCGCACTCTTTCAGAACATCCATGTGTTCTTCGTAGTTCGCCTGCTGGATCAGCGCCGCGTCTTCCGGCACACCCAGCGGCGCGGGCTTGAGTTTTTTCAGGCCTTCGACGGCCTTGATGACGATGCCGTTTTTCGACCCCTCCTTGGCGGGCAGGTCGAACAGCACCACAGGTACCTTGAGGTTGACCAGATGGGCGGCGATTTGCGCACCCATCACACCGGCGCCGAGCACGGCGACTTTTTTGACTTGAAAGCGGGACATCTTGTTTCGTTCCTTATTCATTGCTTATCTTGTTTCGTGGCGCATCTTGGATGTTCAACTTAGCCCCCAAGCCAGTGACAGCATGGATGCGGCTATGCCGGGCCACAGATGTCGCCCCGGCAAGGGGGGATGCGGCTACACGCAGTGAGCCGCAGGCGGGGTATTCGTCAATTAATGCGCACCCAAGTCTGGGTTCGCCCGAAGGGGCCTATTGAGCCCCGGACTTCAAGTTTTTTACCACCCTCGACGGGTGTCAAACGCAGGGTGTAGTTGCGGCCGTTTTCCGGATCCAGAATCTTGCCGCTCTCCCACACGTCCTTGCCTTCGGCTTTTTTTGCACCGCGGATGATCTCCAACCCCTGGAGGGCTTGGCCCTTGCGGTCATCACTGCATTCCTCGCAAAGCGCATCGGGCTTGACGTCCTTGGCCAGGCGTTTTTCAAGCTTGCCGCTGAGCACGCCGCCGGTGTCCACAATCCGGACCTCGGCCTTGGCCTCCCCGGTCTTGTCGTCCACGCTGCGCCAGAGACCCACCGGGCTCATCTGCGCCATCGCGGACACTGAAACCGCTCCCAAAACAATAGCTATCAGCGCATGGTACATATGGGCTCCAGGTCTAAAAGACTTAAGAAATCTTAAAACTGGCGATCAAGCCAGTGCCGCGTCCGTGTCCATCAACACCTTGCTGCCGCCGCGCGCGGTGCGCATCAAGGTCGCGGTCTCGGGGAAAAGTTTGGCGAAGTAAAAACGCGCCGTCTGCAGCTTGGCCACATAAAACGGGTCGGTGTTGCCGGCAGTGATTTCGCGCAGCGCGGTTTGCGCCATACGCGCCCAGAAATAACCAAACACCAGGTGACCGGCCACACGCAGGTAGTCGACAGCCGCCGCACCCACTTCGTCGGGATTCTGGAAACCCTTGAAGCCCAGCTCGGTGGTGAACTTGGTCATCTGGTCACCCAGGTAGGCCAGCGGGTTGATGAACTCCGCCATTTTTTCGTTCACGCCTTCTTCCGCCACCAGCGTGCCAACCATTTTGCCCAGCTTCTTCAGCGTGGCGCCGTTGTTCCCCAAGACCTTGCGACCCAGCAGGTCCAGCGACTGGATGGTGTTGGTGCCTTCGTAAATCATGTTGATGCGGTTGTCGCGCACAAACTGCTCCATGCCCCATTCCTTGATGAAACCATGGCCGCCAAAGACCTGCATGCAGGCGTTGGTGGCGATGTGGCCGTTGTCGGTCAGAAAGGCTTTCACGATGGGTGTCAGCAGCGACAACATCTCGCCGCTGTCCTTGCGCACCTTCTCGTCGGGGTGGCTGTGCTCCTTGTCGAGCAACATGGCGCAATAAATCGACAGCGCGCGGCCGCCCTCGGCGTAGGCCTTGGCCGTCAACAACATCTTGCGCACGTCGGGGTGCACGATGATGGGGTCGGCCGGTTTGTCCTTGGCTTTCACGCCCGACAGGGAGCGCATCTGGATGCGGTCCTTGGCATAAGCCAGCGCATTCTGGAAAGCCACCTCGGTCAGGCCTAAGGACTGGTTGCCCACGCCCAGGCGTGCGGCGTTCATCATCACAAACATGCCCTGCATGCCCTTGTTGGGCTGGCCCACCAGGGTGCCGACGGCGTTTTCCAGCACCATCTGTGCCGTGGCATTGCCATGGATGCCCATCTTGTGCTCCAGGCCGCCGCAATAAATGCCATTGCGCTCACCCAGGCTGCCGTCCTTGTTGACCAGAAACTTGGGCACGATGAACAAACTCACACCCTTAATGCCGGGAGGCGCATCCGGCAGGCGGGCCAGCACCAGGTGGATGATGTTGTCGGCCATGTCGTGTTCACCGGCGCTGATAAAAATCTTGTTGCCGGTGATGCGATAAGTGCCGTCAGCCTGGGGTTCGGCTTTGGTCCGCATCAGGCCCAGATCGGTGCCGCAATGCGACTCGGTCAGGCACATGGTGCCTGTCCATTCGCCGGTGGTCATCTTGCGCAAATAGGTCTGTTTTTGCTCGTCGGTGCCGTGTGTGTGCAGAGCCGCATGCGCGCCGTGGGTCAGGCCCGGGTACATGGTCCAGGCCTGGTTGGCGCTGTTGAGCATTTCGTAGAAACACTGGTTCACCACCAGTGGCAGCCCCTGGCCGCCATATTCCGGATCGCCGCTCAGCGCGGCCCAGCCGCCTTCGACGTATTGGGCATAAGCTTCCTTGAAACCTTTGGGCGTGGTGACGGCGTGTGTGGTCGTGTCCAGCTTGCAGCCTTCGGTGTCGCCGCTGATGTTCAGCGGAAAAGTCACTTCGGACGCAAACTTGCCGGCTTCTTCGAGCACGGCATTGATGGTCGCCACATCCACGTCTGCGTGTTTGGGCAGCGCCTTGAACTCGTCGGTAACCTTGAGCACTTCGTGCATCACAAATTGCATGTCGCGCAGTGGTGGGGTGTATTGAGGCATGGATCAGTCCTTGAAAAGGGGAAATTAAACGGAAGACGAATGAGAAGAAGACGAGGCCCGGGGCGGCCGGGCCGCGCTTTTTTTCAGCGCGGCGGCAGGGGTGGCTGGCGCCAGGGTGGTGTCGCTGCCATAACGCGCCAAAATGCTCTGGAAGGCACGCAAGGTGCGGTCCATGGAGCCTGGCGTTTTGAGAAAACGGGCTTCGTAATGCAGAGCCAGGATCAGGCCGTGGATTTCAAAGGTGATCTGGCGTTCGTCGGCGTCGGCACGCAAATGGCCGGCCTCCTTGGCCAGCACCACCGCGCGGTTCATGGCGGCCAGCCAGGTCTGCACCGAAGTGGCCAGCGCATCACGCACCGGGCCGGGTCTGTCGTCAAACTCGACAGCGCCGCTGATAAAAATACAGCCTGACTGGAGTTCGACCGCGACCCGTTTCATCCAGTTGCCGAACAGCGCCTGCACACGCGGCAGGCCTGTGGGCTCGGTCAGCGCGGGGTAAAAAACTTCTTCCTCAAAACGCGCAAAATATTCGCGGATCACGGAAATCTGCAGCTCTTCGCGCGAGCCGAAGTGGGCAAACACGCCAGACTTGCTCATGCGCATGACTTCGGCCAGCGCACCTATGCTCAGGCCTTCCAGGCCGATCTGCGTGGCCAGGCCCAGGGCCGCATCCACAATGGCGGCCTTGGTTTGTTGGCCTTTTTGCAGGCCCACATGGCCCATAGAGCCCGCACGGCTGGTGTCACGCGGGCCGGCGGGGCGAAGGGTCTTGAGGGGAGGCTCGGAAACAGACATGGAAAGGCGCCAAATAAAAAAAACGAACGATCGTTCTATTTTGCAGCATTTCCATGCGCCCCACCAAAACCCGAGGACTTCTAGAGGACTTCTTCTAGCTATTTCGGGGGTAAACCCCGAAATAGCTGGCCTGCGGCCTTAAAGCTTGAAGGGCACAACCACCTGGCGCTGCTCGCCCAGGCCTTCGATGCCCAAGGTCATGACATCGCCTTTTTTCAGGAACAGCGGCGGTTTCATGCCCAGGCCCACGCCGGGTGGCGTGCCGGTGGTGATCACATCGCCGGGCAGCAAGGTCATGAACTGGCTGACGTAGCTGACAATTTTCGCCACGCTGAAAATCATGGTTTTGGTGCTGCCCGACTGCACACGTTCGCCATTCAGGTCCAGCCACATGGCCAGTTTTTGCGGATTCGGCAGGTCGTCACGCGTCACCAGCCAGGGGCCCAGCGGGCCGAAGGTGTCGCACCCTTTGCCCTTGTCCCAGGTGCCGCCGCGCTCGATCTGGAACTCGCGTTCGCTGACGTCGTTGATGGTGCAATACCCGGCGACAAAATTCAGCGCATCTTTTTGCGAGACATAACGCGCGCGCGTGCCAATCACCACGCCCAGCTCGACTTCCCAGTCGCTCTTGACCGAGCCTTTGGGCAACATCACCGGGTCGTTCGGGCCCTGGATACAGCTGGTGGCTTTCATGAACACCACCGGCTCGGCGGGAATCGGCAGACCGGCTTCGGCCGCATGGTCGGCGTAGTTCAGGCCGATGGCGATGAACTTGCCAACACCGCCGACCGGGCTGCCCAGACGCGGCTTGCCCCTGACCAGCGGCAGCTTGTCGGTTTTGAGTTTGCGCAGCTTGGCCAGCGCGGCATCACCGAGCTGATCCGGACCGATGTCCGTGATCACGCCGCTCAGGTCGCGCAACTTGCCATCGGCATCAATCAGGCCTGGCTTTTCTTTGCCCGGGTTGCCATAACGAACGAGTTTCATTTTTTTCCTTTGGTTAAATCAAAATCAAATGTCGCAAGCAATCAATAGGTGGAGCGCCCGCCTGACAGGTCAAACACGGCGCCGGTCGAAAAAGAACATTCTTCGGTACACAGCCAGCCCACCATGGCGGCCACTTCTTCGGGTGTGCCGAAACGCCCCATGGGGATTTTCGACAACATGAAGGCGATATGTTCGGGTGTCATCTGCTCAAAAATCGCGGTTTTCACGGCGGCCGGCGTCACACAATTGACCCGCACGCCAGTATCGGCGAGTTCCTTGCCCAGCGATTTGGTCAGCGCGATCACCGCGGCCTTGCTGGCGCTGTAGGCGCTGGCGTTGGGGTTGCCGTCTTTGCCCGCGACCGAGGCGATGTTGACGATACGCCCGTAGTTGTTGGCGCGCAGATGTGGCGCCCATTCCCGGCAGCACAGAAACAGGCCGTTGAGGTTGACATCCATCACCTGGCGCCACTCGTCCACCGGGTAATCCCAGAGTTTGACGTTGGGGCCGGTCACACCGGCACTGTTGACCAGGGCATCGACTCGGGGAGCGATGTTCAGCGTCACCTGCACGGCGGCACGAACTGACTCGTGCTTAGACACATCCACGGCCACCGCCGACGCTGCTGGGCCCAATGCCGTGGCCGCCTTCTTCGCGGCGGCTTCATCACGGTCCCACAAAATAACGCTGCCGCCAGATCCAATCAAGCGCTGCGCAATCGCGTAGCCGAGACCGGTCGCGCCCCCGGTCACCACGGCATGGCGGCCCTTGAAATCAAGCTGGTTCATATGGTCATGCCGCCGTCGATGTTGTAGTGCTGGCCGGTGACAAAAGCGGCTTCATCGCTGGCCAGAAAGGTCACGACCGGTGCTATTTCATGGGCTTGCGCGAGTCGGCCCATGGGCTGGCGCGCCACGAAGTTTTTGCGCGCCTCGACCGGGTCTTCAAACACATTGATGCGGTCCTGCAGCGAGGGCGTGTCCACGGTGCCGGGGCAAATGCAGTTGCAGCGCACGCCTTGCAGCACATAGTCGGCGGCCACACTTTTGGTCAGCCCTATCACCGCCGCCTTGGATGCGCCATACACAAAACGATTGGGCAGGCCCTTGATGCTGACCACGCTGGCCATGTTGATGATGCTGCCCTCGCCTTGCCCTCCCTTGTTCGCCAACATACGCGGCAGCGCGGCCTGGATGGTCCAGAACTGCGAACGCACGTTGAGGTTGAAGGCGAACTCCCACTCCTCATCGGTGGCCTGCAAGACCGTGCCGGCGTGGACAAAACCCGCGCAGTTAAACAGCACATGCAGCGCCGGCATGCTGGCGATCAATTTCTGGATCGCCGCCTTGTCCAGCACGTCCAGCGCCACCGCATGGATGTTGGGCACACCGGCGTAGCCGGCCAGCAGCTTCTCGTTGACATCGGTGGCCCAGACCTGGGCCCCTTCTGCCGCCATGGCCAGCGCGCTGGCTCTGCCTATGCCCTGCCCCGCCGCCGTGATCAATGCGGTTTTACCTTGAAGTCTCATGTGTTTTCCTTCTTTGTTTGCACTGCGTTTTCCGGCTGCCCGGCCTGACGCCGTCGCCCCCACCGGCACAGGGTTTTGCCGGATGTGGGCAACCAACGTTTCGTGGGATTATTAATTGGCCTTACCACTTGTCCAATTCTGGCTAACCCTTAATCCTTCTTTCTTCCGTGCCCCTGCAAACCGTCGAACCCCAACGCCTGTACCGCCAGATCGCGGGGCAGTTGCGTGCCCTCATCACCGCCGGCGAGTTGGCGGTGGACTCGCGGCTGCCGGCCGAACGCGACCTGGCCAAACAACTGGGCGTGAGCCGGCCGTCCGTGCGTGAAGCCCTGATTGCGATGGAGGTCGAAGGCTGGGTGGAAATCCGCACCGGCTCCGGCGTGTATGTGCTGGACCGCAGCAGCCAGGCCAGCCGCAAGCACCAGGGCACACGTCCCGAGTTGTCACCCGATGAATGGGGGCCGCTGGAACTGATACGCGCGCGCCGGGTGATCGAAGGCGAAACCGCCGCCATCGCCGCGACCCAGGCCAAACGCAAACATATCGACGCCATGGCCAGGGCCGTGGACGCCATGCGCAGCGATGCCGACCGCGCCGTTTTGCCGCTGGAAGGCGACCGCGCTTTTCACACCGCCATCGTCGAGGCCACGGACAACGTGGTGCTGATCGAAACCGTGCAGCGTTTCTGGGACTCGCGCCGCGGACCACTGTTCGAACGCCTGGGCGGTTATTTTGAAACCGTGCAGTCCTGGCGCGCGGCCATCACCGAACACGAAGCCATTCTGGACGCCGTGCGCCAACGCGACGGCGCCGCCGCCCGCCTGGCCATGCACGAACACATGGACAACTCGCACACGCGTTTCAGCGTCAGCTGGCGCCAGGCGCAAAAACTCAAGGAGCCGCGTTGAACCGGCTGACACCCGCTCACCCCGAACCGCGGTGTACGACTGGCACGTACAACGCTCTTTTTTGACCGCCAGCAACCACCCCACGAGGAGACATCATGACCACCCAGACCCAGAAGCGATTCGCTCTCAAAACAATAGCTGCCTGCGCCCTGATGGCGAGCACGGTAGGCCTTTCCGGCATTGCAAATGCGCAGACCAAGCTGAAATGGGCACATGTCTACGAAACCTCCGAACCTTTCCATAAATATTCGGTGTGGGCCGGTGAAGAAATCAAAAAACGCACCAACGGCAAATACGACATCCAGGTCTTCCCGGCCTCAACCCTGGGCAAGGAAGCGGACATCAACCAGGGCCTGACCCTGGGCACCGTCGACATCGTCCTGACCGGCGCCAGTTTTGCGGGCAACACCTACAAGCCGCTGGCCGTGACTTATTTCCCCTTCATCTTCCGCGACGCCGAGCACTTGCTGAAATACGCCAAGAGTGATGTCTTCAAGGAACTGGCCAAAGGTTACGACGACAAAAGCGGCAACCACATCACCGCCCTTAACTACTACGGCGCGCGCCATGTGACCTCCAGCGCCGCCAAACCGGTGGCCAAGCCGGAAGACATGAAGGGCCTGAAAATCCGCGTGCCCGATGCACCGGCTTACCTCGCCTTCCCCAAGGCGCTGGGCGCCAACGCCACACCGATCGCGTTTGCCGAGGTCTATCTGGCGCTGCAAAACGGCACCGTCGATGCGCAGGAAAACCCGCTGCCCACCATCGAAGCCAAAAAATTCTTCGAAGTGCAGAAAAACATTTCCCTGACCGGCCACATCATCGACTCGCTGCTGACCGTGACTTCGGGCCAGCTCTGGGCCAAACTCTCGGCGGACGAAAAGAAAATTTTCTCCGACGTGATGCAGGAAGCTGCTGAAAAAACCGGCCGCGAGATCATCGCCTCCGAAGCTCGGTTGACCGAAGAGTTCAAGAAAAAAGGCAACAACGTGATCACGGTGGACAAAGCCGCCTTCCGTGAAGCCGTGCTGAAAAACACCAAGCCGACCGAACACGGCTACCGCCAGCAAGACTACGACCGCATCATCGCGATCAAATAAACCCCACCAGCGATGACCCTTGCCCGTGCTGCCGCTGGCGGCGCGGGCAACTTTTTGAAGAAGCCACCCTGCGGAGCGTTTCATGAGTGACAAAATAATCAGCGACGACGGCGAATTCCACGTCGAAGACGAGGTCGTCGACCTGTCGCAAACCACCGTCGAAGCCTGGCTGGCCTTAGGTCTGTTCTGGCTCCTGGGCCTGACGGTTTTTTACCAATTCCTGACGCGTTACGTGGCCAACGATTCGGCCGCCTGGACCGAAGAAATTGCGCGTTATGAACTGATTGCCGTGGTTTTCATAGGCGCGGCCGTCGGCATCGTCAAGAACAACCACATTCAGGTCGACTTTTTCTACCGCCACATGCCCAAGCAGCTGTGCCGCGTGTTGTCCGGACTCGTGGACTTGCTGCGCACCGGCTTTTTTGCCGCGGCAGTGGTCATGACCATCCAGATGATGCTCAAGATCGGCAACCAGACCCGCATGACGATTGTCGACCTGCCCATGAACATCGTCTACGCCTTGTGCCTGCTCGGCTTCGCCGCCATGCTGTTTCGCTCGGTGCAGGTCAGCATCATTCACTATCGCCGGGGCTACAGCGTGCTGGAACGCCCGGATTCCACCATGGACGAGCGCTGAAGCGGAAAATTGACATGCTAAAAATATTCTTCCTGATTTTTATGGGCGCCGGTATTCCGGTCGCCGTGGCCATGGCCGGTGCCTCGCTGGTCTACATCCTGTTCAGCGGCAACCTGCCGCCTTTTGTGGTGATTCACCGCATGGTCTCCGGCATTGACAGTTTTCCGCTGCTGGCCGTGCCGTTTTTCATTCTGGCCGGCAACCTGATGAACAACGCCGGCATCACCACCCGCATCTACAACTTTGCGCTGGCCCTGGTGGGCTGGCTCAAGGGTGGCCTGGGGCATGTGAACGTGCTGGGTTCGGTGATTTTTGCCGGCATGAGCGGCACCGCCATTGCCGATGCCGCCGGCCTGGGCACGATTGAAATCAAGGCCATGGAAGAACATGGTTATTCAGCTGAATTTGCAGTCGGCGTCACGGCCGCTTCGGCCACTTTGGGGCCCATCATTCCGCCCAGCCTGCCCTTTGTGATCTACGGCATGATGGCCAACGTCTCCATCGGAGCGCTGTTCCTGGCCGGGCTGCTGCCTGGCCTGCTGATGGCGGTGTTGATGATGTTGACCGTGACCTATTTCGCCTACAAAAACAAATGGGGCGGCGACATCAAGTTCTCGGCCAGCCGGCTGGCCAAGGCACTGGCCGAATTAGGCGTGGTGGCCGCCTGGCCGCTGGTGCTGTGGCTGCTGATCACCAAGGCCGGTGCACCGGCGCAAGTCACCGTGATCGCAGGACTGGTCGCGCTGTTTGTGCTCGACAAGATTTTCAAGTTCGAAGCGGTCCTGCCCATCATGACGCCAGTGCTGCTGATAGGCGGCATGACCACCGGCCTGTTCACACCGACCGAAGGTGCGATCGCGGCCTGCGTTTGGGCCATGGTGCTGGGTTTTGCCTGGTACCGCACGCTGAAATTCAAGATGTTTGTCAAGGTCTGCCTGGACACCGTGGAGACCACCTCGACCGTGTTGTTTATCGTGGCCGCCGCTTCCATCTTCGGCTGGATGTTGACCGCCACTGGTGTGACGACCGACATCGCCAAATGGGTGCTGGGTTTCACGCAGGAGGCCTGGGTGTTTTTGCTGCTGGCCAACCTCTTGATGCTGTTTGTTGGCTGCTTTTTGGAGCCAACGGCGGCCATCACCATCCTGGTGCCGATTCTGTTGCCGATCACGCAGCAGTTGGGCATAGACCCGGTGCATTTTGGTCTGGTGATGGTGCTGAATCTGATGATTGGCCTGTTACATCCGCCCATGGGCATGGTGCTGTTTGTACTGGCCCGCGTGGCCAAGCTGTCGGTGGAACGCACCACCATGGCCATCCTGCCCTGGCTGGTGCCCCTGCTGCTCAGCCTGGTCATCATCACCTACTGCCCCAAGCTGGTGTTGTGGCTGCCGAAAATGTTTTATTGAAGAGAACGATTCATGACCCCCTTCATTCGCCTGCATCCCCTGGACGATGTCCTGATCGCCCGCCAGCAACTGCTGGGCGGCGCCACGGTGGAAGGCATTGCCGTCAAGGGCCTGATCCCGGCCGGCCACAAAATCGCCACCCATGCCATCGCCGCCGGGGAACCGGTGCGGCGCTACAACCAGATCATTGGTTTTGCCAGCAAGGCCATCGCCGCCGGTGAGCATGTACACACCCACAACCTGGACATGGGGCCCGACAAGGGCGACTTCGCGCGTGACTACGCTTTTGGCGCCGACGTCAAACCCGAGCCGGCGCGGCTGGAGGCCAGCTTCATGGGCATCAAACGCGCCGACGGCCGCGTCGCCACGCGCAACTACATCGGCATTTTGTCCAGCGTCAATTGTTCGGCCACGGCGGCACGCGCGATCGCCGATCATTTTTCACGGCAAAACCATCCCGCCGCGCTGGAGAAATTCCCCAACGTGGACGGCGTGGTCGCCCTGACCCACGGCACCGGTTGCGGCATGGACACCGAGGGCATGGGCATGCAGATTTTGCAGCGCACCCTGGCCGGTTACGCCACCCACGCCAACTTTGCCGCCGTGCTGGTGGTGGGCCTGGGTTGCGAATCCAACCAGATCAACGCCTGGCTGGCCAACAGCAGCCTGCGCGAGGGCGAGACCCTGCGTGTCTTCAGCATCCAGGACACGGGTGGCACGGCCAAAACCGTGGCCAAAGGCATCGCACTGATCAATGAGATGTTGCCCCAGGCCAATGCGGTGAAACGCGAACCCTGTAGCGCGGCCCACATCACCATCGGCCTGCAATGCGGCGGCTCTGACGGTTATTCCGGCATCAGCGCCAACCCGGCGCTGGGCGCGGCGGTGGACTTGCTGGTGGCCCACGGCGGTTCGGCCATCCTCAGTGAAACGCCGGAAATTTACGGCGCCGAACACCTGCTGACACGCCGCGCGGTGAAACGCGAGGTGGGCGAAAAGCTGATCCAGCGTATCAAGTGGTGGGAGCATTACACCCAGATCAACCAGGGTGAGATGAACAACAACCCCTCGCCGGGCAACAAGGCCGGTGGGCTGACCACCATCCTGGAAAAATCCCTGGGCGCGGTCGCCAAGGGCGGCACCAGCAACCTGCAAGCCGTGTATGAATACGCCGAGCCGGTGACGGCCCATGGCTTTGTCTACATGGACACGCCGGGTTACGACCCGGTCAGCGCGACCGGCCAGGTGGCGGGCGGCGCCAACCTGATCTGTTTCACCACCGGCCGCGGCTCGGCTTATGGCTGCGCACCTTCGCCCTCGCTCAAGCTGTCGACCAACTCGGCGCTGTGGCGCAAGCAGGAAGACGACATGGACATCAACTGCGGCGAGATCATCGACGGCAGCAGCACGGTGGCCGAGATGGGGCAACGTATTTTCGAGCTGGTGCTGGCCACGGCCTCGGGCGAACAAAGCAAAAGCGAAACCCACGGCTACGGGCAAAACGAGTTTGTGCCCTGGCAAGTTGGCGCCGTGATGTAGGCCTAATCCACATATTTATGCAAAAAACACTTCAAGCCCCCGAATTACGTTCGCAAGTAGCTACTGTTTTAATAGCGGCCGGCAGTACCCCCGAAGAGGCTGCGACCGTCGCGGCCAACCTGGTGCAGGCCAACCTGAGCGGCCACGACTCGCACGGCGTGGGCATGTTGCCGCGTTATGTGGAGGCGGTGCTGGAAGGCGGCCTGAAACCCAATAGCAGCGTGCGGGTGGTGCTGGACACGGGCTCCTTGCTCACACTGGATGGCCAGCGCGGTTACGGCCAGGTCGTGGGTGAACAAGCCATGGCCTTGGGCATGGCACGCGCCAAAACCCACGGCAGCTGCATCATGAGCCTGGCCAACGCCCACCACCTGGGCCGCATCGGGCATTTTGCCGAGATGGCCGTGGCCCAGGGCCTGGTGTCCCTGCATTTTGTCAACGTCTTGTCGCGCCCGGTGGTGGCGCCTTTTGGCGGCGCCGATGGCCGTTACGGCACCAACCCCTGCTGCATAGGCATTCCACTCAAAGGACGGCGGGTGCCGCGAGGCGAACGCAGCGAAGGGCCGCCCCAAGCAAGTTCAGCCCCCCCGGGGGGCAGCGCATCACACGAAGTGGAAAGCGTGGGGGCACATTTCATCCTGGACTTTGCCACCAGCCAGGTGGCGCAAGGCAAGATGCGTGTCGCCCACAACGAAGGCCGGCAGGTTGAAGCCGGCCTGCTGATCGACGAACACGGCCTGCCGACCACCAAGCCCGGCGTGGTGGTGGTGCCGCAAAGCAACGGCCTGTTCGGCGCCCTGCTGGCTTTTGGCGGCCACAAGGGTTACGGCATGGCCGTGGCTTGTGAGTTGCTAGGCGGTGCACTGACCGGCAGCGGCACGGCGCACCAGCCGGCCGATCCGGCGATTCGCGCCGTGGTCAACGGCATGTTGACCATCCTGATCGACCCGGCCAAACTCGGCACCCAGGCGAGTTTCGAGCAAGAGGCGCTGGCTTTTGTCGACTGGCTCCAGGTGGCGCCCGCCGCCCCCGGCGTGGATGCCGTGCTGCTCGCCGGCGACCCCGAGCGTGCCACCCGCCTGCAGCGCCAGGAAACCGGCATCGAGGTCGATGCCCAGACCTGGCAAGACATGCGGGCCGCGGGGCGCCAGGTCGGCGTGGATCTGCCGGAATAAGCCTGACCAATCCGCCACTCGCTACCAAATTTATAGCTACTTGCGCCCATCCAGGCGGGGCCAGAGGCCAAAACAAACATGAAATTGAACGAACAGTCCTTGCCGGCCCTGGCCGCACGCGGCATCGCCGTGCCGAGCTACCCACGTTGCAGCGCGGCCGGCGCGGTAGGTGTCGTGCACCTGGGCCTGGGCGCTTTTCACCGCGCCCACCAGGCGCTGGTGTTTGATGCCTTGCTGCAAGGGGGTGATGGCCGCTGGGGCGTGTTGGGCGTGGCCATGCGCAGCACCGAGCTGGCCAACGCCCTGGCCGCGCAGGACGGCCTGTACACGGTGCAGGTCGCCAGCCGAGCCGGTGTGCACTGGCAAGTCAGCGGCGCCTTGTGGCAAAGCTGTGTGGCCGCGCGCGAGCCGGCGCAAGTGGTGCGCGCCCTGGCCGCACCGGCCACCCGCTGGGTCACGCTGACCGTCACCGAGAAAGGGTACGGGCCGGCGCTGGCGGCGCTGCTGGTGCCAGGCCTGGCGGCGCGCCATGCGGCCGGCTTGCCGGGGCTGACCCTCGCCTCTTGCGACAACTTGGTGAACAACGGCCGGCAACTACAAGCGCTGTGTGTCAACGCCGCTCGCGCCGAGAACCCGGCACTGGCCGACTGGATCAACACTTGCTGCGCCTTCCCCAACAGCATGGTGGACCGCATCGTGCCCGCCGCCACGGCCCAACGCCTGGCGGCAGCCGAACAAGCCTTGGGCGTGACCGACCAAGCGGCGTTGGGCACCGAGGCGTTTTGGGAATGGGTGATCGAGCGGCGGTTTGCCGACCCGTCCGACGACGCGGCGCTGGCCGCCGTGGGTGTGACCGTGGTCGACGAGGTGGCGCCGTTTGAAGAAGCCAAGCTGCGGCTGCTGAACGGCAGCCACACGGCCATGGCCTGTATGGGTGCGGTCGCGGGCTGGCCGGTGATCAGCGACTGTATTGCCCAGCCGGCCGTGTACCACTTCATCCACGGCCTGATGACACAGGAAGTCGGCCCGGCATTGCGTCGCCCGAACTGGCCCGGCTACCGCGACGCGCTGCTGGCGCGTTTTGGCAACCCCGAGCTGCAACACAGCGTGCACCAGATCGCCAGCGACAGCTCGCAAAAAATCCCGCAACGCTGGCCGCCGTCGGTGATCGCCGCCCAGCAGCTGGGGCAGCCAGTGGACAGGCTGGCGTTTGCCGCGGCCGCGTGGATGCGTTATCTGCGTGGCAGCAACGAACACGGCACGGCCTATGTCATGAACGACCCCCTGGCCGATGAATTACAAGTGTTGGCGCTGGCCCATGCCGGTGATGCCGCAGCCACCGTGCAGGCGCTGGGCACGCTGAAATCCGTCTGGGGCGAGGTGTTGCCGCAGGACACTGCCTGGCTGGCGCAGGTCAGCCGACGGCTGGCACAGATCGATCAGCTCGGGATGCTGGGCGCTTTGGCGCAACTACAGGTGGAGCTGGAGAAAGCCTGATTTGTGAATAAAATAGGCCTCTAGCCCAGATAGGGTGGGCGCTACCAGCTCACATTTTTATAGCGACTGCTTCAGCCCAGCAGCATGGCCAGACTGGCGTCCAGGTGTTCGGACGGCAGGCGTTTGAAGCCGGAACGCGAAAACCGCTGCAAGCGGCCGACCATGAAGGCCACGATCACCGAGGCCTGGACCTGCGCCTGCACCGTGGGTGTGGCCGCGCCGTCAGCGCTGGCGCCTTCGCGCAGGTTTTGCTTGAGGCTGGCCTCGAGCTTGTCAAAAAACTGGTTCATGCGTTCTTGCAGGCGTTCGTTTTCAAACACCAAGGCATCGCCGGCCATGACCCGGGTCATGCCCGGATTTTTCTCGGCGAACTGCAGCAACATGACCACCAGCTTGCGGGTGCGCACGGTCGGGTCGGTTTCGCGTTCGGCGATCTGGTTGACCAGGGTGAACACGGTTTGTTCGATGAACTCGATCAGCCCTTCAAACATCTGCGCCTTGCTAGCGAAGTGGCGGTACAAGGCGGCTTCGCTGACCTCCAGCCGGGACGCCAGCGCCGAGGTGGTGATGCGCTCGGCCCCGGGCTGCTCCAGCATGGTGGCCAGCGCCTGCAGGATCTGCACGCGGCGTTCGCCCGGTTTGGGGCGCTTGCGCGCTGCGGCTGCAGTGGGGAGCTCAGGGCTCACGTCAGACTCGAACTCAGACATAAGTGGCGTTGTAAGAGATGTTTCAAAAAAGGCTGGGAAGGTTGCGTTGGATTCTCTCACAGCCACCAGGCGCTTCTGACCGGCCAGAGGCCGGGTTGACCCGGGGGCTGGCACCGCGTTGTCAGCTGGACGCGTCCATCACCAGCCGCACCCGCAGGCCGCGCCCGGCGCCCTCCGCCGGAGCCAGGTCAGCCGGTGCCAGCACCAGCTGCGAGCGGTGCAGGCGGGCAATTTCGTCGGCAATCGCCAGGCCCAAGCCATTGCCCTCGCCGGCCGTGCCCGGCACCCGGTAAAAACGCTCCAGCACCCGCGGCAGGGCGTCCGCCGGGATGCCCGGACCGTTGTCCTCGACCTCCAGAAACACCTGATCCTCCATGCACCAGCAACGTATCGTCACGGTGCCGCCGGGCGGCGTGTATTTCACGGCGTTGTCCACCAGGTTGCCCAGCAGTTCGCGCAGCAGCCAGGCGTAGCCGGACACCTGGGCAAACGCAGCGTCCAGCCCCAGGTCTATGCCTTTGGCCGCCGCCGCATCCAGGTGCAGGGCCAACACCGATTCACACAGGTCTTGGATGTCCACCCGCTGCAGCGGCTGGCTGGCCCGGTTGGAGGCATCGACCCGCGACAAGGCCAGCAACTGGTTGGCCAGTTGCGAGGTGCGCCGCGTGGCGCTGCGCAGGGCCAAGATTTTTTCGGCCGAGAGGGTCAGCTGCCCGCCCGCCGCAGGGGCGTCGGCCGCCTGCGCCCAGGCCTCGACCTGGGCTTGCAGCCCGGCCAGCGGGGTGCGCAATTGGTGCGCGGCATCGGCGACAAAACGGCGCTGGCTCTCGGCCTGGTCATTGACCAGCGCAAACAGGCGGTTCAGCGAGGCCACCAGCGGCTGTACCTCGCTCGGCGTGCTCTGCGGGTCGATGGCGCTCAGGTCACGCGGGGAGCGGTGTTCGACCGCGTCCTTGAGCAGCAGCAGCGGTTTGAGGGCGCGGGTGACGGCCCAGTTGATGGCCAGACCGGCCGCCAGCATCAGCAGCAGGTTGGGCAACAACACCTTGAACACCACCGACCGCACCCATTGCTGGCGGGCATCGGAGCCATCGGCCAGTTGCAGGATCAGCTCGCCGGCGGCGGTTTTGACACGCTGCGCGGCGATGCGGTAGGTCACACCTTTTTCCTCCACACTGTGGAACTCCGGCTCGCGGGTGGCCGGCACCACCGCGGTGATCCAGGGCTCGCCCGCCAGGAAAACCCCCGTGGCATCTGAAATGCGAAAACCGGCATGCCCCGCCTTGATGAACTCTTCGAGCGGCGGCGCCAGCAACAGCACCGGGCTGCCGCCGGGCATGTGGCCAGGTGCCACCACCGAGTCGGCCAGCAGCGGAATCAGGCGCAGCAAGCGCTGGTCCTGCTGCAAGGCGGCGTTGCCGGCGGCGCGGTAGTCGACATAAATGCTGATCAGCGCAAACAGGCTCAGCGGCAGAAAAAGCAGCAGCAGCAGGCGGCGCTGCAAGCCCGAGGTCATACCCGCCGGCAGGCGGATGTCTGTGTGGGGGTCAGGGATGGCCGGCACGGTATCGGCGCAGGGCGGCGGGCGCATGGCCTGGGCCTTACCCTAGGCCTTGTCCGTGCCGACCAGCTCCAGCCGGTAGCCAAACCCACGGATGGAGCGCAGCGCGATGCCGTGCGGCTCCAGCTTGCCGCGCAGGCGCGAGATGTAAACCTCGATCGCGTTCGGCGTGATTTCCTTGTCCCAGCCAGTGAGCGCAGCCAGCAGTTTCTCCTTGCTGGCGGGCTTGGGCGCGTGGATCAGCAAATACGCCATCACCGTCCATTCGCGCGGTCCCAGCTCGATCAGCTGGCCATGGGCGCTGACCCGGTGGTTCGCGGAATCCAGCTCCAGCGCGCCAAAACTCAGGATCGCGCTGGTGGCCGCCTGCGAACGCCGCAGCAAGGCGCGCAGGCGCGCCAGCAGTTCGGGCAGTTCGAAGGGTTTGACCATGTAGTCGTCGGCGCCTATATCCAGGCCCTGCACCCGGTCCTGCAAGGCATCACGCGCGGTCAGAATCAGCACCGGCATGGCCAGCCCGCGGCTGCGCAGGCGCCGCGTGAGTTCCAGGCCATCGATCCTGGGCAGACCAATGTCGATGATGGCGGCATCAAAACTCTCGTTCAGCAACACTTCTTCGGCGCGTTCGGCATTGCCGACCCAGTCCACCGCATAACCGGCATCGGTGAGCCCCAGCTTGATGCCGCTGGCCAGCATCACGTCGTCTTCAACCAGGAGGAGTCGCATAGGGCCTCAAAACGTGTGAAAACGCGCTCAGGAAGCGTTGCGAGCGGTTGTCAGGCTAGGCGCATGGCGCACAGCAACCGGAATGTGCTTCACGCACATGAGGATTGCGAGCACCACGCAACGACGCATGGCAGACGCACAGTAGCTTCATGAATGCGTTTTCAGTGGGAGCGAATCATGGTCCCGTAGGCCTGGTCGGTCAGGATTTCCAGCAACATCGCGTGCGGCACCCGGCCGTCAATGATGTGAACCGCATTGACGCCGCTTTTGGCCGCATCCAGCGCTCCGGCAATTTTGGGCAACATACCGCCAGAAATCGTGCCGTCGGCAAACAACTCGTCGATTTCGCGCGCTGTCAGATCGGTCAGCAGATTGCCGGCCTTGTCGAGCACGCCAGGCGTGTTGGTCAGCAACACCAGTTTTTCGGCCTTCAGCACCGTGGCCAGCTTGCCGGCGACCACATCGGCGTTGATGTTGTAACTCTCGTTCTGCTCGCCAAAGCCGATCGGGCTGATGACCGGAATAAACGCATCGTCCTGCAAGGCCTTGACCACGCTGGGGTCGATGCTGACGATATCGCCGACATAACCAATGTCGTGCTGCTTCGCCGGGTCGTCCTTGTCCACCATATTGAGCTTTTGCGCACGGATCAGGCCGCCGTCACGCCCCGTCAGACCCACCGCCTTGCCACCGGCCTGGTTGATCAGGCCCACGATGTCCTGCTGCACCTGGCCAGCCAGCACCCACTCGACCACTTCCATGGTTTCTTCGTCCGTCACACGCATGCCCTGGACGAATTCACCCTTTTTGCCGAGGCGGTTCAAGGCCGTCTCGATCTGCGGCCCACCACCATGCACCACCACCGGGTTCATGCCCACCAGCTTGAGCAGCACCACGTCCTCGGCAAAATCCGCCTGCAAGGCCGGGTCGGTCATGGCATTGCCACCGTATTTGATGACCAGGGTCTTGCCGTGGAACTTGCGAATGTACGGCAACGCCTGCGCCAGGATTTCGGCCTTGTCGCGGGGGCCTACGTGGGAGAGGTCGGGGTCGGGGTCGATTAGCGGAGTATTGATCATGGCCAAAGGTCAAAATGGAAAGAATGCACTAATTGTGCAACATCGCGGCGCAGGCCCCCCGCCCAATCAACGCAAGGTGGTCAGGCAGGTCGGGTCAAACTTGCCAGGGTCGTAGCCAAAGGCACCGCAACGCGGAACGCCATCATCGGGATATGGAAAAAAACAGGGCGACGTCCCAGCGTCTCGCCGCCGTTCAGATTGCAGTCCTTGGTCTAGCTTGCGGGAAGGGCCAGGCTGTGCGCACAGGCCATGGGAATATCGACCACATTGCTCGGCCCAAGAGCAGTCACAGAATTAGCATAGGAGCCAAGGCGCCCAACGCAGTCTGCGGTAGATCCGCGGCGGTGCCAGCAAGCGGACGAAAACCCGAAAACATAGGCTGGACCTGCAAATTGTGTTCTTCCAAGCGCAAAGACAAGAGGAATTTGACCACGCAGTATGAGCATGAGCAACGAAGCTATCTTTCTTGCTGCCTCAGTCACAGCGACTTGGACCAATCCGCCTTCTGGCACGGCCTATTTCTCTTGCATTTTTTGCGTAGTTTTCCTCAATGCTGTATCGACGGAAACAGGGGGGGTCCAAGCAAGTAAACGCTGCGTCTTGCTCATATCAACCTGCAGCGTATCGCAGAGCCGGTTAACGATGCGCTCTGAGCCCGAGATGCGCCCGGCTACCCGAAGCATGAATACCGGCACAGCTAACAGCCTGGCAGGTTTTCCCAACGTCGCCGCGATTCGCTGCAACAGTTCCTTCACAGTCAGATCCTCGCCATCACTCACCAGAAAAATCTGATTGGCCGCCTCAGGATGAACCAAGCATGTCATGAGGAGATCAACAAGATTATCGATTGCGACCAAGCTTCTGTGATTTTTCAGCGCCCCAAATGGCATGGGAATACCCATGCGCAACCAGTGCACCATCGCCTGGAAGTTGGCCTTTACGCCAGGCCCATAGACAAGCACCGGGCGGACAATGACCACCTCCATACCAGTCTGGCCGGCCAGCTCAATCAACGCCTTCTCTGCCTCAAGCTTTGAAACACCATAAGGATCCGTCGGTTGCGCCACATCGTCCGCAGTAAAAGGCTGACCTACCGCCGTCTTCTCTCCATTCACCTTAATCGAGCTGATAAAAACAAAACGACGCACACCGGCGCTAGCCGCCTGACGTGCCAGATTGAGAGTGAGGGCCACGTTAACCCGCCGGAATTCCGCCAAAGGATCTGCAACCGTGTCGTTCATCACGTGGACACGCGCAGCAAGATGCACCACACTGTCAACGCCTGAGAGGATAGTCGCCCATGGTGTGTACTCATCGATGGAGCCCATCGCCAGCTGCTCCACGGCAGTTGGCCAGTCGAGCGGGGCATTCTCCCGAACCACGCCTAATACAGTACAGCCACTCAATGGCAGAGCGTCACACAAGGCCCTGCCGATAAAGCCATTGGCCCCCGTGACAAGCACTCGCCGGCCCGTCAAGGCAAGTTCTGGAACCGTATCGGGGGAGGCGTTAGGGCTGGTGCCGCCCGAGTCAGCGACAGCTTTGCTTCTGAACACTCCACTCCATTTTCGCCAGTTAATCACGACTAGCTCCGGAAAAATCCGAGGCACACGGCTAGACGTCAAAACCACAAGCAAGGCTATGCAAGCCAGAAGGGAAAATGAAAGCAACAATGTCTGCAGTACGCCTTGCGAATCAATCACAGGACTCACCTCCCGATAGATTCCGCCGCCGAACCGGCAGCACAAAAACAACAGAAGAAACAAGACTGTGGCCCGAAATCAAGGGGGTTCTATTTCTGACATTCATCTCTGATTCTTTTTACTACGACAGTAACTTGGGAGCGCCACCCGGCACGTACTCAAGTACCATCCGACTAGCGCATAACATGGAATGAAAACCTTACGATAGCAGTGACTCTTTCCTCGGCGCAAGTCATCCACCCTGCGAACCTTCCTAGCCTCCGCGGCTTGAAATATCAGCAACCGGGAAAGTAACGAAACCTACGCCCAGGCAGAATGTGGCGGTAGACTGCCTCACACCGCTGCACTCCTAGCGTCATGTCTTAGGCTCAACAACCTCAATTTTGGCGAATTTCAGTGTGCATCAGCAATGCCGACAAATCACATTCGCCAATTTGACGCCAAACACTTTGAACCGAGTGATGAGGGGCGCGAGCTTATCGCGGTAAAGCACCCAGCATCGCCTGGTAAAAATCTGCGAAGGCACTCACTACTCGCTCCTCAGAGTATTTTTCAGCGACTCTGGTGCGCGCAGCCTCGCCCATCGTTAGTCGAACCTCCCTGCTTAAGGCCAGCAAGGCCATCGCGTCGGCGATTTCAGGAATCACAGCGGGTCGATGGAGAATACCGGTGACGCCCTCTTCGACCGCGTCGGTCACCCCGTATATGCGCGACGCGATGGCAGGCAGCCCGACCGCGGCGGCCTCAATGATGACTGAGCCAAAACCCTCCCGGTAGCTTGGCAGGCAAAGTATGTCAGCGGCCCTCATGTACCGCTCAGGTTCGCCAGTAAACCCGACCATATGGACCCTTCCGGAAACGGCCTCGGCCAACCTGGCTACTTCCCGACCCAGCCCCTCCTCATCCGGGCCTACCACCATTAAATGAACGTGTTCATTCACGGTTGCAACGCTGGTGAAAGCCTGCGCCAGATCCAGCAAGCCCTTGTCGCGCGTCAAGCGGCCGACAAAAAGAAACACAACGTCATTTTCCGGTATTTGCAAGCATCTGCGCAGATCGAGACGCGCACGCTGATCGGCGCTAAAGCGTTTCATGTCTACGCCCGCTGCTGAACCGTCAGCCAAAACACCTATCCGTGCGGGTGCCACGACTTTCTGCTCGACCAGAAAGCTGCGCTGGGAATAGCTGTCGGCGAAAACCCTGGTTGCACAGAGGGCCATCAGACCGTCCAGCGTCTTCAACAACGCCTTCCGGATTCCGCGCTGGGTGGCCCACACCTGGCCCGTGAACGTATGGAAGCGAAAGGGTATGCCCGCAGCCTTCGCCGCCATCATCGCCAGCAGGCCGGCTTTAGGCATGATGGAGTGCACGGCGTCAAACCGCTGCACACGAAAAAACCGCCAGAGGCGAAAGAATGTCGCAACGTCCTGTCCGAGCGCGATTTTTCGTTCAATATCCAAAGGCACAAAACGGATGCCCGACAACTCGGGAATCAGGTCACCGGCAACCCCATTGGCCAAAATCGTCACATCGTAATCGCGGCTGAGTCTCTTGACCTGCGGGCTCAAAAACACATTGACGGCGAACGGCACGGTAGCCACGATGCAAACCTTACGACGACGAATAGCATTTTCAGGGGACTGTGTTGCGGAGACCATGGAATTAAAAAGGATCCCGCTCAAAGCTGCTGGCCAAATAGTCCTCAATTTGGATGAACTTGTAACCAAACAGTGCTTTCAATCGCGACATGTCGGCCCTGGAGTACTCTGCCTCCCGAACACTGTTGGGCTGAATGACCAGTTCAGGGTGGCGCGCCCGGATCAAATCCACCAGCGTAGAAACTTTCGTTGCAACTCCCGTACCCACGTTCAACGTGGTGTGCGGAACATTGAATTTCAGGAGTTGATGGACGATCGCCGCGACGTCGGCTACATGAATGAAATCCCTTTGAGCGATGCCCGCATTGTTCAAGGTAAAGGGGCTGCCATTTTTCAAGGCTTTTCGAATATGGCTCAGGATGGAAAAGTGATCCGTCCCACCGTACATGTTAAAAACCCGCAATATTTCATACTGGATGAGGTTCGCCTCGCAGAACTCCGAAATGATCTTTTCATTGAGCAGCTTGCTGATCCCGTTGATGCTGGCGGGATGGCAGGCGCTTGACTCTTGGGAACGAATACTGTCACCGTAAACGGCGCAACTGCTCATGAATATCAAGCGGGGAATTTCATGGGCCTTCATTGCCTCGAGCAACCTAGCCGTCGTGACGACGTTGGAATCGAGCAATTTCGTCGGCGAACGCGCCATTGAACTCTGAAGATCGCTCGCGGCATGTATCACGACATCAACTCCGCGAGACAACAACTGATCAATGTTGCCCCAATCGCCGCGGTTGATCGCAATAACATCACCATCGGCCCGCGCCAGGAATTCCCGGCCGAAGTTTCCGCTGGCACCCGTGAGCGCGATCCTCATTTTCTTTCCAATGCAGCGTACTCGGCAGCAGCCGAGGAATGGTCCGTGCGAATGTTACGCCACATGTCCGTCCATCTCGATGCGGTCTGCGCATCGACGGGACCCAGCGTGTTGCGCGCAGGCTTGACACGAAGCCCGATGTTAAGAAAGTCCCCGGCAATCCTCAAGGGCTGCAAGATACTGAGCAGCACAGCGTCCAAGAACTTGCGCCGGGCAAGTGCATTTTTGCCGATCGCGCGCCAGAAGACAAGGCGCCTCATGAACATTTTTCTGAACGAGCGGCCGTCTTCCCGATACGCGAGCAACACCTCGCGCAGCCCCGCGAAGCGGCTCGTGTCGAATGTGCTGTACAACAGAAGTTGATCCTCGGCACCATCCGCTGCGGACACATAGCGGTGTGCTGCGAACCAGCTCTTTCTCCCCATCCAGCTCGGATGAGGAAAGTAAAAACCCTTCCAAGGGTGGCGGCCGATGGTCTCGTGACTTTGTGACACCTCGATCACCCCCGTAAGACTTCCGTCGTCACGAAATACTACGACCGACGATGCAAGCAGGTCGACGTCGGGGTGTGCCTCAAGAAACTCGACCTGAGCCGCCAGCCGGTGAGGAAATGCAATATCGTCCTGATCCATACGGCAGAAATACTTGCCTTGGGCCATCTCCACAGCCTCATTCAGCCGCACGGAAAGCCCTTTATTCATCCCATCCGACAGCGCAAGAATCCGGGGATCCAGAAAGCTTTTGGCGATTCGCGTACTCTCGTCTCGCGAACCGTCGTCTATCAGGATCAATTCCCAATTTTCGTAGGTTTGAGCACGTATGGAGTTGACCGCATCGGCCAGCGTTGCGCCGCCGTTGTAAATCGACAACCCGATCGTGACCAGGGGGGAGTCGGGGTTCAATGAGCCCCCTCTGGGTCGACGCAGATCCACAGTGACGGATTCAAAGAGGAAACGTTGTGCAATTTCGAGGAGAACCAGTTGGCCGGATAAAAAATCTTTTTCCCAGGCGCCCAGCCCAGCCACGCAGCCCACCAGCTGAATGAACTGTTGGCCATCACGTGATGCTTGCACAGGCTCATAAGACGCATGTCTTCATAGGAGGAAAGGCCAGAGTTATGGTCAACAAAGGTCACATCACCCGGAAATCTGAGATTTTCCCTTGCCCATGGAAGGTCGTCGGAAAAGACGAAAAAGTGGGGGGCATTGATCTCCCGGGAGATGCGGGCCAGCGCCAACTCGTAATAGGCAAGACCGACAAATCCGTGAACGCTGCTGGCCACCGGATTTGACACGTAGTCGCCCCGCCGGACATGAACTGACACCGAATTTTCCTGCGCAATACTTCGGGCGAGCTGAAGGTTCTCCCCTTGGAGGGGTAAGCTCGGCCTGAGTTCCGCCCGAATCTGGTCCGCAAATTCCTCAAAATATTTGTAGGACTGCCAATACCCCTCTAGGTAGACAGGCGCGTGGCATTCCAGAACTGCAGGATCAAAATCGAAGCCTTTTTCACGGAAGTAACTTTTTCCATGCATGCCCAGCTTGTGACGAATCATTCGAGGAATTTTGTAAGACGATCCCGCCAACGTTCCAACCTCGGCGGACGATGCGATGCTGGCAACGATATTAAAGGGCTCCAATGCATATCCGCTGTGAATCACGTAGCGGTCAAACGCCGACGTATCCAGCTTAAGCTCGCACTCATTGGCCAGCGCCAGTGATCGGCCAGCCGCATATTGAAACATCTGGTTTCCGAGGCCTCCGAGGAGCTTTGTGATGATCATATTCGCCTAGTACAACTCAGAAATAGTTCAGGCCGAAGGCCCGGCAACAGCCGTAGGTTCTTGCTGTGCGGCAGTTTGGCCCAAGAGCACCTGTTCATACCGCTCGGCTATTTTCTCCCAATTGAATTTCTCGCTCCAGTTTTTCCGCCCGGCGCGGCCCAACGCCTCAAGGCGTTCCGGCGCCCGCATCAGCGCGGTCATCGCGACGGCCAACTCTTCTTCCTTCACCTGCGTATAGCCTTTCCCGTCGACCGTGGAAGGGCATATGACGCCTGCCCCCGTCCACTGCGCGATTTCAGAGGCATTCCCAACTTCCACGGACAGAAAGGGGGTACCGGCTGCTGCGGTTTCGAATAAAACCAGAGGTGAGTACTCGATCTTCGACGCGAAGACAAACAGGTCTGCCGCCATGAACAGTTGCGTCAAATCCTTCCGCGGGAAATCAGTCAGCAAGACGACTTTTTGGGCCTGAGATCGATTGATCTTCCCGACCGTCTTGAGAAGGTCTTTGTCGCCTGGCCAGATCTTTCTGAACGTCTTCTTGAGCAAGTAAGGCAATCCCTGCACCTTGAGCAGGTGGACGATTTTTCTGTAAATACCCGAAACCCCGTGTACGGGGGCCTTGACCTGGTTGCCGTTCAGGATGAGGGTCGCGTGCTCATTCTTCCTCAGCTTGAGCAGGGAAAACGCTCGCGCCAGTTCAAGATGCCCTTTCAAGCCGGTGAAGGTGCCAACGGTGAAAAAGACAAAGGATTGCTGCGGTATGCCGTGTGCGGAACGAAACGCGCTGTTGGGCTCGACATCGAATCCACTTCGGCTCGCGCCGACCGGAATTACCGAAAAGTTCTTCAGCCCGCAACTGCGTGCAAAATTGATGTCCCGGTATTCGGTGGAATGAAACACCAGATGATCGAGTTGCCTGAGGATGGCCGGGAGTTGCTCAAAATACCCCGCGTAGGACGGCTCGTAAAAGCCCGAGTAACCGCATGGAATGAAAATTTTCCGGGATTCAATCCGATCAAGGATTGGCCAGAGCGCATCAAACGTCCATTGCTGCGCTGCCATGACCATCACCGCGTCAAACCCCCCGTCAATGACGTACTGCTGGTACCGCGATACCTCACCGGTCATGCCAGATACGCCATTGCCGGATACGTCAAAGCCTTCGATCCTCACGCCATTAAGCGACTGGAAATCGCGATCCTGCAACTGCGATGTGGCCACCGTGACCTGATGTCCCCTGAGCGTCAGCTGCTCGGCCAACTCACGCATGACCTCTTGCACACCACCGACGCTGGGCGCATAGAACTGGCAACAAAAAAGTAAGCGCATGGGCTGTAAGCGTCAGGGACACCTGGAATTGCTGCAATACCAGTCCCAAGTTCGCGCAATACCCTCGGCAAAGTCTATCTTTGGTTGCCACCCGGAAAGAGCTCGGAGTTTTTCCACGTCCAAAACATTGGCGGCCACGTCAAATGACCGCGGTTCGACATGCGTGATTCTGGGTTGGACGCCTGAAGCATGGGCAACGCGAGATATCTCTGTCAGTACCTCAAGATTGGACCTCCCCACCGAACTGCCGATGTTGTACGACTCGCCCGGCACACCCTTGTCGAGAGCGCTGACCAATGCGTGCGCGACATCCTCAACGTAAATATAGTCCCTGATGGTCCCCTGCTGCCCGAAGACTCGAATCTCCTGGCCCGAGATCATCGAAGCCATCGCCGTCGCAATGAAGCCTTGGCCCACGTAGGGCATTTGCCTCTCGCCAAACGGGTTGGACGGTCTCACGCAGAGGACCGGCAACTGCCGCATGCGATGATAGACCTGCGCGTACTTTTCCAACGCCAGCTTGGTGATCCCATAAGGAGAAATCGGGTTGGTGGGATGTGTTTCCGGAACAGGCAATTGCAAGGCCTCCCCATAGACCGTGCCGCCCGATGAGACAAAAACCATCTTCCGCAAATTCAGGCCGCTGGCCACATCAAACAACGCGACGGAGCCGGGAAGGTTGTCAACAATATCCTGAATGGGATTCTCGAAACTCGTTTTCGGCACGCTTGAATAAGCGAGGTCCACCAACTCATCTACCCCCTCCAGCGCGCCGGCAATGAAAGGCCGGTCCCTGATGTCACCCTGAAGGTAAGCCACACCTGGCGGCAACGTGGTGGCGTCCCGGTCGCGTCGACCGACCACTAATACGTCACGACCGGTACCGCGCAAGGCGGATACCAGATGAGAGCCGAGAAACCCCGCTCCGCCAATAACACAGCACCTCATGCGCGACTACGCCGGAGGCGTTGAACAAAGTACACGAGTGAGCCAGCCATGGTGATAAAAGGAACTTCCGGAATTAATGTTAATGCCAATGTACTCAGCGCCTGCGCGCAAAGCGCGCTAGGAGGAACTACTACCCGTATGCCGCCCTCTGCGCAGAACTGAGTTGAGAATTTCATTCCCAACTTCCAATGCCCGAGTCAATGTATACAGCATCCAGCCTAGATTCTCCCTCCGTATCTGGCGACACTCCTGAATCGTGAGTGAAACGTTGCCGGAAAAGCCACCACGGTAGTGAGTGGCGGTGATCAATTCAGAGGTACTGAAACGATGGCGCCGAAGAAACAAGCGGAGAAACAGGTCATAGTCTGCAGCGATTTTAAACTGCTCCCTGAACCTGTACTTTTTTTGCAGATCGCTACGCACAAATGTAGACAGATGCGGTACGGTATTGAAAAAAAACAGTCTCCAGGCGGAAAGTTCTAACAGGCCCAGCGGCTCCCCAGTCTCCGAGACCGCGCCGCTGCGGCAACTGAGTAACTCAGGCCTTCGCCGGCCCAACAACGCCACAGCTTGGCTGAACCCCTCCGGCAGAAGGTGGTCGTCGCCATTGAGAAACAAGGTGTAGTCGCCGGAGGCGAGCGCGGCGCCCTTGTTCATCGCATTGTAGATACCACTGTCTCGCTCCGAAACCAGAATATCCACGATATCGTCATACCGTGCGAGGATTGCCGGCGTCGAATCCGTCGAAGCACCGTCAATCACGATGTACTGGATGGCCGGCGTCTTGATGCGCCGCACGGATGCAAGCGTCCGTTCCAGCGTAGCCTCGCAATTTCGGGTCACAGTGACAATCGACAACAACGGCCGTGAGCCTTGATCCGAGCCAGTCATTCGCGACGACACATCAGCCGGCGAGCCAGGCACCTCAGACGGCATAACGTGCTCCAACACATTCAAGTTCAACAGCGCCATCTTCGGGCAACCACCTTGACAGTAAAAAGGGAATGAAAAATATCCATAAGTATTCGACAGACAAGATATAGGCGTTGGATGCAGAGCAGATCACGAAGAAAACACTTCCGCACAAAAGGGGCACGGTCATCTGGCGGGGCAGCAACGGCGAAAGCGCCTTTTTCACCCAGCGCAGGTATACGAGCGCAAAAATGGAGATGCCCACAAGCCCGATATGCAGCGCCATGCCCAGGTAAGTCAGCTCAAACCGCCAAGGCTGCTGTTCGGATCGGATGCAGTCCACGGTCACGTATCCCAACCCCTTACCGAACCATGGCTTGATAGCAACTTCCTTGACCAGCGTGGTGATCTGAGCCTGTCGGACAACGGCGCCCAACTTGTCCGAAGCGAGCCCCGTACCCAGGTAGTTTTCCATTGCACAGGCGTTGCTGCGCAATGCGTACAAATTCGCGAATGCGCCTTGCTGTTTCAACATCGGATCAAATGGCATCTGCCTATCCCTGCGCTTGACCGAATCGCCCAGTTCTGGAAAGGAGTTGAACATGGCCTGAACATAAGTGGCCCGTTCAAAAGCTGCGATCTGCGGAAATATCACTAAGGCTAGAGCCCATGGCGCCACCAATTTTGCCGCAGCCCTCAGGTCGCGATGGCGAAATACATGGCAAAGCAGGGTGCACACGCTCAAGGCGGTAAAAAGAACGAGGATGGCCTTTCGCCCCGACAGCAGCGCCATGAGCAAGGCCGCCGTGAACAGCAAAAAGTTGACCCACGACTGCTTGAAGTAATAGTAAGCCGCCATGACGGGAAGCAGAAAAATCAAGGGCGTAATCTGCAAGGTGTAGACCTTGGTGTAGCCATCGGGAAATTGAATGCGAAAAAGGGTCGCGGCCTCCAGCAGCGCGCGCAAACTGCCGCTCTCGGTGAAAAATAAGAAATAGAACACCAGCAGGTTCGCCGCGCATATGGCCTTGAGGGCGGGCTCCATGTATTTCAGCGAAAGCAATGCGAACGCAGGCCGATGAAACACGAGCAAATAGACAATCGGAGCCATCACAAAGAGCGCAAACTCGCTCCTGGCACCAATGTTTCCGCTGGAAAAGCCGTAAATGGCCCCCCATAGCCCCGGAACTATGATCAGCCAGTTAAGCGGCCAGTAACGGTCCCGGCCGAAGCGCTCTAGAAAAATCCTTACTACGCTGATGGCGAGCAAGGCTTTCAGGCAGTAGAAGAACAGTGTCGTACTGGTGTAAAGCAGTGACAAAACCAGCAGCGCCAGCTGCAACATCACAACCCCACGGAGCAGGTATTGGTAATATTTACTTGCGACTATTCTGGCGGCAAACTTGTTGCTTTTCTCGAAAATCTCTTGTACCGAAGCGTGCATATTGAAAATCACTGTTTTTATCGTCTTCGCCGCATCGAACAAGGAGCATATTCAGGGATCGAGAGCGGGTTGCCTCCACTAAAAGCGTATTGATGATGTTACCCCACTGAAGCCCTGGCAACTCGCTCCCGAGTATCAGTTTGGACGCGTCACTCAAACACCTGGGACATCGGCGCGGCCGAGCAAACATCACGCCCCGGGCGATAGAATCGCCGCACTATACAGATCAAGGGTCACCATGGTGAAGGAATGCGCTACTGACACAGCAAAAAGTGGGCAGCATGCAAACAATTTTGATGGTGTGAGATTGCTCGGCGCCCTGTTTGTGCTGCTGAGCCACCAATTCGCGTTGTCGGGGCGCCATGAACCCGAGATCATAGGCTCACACACTTTCGGCAACCTGGGGGTGCTGATGTTTTTCTCCATCAGCGGCTTCCTCATCATGCAAAGCTGGCAGCGGGACCCCCATCTGCCGAGATTCATGGCTCGCCGGCTGCTGAGGATATGGCCTGGCCTTGCGGTCGTAACCCTGCTCACGGCCTTCGCTCTCGGGCCGCTGGTTTACCAGCTGGGGCCGATCCAATACTTCAGGTCTTCTGAATACCGGCAGTATCTGCACGAACTGTACTTCGGCCTCTCCCGCGGCATGCTCTTTCCGAGCAATCCGTTTGTGAGTTCAAACGGATCACTGTGGACCATCCCCATTGAAGTGTGGTGTTATCTGGCGCTCGGCACCGCCGGGGTACTCGGGGTTTTCCGCCGCCGGGAAGCGCTGCCCCTGATCATCGCTTCAAACGTTGTGTACTTCCTGTTCTTTTTCGGAGGACAAGCGGCGGGCACCGCCTATGCAGCCGGATCGCATCTCTTTCCCAGCCTGGTCGCATGGCTGTACTTTGCCGCGATATTTTTCCTGGGCGCGACCATCAATATGTACCGCCCGACGCTTCTCACGACCCATAACAAGCTGGTTATCGCCATTGCATTGACATTGGGGCTGCTTGCAATTGTTTTTGTTGAGTACAGCACTGCGCTCTTCTTCATCGTTCCCATCGTGACAATCAGCATTGCCGTTCGCTCATGGCCGTGGCTGAAGGATGCCGGTTGCTATGGCGATCTTTCTTACGGCATCTACCTCTATGCCTGGCCGGTACAACAAGTCGTCATACTCCTGCTCGGAAAGGACGCTCCCTATTGGCTCTTGGCCGCTTGTTCGTTGACAGGAGCCGTAGCCCTCGCTTTTTTGTCATGGCACCTGGTTGAAAAACGCGCGCTCCTGATCAAGCCGCGAGGCGCACTCCAACGCAATCCCACATTGAATGCGTCGCCCGCCGGTTAGACGCCTGCATCTGCAAGTGACGCGCTCCCTGCCGATTCAACGGCGGCGCCATCAGGTTCGCGGCTTCGACCGACAGACCGACAGGGACAGCCAGCTTCAAATGATGGGCCGACGACCAAAAGTCAAAGCGACAATCCGCTTGATCGCCTTGTCCACTGTGCAATACCCGGTCGTCGGCTCGATTTCATCAAGCTGGGTTCGCATCTGTATCGCCTGCGTCGTGAGGCCCCAGATGAAAATGAACTGCTCCGCATTTCCCGCGCGCTCAACAGAAGGAATGGTCACCTTCTCGGCGACCGGCGTGGTCCTCTTCAGCGCAGTCTGGCACAGGGTGAGCGCCTGAATCTACTGGAAACGTCCAGCTTTATCCGACTGCACCACCATCCCCAGGACGCAGATGGCCGTCACGACGAACACCGTTGCCCCCAAAAACCCATCGTTCTTTTTTTCACGTTCATTGAACCCTCCTAAGACTGCGCAGAACAAGCAGCGCCAAAGCAAACATGCGGAAGTTTCAACGCAGCGTTCACCGAACAACCAACTATGCCGCCGGCATTCAGGCAATGTCCATCTTGAAAGAGCCAAGCAACTCAGACATCGACGCGTCAATCAGATCCGGCTCAAGCTCCCGCATCTGGGCCAGAAGCGGCCTCATCAGCTTTGCATAAAATGCCTGATGGTACTTAGGTAGGCCATGGCAGCCGAAGGGCACATTCTGGCCCGTCATCTCGTAGAGGATGTCAGGATGGGACTCGAACGAAAACCGGGCTGCGGTTTCAAGCGGGCAGCTGCGAAAAACCCGACTACGCAGCCCCCAGTATCCAAAAAACGCATCTTCATTGACGGCCCAACCCGCGGCAGACCGGCTTTCAGTGGTGAGCAGCGCGATGGTGGGCGCCAACCGCCTCAAAGAGAGTCCACCGTTGCCAACACTCACCTGTGTCCCGAATAATTTGAGCAAATAGCCCTTATTTATCTGAGGATGGACCCATTGGCCGGGCACCCAAGGCGCTCCAAAATAGTCAAACGGCATGGCGCAAAAAGATTCAAGGTCGCCATGAAAAAGGAAAGCATCTAACTGATGTATGAGCATCCACTCATACCTGGTCGCAAAAGACTCGTAAAACCGAGGGTCAAGCATCAGCTTGTTGTAGGTTTTTACACTGGCAAAGTAAGCCGGGTCAAAGTTCTTGACCTGGAGTTCAGGCCACAGGCTCAAATAAGCATCCAGACATAAACCCTGAGGCGCAGCCAGGTAGACGTCAGCACGAAAAAAATGCCTCAGGCGCAGTAGGCAGAGCTGCTCAAGGGGAGACAGCCACGTGCGGTACACGGGCACAACGATTGCGTAGCTCACGTAATGATGTCCTTAACATCAAGCCGCCAGTCACCCTTCACCTGCTTGGGAATGGTCCAGTCGTCACCATAGTGCTCCTTGAGCCACTGCTTGATGTTTGCATGAGTGGGGTAGCGTTTTCCGCGAAAGGTCACATAGTCGTGCGAATCGCAATAGTGGTCATGCTGCCTGCGTCCCATTTTGAGTTCGGGCACGAACTGGTAGCCATAACCGTCGCCCTTCTTGTGCCAGAAACATATATCGAAAATGACATGCTCGGCCGAGTAAAAAATCAGCTGTTGGATGACTCCGCGATAGTACAGCTCACGCCCCACCGAGAATCCACGGGCCAAAAAAGCGGCTTTGACAGGCTGCACATCCACTGTCCCGAGGACGCAAACGTCGATGTCGTTGTCGTGCGGAATCAGGCGGTCGTCCCTCACGATCCCGAGAATGCTCCCATCGCAGAGAAAATAGCCGATGCCCAGGGATTCGAGCAAATTGCAGCCCATCTCGAGCGTCTTCTCGGCATGCTCGTTCAGAGGATCTGAGACCTCGAAAGGAAACGAGTAGAAGTCGTTGAAGCCGCGGTATCGCAGCACCAATCGTGACCAAACCGAGTGCACGGAGCGTTTAAGCCGGCGAAGTAGGGAAATCATGTGCGTGCTTCAGTATTCTTGGGGAGATGAGCGCAACGCGCTAAACCCGGGGGCCCCAACCACGGCGATGTACTTCCGGAGTTCGATCGCGATCAATTCTTCATATTCTTCCGCGTGCGCGTCAATCTTGGCGAAGTAGGCATCCCCATGCTGGAGCTCGCGGCTTTCAGCGTGCGACAGATTGAGGAATGCGTGCATGGGAACCCGCGACAGTCTGTGGATGAACATGAACGTGGCTTTGGCCTTCTTGAATGCCTCATCATCCAGCTTAGGCAGAGTGTCAAGATTTTTCAACACGTCAAAGTACCCAGCCCGGGTTTGCGGGTAGATCGCAAAGCCGGCTTCCACATAGGGATTGTCACCCGCCGTGATCGTCGGGATTCTCGCCAACGCACCGAACTCGAAGCCCGCCGAACCCAGGCAAGTAATGGTCGCATCGCCGACGTGACCGATGCTTCGAGAGTCAAAATCTACGCCTTGGGGCATAAAAATCAGGTTGCCTGAGGTGTACTTGCGAACCAAGGCATCCCAGTCAACATCCACAACCGGATAAAAATGAGCGGACGGGTGCTGCTTGAAAATCCAGTTGACGTTCTTGTGCCTGGACGCGAACTCAAGTGTTTCAAGAAACCAGTCGAGAAAGTCGGCGAACAGCATTCCATTGAAATGCGAATGCGGGTAGTCCGTAAAGGCATGCAGCATGACAAAAATGTTTTTCTTCGCTGCATCAAGACAGAAGGTGGACGCGAATGCCTGGCGATCGGAAAACAGTTTGTTGGCAAAGGCCAGTTTGGAATCGGCGTTGTACGAGCCTTTGAACAATTCTTGCTGGATGGACTCAAATATTCCGTCGAACTCCTGCTGGGGAAGGTTCAGCAAAGGTTCAAGATCCGCCACGGTTGTCCGATATTCGTACGACTTTCTTGTTTGGGAGACGATCATGGTTCCGTACTCCCCCCCCCCAAATGAGTACATCGGTATGGATTGCTGTTGACACAGAACCGCCAGCGGTGCGGAGTTGAGTCCGACCCGGTGAGAAAGAAGCACCGCAGCCGGCTTGATCTTCTCGAGCAGCCTGCGATCACGCTCAACCGCCCTCAAGGTGATGTAGATGTATTTGACGAGGCGGCCATCGAGATAATCGACGGTTCCTTTTTGGGAGCCCGCAAGGTACTGGTCATAAACAATGTCGCCCACCAACTCCCCTCGCCAATGAAGACTGACCAGGTCTCTGCGAAAAAACTGATAAAGCCAAAGTGCGGCCGAGATCACGAACAGCCACAGACGCGAACCGGCCGACAGCTTCACGTCTTCAACAATCTGATATTTCTCGAAGTAGCGCGGCAAGACCTCTTTCAGGGTCGACGCCTGCCCAATCCGATTGATAAAAACGGGAAGCAACTGCTTGGCACAAGAGATGATGTGCGTATAGACACACAGTTCATGGAGAGAAACATTGCTTTGGGTCGATTCAACGAGCAAAACGCCTTTGACGTCTTCTGAAGAGGACGCCATGATCGATTTACGCCAGATACTGATCATTGGCAACTCACTCTCACGAGGCCCATACACACGTTGCGAATATGTTCTTCTTCGTAAATCACGCAATACCTTCAACTAAATATTCCCGAATCGCATCCGTCACCCGGAGATTCTGTTCTCGCATGCGTACGGCAATGCGATAGTAGGTCCCGCTCAAGCCCGCTCTGCCCACGATCTTCTTAACAAGCAGCCCCTTTTTATAGCAGTACTCCTCAAAGCCGCGATTCGGTTTTTCCGGTAGCTGGAAAAAAACGAAATTTCCCTGCGATGCGAAATAACGAACATCCATTTCTTCCAGCTGCGACTCAAAATACTCCCGCTCCCGCCGAAGGCTTGCCAACGCGCGCTGGTATTCCTTTTTGTATCTGGGCAGCAGGTCCAGGAAGACCTCAGCACTTGAAGAAACGTTCCATATAGGCAGCCTGCTACGAACCTTCTCGATCAACTGCAGATCTGCCGAGACTAGTACGCCCAAACGCACACCGGGGACACCGAAGCTTTTTCCAAAGCTTTTGATGATTAGAAGGTTTTTGTGCTCATTGACGATGGCCTCGGTGAGCAGCGTCGCATTAACGCTGGAGAAATCAACGAACGACTCATCAACGATCAACTTGCGGCCTTGTTTGGCGAGCTTCGGCAGCACTTCAAGAAGTTTTCCCGATTTGCAAAGCTCTCCCGTCGGATTGTTAGGATTCACCAGAATAATGTCAGCGGCAGATTCGTTGACCATGCCATCAAGCGCAGTTTCCAGGCTGGTGGCCGGAAACTCGCGCTCATAGACTGACAGCCGTCCACCGATGAGGCGCTGATACTCCAGAAAGAAGGGCGGAGCAATGATGAATTGACGATCTTTCAGCTCATCAAAAAGGGCAAGCATGATCTCGGATGCGCCATTGCCAACGACAATTTGCTCCGATTCACAGGGCAAAGACTTCGCGACAATTCGCGAAATGACCGAAAGTTTTGAGGGGTATTCGCGAAGGGCACCGCCAAGCTCGTTGCACAACTCGTTCATCATCCCTTGCGTAGGGAAGAACGGGTTCACCAACAGGGTCAAGTCGTCGACAAACCTGTATTTCCAAAATCCTCCAAAACGCTGGACCAAATTCCGGGCAGCATCGCCGGATGACGTCGCAATGAGTTCGGCTCTTGACAGATCTTCTTCGTCGTCAATCTCCGCCCAGTGCCTTTCGTCAATGACGTAGGACACGAACAAGCCCGGCGTGACCGGAGCAATGACCTTGAGCACATCCTCGTAGTAAGCATTTTTTCCAAATGCATCAACATATGCGTTGATGAAATGCGAGTAGATATCTCGCAGAAATTTGCCTGAGAACTTGTACCAGTTGACTGTTTTGAACAACTGATCGATGGGGTAAAGATGTACGTCGGCTTTTGCCACAAACCCGCTTATTTCCTGCTTGTCTGCCCCGACAGTGACACAGGTGCCATCCATCCAATAACGAAATGGGCTAACCAGCACGATGTTTTCCCGTGTATCCCGCAGGAAGTCGACGGCAACCGAACGCTCAATCCACAGGTCACTCTCAACCAACACAACTTCTTCGTAATCTCCCAGGACGGGAATCGCGAGTTTTAAAGAGTAGATGTTGTTGGTCGACGCAAAAATAGGGTTCTCGATGAAGCGGATGTCCAGGTCAGGGAAAACCTGTTTCACGTGCTGCACCAAATCCTCGCCGCGGTAGCCCACGACAATGAAAATTGTCTCCACACCGCCGGCTTGCAGGGACCGGATGGTGTAGTCGATCAATTTATCGCCGTTGACCTCGACCATGCATTTGGTCCGGTCTTGGGTATATTTTTTCAGCCGGGATCCTGTCCCCGCCGCGAGTATGCATGCGCACTTCATAAATTAATCCTAAGTAACCGATATATTCACGTAGCTGCGGACGCCAGAATTCGAAAACGCCTGACGCACGCTGAATTTATTTGAGCGCCTCAATGAGACTTCTCATTTCTTTCCAAGCAACAAGAAAGAGGGCCGGTACTTGCGATAAAGCACCGGCTTGCTTTTGAACAATTGGTATTCGAAGCGAAATTTTTCAAATTCATTTTCCGCGAACTGCTGGATCATTTCGGGGCTAGCCCAGTACCCGGGGAATGTGGGAACCTCAATTTGCTTTCCACCCAGCAGTTCGCCGGCGGTCAAGGGAAGGGGCTGGGCTTTCGGCTGATAGCCGATGAGTTTCTTGACGAGATTTTTGATTGGCGTCAAAGCCGTCTGCCGAGGTATTCCCCGCATTTGATCGTAGTACCAATCGATCGGCGTATCAATCAGGTACAAGGCTCCACCTCGCCTGAGCAATCTGCCACACAAGGTCAGAAATTTTTCGAAATACTCGGTGGACGGAAAATATTGAATAACGCTGTGTAGATATATCAGATCATAAGTGCCTGACTCTCCAGGGCCGGCTGCCGAAGCTGCAACGAACTCATCGAGGTCACCCGTGAAAAACTCTGCGCTTGGCACATTGCTGCTTGCATGGCGAATCTGCTCTTGCGAAAAATCAATGCCAAAAAGCTCAAGTTCGGGCCGCAGCGCCTTAAGCACTTGTAGGATTTTCCCCGTACCACAGCCTATCTCCAGTACACGGCGCGGGCTGGTTACATCTTCGAGCATGGCATCAAGTCCTCCGAGTACATAGACGCCGACCTCCTGATAAAGCGTTTCAGGCAAGGGATTTCCACTGCCGTCCACCCAATGGTCTTTGCAATTGTCAGGGGCATTTTTCCCGACGATGTCCCAATACTCTTTGGCCTTGTTAGGGCTTTCAGCAGTAACGCTCATTCGAAACTCCAGACTTGTGAACACCTAACTTCCTGCATCACCGCAACTTGTTGATAGGCTGGGGTCTGCGACCACAGCAGCTTCACGCTGATCACCCGAGCAAATCCCAGCTCATGGGGGCGCCTTTTTTGATGTCCTGATTCACTTTTCGCCCCAGCAACAACTCATAGTATTTGGGAGGAAGCCCCAAGCCAGGGCGAACGCAGCGAAGATTCTCGCGCGTCAGCATATCGCCAGACTTCAGATCTTCTGAAATATAGATAGAGCGCCTGAAAACCAGTGATTTCTTTTCCGCTTCGCTGGGGCCGTAGGTGATACGCCCCAACGACTGCCAAGCACGCTCGGTCTCAATCATCAGCGACTGCAGCTCCGCAGGCTCCAGAGAGAAGCTGCTATCGACGCCGCCGTCGCTGCGCCTGAGGGTGAAATGCTTTTCGATCACCGTGGCGCCATGGGCCACTGCCGCGACCGATGCGCCTATGCCCATGGTGTGGTCAGAAAGGCCAACTTCGCATCCGAACATTGCGCGCAGATGAGGAATGGTCAGCACATTGCTGTTTTCTGGCGTAGAGGGATAAGTACTGGTGCACTTCAGCAACACCAGGTCGCGGCAACCCGCCTGACGCGCAGCTCGCACCGCCTCGTCGATCTCGGCGAGCGTCGCCATGCCCGTGGAGATAATCATCGGCTTTCCGGTAGCCGCTACCTTGCGGATCAGCGGAAGATGAATGTTCTCGAAGGAGGCAATCTTGTAGGCGGGAGCATCCAGGCTCTCGAGAAAATCGACGGCGCTTTCATCAAACGGCGTGCTGAAGCAGAGCATGCCCAACTCTTTGGCGCGCTGCATGATGGGTGCGTGCCACTCCCAGGGGGTGTAGGCGAGCTTGTACAGGTCGTGCAGGCTCTTGCCCTTCCATAAACTCAACTCATCATTGATGAAGAACTCCCCTTCATTGATCGCCAGCGTCATGGTGTCGGCGGTGTAGGTCTGCAGCTTTAGCGCATGGGCGCCGGCCTTGCCCGCTGCCTCGACAATCTCAAGCGCGCGGTCAAGCGACTGGTTGTGGTTGCCGGACATCTCGGCGATCACAAATGGCGCTGCGTCCCCGCCAATTTTTTGGTGGCCTATTTGCATCATGGTCCTTCGTGTATGGATTGGGCTGGCCGGACTTGCACCAGCCGTTTCATCGTTGTAATTTTGAGTCGCACGTCAATCGAGGCGTCAAATCCCAGTGATTCAAATATCTTCAGCGAGGCACGATTGTCGTCTTTCACGCGGCCGATGATCGAGGCATCTCCGACTTCGCCAGTAAACGTGGCTAGCGCCTGTTCAAGCATCTGGCGCCCGAGTCCCAGGCCGCGAAAATCCGGCGACAAGGCGTAGTGCACTTCCCAGGCGCCCTCAAACCGCTCGAACCGGATCTGGCCTGCTGGCACACCCTCGGCGGTTTCGGCAATATAGATCCGGCAGCCGGCGGTATTTTTCAACCGGCGCTCAAACCATTGGCGATGCGTTGCCGCGTCGATCTGGCCCGGCATCAGTGCGTTGCGCCGGGTTGCCGGGTCATTTGCCCATTCAAGTAGCATGTCTTCATCCGCCGAAATGGCGGGACGACTGCGCAGAGCAACAGCCCCCGTCGAACTCAGCGCCGCACAAACGCGCTGCACGCCGCGACCGTCCACCACCGAGAGGCATTGCTGCGACCAATGCTCGTTCAGACCATCGCCAACGATTTCAGCGAGTTTCGATGCGATCGTGGCCTCATCGACATCCTGATGACATCCGAGCGAGCAAGCCAAGCCTCGCTTGCCCAGCTCCGCCGCAATAGGAACCTGGTTGTCTGCGATCGCAACCACGATGGAGGGCAGGCCGAGGCAGAGCCGCTCCCAGCTTGTCGACCCACCGGCACCTATCCCGAGGCTGGCCGCTTCGATCAGCGGCGCAAGTGTTGGCAGCCGGTCATGCAAATGAATATTGGGGTGGTTCGCGGCCTGTTGGCGAATTGCTTCGGCATGGATGCCATTTCCCACCACCAGGTCAACGTCGATATCATTTCGCCCCAGACGCAAGAAGGCGCCGAGGCTGCGTCCCGCCAAGTTGTCCAGGTCCGCACCGCCGAAATAGATCAGGATGCGCCGCACAGCCCCTTTTTTGACACTGGCGCGCTGATGCCGTTCGGCGTAGCCGGACTGCAGCAGCGCGTAACGCGGACCCAATAGCTGCAGGCAGGAGGCTGGCAACCTGGCGTCGTAACGAACCTCCATCTTTGCCACAAGGTTCTGGTCGAGCAGTACATCGCAATCGTGCTGCCGGTCAGCGAGGTCGTCAATCACCATGATGCGGCCAACAGCCGGCCTCAGGCGTCCTTCCCAGCGCTGGTCAATTCCATAGTGATCGACGACAAGCCAGTCCGGCTTCCCCCCCATGGTCTCGACAACGGCCAGGGTTTGGGCCGCATCCCTGGCACTTGTGGCACCTAGCCAGCCGGCGTGGGCGAGAGACGCTTCACCGGCGGCGTCCAGCCCGTCGCAACCATCGAGCAGGTGCACCGCGAACCCCATTTCAAGGATCAAGGCGCCAAGATGGCCGGCGTGCTCGCGGCACACGAACGACACGACTGCTCCGCGCTCGCGCAGCGCTTTTGCCAGCGTCAGGCAGCGCATTACGTGCCCCGTGCCGACTATCAACGAAGCGTCTGTGCGAAAGACAATGTTCATGTGCGATGCAACGGCCTCAATTCAGCCGTTTGAAACCAGCGTGGCAAACTGGGCCCTTGAGCAATGCGTGAATGTCGCGGCCATCCTCGCATTCACGTATCACACCAAAAATAGGCGCCAATGCGTCGAAGTAGCCGTCAATGACTTCAGGCGTGTGCTCCGTGCAGGCGTAAACACTGTTGCTGGCCAGATAACCTTTAGCCAGCATCTCCTGCGTGATGAAGGTCTTGTAGGCCAGCGAGTTGGCGCCGGCAATTGTGAAGCCTGCGAGCGCCGGCATGCCCCACTGCTCCAGTTGCAGACCGTGCTGAACGGCCAACTGGGCCCAATGCTGTTTGATGGTGTTGCCCACGGCAGTAATTACGTCCCATGACTTCTCGCGCTCCATCACCTCCAGTGTTTTCAGTGCGGCGGCCGGTCCGATCCGCTCGGTCCAGAAGGTGCTGCTGATGAAGGTCCCTTGCGCGGCTTCCATGATCTCTCGGCGCCCGATAGTCCCGGTGATGGCATAACCATTGCCGAGCGCCTTGCCGAACATCGCCATATCAGGCTCGACACCGTACAACGCGTGCAGGCCACCAAAGGTCTGTCGAAAACCGGAAGTACATTCGTCAAAAATCAGCACAATGCCGTTGTCGGTCGCGAGCTTGCGCACTTTCTCAAGAAACCCGTCCTCCGGGCCCATATTGCGCGAAACTTCCATTTTGATCACGCCAATTTCGTGGTTCTTGACAAGCGCTTCCAGTTCCGGAAAGTTGTTGTACCGGAAGGGCAACACGCTGCCTCTGAGATGCTGCGGCACGCCCTTGGGCTCCAGGCCGGGCAGCAAATGCCCCGCGAGGTTCTGTTCGTCTCCCAGATTGGCGGCCAGGTACCAGTCGTGCCACCCGTGATAGCCACAAATGGCGACCTTGTCGCGCCCCGAAGCGGCGCGCGCAATGCGGATCGCCACAGCATTGGCTTCGCCGCCGCTACGCGCCAGGCGAACCATGTCGGCCCAGGGATGCAGTTCGACCAGGCGCTCAGCCAGATAGACCTCCTCGGGGCAGTTGAAAGTGGACATGTTTCCCGACGTGACCGTCTGGTGCACCGCCTCATCCACTTCCGGGTGCCCGTAGCCGAGCGTGTTGGTGCCTATGCCCATGATGGACATGTCGATGTACTCTTTGCCGTCCAGGTCCCACACTTTGCAGCCTTTGGCCTTGCTGAAGTAGGCGGGCCACTGGTCGGGAAGGAACATTTCCGCCCGCTTGGAAAGCAGCATGTTTCCGCCAGGTATGACTTGTTTGGCGCGTTTCCAGAGTTTCTGTCCGGTACCCATAATCGATCCTTCGTTGCGAAGCAGGTTCTTGTTGATATGAAAAATGTCAGGCTGACTGCGCTGCAATTGCAATACTTGCTTCCAGCCGAAATGAATATCGGGCGAAAAATGGGTGAACACTTTGGTCATCACCTCATAGTCCGCCGACTCGTCTACGGTCCAGCGCAGGCCCGACAGGTCGTCATCGTGTTGCAGGCCGGCTTGCTTGAACTGGCTATTGGCCCGCAGGTAGGGCGTGACATGCTCCCGGTCAAAGGGCAGCGCCGTTTCGCGTGCCGCTTTTTCAAGCGCTTGCGCAGTAAAGACCTCGATATCCAAACCATCCGGAAAGGTCGGCGGAGACACGTTGCTCAAATAGTCTGCTTTTGACGCTTTGAACAAACCAATGGCCTCATCGACCAATGCCGGATCAACCAGCGGGCAATCACCAGTGATGCGCACCACCACGTCCGCTTTCGCAAGCCGCGCGGCCTGAACGTAGCGGTCAAGCACGTCATCCTCGCTGCCGCGGTAGCACCTGAATCCCAGCGCATCCACATGGTCAACCAAGGGCTGGTTGCACGCATCCACCGAAGTCGCGACCATTACCTCATCGACTTCCCCGGCTCGCGCCAAGCGGGCCAACAATACTTCAATCATGGGAACGCCGTCAATCGGTTTCATGACCTTGTTAGGTAAGCGGGTCGACCCCATGCGCGCCTGCACAATGGCCACGGTTTTCATGCGCGCCCTCGAAGCTTGCATCGAATCAGTATTTTTAACATGAGATCATCATCATTTAAAAAACCGCCCCATCAACACCAAGTCTTCCGCTTTACCATCAAGCAGGAACTGCGCTGGTCGCACGCCTTCGACGAGGAAACCGGCCTTTTCGAATGCCTTCCGACTGCCAACGTTGGAGGCATAACAGCCGGCAGTCAGCTTACGCAGCTTGAGATGCGTTGCGGCAATCGCAGAGACCGCCTCGATCGCCGCGGTGGCGATGCCTTTGCCCCAGGCTGTCTTGTCACCGATCAGAATGCCGATGTCACCGGTTTCATGGTGCGGGTCTATGGGGCCGAGCTTGATGTTACCCACGTGCCGACGCAATTGGTGGCTTGTGATGCCCAGAAAAAGATTGCCGCTCGACGCCAGCACCGAAGCAACGAAGGCTCGCGTCGACTCCACGGTATGGGGCGTAAATCGGCTTTCAAGGTATTGGTTGATTTCAGGGGTGTTGAGCCAGGAAACATAGCTGTCCGTGACATGCTCTGGCGTCAGCACGAACAAGCTGCCGACTTCCCCCATCGAAATATGCGGCAAATCAATGTACATGTCAGGTTCCGATCCGGATGGGAATGCCAGCGCTTCTCACGTGGGCGCGCGCCTGCATGGGGTTTTGGTCCCTGAAACAAAAGAAGGTGCCAGCCGCGACGGCCTCGGCGCCTCCCGCCAGGAACCCGTCAATGAAATGCTGCGCCACGCCACAGCCACCCGAAAGAATCACGGGTACATCCACGGCGTCGGCAACATCTCTTCCGAGCGCAACATTCAGCCCACCGCCCTGCCCGTCCCGGTCAGCGTCGGTTAGCAAAATCTCTCCGGCGCCCGCCGCGGCCGCCTGCCGGGCCCAAGCCACCACATCCAGGCCGGTGTTGACCGAAGCTTTATGAGTGAACACGACGCTTTTCTGAAGAACGGCATCGTAGCGAAAATCAATCGATACAACTACGCATTGGGCCCCAAAGCGTTCGGCGGCCCGGGTGATCAGCGCGGGATTCGATACCGCAGCGGCGTTGATCGAAACCTTGTCGGCACCACGTTCCAGCAGCAACGAAAAATCGTCCGGGGTCTGAACGCCCCCACCAACCACAATAGGCATGAATGTTTCGGATGCCAATTTTTCGATCACCCCCAAAAGCGCGAAATCCTCGCCAATGGGCAGGCTGTCGATATTGAGCACGATCAATTCGTCGGCCAATTGGGCTTCATATACCTTGGCCTGGGAGACCGGGTCTCCCACCTCGAAAATCTGATCGAAATTACGAGTCGTCACCAGGATGGGCCGCACCAGTCGACCATAGGATTTATTCTTGATCAGTAGCTTGGGAACAATTCTTTTCTTGAGCATCGTCTACATCGCCAGAAATGATTTGAGCAGGCGCATTCCCGCTGCCTGGCTTTTTTCCGGGTGAAATTGCGTGGCGACCAAGTTGCCCCGCTTGATCAGTGCGCTGAAATGCTGGCCGTGGTGCGTCGAGCCAATCTCGCGTCCCAGCCTGGGCGCGTGGTAAGCGAAGGAGTGGTCAAAGTAGAAGTCCACCGACTCGCCCTCCTTGAATAAACCAAAGGACTCTTTAAAGAGCACCTCGTTCCACCCCACATGCGGCACGTGAATCGCGGGTTGCCCGGCTGGCTTTTCCAGCTTTTGCACAGTGCCCCCAATCCACCCCAGGCCGGCGTGAGAGCCGATCTCTTGGCTATGGTCGGCCATCAGTTGCATGCCCACACAAATACCTAAAAGAGGTTTTTCATCGCGTAGCGCCCATTCTTCGATTCCCTCCAGCAAGCCGCTTGCCCGCAACCGGCCCGCGCAGAACCCGAAAGCGCCTACGCCGGGCAAAACGAGGTGGGAGCAGCCGTCAAGGTCTTGAGGGCGGCGTACCAGGATGGACGCCACATCAGCGGCCTCGACCGCGTTCACCACCGAACGGATATTGCCGGACTGGTAGTCGACGATGCCCACGACTTGCTTGTTCACCAAGCGTCCGTCCCGGCAGAGCCCACGCGTTCAAACATGGCGGGATTTCCAGCGGATCACCTGCGCCTCGGCATCCGCACGGTCCATGGCACCATCTTTGTTCCAGCGCTCAAAGTCCGCCATTCTCTGGCCGGGCAATGTCTTCTGGGGATCGTGGGCGTAAGGGGACACTTGGTGCGCCATGGCAATTTCCATGAACTCCTGCTCCGTCAAGCCGACAAACTCGAGAAATAGGTCCAGACTGGGCGGCCGGTGGCCTTCGTACTCGGCAATTAGTTTCTCACCGTCTTCCTTCTTGAGGCGCCCATGGCGAATGTCCAGGGCCACCAGATGCGAGGGCCGGGAATAGCCGCGCTTGATGTACTTGATGTAGTCGCGAACGCCCTGCATGTAGCACTCGATCTTTTCGTAACTGTACTCAGGCGGCACATTTTCGACTTGATCCCCCTTCCAGCCGAGATCGCGTTGGATGATTTCAGACTGCTTTTTGACATCCCACTGAATGTAGGATCCCAGACACACCGAGCGATAGCCCAAGCCGCGCAAGTCTTTGCCCGGAGGGTATTTGTAAGGTTTCAGGTCCCTGGGGTCCAGCGCACCTTCCAGCCGGATGAACATGTCGTCCGAGGTGATGCCTAGGTTGACATACCTGTTAAAGCGCTTTTCATCCACCTCTTCAGGCTGGCTGTAGTCATAGTAGGCCGTGTATTCAGCGGAAGGTTCGCCCCAAAAAATCAGGGGAACTTTCTTCTCAAGGGCGACCCACATCGGATACGAAAAAATCCCGGTATGGCAATGCCAGCAGAAATCACCTTTTTCCAGAAAACTCTGAAGCATCAGCTTCTGGACAACCTTCCAGTTAGGGGTAAAGGTATGCATGTCCACACCCAGCTTTCGCATGGTGCGCTTGACGTTGTCATCAAGATTGGGCCGCATGAACCCATGGTCGAAGCGGACCACCAACGGCTTGAGACCGTATTCCTTCACGAGGTAGTTCAGTGTCCAGGTGCTGTCTTTTCCGCCGCTAAAAGGAACGAGACAGTCGTAATCGTATTTACCGCGATACTCCTCAACCAGCGCGTCAAGGTCCTTCTTGCGCTGCCCCCAGTCGATACTGCCTTTTTTGAAGTCCTGCTGATTGCAGATGTTGCAGACACCCTGAGCGTCAAAGATGATCGTCTCGTGGGTTTCGGGAAGGTTGCATTTGGTACAACGTTTCATTGTAGTTTCCATTGAGTGGGATTAATTAGACGCAAGTCCGAAGACTCTAGAGAATTGGGGAAATCGATCAGATCTGCGGTGGGAGCGGAGAGAATTTCAGCCAGATGGCTCGCACCGTCCACGCCAACGATGACTCGGTCAATTTCGGGATGGGATAACGCAAACATCAAGCTTGCTTGCAGAGGACTCAATTGCTCCTCCGCCAGCCACTCATCCCATTTCGACCACAAATCCTGCCAACCGGCAAATTCTGCCGGCCGCTTTTCAGCCGGCTGCAACAACAGGCCTTGCAGAAACACCGAGCGCACGTGGACCTCCGTGCCGTCTTGATACATGCGTTCCAGCCAGCCGGAACTGGCCAGTCGGCGGTCAAACACATTGAAAGGCGACTGAACAAGATCGAGCCGAAATTTCGGCCACAACGCGTCCAGTTCATCAGGCCCATAGACGGACACGCCGATCTTATCCACCAGCCCCTCTTGTTGCACATCGCGCAAAGCAGCATAGAGGGCCGCCCCGCGCGGATCAAGAAGTTGCTGCGAGCGATGCAGCAACAGGCCGTGCAGCTTGCCCACCCCGAGGCGCGAGAGCGAACCCATCAATGCAGCACGAACCCAGCCCTGAATGTCGGTGCAGGCGTCGGGCAATGACGGCAACTTGGACACCAGTTTCCACTCCTGCACGCCCAGGGATCCCAGCGTTTTCTCGCTGTCACCATAGGCTATCGCGGTGTCCAGGGTATCCATGCCAGCGGTGCGAGCCCGGCGCAAAACTTCGCCCGCTTCACCCGGATCGATTTGCCCGAGCTGATTGGCAATGCCATAGGCCATGCCAAACTGGGCCGTACCGAGAGCTACACGACTATGCATGGCCGAGAACATTCCTCACCGCAAGCACCACGTCATCCTGCTGCTCGAACGTAAGGGTCGGAAAAAGGGGCAGCGAGATCGCCTGGCTCCCGTGGGCTTCAGCTTCAGGAAATTGGCCCGCAGTAAAACCGAGGTCCTGGTAATAGGGCTGCAAATGCACCGGCATGTAGTGCAAATTGACGCCAACGCCTTTCGACCTGAGCTCATCAAAAATCTGCCGATGCGTCTTGGGCGTTTGCGCCGGCTGAATCCGCACCACATACAGGTGGAATGCGGAAATATTGTGATCCAGAATGGTGGGCAGGGTCAGCGGCAGATCGCCCAATTTCGCGTCATAGCGCTGCGCAAGCAGATTGCGGCGCGCCACATAGCTTTGCAGGCGCCCGAGTTGGCTGACGCCGAGAACGGCTTGGATGTCCGTCATGCGGTAGTTGTAGCCAAGCTCCTGCTGTTCGTAATACCAGGCCGCGGGACACACCAGCGCGGATGCCGATGCGTTTTCGGTGGTCGCTGATGCCCGGAATCGCTGCGCATCCCGGGTTATGCCATGACTTCGAAACAAGGCCATCCGTTCGGCCAGTGCGGCGTCGTTGGTGAGTGCCAGCCCCCCCTCACCCGTTGTGACGATCTTGACGGGGTGAAAACTGAAAATCGTGATGTCCGACCAGCGACAGCTGCCGACGGGCTCTGCACGATGCGACGCTCCAATCGCGTGCGAAGCATCTTCCAACACCTTGAAGCCAAACTCTTGTGCCAGCGCCCAAATCGCCTCCTGGTCAGTCGGCTGGCCGCTGAAGTGCACAGGCACAACGATCTTGGGCAATTGCTGGCGCGCTCTCGCGTCGATGAGCTTTTCGCGCAAGCAGGTAACGCTGATATTCCAGGTATCCGGATCAATGTCGACAAAATCCACCTCCGCGCCACAGTAGCGACCGCAATTGGCGGAGGCTACGAACGTGTTGGGCACCGTCCAGAGGCGATCCCCGGAACCCAGGCCGAGTGCCAGGCAGGCGATGTGCAAGGCCGAGGTGGCACTATTCACGGCGACCGCGTAACGCGCGCCTACATGCGTCGCGACAGCCTGCTCGAATCGCGGGATTGTGGGTCCCTGCGTGAGAAAGTCCGAACGCAGGACCTCAACCACGGCATCGATATCCGCCTGGGAAATGTCTTGCCGGCCGTAGGGAATCATCATTTGGCAGCGAGCTGATTGAAGGACAGTATCTCTTCGATGCTCAGGAAATGTGGGTTTTTCCCCGAATGGTACTCAGTGCCCTGCTCAACAACTTCTCCTCTTTCGCCAACTCCATTCACTGAAAAATCCGCGTACCTCGAGAATTGAATGGTGGGTTTGATGACGAAGTGATCGGAAAATTCAAGCGTGAGGTGTGAGTCGTCCGCAGGGCACATGATCTCGTGCAGCTTCTCGCCGGGACGAATTCCGATGATTTTGTGAGGAAGTTGCGGCGCCATGGCGGTCGCTAGGTCGGACACATTCACCGACGGAATTTTCGGCACGAAGATTTCCCCTCCGTGCATCCGCTCGAAATTCTTGAGGACGAAATCCACACCTTGCTGCAAGGTAATCCAGAAACGCGTCATCCTCGCATCAGTGATCGGAAGATGATCGGCACCGCTGTCGATCTGTTTCTGAAAGAAAGGGACAACCGATCCTCGCGAACCCACGACATTGCCGTAACGCACTGCAGAAAACCGCGTCTTGTGTCCGCCGGCCACGTTGTTGGCGGCGACAAACAGCTTATCGGAAACCAGCTTGGTCGCGCCGTAGAGATTGATCGGGCTGGCAGCCTTATCCGTCGACAGCGCAATGACTTTCTCCACGTCGTTTGCCAAAGCCGCGTAAATCACATTCTCCGCGCCATGGATATTTGTCTTGATGCACTCCATCGGGTTGTATTCGGCTGCCGGCACCTGTTTGAGCGCCGCAGCATGAATGACGTAATCAACGCCCTTCATAGCCTGTATCAGCCGCTCCCGGTCCCGTACATCACCGATGAAATACCGCATGCAGTCCTGATTGAAGTCCTGCTCCATTTCGAACTGTTTGAGCTCGTCGCGGGAATAAATGATCAACTTGTTCGGCTTGTAACGCTCAAGTATGGTTTTGACGTACTGTTTACCGAAGGAGCCGGTACCGCCCGTGATCAGGATGTTTTTATTGGTGAACATGTTTTTTTATGCGTGGGAAAGATGGGTAGGACTTGACTAGCCAAGCAAGGGCTCTTGGCTGGCCGCAAGCGCCATGCGCTGAAAACTCGGGCTGCCGGCAAGTAGCTCTTCATAGGATCCTTGAGCCACGAGCTTGCCGGCCTCAAGCTGAACAATGGTGTCGCAGTTGCGTACCGTGGTCAATCGGTGCGCGATCATCAGGATCGTCAGCTCCCGGTCGAGTCCTTCAATGGCGCTCATGACGGACCGCTCGGTTGCACTATCGAGCGCACTGGTAGCCTCGTCAAAAACCAGCACGCTGGCCTGCTTGTAAAGTGCACGCGCAATGCCAATACGCTGACGCTGCCCGCCCGAAAGACGTACGCCACGCTCACCGACAAGTACGTCGTACCCCTCGCGGCTATTCTCAATAAATTCGGCAATCTGAGCCTGCGCCGCAGCTTGCCGAACCCGGTCCATGTCTATTGCACCTCTGGGAACGCCAAAAGCGATATTCTCGGCAAGGGTAGTGTCAGCCAAATAAATGCCCTGAGGCACGTGGGCGATGGATCGCTGCCACGCGCCTATCGTCGTACCGGCGATGATCTGACCGTCCACAGAAAGCGCGCCCTCAGAGGGCAATAGCAAGCCCATCAGCAGATCAAGAGCGGTACTTTTCCCACTGCCGGTGCTTCCAACAAAACCGATGCGGGAACCTTTGCGAATCGTCAGGTTTAAGTCGTTGAGAACCAGCGGGCCGGTAGCAGCGTAACGGAAACTGACGTTGCTGAATTGGATATTGTCGCGCAACTGCAAAGGCGCTGGTTGCTTGGCCAGTAGAAAATCCGCCGGATACGGTTGATCCAGCATTTCCAGCAACCCGGCCAGCGACGCCTGACTGCCTGTAATGCCGGCCCACGCACTGTAGCTGAGCTGCAGCGCCGGCAGCAGGCGCTGCGCACCCAAGGCCAGCGCGCCCAGCACCGGCAGAGCAACAGCCACGCCACCGGGCTGCTGGCTCAGGCCATAAGCGAGCGCCGCGATCAAACCCATGCCCACCGCTTCGACCACAAATCGCGGGCTGGCTGCGATAAACACATTGTTGCCCTGCGCCCGGCGCAGCGGATAGTCCGCCTGCCGGTACACTTGGCTGTAGACTTCCTGCGCTCCGTCCAGCAGCACGTCGCGTATACCGCCCAACCCCTCCTGCAGCGCCTTGATGACTTGCGAGTACTCATGGCCGATGCGGTCGCTGTTTCGACGCAGGCGACGCCTGGCGATCCAGCTGATCACAAAATAACTGGTCCCAAAACCCGTGATCGCCACCAGGGCCACCATCGGGTTGATCACCATCAGCGTCACTGTGATGGCCACAAGCAGAATCGATGAGCTGACTAGTGTCAGCAACTGATACAGCACGTTCACAGCATCCCCAATTTTGTTGGTGATGCTGCTAATAACTTCACTGCTGTTGCGCGAAACGTGCACCGGGTAAGGCTGGTACAGGGTTCTGCGATACACCTCAATACTCAGATCCGCGCTGCTGGCGAACGCCAGCCGAGTCGTGACCCATAGCACCAGCATGCGAACCGCTCCGGCGACGACCGCTGCGGTAACAAACGCGATGGTCAAGGGCAAAACGAGTTGATCTGCCGATGTGATGCCCCAATCCCTTGCAACGCTCGCGACAAACGGCCGCGTGAAGAGTATCTCGGGCGAAACCAGCACGCCAATGAAAGGAAGCACAATCCCCAAGCTGACAACCTCCGCGGCCGCGCTAATCACCGTGAGCCCCGTCAGAAGTGCAAACTGCCGCTGCCGGCGTTTGCTCAGATGCCCAAGCAAGCGCCACAACAAAGTCGGCACCGAATCATGCGCAACTGGGACGTTCACCATTTGGCTCCCGGCGTGACACATGAGCAAGTAAAGCAAGGGTGCGGCATTGCTATGCGCGCCCGTCCGACGGCACCGATTGCGTACCGGCAAGAAAGGCCTGGTAGGTTTCTTCCAGTCCAGCGCGCAGAGGAATGCCGGGCGCCCAGCCCAATGACACGAGCCTCGATACATCGAGCAGCTTTCGCGGTGTGCCGTCGGGCTTGGTGTTGTCAAATTCGATCCGCCCCTGAAAACCAACCACCTGCATGACGGTTTTGGCCAACTCACCAATGCTCAGTTCCTCGCCGCTTCCTACATTCAGGTGGGACTGCATGGGCTGCGTGGCGGCCTCGTAGCGCGCGGGCTCGAGGTCCATCACATGCAGGCTGGCCAATGCCATGTCATCGACATGCAGGAATTCACGTTGCGGGGTGCCGCTTCCCCAAATGGCCACTTTTTCGATCTTAGCGATCTTGGCTTCGTGAAAACGTCTGATCAACCCGGGAATGACATGGCTGTTTTCGGGGTGGTAGTTGTCGCCCGGGCCGTACAAGTTGGTTGGCATGACGCTTCTGTAGTCTGTGCCGTGCTGGCGGTTGTAGCTTTCACAAAGTTTGATGCCCGCTATTTTTGCGATCGCATAAGCCTCGTTGGTCGGCTCAAGCTGGCCCGTCATCAGACTGTCTTCCCGGATGGGCTGGGCGGCCAAGCGCGGGTATATACACGACGACCCGAGGAACAACAGTTTGCGTATGTCATGCCGCCAAGCCTCATGGATGATGTTCGCCTGCATCATCATGTTTTCATAAATAAAGTTGGCCGGATAGCTGTTATTGGCGTGGATGCCGCCAACGCGCGCCGCCGCAAGGTATACCTGCTCGATTTTTTCACTCGAGAAGAACAGTCTCACCTGCGCCTGGTCCGTCAAATCGAGCTCGGCATGGGTGCGCGTGACGATATTGCGATAGCCACGCGACTTCAGCAGACGAACAATGGCCGAACCGACCATCCCACGATGGCCGGCGACGAAGATGCGGGCATTCAGATGTTCCATGCTTGTTTACTTCTCGAGGGATATCGCCACGCTGTAGCCGTGACGCTTCAAAAGCGCATGGCGCCGGGCATCCTCAAGATCTTTCGCAACCATTTCCTGCACCATCTCGGCAAACGTCGTTGTCGGCGTCCAGCCAAGCTTGACACGCGCATTGGTCGGATCTCCCAGCAGCGTTTCCACTTCGGTAGGGCGGAAATACTTGGGATCGATGGCCACGATGACCTGCCCCACCTTGGCGCCGCTCGCATTATCCGAAGTTATCGCGGCGATCACCCCTTTTTCGTCCACACCGCGGCCTTGCCATTCGATTTCGATACCCAGTTCGCGCGCCGCCACCTCAACGAACTGGCGAACCGAGTACTGCACGCCGGTCGCGATGACGAAATCTTCCGCTTGTTCCTGCTGCAGCATGAGCCACTGCATCTCGACGTAGTCGCGTGCATGCCCCCAGTCGCGCAGCGCATCCATGTTTCCAAGGTAAAACGACTCCTCAAGCCCCTGCGATATGTTCGCCAGAGCACGGGTGATTTTTCGAGTCACGAAGGTCTCTCCGCGACGCGGAGACTCGTGATTGAACAGGATGCCGTTGCATGCATAGATGCCGTAGGCCTCACGGTAGTTGACCGTGATCCAGTAGGCATAAAGTTTAGCCACCGCATAAGGGCTGCGAGGATAAAAGGGCGTACTCTCGCGCTGCGGTATTTCCTGCACCAGCCCGTAGAGCTCCGAAGTTGACGCCTGGTAGAAGCGCGTCTTTTTTTCAAGCCCCAGTATCCGAATAGCCTCCAGCAGCCGCAGCGTCCCCATGCCATCGACGTCAGCCGTGTATTCGGGCGATTCAAACGATACAGCTACATGACTCATGGCCCCCAAGTTGTAGACCTCATCGGGCTGCACCTGCTGCATTACACGCATCAGATTCGACGTATCGGTAAGATCGCCGTAATGCAGAAACATATGCGGATTGTCCGAATGGGGATCCTGATAAATGTGGTCAATACGCTCCGTATTGAAAAGCGAAGCCCGCCGCTTGATGCCGTGGACGTCGTACCCCTTGGCCAGCAGGAACTCTGCCAGATAGGAGCCGTCCTGGCCGGTGATTCCGGTTATCAGCGCTACTTTTCTCATTGTTTATACCCTGCCATATACGTCGTTAAATCGCTCTATATCGTCTTCACCCAGGTAGCTACCGGACTGCACTTCAATCATCTCGAGGTCCATCTCCCCCGGGTTTTCAAGCCTGTGGATTTCGCCGATGGGAATGTACGTAGACTCGTTCTCCGCCAGCATGAAGGTTTCCGAACCTTTGGTCACAAGGGCACGTCCCTTGACAACAATCCAATGCTCCGCGCGGTGCCTATGCCTTTGCAAGCTTAGGCTGCCGCCCGGCTTGACATTGATTCGTTTGACCTGGAACCGTTCACCGCAATCAATGCTGTCATACCAGCCCCAGGGCCGTGACACCTTGCGATGCAACGTGGCTTGAGGGCTGTCCACCGCTGCCAGCTCGGCTACGACGAGCTTGACCTGCTCGGCATGGGTGGCCGCGACGACCAGCAGCGCATCGGGCGTATCAATGATCAAAAGGCCATCGGTACCCAGCGCCACAACGGGCCGTATCGGCGCGTGGATGAAAGTGCGCGTGGCATGCACTACCAAACCTTGCCCGCCGACCCTGTTGCCCTGGGCATCCGGCGGCGTCAGCTCGGCAACCGCATTCCAACTGCCAACGTCGCTCCAGGCCCCAGAAAAAGGGATGACCACCACATTGCTATGCCTCTCCAGCACGGCGTAGTCGATGCTCTCAGGACGGCAGGACGCAAAAGCGCTGGCCTCAGGCCTGATGAAATGGCCGTCCCGGCTCGCACCAGCCATTGCCGCCGCGCATGCTTCCAAGATATCAGCCGCATGCTCCTGCAGGGCCACAATAAGCACTGACGCCTTCACCAGGAAAATGCCGGCATTCCACAGGACATTCCCTTGAAGAATCAGTGCTCCCGCCTTATCAAAGCTTGGCTTCTCGATGAACCGCGTGACCGCGAAACCTTTGTCTGGATTCGCCGTACCGCGTTCGATGTAACCATAGGCAGTACTAGGAAAAGTGGGGACCACCCCGAAAGTAACAAAAGCACCGTTGTTCGCGGCCTCTCGGCCCGCCTCGACCGTGGCAACAAAACCCGAAACATCCGGAATATGGTGATCCGCAGGACAGAACAACAACAAGTCGTCGGCCTTGGCACGAAGGGCGGCCAACGCCATCGCAGCAGCGGTATTACGGGCCACCGGCTCAAGAATGACTTCGGCAGGCACACCGGCACTTTGCATCGCCGCACCCACTAAGAATCGATGATCTTCCGCCGCAACACACATCACCGGTGCGCCTCCCCATGACGCACCAAGCTGCGCCACCCGCTCCAGGGTGAGTTCGAGCAGACACTTACCTGCAATCAAAGGAACGAACTGCTTGGGAAAGCTGCTGCGCGAAAGCGGCCACAATCGGGTGCCGGATCCACCACAAAGGATTACGGCAGTAATAACCGGTTTATCGCTCATGAGTCAGAATCCGAAAGAGTAATTAAGAGTGCCACGGCCGGCATACGTTGCAGACAAGTGACGGGTCATAGCCTGCCACTTAAATGAACGTCAGCGCAATCCTCTCCAACTTCCCGTTTCAGAAGTTCGATTTCACGATTCAGACTCTCATACTCAGCCAGCTTTTGACGAAGGAAGCGCGCGGTTAAATTCGCCTTCTCGGCAATACCGAGCGGTGTCAGTAGATATGCGTAGGCAAGCTTATTCTGGCTATTGCGAAAGTTCTGCACCTTGATGAGGCCCTTCTCCACCAAAGCCGTGATGCAGTAATTGGCTTTACCCAGACTAACTCCCAACGCACCAGCGAGATCGCGTTGATTCATACGGGAATTCCCCACCAGCAGCCGCAAAATTTTCAGGTGGTTTTCTTCTTGGGGATTGGACATCAGTGGAGCTTTCAACGAAGTTCAGCACTTCCCCCACCTACCGACGTGCTACTAGTGCGCGCGAAAATGTCTCGGGAAAGCCATCTGTTCAGCAATTGAACGAAGTATAGCCTGACGATACGGACGTAGCCACTCAAGCTGAATGCACCGCCCCTTTTGGCCAGTCGAATACTCGCGGCACCGCTGACCGTAGGAGCTCTTCTGGAGGGCTCTGAACAAATTACCTGCCAACCTGCGACCATAAACGATGGTTAAAATCGTCGGCGCGCGAAGCACAAAGTCAAAGCGCTTCAGCCTAAAAGCTCTTGTGCGTTAAAAACCACCGGATCGGACCATCTAGACTTGTAGCTAACCGGTCACCCGAGAGCATTAGGGCGTCATCCAATGGTGTTGGCGGGATGTTATATCTCGACCACGCCATCTTTTGCAGCCAGTTTTGTACAACCTTGCCATGAGATTTTGGTTTGAAACGCTTGTTTGATATTGCGCTGGCTGTCGGAGTGCTGTGCGTACTTGCACTGCCTCTTTTATTACTGGCACTGGGAGTTCGGGCGACCTCGGCAGGTCCAGCCTTATATTGGTCCGATCGCGTTGGCCAACGCAATCGAGTATTCCGCATGCCCAAATTTCGCAGTATGCGCATTGGAACTCCGGTGGTCGCGACTCACCTGCTTGCTGATCCTTCGGTACATCTCACGCCAATCGGCGCATTTCTGCGCAAAAGCAGCTTGGACGAACTCCCGCAAATCTGGAGCATCTTGATCGGCGACATGAGCTTTGTAGGGCCGCGCCCGGCCCTATTCAATCAAAGCGACCTCATTGAGTTGCGAACGCTGCATGGGATCGATGCCCTGCTGCCTGGACTGACCGGATGGGCCCAGATCAACGGACGCGACGAACTCCCCATACCTGACAAAGTGGCCCTGGATCTCGAGTACCTGAAACATCAATCCCTGCGGTTCGACATTCGCATACTATGGTCGACGGGAATGAAGGTATTGCGACGCGACGGCATATCTCATTAATTCAAAATGCCCGCCGGGGTTTGCCGTACAACACAAATGATAAAAACCAAGTTATTGAGCCAGCCGCGACGCATCAAGCAATTGGTCGTACTATTTTTCGATGCCCTCATGGGCATTGTCGCGGTTTGGGCAGCGTACTCATTGCGGTTGGATACACTGCACTGGCCCCGTAACACCCACCAGTGGGGGCCTTATATTCTCGCCCCTTTGCTCGCAACGCCAATCTTCTGGCGCAACGGTCTTTACCGCGCCATATTCAGGCACAGCGGTATGGCGGCCATGAGAGCGCTGGTTCTTGCCGTCTCGTTATATGCGGCGCTGTTTTTTGGGACGCTGCTGCTAATGGGATGGCCCGATGTGCCGCGCTCCATAGGGCTCCTTCAACCACTCATCCTGATGCTTCTGGTCGGTGGCTCCCGAGCGGTCGCACGTCAATGGTTGAGCGGCCTTTCCAATGGACAGCGCCGCGAGATGAGTGTCAGTCGTCTTTTGATTTACGGCGCCGGGTCTGCAGGCGTTCAAATCGCCGACGCAATCGCGACTTCGCACGAATTCAAGCTGCTTGGTTTTATTGACGACAGCCCCACGTTGCAGGGATTGACCATAAATCATGTGCCGGTCTATGCGCCTTCCGAATTACCGGACCTGATTGAAAAATGCAACATCACCGACATGTTATTGGCGCTGCCTTCAATTACGCGCGCCCGTCGCAACGCTATTCTGAATGAATTACAACCATTGCCGGTTCACGTGCGGTCTCTACCCGGGCTGACCGACCTTGCCCACGGCAGGGTCGCGCTGGCCGACATCAAAGATCTGGATGTTGAAGACTTGCTCGGTCGCGATGCCGTGCCGCCTGACCGTGCGTTGCTCACGCGAAGCCTTGCAAACAAAATCGTGCTGGTCACGGGAGCTGCCGGCAGCATCGGCAGTGAGCTGTGCCGCCAGATACTGCAGGAGCAGCCTACCCGCCTGATTTTGGTAGAGCATAGTGAATTCGGTCTCTACAGCATTCAGCAAGAACTTCAGCCGTTTTGCGAACGCTTTGCCACTCGTTCCGGCATTTCGATCGAGCTTGTTCCCTTGCTGGCAAATGTGCGCGACTACCAGCGCATGCTGGAGATTTTCCGCACCTACAAACCGCACAGCGTCTATCACGCCGCGGCCTACAAACACGTACCGCTCGTCGAGCACAATCCGGCCGAAGGCATAGCTAACAATGTATTGGGTACGCTCAACACGGCGCGCGCCGCAATCGAAACGGAAGTCAGCCACTTTGTCCTCATATCGACCGACAAGGCCGTAAGGCCGACCAACGTCATGGGAGCAAGCAAGCGCCTCGCCGAGTTGGTACTCCAGGCGCTGTCAGCCACACCCAGGCTGAGTTTCTATACAGACGGTAATCAGCAAGTGAACAATATCACGCGTTTTGCGATGGTCCGTTTCGGCAATGTACTCGGCAGCAGCGGCAGCGTCGTGCCCCTGTTCCGGCGGCAGATCGAAGCTGGCGGGCCTATCACCTTGACGCACGCAGATGTTACCCGCTACTTTATGACCATTCCCGAAGCTGCCCAACTCGTGCTTCAGGCCGGTGCCATGGCGGAAGGCGGCGAGGTATATGTGCTTGATATGGGTGAGCCGGTAAAGATCATTGATCTGGCCTGCCGCATGGTCAAACTTTCGGGCTTCACGGTGCGGGACGAGAACTGCCCTGATGGAGATATCGCCATTGAGATAAGAGGCTTGCGTCCTGGCGAAAAGCTGTATGAGGAGTTGTTAATCGGCGACAACCCGGTGCCGACCATCCACCCTCGTATCCTCAAGGCCCACGAAGATTTTGTACCCTGGGAAGAATTTCATACTGACATCGAACTGCTGAAGCAGGCCATTGCAGCCAACGACACTGCGACTCTGCGGAGCATTTTGCTAAAGCGTGTGAGCGGATTTACGCCCGACGTGCAGGGCTGCGACTTGCCGGACTCGCCCGCACCTAAAATTCGGCGGTCTTGAAAGCCTGGCCAGCACCATCCTTGCCAGAAAGCACCGGATGACCATCAAGAGGCCAGTCGATTGCCAACGTGGGGTCGTCCCATGCGATGCAGCGCTCCTGTGTGGGAGCATAGTAATCAGTGGTTTTATATAAAAAGTCGGCACTCTCACTGAGCACCAGAAAGCCATGCGCAAGGCCAGGCGGCACCCAGAGCTGCCGGTTGTCGTGCTCGCTCAATTCCAGGCCGACCCATTTTCCGAACGTGGGTGAGGCAGAACGAATATCAACGGCCACATCAAAAACAGTCCCACGCACCACGCGAACAAGCTTGCCCTGTGGCAACTCCAGTTGGTAATGCAACCCCCGCAGCACGCCTTTTGCAGATCGGCTGTGGTTGTCCTGTACAAAGGTGTAGTTGGTGCCAGTCGCCACATTGAAGTCACGCTGATTGAAACTTTCCAAGAAGAACCCGCGCGGGTCGCCGAACACGCGAGGCTCAATGATCAAGACATCCGAAATAGCGGTAGACGTTACTTTCATTGCTAATTGCGCTCTTTGAGTAAGCGCAACAGGTATTGACCGTACCCGTTCTTGGCCAGAGGGCTCGCAAGTTTTGCAAGTTGCTCATTGTTGATAAACCCGTTGCGCCACGCAATTTCTTCAGGGCATGAAATCTTTAGCCCCTGGCGATGCTCCAGCGTCGCAATGAATTGGCCGGCGTCGAGCAGGCTGTCGTGCGTTCCGGTATCGAGCCACGCATACCCGCGCTGCATGATCTGCACCTTCAGTTGGGAGCGTTCCAAATAGACTTGGTTGACGGCCGTAATCTCAAGTTCGCCACGTGCGCTGGGCTTGATCGATCGGGCAATCTCGACAACCTGCGCGTCGTAGAAGTAAAGGCCCGTCACGGCATAGTTACTCTTTGGCACCGTCGGTTTTTCTTCTATGCTATTGGCCCGACCATTCGAATCGAACGCCACAACACCATAACGTTCAGGGTCCTGTACATGGTAGGCGAACACCGTCGCCCCAGACGCTTCGGCATCAGCATCCATCAGCAACGTATGTAGATCGTGCCCGTAGAAAATGTTGTCACCCAGCACCAACGCACTAGGAGCACCATCAAGAAATTTCTCCCCGATGATGAATGCTTGGGCCAGTCCGTCCGGACTGGGCTGCACCGCGTACTCGAGATTGAGCCCCCATTGGGAACCGCCCCCCAGAAGTTGCTCGAAACGCGGCGTGTCCTGAGGCGTGCTGATGATCAGTATGTCGCGAATGCCCGCGATCATGAGTGTGCTCAGCGGGTAGTAGACCATGGGCTTGTCATAGACCGGCAGCAACTGCTTGCTAATGGCCAGTGTGGCGGGATGCAAGCGTGTGCCTGAGCCGCCTGCGAGAATAATGCCTTTGCGTTGGGTCATAGGGGGTTGTCAGTTAGTTTCAGCCAGCATCCGGGCAACGCCGTTTTGCCAAGCGGGGAGCTGCAAGCCAAACACGCCGCGAAGTTTGGTGGTGTTCAAACGCGAATTATGAGGACGTGCGGCTGGCGTTGGGAAAGCTGATGCGGGAACGGGGTCCACGGTACCGGGTGAGACTTTGAGCACCGCACCGCCTTGTAAAGCACAGTCGACCACGAATTGCGCATAACCGTGCCATGAAGTCTCACCTGCGGCCGCCACGTGATAGATGCCGGCCACGCTTGAGGTAGCGCCTCTTAACACAGAACGCAGCATGTGAGCCGTGACGTCGGCAAGCAGGTCCGCCCCGGTCGGGGCACCGAATTGGTCGTTGACGACCGTCAAACGATCGTATTCTGCAGCCAGGCGCAACATGGTTCTGGCAAAGTTGCCACCCCTTGCCGCATAGACCCAGCTTGTGCGCAAAATCAGGTGCTTGGCACATCGCATCGCAATAAGCTGCTCACCCTCCAGCTTGGTCCGACCATAGACGCTGAGCGGACCAGTGGGATCTGCCTCTTGCCAGGGTTTGCTGCCGCTGCCGTCAAACACGTAGTCCGTCGAATAATGCACCAGCCATGCGCCGACTGCCTCGCCAGCCTCCGCAATCACGCCCGGTGCTTCAGCATTGATGACGCGCGCGCTACCTACATCGCTTTCGGCTTTGTCGACGGCCGTATAGGCAGCGGCATTGACGATAACGTCAGGCCGGATCTGCTGCACCGTATCGCGAATTCCGCTCAGGTTGGCGAGGTCGCCGCAAAAGTTTTTGCTGTGGCGATCCAGTGCCACCAGCTCGCCCAGAGGCGCCAGGCTGCGCTGCAACTCCCATCCCACTTGTCCGCTCTTCCCGAAAAGCAGTATCTTCATATCCGCGCTCAGGGGGCAGCCGTCACATACTGGACCTCGACCCAGTCACGGTATGCACCGCTTTGCACGTGCGAAACCCATCCCGGGTTGTCCAAGTACCACTGCACGGTCTTGCGGATACCGGAGTCAAACGTTTCGACGGGCGTCCATCCCAGGTCAGTCTCGATCTTGCGGGCGTCAATCGCATAGCGGCGATCATGGCCAGGCCTGTCTTTGATGAATACCACCTGCTCGCGATAGCTGCCGCTGCTGCGCGGTCGCAGCTCATCCAACAGGGCGCAGACCGTCTGGACAATCTCGATATTCGGTTTTTCGTTGCCGCCGCCTATGTTGTAGGTCTCGCCAGGTTTGCCGGCTTCGAGCACGCGGCGGATTCCGCTGCAATGGTCCCGGACATATAGCCAGTCGCGCACCTGCTGACCGTCGCCGTAGACCGGCAGGGGCTTGCCGGCCAGGGCATTGACGATCATGAGCGGGATCAATTTTTCGGGGAAGTGATAAGGGCCGTAGTTGTTAGCGCAGTTGGTGGTAAGCACTGGCAGGCCGTAGGTATGGTGATAGGCCCGGGCCAGGTGGTCGCTGGCGGCCTTGCTGGCCGAATATGGGCTGTTCGGCTCATAGCGGTTCGTCTCGCTGAATGCCGGATCAGCCGGCCGCAAGGAACCATAAACCTCATCGGTGGAGACCTGCAAGAAGCGGAACTCGCCTCGGGCACCAGCTGGCAGGCCGGCCCAGTACTGGCGCGCGGCTTCCAATAGGCGAAAAGTGCCGACGATGTTGGTCTGGATGAATTCTTCGGGATCCGCGATGGAGCGGTCCACATGCGATTCGGCCGCAAAATTGACGATGGCCCGCGGTTGATGCCGGGCCAGCAGCTCTGCGACTAGTGCGCTGTCGCCGATGTCGCCCCTGACAAAAACATGCCGTGGATCACCCTTCAGGGGCGCCAGGGTTTCCATATTGCCGGCGTAGGTGAGTTTATCCAGGTTGAGCACCGGCTCGTCGGTGCTTGCCAGCCAGTCAAGAACAAAATTGGCGCCGATAAACCCGGCCCCCCCTGTAACCAAAATCATGCGCTCACCCTTACGTATGCCGGTGCCGCATGGCACCGGTTTGTATTATGCCTTTGACCTCGCTACGCAAGCCGCGAGGCCAGCCGGTGGCAACTGTCGGGCGCAGCATCCCTAGAAGTGAATCCCACGCATCATCTGCTGCAGCGCCACAGCTTCCGGCGACAAAGTCTGCTTAACCGGTTTGTCACCCGGCTTCGCGCCCTTGGCGGCCGATGAGTCGGGAAACATGCGAAAACTGGTATTCATGGCAATCTGCGCAATACGTGGCACCAGTGCATGCATGACCTGGCCGGTAATGCCCAGGCGGGTGGCAATACGCACCGGTTTGAAAATACAGGCCTGCGCAATCAAATCTGCGGCCTCTTCGGGCGAAAGTGTTGGCACGTTGTTATACAGATTGGTGGGCGCAATCATGGGCGTACGCACCAGCGGCATATTGATGGTGGTAAAGCTGATGCCGACATCGGCAAACTCGCTGGAGGCGCAACGCGTCCAGGCATCAAGCGCCGCCTTGCTGGCCACATAGGCCGAAAAGCGCGGCGCATTGGTCAACACACCGATCGAGCTGATATTGACGACATGGCCTTTGTGTTTGGCCACCATGCCTGGCAAAAAACCCATGGTGACACGCAGGCAGCCGAAATAATTGAGTTGCATCGTGCGTTCAAAATCGTGGAACCGGTCGTAACTGGCCTCGATCGCGCGGCGAATCGAGCGGCCGGCGTTGTTGATGAGGAAATCAACGCCGCCGTGGTTGGCTATCAGGGTTTGCACAAAACGGTCGCAATCGGCCATGTCGGCGATATCGGCTGCGTAGGCGATGAAGTGATAACCCTTGGTCTTGGCTTCCTTGCAGGCTTCGTCCAGCTTGTCCTGGTCGCGGCCGCAAATGACGGTGATGGCGCCAGCTTCGGCAAACTTGTGGGCCGCTGCCAAGCCGATGCCTGACGATCCGCCGGTGATCAGCACCACCTTGCCATTGACCGTGCCCCTCAGCGAACGGTCGATATGCAGGTCGGGATCGAGGTGGCGCTCCCAGTAGTCCCAGACACGCCAGGCGTAATCTTTCAGGTTGGGGCATTCAACGCCCGACCCCTTGAGAGCGGCCAGCGTTTCGCGGCAGTCGAAACGTGTCGGGTAATTCACAAAAGTCAGCATGTCCTCGGGCAGGCCGAGGTCGGCCATGATGGCATTGCGCACACGCCGCACCGGGGCCAGCGCCATCAGGCTTTTCTTGACGCCGCGCGGAATAAACCCCAGCAAGGCCGCATTGACAAAAAGATTCATCTTGGGCGCATGCGCGGCCCGGCTGAAAATGTCGAGCACGTCACCGACGCGGTAACCCACCGGATCAACCAAGTGGAAACACTTTTTGGCAATACTGGTCTTGTGGCTGATGTGGTCCAGTGCATCCACCACAAAATCAACCGGCACGATGTTGATGCGCCCGCCTTCCAGGCCCACCGCCGGCATCCATGGCGGCAACAGCTGGCGCATACGCTGGATCAGCTTGAAGAAATAATACGGCCCGTCAATCTTGTCCATTTCGCCGGTGGTGCTGTCACCGACCACCATGGCGGGACGAAACACCGTCCACGGCACCTTGCATTCCTTGCGAACAATTTTTTCGCTCTCGTGTTTGGTCATGAAATACGGGTGTTCGTAGTTCTCGGCCTCCTCGAACATGTCTTCGCGGAACACGCCTTCGTAAAGGCCGGCCGCCGCGATGGAGCTCACGTGGTGGAAGTGCCCGGCATCAATCGCCTTGACGAACTCCACGGTGTGGCGTGTGCCTTCGATGTTGACGGCAATCTGGCTGTCTTCGTCGGCGCCCAGGTCGTAGACCGCGGCCAGGTGGTAAAAATGATCGATCTGGCCCTTGAGCTTTTTGACGTCGTCAGCGGCAACCCCGAGCTTCTTGGCCGTCAGGTCGCCATAAACCGGGACGGCCCTGGCGGCGCTGACGCCCCAATACGCACGCAAGGCCTCGACCTTGCCGACACTTTCCTGGCGGATCAGGAAATGCACGGTGGCACCTTTGCGCTCCAGAAGCTTCTTGACCAGACGTTTACCGATGAAGCCTGTGGCTCCCGTGACGAAATACTGCATTGTGTTCTCCGCTAGACAACTCTGGACCAGTCTGGATTTTTGCCCAAACCCTCTGGACCGCTGGTCAGCAGAAACCCGCGCCCCGCCTGGTTTTCCATAGAGGCTGGCCCCTAGCGTTCTAGAAGCACACCCCTAAATCTGCGCGTCCGCAGGGCTTACATTTCCTGCTGTGTGCAGCATTCATGCGACGCCAATCCACCAACCACCTACCGCCAGGAGTTCCCCATGGTCAAGAAATTGCAAAAAATGAGCGCCGACAAAAAATCCGCCCCGCAACTCACTGGCGCCGTCAAGGAGTCCGCGCAACAGATCTGGCTGGCTGGCTTGGGCGCTTTTTCGAAGGCACAGGAAGAAGGCGGCAAAGTGTTTGAGACCCTGGTCAAGGAAGGCTTGTCCATCCAGCGCAAGACCCAGGCTGTCGCCGAAGAAAAAATCTCCACGGCCACCAACAAGATGGCGACCATGGCCACTGACATCACCTCCAAGGCCGGCCACCAGTGGGACAAGCTGGAAAACATTTTTGAAGAACGTGTGGCCAAAGCCCTGAACAAGCTGGGTGTGCCTTCGGCCAAAGACGTGGATGCCCTGATCGCTCGTATCGACGAACTCAACAAAAACGTGCAGAAAATGAGCGCCAAGCCGGCCACCGCGACCAAAGCGGCGCCTCGCGCCGCAGCCAAGTCCACAACACGCAAGCCTGCCACCAAACGCGCACCCGCTGCCCGCAAGTCAGCCTAAGGCCCGAGTACCCCGGCTAAAAAAGGACGTTCCGGCGTCCTTTTTTTACGCCTGCCTTTTTCAAACAAATGCTGCGTCGCAGCAAATTCACCCGCCACCGACGCCGACACCCATGACCTCAGCCAAACCTTCTCGACGCCAACCACCCCGCACCGGCCCGCGCATCGCCTTGGCACTGGCCGGCGGCGGGCCCTTGGGCGCAATTTACGAAATTGGGGCGCTCTGCGCGCTGGACGAGTCGCTGCAAGGCCTGTCGCTGACCAGGCTGCACCACTATGTCGGCGTCTCGGCCGGCGGCTTTCTGGCCGCCGGCCTGGCCAATGGCATGACACCGCGCGAGTTATGCGCGGCCTTTATTGAAAATGACCAGCAGACGTCCGACCTGTTTGACCCGGCCTGGTTGCTGGTGCCCGCCTACGGCGAGTTTTTACGCCGCGCCGTCATGCTGCCTGGCCTGGCCGCTTCGGCCCTCTGGCGCGCCACCCTGGGACGAAAATCCCTGGTGAATGTGCTCGAACAACTGGGCCCGGCCTTGCCCACGGGCATTTTCTCCAACGAAGAGGTGGACCGGCGCCTGAGCCGCCTGTTCTCCAAGGAAGGTCGGACCAATGATTTCCGCCAGCTCGCCACACGGCTGACCCTGGTCGCCACCAACCTGGACAGTGGCGAGGCTGCGCCTTTTGGCCAGCCCGGCTGGGACCATGTGCCGATTTCCAAGGCCGTCCAGGCCAGTTCGGCCCTGCCGGGCTTGTTTCCGCCTGTGGAAATTGACGACCACTACTACGTCGATGGCGCGTTGAAAAAAACCCTGCATGCCGGCGTGGCAATGGACGGCGGCATCGACCTGATGTTGTGCCTCAACCCCCTGGTGCCGTTTGACTCGACCCGGGCACCCGAGTTGTCGATGGCGCAGCGGGTGATGCGGCGCGGCCTGCCCAAGGAAAGGCAGGCCATCCCGCGTATCGTCGATGGCGGCCTGCCCGCCGTGCTGAGCCAGACCTTTCGCTCCATGATCCATTCGCGCTTGGAGCTGGGCATGAAACATTACGAACATGCCTACCCCGACACCGACATTGTGTTGATAGAGCCGGACCAGCGCGATGCCGACATGTTTCTGGCCAATACCTTCAGTTATCGCCAGCGCCGCCAGCTCGCCGAACAGGCTTACCAAAAGACCCGTGCCTTGCTGCGTTCGCGAAAAACCACTCTCTCGGCCAAGCTGGCACGCCACGGCATCGCGCTCGATATGGCTGTGCTGGAGGACCCGCGGCGCCACCTGGTGAGCGCCCCGCCCATTGCTACGCGGCTGGGCCGCGCCATCCACTCACTCGAAGAAGTGATGGAAGATGTGAGCCATGCGCTGCAACAGCCGACGGGCCGCCCGGCCTGAGCGAAGCGGAACAGGTAGCACCGACCCACGGTGATTCCCTACTTCCAACACCTCGGTCGGTCGGTTAGAGTAGAAAAAAATACGAGGTAGACACCATGGCGAAAAAAGCGCCGCGCCGAACTGCTGAACGCATCCTGGAAGTGACGCTTGATCTGTTCAACCGCTTCGGCGAGCCCAATGTGTCGACCACACTGATTTCCGCCGAACTCAGCATCAGCCCCGGCAACCTGTATTACCACTACCCCGCCAAAGACGAGTTGATCAACTCGCTGTTTGACCGCTACGAGCGGGGGCTGAGCGAGCTGCTCAACGCCAGCGACAGCGTGCGTGATGTCGAGGACGCCTGGTTTTTCATGCATTCGCTGTTCGAGCTGATCTGGCAATACCGCTTTTTGTACCGCGACCTGAACGACCTGCTCAGCAAAAATCGTCGCCTGGAAACCCACTTCCAGTGGGTGCTGAAAAACAAGACCCGTTCCGTCAAGGCCATGCTGGACAGCATGAGCCGGGCCAATGCCGTCAGCATCGATTCACGCGAGGTTGAAGCCACCGCCACCAGCATGGTGGTGGTGTTGACATATTGGCTCAGCTTCGAATACGTGCGCGACCCGCGCAACGCACTGGAGCCCGCCAACGCCCAGGCCGCGCTGCTGCGGGGCGCGCACCATGTGCTGAACTTGTTGATCCCCTACCTGGAGCCCGGCCAGCGCATGCACCTGCAGGCGCTGGTGGGCGCTTACAGCCAGCCTGCCTGACCCATTCAAAATACCTATTTCAAGGAGAGATCGATGGCCAAATGGACCGCTTTTCCACACACCGGCGACTACGCCTTCGATGCTGCCAGCCTGAAAAAACACTGGGCGCGTCTGCACCAGGGCGATTGCGAAGCCTTGCCCAAGGAAGCCGCCGTGTTGCAAGCCTGGGTGTTTTTTCACAATGGCGAGTTCCAGAAAGCCGGGGAGGCCGGCCTCAAGGCGGGCGGTGCCGGCATCACGGTGGCCAACAAGGCCACCAGCATTTACGCCAACTACCTCGAAGCCAAGGAAAAAACCAAGCTCGAACTGTTCATGGAAGTCGCCGCACGGGCCGAGGCCCAGCAGGCGGACAACCCCAAGGACGCCAACGCTTATTACTGGCAGGCCTACGCACTGGGCCGTTACGGCCAGGGCATCAGCGTGGCCAAGGCGCTGGCCCAAGGGCTGGGCACCAAGGTCAAAAATGCGCTGGAACAAGCCATCCGCCTGTCGCCCAAACATGCCGATGCCCACATCGCGCTGGCCGCTTTTCACGCCGAAGTGATCGACAAGGTTGGCTCACTGATAGGCGGTATGACCTACGGCGCGAAAAAAGACACCGGCCTGTCCCTGTTCCGGGAGGCCATCAAGCTCAACCCACATTCGGCGATTGCCATGATCGAATACGCCAATGGCCTGGTCATGCTGGAAGGCGACAAAAAAATGAAAGAGGCCACCAAGCTGTATGAGCAGGCCGCCGCCTGCCAGCCGCTGGACGCGATGGAGCGGCTGGACGTGGAGATGGCCCAGGCCGAGCTGGAAGACTGAATCGGTGGGGCAAGGCGCAGACGCTATATTTTTTATAGCTATCTGCGCCCATGCTTAAAGGGCTGGAGCCCTAAAACCTTATGAACTCAGGCCATCCACCGCCTGGAACAGCGATTGCCGTGCCTGGCTGATGATCTGGCCTTTCCAGGCGTCGGTATCGACATAAAACGCATCCATCATTTGCGCCTTGATCTGCGTGGCCAAGGCCGGCGGCGCATCACGGTGGATGTTGAGCCAATGTTCGCCGCGCAGCGCCTGCATCATCTCGAAAGGCGGCAAGGTGCCATATTCCATCGCAATGCCGGTGTATTCGGCGTCCGGGCATTCCTCGTAGATGGAATTCCACATCAGGCCGGTCAAAAAGGCCGAGCTGGACGAGCCGTCGTAAATCGAGGTGACCGGTGTGGTCCCGCCGTTGTCCCACCAGGCCCGCGCCCGCGCCAAAGCCGCCTTGTCATCGCGGCAGGCGCAAATACGTTCGCCAATACCACTGGGGCCCAGGCCGGTGTGGATGTCTATCCACGCCACGCGACTGGCGTTTTTGCCGTAGGTCTGCAACACCTTGCGCAAGGTCCGGTTGCTCCAGGTCGGCGCGGTGCCGCCGAAAAACAGGCCTTCCGGAAATTCATGCTGGCCCCGCGTGATCGCAGCCTGGTAGGCGTCCATGCCTTTTTCGCTGATGTAACGGCCGGTGGCCGCCGCATTGGCCTCGGTCGGCGGCCACTCGTCGGGCAGCAGCAAGGGCTGCAACTCGCGGTAGGCCTCGTTGACCGGCAGCGGCTGCGAGAAGTCCTGGAAGTTGCGGTTCAGGTCCACATTTTCATGCGTGGTGCGCCGGACATGCGAAAAACCGTAAGGATTGAGCGCATGCACATACAACACCGCCACACCTTGCGCCGTAGCCTTGGCACGCCACTCGGCGTCATGCAGCGCAAACACCTGCACACCGGAACCGCAATAACCTTCAACGCCGTGACAGGCGCTGCTGACAATCAGCAGCGAGCGGGCATCGGCCGGGCCGTCGCGCACCACGTCCATGGCCAGGACTTCGCCGTCGCGTCCGGCTTCGGGATGCAACTGCGATTCCACGGCCAGGCCAGCGGTGGCCGCGGCCTCCAGGAACTTGACACGGGCTTCGGCATAACTTTTGGAAAACGCCTGGGTCACGCCTATCATGCGGCGTCCTTGGCAAACCAGCCTTCAGCCAGTTGCACCCAGAAGGTCGCGCCCAGCGGAATCAGGTCGTCGTTGAAGTCATAACTCGGGTTGTGCAACATGCACGGCCCGCCGCCATGGCCCATCTCGCGGTGTGTACCGTCGCCGTTGGCAATAAACACATAAGCGCCCGGCTTGACCTGCAACATGTAGGAGAAATCTTCCGCGCCCATGGTCGGCTCCTGGTCCACCACTTGTGCGGCGCCGACGATGCTGGCCATCACCTCACGTGCAAACGCGGTTTCATTGGGGTGATTGACCGTGGGCGGGTAGTTGCGCTTGAACGCAAATTCACATTCAGCGTCATGCGCGGCGCACACATGTTCGGCGACCTGTTTCATGCGTTGCTCGATCATGTCCAGCACCTCCATCGTGAAGGTGCGCACCGTGCCCTGCAACTCGCAGCTGTCGGGAATCACGTTGGTGGCCTCGCCCGCATGGATCATGGTGACCGAAATCACACCAGCATCGACCGGCTTTTTGTTGCGGCTGATGATGGTCTGGAAGGCCTGCACCATCTGGCAAGCCACAGGCACCGGGTCGATGCCATTGTGCGGCAGCGCTGCGTGGCCGCCCTTGCCGCGAATGGTGATCTTGAACTCGCTGGTCGAGGCCATCACCGGGCCCGGGCTCGCGGCAAAGGTGCCGACCGGCATGCCCGGCCAGTTGTGCATGCCAAACACGGCATCCATGGGGAACTTGTCGAACAAGCCGTCCTTGATCATCTCGCGCGCGCCGCCACCGCCCTCTTCCGCCGGCTGAAAAATCAGGTACACCGTGCCGTCGAAATTGCGGTTTTTCGCCAAGTGTTGCGCGGCCGCCAGCAACATCGCCGTGTGGCCGTCGTGGCCGCAGGCGTGCATCTTGCCGGGGTGTTTGCTCGCATGGTCGAAGGTGTTGAACTCCTGCATCGGCAAGGCGTCCATGTCGGCGCGCAGGCCGATGGCACGGTTCGAGCTGCCATTTTTGATGATGCCCACCACCCCCGTGGTGCCCATGCCCCGGTGCATGGGAATGCCCCATTCGGTGAGTTTTTGCGCCACAACATCGGCGGTTCGCACTTCTTGAAAACACAGCTCGGGATGCGCGTGAATATCCCGGCGCACGGCGGCAATGCCGGCGGCCTGGGTGACGATGGAATCAATGACTTTCATGAAAACCTCTGAAGAGTCGGGCCTGCCGCCACTGCTAGTTGGCAGAAGCTGGGCGAGCCCGGGGTTGGCCTTTGTACCAAGCGTAGTCTGCCAGATTTAGCAGGGGCACGTCACCGCGGGAATCCCCATAGACATGCAGCACCAGAGCTGCATTCAGGCCTTGATTTGCCAACCAGGCCTGCAGGCGCCGCACTTTTTCCTCGCCATAACAGTTGGGCGTGGCCAGGTATCCGGTGAGTGCGCCGTCCTTCACTTCCAACTCGGTGCAGATCACGGCATCCAGGCCCAACATCTCACCGACAGGATGCAGATAAATGCCCAGCGAGGCGCTGACCATCACACAACGATGGCCTTGCCGCTGGTGCTGCCGCATTCGCGCCAGCATGTCTGCTTGCCATTGCTGAGGCAAATAATTCGCCACAAAATCGGCAGACCACGACGCGATCTCAGCTTCGCTGCGGCCACCCAGGCTGAGCTTCAACAGCCTGGCCTTGGCTTTGTGGTTGCTCATCAGGCGGCAGGCGTAAGCCGCCAGCCAGGGGCTGCAGAGCAGCAAGACGCCCAAAAATCGCGGCCAGCCCAGGTAACGCGCCAGATAAGGCAACAAGGTGTCACGCCGCGTCAGCGTGCCGTCGAAATCAAAGGCGGCGACTTCCAGCGTCGGCTGCGCAGTCGCGTCTGTCAAGGCAGGGGTTTCTCGCATCGCACCTGACCACACAGGCGTTCACAAAACGGGCAGCCTGTCATGGGCAGCCAGGATGGGATGTTGTAGTAACGCTTGTAAATGGTGGACAAGACCCCGCTTTTGTAAGCCGGGTAATTGAAGTTGGCGCCTTCGACCGCGTAAAAAGGCACGCCGTCCTGCGAGAAGTGGAGCACCTGCACGTTGTCAAAATAAGGCGCGTAGTCCTCCAGCCGCGGTGGAATCCCCATGTGGATGATGCGCACGGTTTTGCCCTGGTAGATTGAAAAATCAACCAGCATGTCGTCCTGGCGCGCATGGAAATTACCCGGGCCAAACACCGGCACGTAGTCGCGCAAGCTGTAGCCGTAAATCGATGCGGGTGTGTAGGCGTTGGCCATCAGCACCACGCCGGGCGCTTGCACCTGCTGCAACATGTCCGTGGTTTTGTAGCTGCGGACGATTTGCGGGTAGAGCGGGATTTTTTTCCAGTCCGCCAGCGAGGTGCTGTACAAGCCGGCCACGATCAACACATGCAAGGCTGCAAAAGCCGCCATGCCCAACGCGCAGGACTTGAGCTTGTCCAGCGGCAGGGCAAAAGCCAGCAGCGCAAAGCCAAAGGGGTAAAACGACAAGACCCAGTGCAGGCCCACCACTTTTTTGAACGCCAGCAAGGCAAAAAACAGCAGGGGCACCAGCACCACACAAGCCAGCAGGCGTTGCTGGCGCGACACCGCGGCCAGCGCCTTGCGCTGGCGCCAAGCCAGCCAGGTGACGGCCGGCGTGGCCAGGTAAACCAGCATGGCCACATAAAGCAGCGGCTTGTACCAGGCAAAGGCCTCACCTTCGTTGCGGTTGTAGAGGTTGAACATGATGTTCGACCAGCCGTGCGACATGTTGTAAGCAATGTTGATGGCCGGGCCCGGCAAGGCACACAACACCAACACAACAAAGGCGGCCCAGCGCTCGCGCCGGTACAGCACAAAATAAACCAGGTAGGTCAGGCCCAGCACCACCGAGAAATATTTGGACAAAAAGGCGCAGCCCAGGAACAAACCTGACAACGCATATTGCACCCAGGCCGTGCTGTCCAGGCGCTCACGCCGTTCGGCCCGCAACAACAGGGCGACGGACAAGACCGACCAGAAAATCAGCGGCGTGTCGGTGGTGATCAGGACGTTGAGCCAGTTGATAGGCGCCAGCCAGAACAACACCACGGCCCAAGCGGCACGTGTTTTGTCCAGCGGCGATAGCGCCCAACCGACCAGGGCGCCCAGTGCCAGAGGCAGCATGACCACGGGCAGGCGAATCGACCAGAGCGTGTCGCCCAAGGTCGCGCGCATCAGGGCGATCAGCCAGCCGACCATGGGCGGATGGTCGTAATAACCCCAATCCGGGTAGACCCCCCACCAGTAGAAAAAAGCCTCGTCACCGGTGATCGGGAAAGTCGCCGAAATCCAGAGCCGCAGCGCCAGCGACAAGACACCGACGGTGATCAGCCAGCGGGTGACGGAGAAAGAAGAAGCGGCGGCGGTCAAAGCGGCAAAAATGCCGGGACGTTGGGTCATGTGTAAAAACTACCTGAAACTGATTTCGTGGCGAATGGCGGCACTATAGACCAGTGCCAGCGCGCCTATGGCCACGGCCAGCCACAAGGTCACCACCCGGACCTGCACCGTGATGCCTAAGGCCAGCGCGGCGCTGGCGCCCTGGCTCACCAGCAAACCGGCCAACAAGGCCTCTGTACCGCCCAAACCGGCCGGCAACAGCGACAAGGCGCCACCGACCATGGCCACCGCATAAAAGCCGGCCGCCTGCAGCACGCCAAGGGGCAAACCGGCTTCGCGGCACAAGAGCCAGACGGCCAGGCCCTGCGCGGCCCAGGCCAGCAGGGTCAGGCCCAGCCACTGCAGCGGCCGGGTCGCCAGGCAGCGCCAGGCATCGTGCAGCCAGGCCACACGCGGCAGCAACAGCCCGCGAAACTTGAACATCAGCGCCAGCACCAGCAGGCCGGCCAGCCCGGCCACCAGCACCAGGCTCCAGGCCACACGCGCCCCGCCCAGTTGGAGCAGCCAGCCCAGCACCGGCAGGCCCATCAGCAGCAGGCACAACAAATCGGCCAGCCGCTCGGCGCCAAAAATCGCCAGGCTTTGTGCGGTGCTCAGGGGGTTGCGCGCCAGCAGCAGGCCACGCGCCGCCTCGCCGATATTGCCCGGTGTCGGCGTGAAGGTGTAACCCGCGAGGTAGAGGCGCAGCCCTTGCAACAGGCCCAGGGGCCGGCCGTAATGGGCCATCCAGAGCCGCCAGCGCAGGCCGCGCAGCAGGTAGTTCAAGATACACAGCGCCGCAGCCTGCAAGCCGGCGAGTGACCAGAGCCGCTGCAGCGTGGCCCCGGGGCCGTCCCCGGAGACGAGCAGCGCCACCGCGTAGGCCGTGGCGGCCGCCCCCCCGACCAGCAACAGTTGTTTGAGCGGCAGGCGGCTGGCCGGCCGGTCCGCCGCGTTCAAAATCGGCGTCCCAGAAACACCATCAGCCAGGCCGCCATCGCCAGCAGGATCCAGGGGTCACGCAGCAGGTCGCGCGACACGTCTTCGCCCCGCCCGCGGTGCACCTGGTAGGCATAACGCAAGAGCGCAAAAATCACGATGGGCACGGTGTAGACCAGGCGCTGGCCGTGTTGCTGCAGCGCTTCGGTGCTGGTGGCGAACAGACTGTAGGTGATCAAGGTGGCGGTCATGGTCACGGACATGAACATGTCCAGCAGGGCCGGCGGGTAATGCTCCAGCACGGCCCGCTGGTTGGCCTCGTCGTGAAAACTCTCGGCCTTGCGTTTGGAAAATCCCAGGAACAGGGCGATGAACAGCCCCGTCAGCAACAACCAGCGCGATGGCGAGATACCTACAGCCAGGGTGCCGGCCAGCAGCCTGAGCATGAAACCCGAGGCAATGATGCTCACATCCACCACCGGAATCTGCTTGAGTCGCCAGGAATAGGCCAGGTTCAGCGCCACATAGATGGCCAGCAGCAGCAGCAAGGTCTTGTTGCCCACCGCCAGCCACACGCCGGCCGCCAGCAGCAGCGCCGCCAGCACCAGGGCGGCCGCCGGCGACACAGCGCCGCTGGCCAGCGGCCGGTGCCGCTTCACCGGGTGGCGGGCATCCCCGTCGCGGTCATGCCAGTCATTGACGATGTAAACCAGGCTGGAAAAACAGCAAAACGCGGCAAAAGCGGTGATCACCTTCAGCGACATCGGCCCGTCCTGCCAGTTCTGGCTGAACACCAGACCGGCGAACACAAAAGCATTTTTCAGCCATTGGTGGGGCCGCATCAGGGTGGCAAGGCTGAGCAATAAACGCATGGGAAATAAGCAGGGGTGAGGGGATGCCGGCGCACGGGACAGGACCGGTCGGCGTCAAGCATAACTGACATGGCTGCCGGACTGGCGACGCAGACCAGTGCCTGCAGCGCCGTCGGCTCATTTCGGCCTGATTTATGCAATACATTGGCCTTCAGCCCTTACCTCATATGCGCCATCAGCTATAAAAACAATAGCGAATTGCAGCCCAACCTGAAAACCGGCAGGCAACGCCCCCTCCAAGCCACCACGATGACTCCCTTGCCACCGCCGTGCCCGCCAGCAACAAGGCCGCTACGATAAGGGCTGCCCAGGCAAAAAAACCATTGTTTGATTCATGAACCCCACCATCAGCCTCTCCCCCAGTCCCGGCCCCGGCGTGACGCCAGAAACGCTCAAAGTCCGCGGCGCCTGCCCGCATGACTGCCCGGACACCTGCGCCCTGCTGACCACGGTCGAAAACGGCATCGCCCTCAAGGTCCAGGGCAACCCCGATCATGCACAGACCGGCGGCGTGTTGTGCACCAAGGTTGCGCGTTACACCGAACGCAGCTACCACCCCGAACGCATCCTGCAGCCGCTCAAACGTGTAGGGCCCAAAGGTTCGGGTCAGTTTGAGCCCGTCAGTTGGGATGCCGCGCTGGACGAGATTGCCGCCCGGCTGCAGGCGATTGCCGACCGCAACCCCGAGGCCATCGTCCCTTATAGCTACGCCGGCACCATGGGCCTGGTGCAAAGCGAAAGCATGGCGGCGCGTTTTTTCAACCAACTGGGCGCCTCCCTGCTGGACCGCACCATCTGTTCGGCGGCCGGCGGCGAGGCCGTGACGCAAACCCTGGGCGGCAAGGTCGGCATGAAGGTCGAATTTTTTGCCGAAAGCCAGTTGATCATCATCTGGGGCAGCAACTCGATTGCCAGCAACCTGCATTTCTGGCGTTATGTGCAAGAAGCCAAACGCCAGGGCGCGCGCGTGGTTTGTATCGACCCGCGCAAAACCGAAACCGCCGAAAAATGCCACGAACACATCGCGCTGCGGCCTGGCACCGACGCCGCGCTGGCGCTGGGCCTGATGCATGAGTTGATCGTCAACGACTGGCTGGACCACGACTACATCGAAAAACACACGGCCGGCTGGGAGGCCTTGAAAGAACGCGCGCTGGGCTGGCCGCCGGAACGCGCCGCGCAAATTTGCGGCGTGTCGGTGGAACAAATCAAAACCCTGGCGCGCGATTACGGCAACACCAAACCGGCGGCGATACGCCTGAACTACGGCATGCAGCGGGTGCGTGGCGGCGGCAATGCGGCACGCGCGATTGCCTGCCTGCCGGCGCTGACCGGCGCCTGGCGGCAACGCGCAGGCGGCCTGCTGCTCTCAAGCTCGGGCATGTTCCCGGTCAACAAGGCGGCGCTGCAGCGGCCCGACCTGTTGGCCGGACGCTGGCCGCGCACCATCAACATGAGCACCATAGGCAACGACCTGCTGAAGGACAGTTCACCAGCCTTCGGCCCGAAAATCGAAGCGCTGGTGGTTTACAACAGCAACCCGGTGGCGGTCGCGCCCGAGTCCGGCCAGGTGGTGCGCGGTTTTGAACGCGAAGATTTGTTCACCGTGGTGCTGGAGCATTTCCAGACCGACACCGCCGACTACGCCGACTTCATCCTGCCGGCCACCACCCAGCTCGAACACTGGGACATCCACGCCGCCTACGGCCACACCGATGTATTGCTGAACCGCCCGGCGATTGCGCCGCTGGGGCAGGCCCGGCCCAACACCGCGATTTTCCGGGCGCTGGCCACGCGTATGGGTTTCACCGATCCCTGTTTTGCCGACGAGGACGAAACCCTGTGCCGCGCAGCCTTCAGCCACCCGGACGGCGACAAGGTGGACTTCCAGGAATTGTTGGCCAAAGGGTTTGCCACCCTGCCTCTGCCCGATGCCCCGTTTGCCGACGGCCACTTTCCCACACCTTCGGGCAAATGCGAGTTTTTCAGCGAGCGGCTGAGCAAACAAGGCCTGGACGGCCTGCCCGACCATGTGCCCAACTACGAAACCGCCGGCTCGTCGAGCCTTTACCCGCTGGCCATGATTTCGCCGCCGGCGCGCAACTTCATGAACTCCAGCTTCGTCAACGTCAAAAGCCTGCGCGACATCGAAGGGGAACCGCTGCTGGAGATCCATGCCGACGACGCCGCGGCGCGCGGCATCAGCAGCGGCGTCGTCGTCAAGGTGTTCAACCAGCGCGGCGAATACCGCTGCAAAGCCGAGGTGTCTACACGCGCCCGGCCCGGCGTGGTCCACGGCCTGGGCATCTGGTGGCGCAAGCTGGGGCTGGACGGAAGCAACGTGAATCAGCTGACCAGCCAGCAGCTGACCGACCTCGGGCGCGGCCCGGTGTTTTACGACTGTCTGGTCGAAGTGCAACTCGACAGCGCCTCCAGCCTCTAAAGCGGGTGTTTAGCTCACTCCGCACTTCTTTGGCCTTCGCGGCGCTGCTGAGCCTGAGCGGCTGCAGCAGCACGGCGTATTACTGGCAGTCGGTCAGCGGCCACCTGCAGGTGATGAATGCGGCGCGCCCGGTGCAGGACTGGCTGGACGAAAGCCAGACACCCGCCCCTCTCAAGGCCAGACTGGCACTGGCCCAGCGCATACGCCGCTTTGCCGTCAGCGAACTGCAACTGCCCGACAACGCGAGTTACCAGCGTTATGCCGACCTGCACCGCCAGGCCGTGGTCTGGAACGTGACGGCGGCGCCTGCCCTCTCGCTCCAACTGCAGACCTGGTGTTTTCCGGTGGCCGGCTGCGTGGGTTACCGCGGTTATTTTGACGAGGGACAAGCCCGTGCCGAAGCCGCGCGCCTGCAAGCCCAGGGCCTGGACGTCGCCGTGGCAGGCATCCCCGCCTACTCCACCCTGGGCTGGATGAACTGGGCCGGCGGCGACCCCTTGCTCAACACCTTTGTCGCTTATCCCGAGGGCGATCTGGCGCGCCTGATTTTTCACGAGCTGGCGCACCAGGTGCTGTATGTCAAAGACGACACTGTGTTCAACGAGTCTTTTGCGACAGCCGTCGAACGCCTGGGTGTGGTCCGCTGGCTGGCCGCATCCGGCTCCGCCAGCGCGCAGCGCGACTATGCGACGCTGGAAGCCAGGCGCCAACAGTTTCGCGCGCTAATCCAAGCCACACGCCGCCAGCTGGCTGACATTTATGAAGAAAATCAGGCCCCAGCCCTTACCCCTCCTGCGCAACTAGCTATGAAAAAAGTAGCAATTGAGCACTTCCAGGCGCGTTATGCGGACCTCAAGGCCGGCTGGAGCGGCCCGGCCGGCAACACCAGCGCTTATGACCGCTGGGTCGCCCAGGCCAACAACGCCTCCTTTGGCGCCCAGGCCGCCTACGACGAACTGGTGCCCGGCTTTGAAGCGCTGTTTGCGCGCCAGGGCGGCCACTGGCGGGCGTTTTATGATGAGGCCAATCGACTGGCCCGTTTGCCCAAGGACGAACGCCAGAAAATCCTCGCTACACGCTGAAGCCACACACACGGAGACCCCACCATGGCCAACATCCATATCGAACGCAAACACAGCCTGGGCCTGCTCGAAGCGCGCAAAGTCGCCTTCAAGTGGGCCGAGATGGCTGAAGAAAAGTTCGACATGGCCTGCACTTACGAAGAAGGCGAGACCGCCGACCTGGTGAGCTTCACACGTTCCGGCGTCAGCGGCGAACTCAAGGTCACGCCGGACCTGCTGGAAATCGACGCCCAACTGGGTTTTCTGCTCGGCGCCTTCAAGGACAAGATCGAAGGCGAGATCGTGAAAAACCTCGACGCGCTGCTGGCCCAAAAAGCGCCTGCCGCCAAAAAAGCCGCCGCGAAAAAGAAAGCCTGAGCCGGCGTGGCCAGTGCCGCCTACAACCTGGCGAGGTTCGACCTCGTCTCCATCCGCCTGGCGGTGGCCTGCGCCCAGACCGGCAGCCTGACCGCTGCCGCGCGTGACTCCCACCTGGCGCTGGCGGCTGCCAGCCGGCGTATCCGCGAGCTTGAAGGCGCGTTGGGCGACACCTTGTTCGAGCGCCATGCGCGTGGCCTGCTGCCCACGGCGGCCGGCCGCGTTTTTGTCAAACACGGGTTGACCCTGCTGCAAACCATGGAGCACCTGAGCGGCGAACTCGCCGACCTGCGCCAGGGGATTGCGCGCCACATCAGCCTGTGCGCCAGCAGCGCGGCCATCAGCCAGTTCCTGCCGACCTTGCTGGCGCAATACGGCCAGCTGCATCCGCAGGTGCGTGTGGACCTGGAAGAACAGGTCTCGGAAGCCGTGGTGACCACGCTGCGCGAAGGCCGGGCCGATGTCGCCGTGTTTGTCGAAGGGCCGGACACCACCGGCCTGGCCACCCGGCTTTTCCGCGAAGACGAACTGGTGCTGGTGCTGCCCGCCAAGCACCGTCTCGCCGGCAGCAAAACCCCGCTGGCCTTTGTCGATACGCTGGACGAGGAATGGGTCAGCCTGACCGCCGGCGCCGCCATGCTGCAAAAGCAGCAACAAACCGCCCTGGCCGCCAACCGGCCGCTCAAGCTGCGCATGCAGGTGCGCAGCTTTGACGCGGTCTGCCACATGGTGGCCTCGGGCCTGGGCATTGCGGTCTTGCCCAAAGGCGCCAGCCTGCCCATCGTGAAAGGCATGAAACTCGCCTGGCGACCGCTGGCCGACGCCTGGGCGCAGCGCCGCCTGCTGGTGGCCACGGCGGCCGGCCAGAATGATGCGGGCATCCTCGCGTTGGTGGATTTTCTGGCCGAGGCTTCGCAAAACGCGAAGCCCAGGCGCCGCAAGCAGTAATGGACGTCCACGCGCCGCAGCGGCACACTCCGCGGCCATGGACATCTCCTCTTCCTCCGCCGGCCCCTTGGCGGGCCTCAAGGTTCTCGAGCTCGGACAACTGATTGCCGGGCCGTTTGCCGCCAAAACGCTGGCCGACTTTGGCGCCGACGTGGTCAAGATCGAACCGCCGGGCGCGGGCGACCCGCTGCGCAAATGGCGGCTGCTCAAGGACGGCACCTCGGTCTGGTGGCAGGTGCAGTCGCGCAACAAACGTTCGCTGGCGCTGGACCTCAAGATGCCCGAAGCGCAGGACATTGTGCGCAAGCTGGCGACCGAGTCCGACGTGTTGATCGAGAACTTCCGCCCCGGCGCCATGGAAGGCTGGGGCCTGGGGCCTGACGACTTACTCAAGCTCAACCCGCGCCTGATCATGCTGCGTATCAGCGGTTACGGCCAAACCGGGCCTTACCGCGACCGGCCCGGCTTTGGCGTCGTGGCCGAAGCCATGAGCGGCCTGCGGCATCTGACCGGCGAGCCCGGACGGGTGCCGGTGCGCGTCGGCGTCAGCATAGGTGACACCCTGGCCGCCTTGCACGGCGTGATCGGCATCCTGCTGGCGCTGCAGCACCGCCATGCCTCCGGCCAGGGCCAGGTGATCGATGTGGCGCTGTACGAAGCGGTCTTCAATTGCATGGAAAGCCTGTTGCCGGAGCACAGCGCTTTCGGCGCAGTGCGTGGCCCGGCCGGCAGCGCCCTGCCCGGCATCGCACCCAGCAATGCCTACCGCTGCAAGGATGGCGGTTATGCACTGATCGCCGGCAACGGCGACAGCATTTTCAAACGCCTGATGGCGGTGATAGGCCGCGAGGATCTGGGTGCCGACCCGCTCCTGTCTGACAACGCCGGCCGTGTGGCACGTGTGGCCGAGATCGACGAAGCCATCGGCCAGTGGGCCGCACAGCGTACGGTGGACGAGGTGCTGGTGCTGCTGGACAAAGCCTCGGTGCCGGCAGGCCGCATCTACAGCGTGGCCGATATTGCGGCCGACCCGCATTACCAGGCGCGCGGCATGTTGGGCCAGGTGTTGATGGACGACGGCAGCAGCCTGATGGTGCCCGGCATTGTGCCCAAGCTGTCGGCCACCCCGGGCGGCCACAGGCGCAACGCCCCCGCACTGGGCCAGGACAGCGACGCCGTGCTGCAGGAGCTCGGCCTCACCCCGCAACAAATCCAGGGTCTGAAAGACAAGGGCATCGTGTCATGAAACAACGCATTTATTTCAACGAAGTCGCCACACGCGACGGTTTCCAGATCGAGCCAACTTTTATCCCGACCGACACCAAGGTGGCGCTGGTCGACGCCCTGAGTGAATGCGGCTACGCCAAGATCGAGGTCACCTCCTTCACCTCGCCCAAGGCCATCCCCATGTTGCGCGACGCCGACGAGGTCATGGGCCGGATCCGCCGCGTACCGGGTGTCGAATACACGGTGCTGGTGCCCAACTTGCGCGGTGCGGAGCGCGCGCTGGAGGCCAAAGCCGACGAACTCAACCTCGTCATGTCCACCTCCGAGACACACAACCTCGCCAACCTGCGCATGCCCATGGCGCGCAGCTTTGCGGCCCTGTCGGAAGTGATCCAGCTTGTGGCTGGACGCACACCCATCAATGTCTCGCTCTCGTGCTGCTTTGGCTGCCCCATGGAAGGCGATGTACCGCTGGAAAGCGTGCTGGACTGGGTCAGCCGTTTTGCCGACCAGGGCGTGCGCGGCGTGACCATTTGCGACACCACCGGCATGGCCCATCCAGCCCAGGTCAGCCGCATGGTGGAAGCTTTGCAAGCGCGCTTTGCCGAACTGCAACTGACCCTGCATTTTCACAACACGCGTGGCATGGGCCTGGCCAATGTACTGGCCACGGTGCAAGGCGGTATCACGCGTTTTGACGGTTCACTGGGCGGCCTGGGCGGCTGTCCTTACGCGCCAGGCGCCAGTGGCAACATCAGCAGCGAAGACGCCATCCACATGCTGGATGCCATGGGCTACGACACCGGCATCGACCTGCCCAAGCTGCTGGCGATTGCGCGCCAGATGCCGGACATCGTTGGCCATGAAGTCCCCGGCCAGGTCGCCAAGGCCGGACGGATTGGCGACCTGCATCCGGCGCCGGCCTTTGTGGCGGAGCTGCGGGAACAGTTCGCGTTGTGATCAACCGTATCGATCATCTAGTGCTGACCACGGCCCATGAAGCCGCCTGCGTGGACTTCTACACGCGGGTGTTAGGCATGGCGCTGGAAAGTTTTACCGGCGGCACACCACCGGTCGAACGCAAGGCCTTCAAGTTCGGCCAGCAGAAAATCAACCTGCATGTCAAAGGCGCGGAGTTCGAACCCAAGGCGCATCTGCCGGTGCCGGGTTCGCTGGACCTGTGTTTGATCGCCAGTGTTCCCTTGCAAGAGGTCATAGCCCGGCTGCAGCGGGCACACTGGCCGATTGTCGAAGGCCCGGTCCTGCGCACGGGCGCCACGCAAAAAATCCGCTCGGTTTATGTCCGTGACCCGGACCTGAACCTGATTGAAATTTCCGAACTGGCCTGAGGGCCAGCAGCACCACTTTTGTATTTCTTTTTCCCATCCAAAACTATCCGGAGACAAACATGACCCCGATTTCAAGAAGAACACTGATCACAGGTGCAGCCGCAGCAGCCACCACCGGTGCCGCGACCTTCATGGGCAGCGCTTTTGCACAGTCCGCAGGCCGGCCCATCACATTGGTGGTGCCCACCCCGGCGGGAGGCACCACCGACATTTCGGCGCGCCTGCTGGCCGAACCCCTGGGCAAAATCCTGGGCGTCCCGGTCGTGGTGGACAACCGCGGTGGGGCCAACGGCAACATCGCTGGCCAGATGGTCGCCCGCGCACCCGCCGACGGCAACACCTTCCTGGTGCAATATTCGGGCTACCAGAGCATCACGCCGCTGCTGCAGCCGGTGGCAGGTTTTGATCCCGGCCAGGACCTAAAAGCCATCGCCCACCTGATTGATGCGCCACAGCTGATGGTGGTGCGCAACAATTTCCCGGCCAACACCTTTGCCGAGTTCATCAAATACGCCAAGGCCAACCCCGGCAAGGTCAACTACGCGTCCAGCGGCAACGGCTCGCTGCAACATGTGACCACGGAATTGCTCAAGGACCTGACCAAGACCTACATGACCCATATTCCGTACCGCGGCACCGGTCAGGCGCTGACCGACTTGCTCAGCGGCACGGTGGACTTCACCATCACCACACCGCCGCCCCTGTTGCCGCATATCCGCTCCGGCAAACTCCGGGCGCTGATGGTGACAGGCCGCACGCGCCTGGCGGCCCAGCCCGATGTCCCCACCGCCACAGAACAAGGTGTGCCCCTGGTCGCGTCCTCCTGGTTTGCGGTGTATGGCCCGAACGGCATCCCCAGCGAAACATTGGCCCGGGTTACCGCCGCCATCAAACAGGTGGTGGAGTCCGAGCAGTTCCGTAAACGCGCCGAAGAACAAGGCGCCAAGGCCGTGTTTCTGAACGGCACGGAACTGGCCAAACTGGCCAGCGATGAACGCGGCATGTGGGGCCGCATCATCAAGGTGTCGGGGATCAAGGCGGATTGAGGATTTCTCGGGTCCGTTTCCGGCATCACGCTGCGTTTGCAGTTTGCCGCTGGCAGTAGGACTGACTCCCCACTCCCACCCCTAACCCCTCCCTCGCCCCGCTGGGCGATGGAGGGGGACTTCATTTGGCCGCGTGTGCTGCGCTCGCGTGCATGAATCGCAGTCTCTTTGCAGCCGATGCACCACAGTGTCCCTTTGCCCCAGCACCTCCACCATACAAGCACCGCAGGTTGCCCCGTAGCGCAGCGCAGGGACGCAGACAGCGGGGTCGCCTTTTCTTTGCTTACTTTCTTTTGGCGAAGTGTATGGACCGTCCACCATGTGCACGGTCCATACAGCGAAGCAAAAGAAAGTGAGTTGCCGCCGGGCAACCCCGGCCTGCAGGCAAACAACAAACAGCAGAATCAAAGAAGACGTTGAAGAAACCCGTCTGAAACGAGAAGAACGCTATAAATTCAATAGCTGCTGGCGCCCGAAGGATAAGGGCTAGAGCCCTAAAAAGCTTAAGGATTTGCCTTTATTCGCCCCAAGGCAACATCAAGGTCACGATAGACAGTTTGGCAAACTCCGGCACAAACTCATCAATGATGCGTTGCGGATCGGGACACAAGGTGCTGTCGGTGATCACGCCAAACTGCACACCACCGCCGTAACTCAGAATCGACACCCCCAGCCCGACATCGCCAGACTGCGGCACCCAGAACATGCTTTGCTCCAGGGTGGCGCCGCAGAACTTGAGTTTTTCGCGCGGGCCCGGCACGTTGGTCATCACGGCCGTGGTTTTTTTGGAGAACAGATTGAGCATGGCGTCCTGCGCCGGCTTGATCAGCAAGCCGGCAATCGCCAGCAGGCTGAAGGCCAGCAGTGGCTGGTAGCTGCCTTTGAGCGCGGCCATGCGGCGGCGCACTTCATAAACACGCTCAATCGGGTTGTCGACACCAATCGGCAACACCAGCGGTACCAGGCCAAAACGGTTGCCCAGCTTGTAAGCCTGCTCCATGGGCCGCAGGTTGACCGGCACCATGGCGCGGATCTCCTGGCCCTGGACGTCATCGCCATGGGATTTGAGGTATTCGCCGATGGCGCCGGCCACACAACTGAGCAACACATCGTTGATCGAGCAGTTCAGCGCCTTGCCCACGGCCTTGACCTCGTCCAGCGGGATCGGCTGGCACCAGGCAACTTTTTTGGTTTTACCGGGTTTGCCCTTGAGCCGCGTTTTGGAGTCGTCCGGCATCAGCGCCAGCGCCGCGCCGTCTTTCAGCACCTGCAACATCACCTTGGCCATGTCCAGCGAGCCCGCCATGCCTTTGTGCGGATCGCTCAGCAGGTTCAGGGACTTGACGGCACCCTCGCCGGCGGCGCCCAGGGCCTTGACCGTCAGGTCGGTGAAGGGCTTGAGCAGCGTGTCGGCGATCCAGTCCTCGGCACCGCCGCTGCTCGCTTCTTTTCTTCTGCGTTCAGGCGGCGGCAGCCCGCCGTCCACCAGGGACATGGTCACCGAAATCAGCGCAATGCCGTCGGCGATGCAATGGTGGATGCGCACAATCATGGCGCTGCCCTTGATACCGTCCGGCCCGGTGTAATCCTCGACCAGATGGATTTGCCAGAGCGGGCGTTTGCGGTCCAGCGGCTGCATCGCCAGTTCGGCGACGCGGTCCTGCAACGCTTCCTGCTCCCGGCCTTTGGCCACCTTGGGCAGTTTTTCCGCGATGACGTGGTTTTTCAGGTCAAAGTAGCGGTCGTCCACCCAGGTGGCGCCGGCGGCGTCTTCGATCACACGCTGCTTGAAACGCGCGTATTTGAGCAAGCTGTTTTCGAGGCGTTCACACACGGCCGCGTGGCTCACGCCGGGCTGCAGCGACCAGACGCCAACAATCATCATCAGGTTGGACGCGGTGTCCATGCGCAGCCAGGCGGTGTCCACCTTGCTCATGCGTTCGCCGGACAAGCCCAGGGTCCCGGATACGGCACGTGTCACGTTTTTTTGCACGTTCTGCGCGACTTTTTTGCCTGCGGCCTGGGCCGATACGCGTGTGACCATAAAAACTCCAACGTCATTGAAAGGTACGAAGTGGCCATTTTTCGCAGGGCCGCCCCAAGAAAAATGAACCCCCTCGGGGACAGCGCAGTACACCCAGTGACAAGCGTGGGGGTGATCTCTCTATTTTGCAGGTAAGGAGATGGCTAAGATACCGGGCAGTTACCCCAAGCACCTCTTTGGTGACCCCTTCCAGAAACGGAGCCTCTTCATGTCAGATCTCAAAGCCGCCTTCGATAAAGCCATGGCCGATTCCAAAAACCTCAGCGAGCGGCCCGACAACGCCACTTTGCTGAAAATTTATGCCCTCTACAAGCAGGGCAGCGCCGGCGACAACGCCGACAAAAAACCGGGTTTTGGCGACATGGTGGCCCGCGCCAAGTGGGACGCCTGGAACGGCCTGAAGGGCACCTCGTCGGAAGAGGCGATGCAGCAATACGTTGACCTGATTGAGTCCTTGAGCTGATTCCGCAGTGCGATTTGAGCCTGCCGGGTCTCGGCCCGGCGGCTACCTCGCTATCTTTTGCCTCGCGGGGCCTGTGAAGGCTTGGAGGCGGGCGCCACGAATGCGCCCGGCGGCCAACCGCAAACCGCCAATGCCGCGTGAAGCGGCTAAGCCGCCCCCATCCTCGGAACCAGCCCCCCCGCAGGCTGCCCCGCTTTCAACGCCGCGGTAAACGCCAGCATGCGGTCTATCGGCAAACGTGCCCGCAGGCCCAGCGCCGGGTCCACATGCACCTCCGGGTTCAAGGTCTGCAGTGCCTGCGCCACGCCAGCCAGCCCGTTCATCGCCATCCAGGGGCAATGTGCGCAGCTTTTGCAGGTGGCACTTTCGCCGGCCGTTGGCGCTTCGATGAAAATTTTTCCAGGGTTCAGCGTGCGCAGTTTGTGCATCATGCCGCTGTCGGTCGCAACGATGAACTCCGGTGCGTCCATCTCGTGCGCAGCCTTCAGGATGGCCGAGGTCGACCCCACGGCATCGGCCAGCGCGATCACATCGGCGGGCGATTCGGGGTGTACCAGCACCCTGGCCTTCGGGTGTTCTTTTTTGAGCACCTCCAGCTCGAAGGCCTTGAATTCGTCGTGCACGATACAACTGCCGTTCCACATCAACATATCGGCGCCGGTTTCGCGCTGGATGTAGCCGCCCAGGTGTTTGTCGGGCGCCCAGAGAATTTTCTGGCCCTGCTCTTTCAGCGCCCGCACAATGTCCAGTGCGCAGCTCGAGGTCACCAGCCAGTCGGCGCGCGCTTTCACCGCGGCGCTGGTGTTGGCGTAGACCACCACGGTGCGGTCCGGGTGGGCATCACAAAACGCGCTGAACGCGTCCACCGGGCACCCCAAGTCCAGCGAACAAGTCGCCTCCAGGTCGGGCATCAACACGGTTTTTTCGGGCGAGAGAATTTTGGCGGTCTCGCCCATAAAACGCACGCCCGACACCACCAGCGTGCTCGCTGCATGGTCCCGGCCAAAACGCGCCATCTCCAGCGAGTCACTGACCAGGCCGCCGGTTTCTTCGGCCAGGTCCTGCAGGTCCGGGTGTACGTAATAGTGCGACACCATGACCGCGTTGCGCTCTTTGAGCAGGCGGCGAATCTGGTCTTTCAGGGCCGCGCGTTCATCGGGTGCTGGCTCCACCGGCACACGCGCCCAGGCGTGACGCGTCGGGCACGCGGGTTGTTCGTAGTCGATGCGGATCAGGGGATGAACAGGGTTTTGTACGTCAGTCATGCCGGGACTCACAGTTGCGCAAAACGCATGGAAAAATCAATCGCCTTGATGTCTTTGGTCAAAGCCCCGATCGAGATGCGGTCCACCCCGGTGGCGGCAAAACCGGCCACGGTGTCCAGGCTCACACCACCCGAAACTTCCAGAATCGCCCGCCCTGCCGTGATCTGCACCGCCTCACGCAACTGGGCCAGGGCCATGTTGTCCAGCAGAATCATGCGGGCGCCGGCCTCCAGGGCTTCCCGCAACTGGACCAGGGTCTCCACCTCGATCTCAACAAACGCCGCGCGGCCCGCCACCTCGGCGGTGCGTTGCAACACGGCGCTGATACCGCCGGCCGCTGCAATATGGTTTTCCTTGATCAACACCGCGTCGTACAGGCCGATGCGGTGATTGACCCCACCGCCGCAACGCACGGCGTATTTCTGCGCCAGCCGCAGGCCGGGCAGGGTTTTGCGGGTGTCCACAATGCTGGCTCGGTTTCCCGGCACCGCTTGCACGGTCTGCACGTACACCGCCGTTTGTGTGGCCACGGCGCTGAGCAGTTGTAAAAAATTGAGCAAAGTCCGCTCGGCACTCAGCAGTGCGCGGGACAAGCCCTTGATCTCCAGGACGACCTGGTTGGCCTCGCAGCGCTGGCCATCACGCACATGCCAGATCAGTTCGGCCTGCGGGTCCAGCCGCTGCAGGGTGGCCTCCACCCAGGGCAGGCCGCAAATCACCGCGGCCTCCCGCGCCAGCACGCGGGCGTGGCTGCGCCGCGCGGGATCAATCAGACCGGCGGTCAGGTCGCCGGACCCCAGGTCTTCGGTCAGCGCACGCTCAACATCGGCCAGTGCAAGGACAGCAACACTGGCGGTGGAAAAATCAAACAAGGCATTCATGGGTTCATCGCTGGAAGGAAATCTTGGCGGCAAGCATAGCGGCTTCGCAGCCCCTATTTTGGTTGGCACGCTATCAGCACGATCACAAAAGGGGTTTGAGCACCGAGAGCGCCTGTACTAGAATGGAACGGCTCCGGGGTGCTGCCCGACCATTGTGGTCGAGCCGCTGAGATGGCCAGGCCAAACCCGTGAACTTGAATCGGTTCGTACCGACGTAAGAAGAGCTGACAGCCAGCGGACCTCCGCTTGCCCGTCAACGATCAAAACCACCCGGCTGGTTTTGGCCACACCTTCGGAGCATTTTGTGTTTCAACACACCACAAGGATGCCCCGATGAATGCGCCTGATCAATTCGCCCAGTTGCTGTCCCTGACACGTGAGCCTTTTCCCGCGTCACGCAAGATTTACCTGCCCGGTCAGCGCCACCCCGACCTGCGTGTGCCCATGCGCGAAGTCAGCCTGAGCAACGGGGAATCCGCCACGCTTTACGACACCTCCGGGCCCTACACCGATCCAGCCGCCGACATCGACGTGCGCCGTGGGCTCCAGGCCTTGCGCGCACCCTGGATTGCCGCACGCGGCGACACAGAAATTTACATCGGCCGCACGGCCCAGGCCGTTGACGATGGCACGCGTCGGGAAGACCGCACCGACCCGCACGACCCCGAAGCCCAACGCATCGCCGCCCTGCGTGCCCAGGCTGCCGGTCTGCAACGCACACCGCGCCGCGCCAAGGTCGGCGCCAACGTCAGCCAGATGCATTACGCGCGCCGCGGCATCATCACCCCCGAGATGGAATACATCGCGCTGCGTGAAAACACCAAACGCGCGTGGATGGCCGAGTACCTGGATGACACCGAACGGGCCAGCCGCGTGCGCGGCAACCCCATGGGCGCGCAACTACCCGCATTTGTGACGCCTGAGTTTGTGCGTGACGAAGTCGCGCGGGGCCGCGCCATCATCCCGGCCAATATCAACCACCCCGAAGTCGAACCCATGATCATTGGCCGCAACTTCCTGGTGAAGATCAACGCCAACATTGGCAACTCGGCGGTCACGTCCAGCATTGAAGAGGAAGTGGAAAAGCTGGTCTGGGCGATTCGCTGGGGCGCCGACAATGTGATGGATTTGTCGACCGGCAAAAATATCCACACCACACGCGACTGGATCATCCGCAACTCGCCGGTGCCCATAGGCACGGTGCCGATTTACCAGGCGCTGGAAAAGGTAGGCGGCATTGCCGAAGAACTGACGTGGGAGATTTACCGCGACACCTTGATCGAGCAGGCCGAACAAGGCGTGGACTACTTCACCATCCACGCCGGCGTGCGTTTGCCTTTTATCCCCATGACGGCCAAACGCCGCACCGGCATTGTTTCGCGTGGCGGCGCCATCCTGGCCAAGTGGTGTATTTCCCACCACAAGGAAAACTTTCTGTACACGCACTTCGAAGAGATTTGCGAGATCATGAAAAGTTATGACGTGAGTTTTTCGTTGGGTGATGGCCTGCGTCCCGGTTCGGGCGCCGACGCCAACGACGAAGCCCAGTTTGCCGAGTTGCGCACCCTGGGCGAGTTGACCCAGATCGCCTGGAAACACGATGTGCAAACCATGATCGAAGGCCCCGGCCATGTGCCCATGCACATGATCCAGGCCAACATGGACGAGCAGCTCAAACATTGCCACGAAGCGCCTTTTTACACGCTGGGCCCGCTGACCATCGACATTGCGCCGGGCTACGACCACATCTCCAGCGCGATTGGCGCGGCGATGATAGGCTGGTTCGGCACCGCCATGTTGTGTTACGTCACGCCCAAGGAACACCTGGGTCTGCCAGACCGGAACGACGTCAAGCAGGGCATCATTGCCTACAAGATCGCGGCGCACGCGGCCGACGTGGCCAAGGGGCACCCGGCCTCGCGGGCGCGTGACGAAGCCTTGTCCAAGGCGCGCTTTGAGTTTCGCTGGCACGACCAGTTCAACCTGTCGCTGGACCCGGACACCGCGCGCGAGTTTCACGATGAAACCTTGCCCAAGGAAGTCAGCAAGGTCGCGCATTTCTGCTCCATGTGTGGGCCCAAATTCTGCTCGATGAAAATCAGCCAGGAAGTGCGCGAGTTTGCGGCGCAGCAGGGCATTGGAGAGGCCGCGGCACTGGCGCAGGGAATGCAGGCAAAATCGGCCGAGTTCCGCGAAGGCGGCAGCGAAATGTACATCCCCATCCAGAAACTTTGAACCCGCGATGAAAAGGGCGAACATCACCATGCACATCGGCATCGCAGGCGCAGGCCTGCTCGGACGGCTGCTGGCTTTCGAGCTGGCCAGGGCCGGCCATTCGGTCGAGGTTTTCGACCCCGCGTCCGGCCCGCAGGCCCCCCCCGCCGGTCCGGGTGCCGCACCGCGCGCCGCCGGCTGGACCGCCGCCGGCATGCTCAGCCCCACGGCCGAACTGGAGTCGGCCGACGCCCATGTTTTTGCACTGGGCTTGCGCTCGCTGGCCTTGTGGCCGGACATCGTGGCGGCCCTGGGCCAACCGGTCGAGTTGCATCAGCGCGGCAGCCTGCTGGTCGCCCACCGCGGCGACGAAGGCGCAGCCCGCCGCGTGGTGGACCTGCTGCAGCACAAGGCGCCAGCCGGTCACACGCCGCAGGCGCTGGACGCCGCGGCGTTGCGCGAACTCGAACCCGCGCTACACGGCGCAGCCCATGCCTGGTTGTTGCCGCACGAAGGACAAATCCACACCGTGCAGGCCATGGCGGCCCTGGCCCACGCGGCCAGCGCCGCGGGCGCACGCTGGCATTGGGGCGTGACGGTGAGTCGGCTGCAGGCCGGCGAAATCCACACGCCGCAAGGCCTACACCGCTTCGACTGTGTGTTCGACGTACGCGGCACCGGCGCGCGGCCTGAACCAGCCCGCAGCGAACAGGACCCGGGGTTCACGCCGGAGGTGCGAGGCGTGCGCGGCGAAATCATCTGGCTGCATGCACCTGACGTGGTGCTGCGGCGGCCGGTGCGCCTGCTGCACCCGCGGCACCGGGTCTACCTGGTACCACGCGAGGGCGGGCACATTGTGGTCGGCGCCAGCGAAATCGAAAGCGAAGACCGCTCGCCGATCTCGCTGCGCAGCATGGTGGAGTTGCTGGCGGCCGCACACAGCATTGTTCCCGAGCTGGCCGAAGCACGGATTGTTCACACGGAAACCAACCTGCGCCCCGCTCTGCCCGATAATCTGCCGCGCGTCGAACAAAGCGCTGGGCTGGTCCGCATCAACGGCCTGTTCAGGCACGGCTGGCTGATTGCGCCCGCCCTGGTCGAAGAAACGCTCAACAATCTGGCATGAACCCTATCAACATCACACTCAACGGCGAAGCCCGGCAAGTCCCGGCAGGCAGCACGCTGGCCGACGCACTGGCGGCCAGCGGCCAGCCCGCGCAGTCCTTCGCCAGCGCCGTCAACGGCGAATTCGTTGCGCGCGATGCGCGTGCATCCACACCACTGACGGAAGGCGATGCCGTTTTCACGTTCCAGGCCATCACGGGAGGCTAGTAGTAACATGACTTTTCACATCGCAGGCGTCGAGCTGGGCAGCCGCTTTTTTCTCGGCACCGCCAGCTACCCCTCGCCCTTAGCCTTGCAGCAAGCGATTGCGGCCTCGGGCGCCGAGGTCGTCACCGTGGGACTCAAGCGCCAGTTGGCTGCGGGCGGCGGCACCCAGAACGATTTTTACAAACTGATCCGCGACAGCGGTGCCCGCCTGCTGCCCAACACCGCCGGCTGCCGCAGCGCACGGGAAGCCATCACACTCTCGCAGATGGCTCGCGAGTTGTTCGGCACGAACTGGATCAAGCTCGAAGTGGTTGGTGACGAACACACCTTGCAGCCCGACCCTTTTGAGCTGGTCACCGCAGCCGCCGAGCTGGTGCGCGACGGCTTCGAAGTGTTTCCTTATTGCACCGACGACCTGGTCAGCTGCCAGCGCCTGCTGGACGCCGGTTGCCGCATCCTCATGCCCTGGGGCGCACCCATAGGTTCCGGCCAGGGGCTGGTCAACCCGTATGCGCTGCGCACCCTGCGCGCGCGCCTGCCCGACGTGCCGCTGATTGTGGACGCCGGCATCGGCTCCCCGGCCGACGCGGTGCAGGCCATGGAACTCGGTTATGACGCGGTGCTGCTCAACTCGGCCGTGGCCCATGCGCGCGACCCGGTACAGATGGCGCGTGCTTTCAAACTCGGCATCGAGTCCGGGCGACTGGCTTACGAGGCCGGCATCATGGCGCAGCAGGACATGGCGGTTGCCTCCACACCGGTGACGGGCCGGCCCTTCATCCTGTGAGCGCCGTCCCTACACCCCAGGTCTGGACCTTTGCCGACAACGCAAGGGAACTGAAGCAACTGTTGCAGCAGTCCGGCCATGGGCAAGCCCGACGGCCCGCCCTGCTCTGCCTGAGTCGCAGCGAAGCGGCCACGCTGTTGGGCCTGCCGGCGCTGGACAACCCAGAAGCCATAGCACAAGCCGCAGCCAGCTTGCGCGCCTCAGCATGCGAGGCCGTTGTGATCACCGGCGACGAGGCCGACTATGCCGACACGCCGCAGGCCAGCGGCTGGTTGAGCCGGTCCGCCACGTCTGCCGAAGCGCCCGCCCACCCCGATGCGAACAATGTGTTCGCCGATACCGCAGCCCAAGCGCTGGCGTGCGGTTTTGTCGCCATGGAGGCCATCATCCTGGCCTGCATGGCGAGAAGTGATGCCTTGAGCCAAGGGACGGCCCTGCCCCGCCCCGACTTTGCCCAACACAGCCGAAACTTGCCGGACTTCAGCCTGCCAGTGCCCACAACGGTCCGTAGCTTTGCAGCGCTCAGCGATGTCGACCTGGGCCTGTACGCCGTGGTCGACAGTGCCGACTGGATTGAACGTGTGGTCGCCGCCGGCGTGCGCACCGTGCAGTTGCGAATCAAGGACGCCGAGGCGCCGGAACACCGCGACTTTGTGCGCGCGCAGATCCGCCAGAGCATTCGCGCCGCCACCGCCGCCGGCGCGCAGTTGTTTATCAACGACCACTGGCAACTCGCGATCGAAGAAGGCGCTTACGGCCTCCACCTGGGGCAGGAAGACCTGCACATCGCCGACCTGGCCGCCATCCATGCTGCCGGGCTGCGACTGGGCATCAGCACCCATGCCTATTGGGAAGTCTGCCGCGCCTGGGCGCTGCAGCCCAGTTATATCGCCTGCGGCCCGATCCATCCGACCTTTGCCAAAGACATGCCCTGGATTCCCCAAGGCAACGGCAACCTGGCTTACTGGCGGACACTGCTGCCAACACCCGTGGTCGGCATCGCCGGCATGGACGTGACACGCACCGAAGAAGCCGCGCGATGCGGCGTTGCCGGTGTGGCCGTGATCAGCGCCATCACGGCAGCAGCATCGCCCGAAACCGCGATTGCACAATTGCAGCAAGCCATCCAGCGTGGCAGAACGCTGCCGCCAAGCCTGGCGCCGCTGCTGCCAAAATCGACCCTTTCTCTGACCTCTTGACTCTTCAGGACACCATGCAACGCACCCTTCTCGCCGGAAAAATCCACCGCGCCACCGTGACCCAGTGCGAGCTGCACTACGAAGGCTCCTGCGCCATCGACGACGACCTGCTGGAAGCTTCCGGCATTGCCGAGTTTGAACAAATCCACATCTGGAACATCAACAACGGCGCACGTTTTGTGACCTACGTCATCCGTGCCCAGCGCGGCAGCGGCACCATTTCCATCAACGGTTCGGCGGCCCGCCAGGCCTCGGTGGGTGACCTCGTCATCATTGCGGCCTTTGGCCAGTTATCGGCCGACCAGGTGGCGGGCTTCCAGCCCAAGCTGGTGTTTGTCGATGAGGCCAACCGCATCAAGGAAGAACGCTCCACGATTGCAGTCCAAGGCCTGTGAGCCGGCTGTGCCATTCCGGCAGACCACAGATGTCGCATCTGTCCCACCTCAAGAATGAAAGCCATGTCCAGCGTATTTGAACAACCCGTCACCCTGCACCGCCCACGCCAGGCCGCGCCCACCCAGCCACAAGCCGCTTCAAAATGGAGCGTGGAGGCCATCGAAGCGCTGTTCAACCTGCCCTTCCCCGAGCTGATGCACCGCGCGCAGACCGTGCACCGCGACAACTTCGATCCCACACGCGTCGAGTTCGCCACCCTGCTGTCCATCAAGACCGGCGGCTGCGCCGAGGATTGCGGCTACTGCCCGCAGGCGGCGCGCTACGACACCGGCGTGGAGGCCAGCAAGCTGATGGAGCCGGCCGAGGTGCTGGTCGCCGCCCAGCGCGCCAAGGATGCGGGCGCGACGCGTTTTTGCATGGGTGCAGCCTGGCGTTCGCCCAAGGACCGCGACGTCGAGAAGGTCGCCGAGCTGATCCGCACCGTCAAAAGCCTGGGCCTGGAAGCCTGCGCCACGTTAGGCATGCTGGAAGACCACCACGCGCAGACCCTGCAACAGGCCGGACTGGACTACTACAACCACAACCTGGACAGCGCGCCCGACTTCTACGGCAACATCATCAGCACGCGCGACTACCAGGACCGTCTCGACACGCTGGCGCGCGTGCGCAACGTCGGCGTCAAGGTCTGTTGCGGCGGCATTGTCGGCCTGGGCGAAACCCGGCGCCAGCGCGCCGGCCTGGTGGCCGAGTTGGCCAACCTCACGCCCCACCCGGAGTCCGTGCCCATCAACAACCTGGTCAAGGTCGAGGGCACGCCGCTGGCCGACCAGGCCGACCTGGACCCGTTTGAATTTGTGCGCACCATTGCCGTGGCGCGCATCACCATGCCGACGGCGCGGGTGCGCCTGTCGGCTGGCCGCCAGCAAATGGGCGATGCGGTACAGGCCGTGTTTTCTGGCCGGCGCCAATTCAATCTTTTATGGCGACAAACTGCTGGTCACGGGCAACCCCGACACGGACGCCGACGTGGCGCTGCTTGATCGGCTCGGCATGACACGTTCGGCACCGGAGGCACAAGCATGAACCCGAAACCCGTCAACCCGCCGGCCGCCAGCCCTTATGGCACCCTGCCCGCCGCGCCGTCACCGGCTGCGCGCAAACCCATCAGCCTGCCGCGTCTGCGCGAGATGCATGCGCAGGGCGAAAAAATCACCATGCTCACCGCTTACGACGCCACCTTTGCGGCGGTAGCCGATGCGGCCGGCGTGGAATGTATTCTGGTCGGCGACTCGTTGGGCATGGTCTGCCAGGGCCTGACCAGCACCGTGGGCGTGACGCTGGAGACCATGCTGCATCACACCGACTGTGTGGCCCGCGGCCTGCGCCGCGCCCAAGCCACGGCCTGGTTGGTCAGCGACCTGCCCTTTGGCAGCTACCACGAGTCCAAAGAACAAGCCCTGCGCAGCGCCGTGGTGCTGATGCAGGCGGGTGCCCATATGGTCAAGCTCGAAGGCGGCGGCTGGACAACGGACACCGTGCATTTTTTGGTGGAACGCGGCATTCCGGTCTGCGCCCATCTGGGCCTGACGCCACAAACCGTACACGCCCTGGGCGGTTACCGCGTGCAGGGCAAATCCGACGAAGCCGCCGCCACGCTGAAAAACCAGGCGCTGGCGCTGCAGCAGGCCGGCGCGGCCATGCTGGTGCTGGAGATGGTGCCGGCCGCCTTGTCGGCGGCGCTGACGACCGAGCTGAACCATTGCGCCACCATAGGCATAGGCGCTGGCGTGGGAACCGCTGGCCAGGTGCTGGTCTTGCACGACATGCTGGGCATGAACCTGGGCAAGATGCCAAAATTTGTGCACAATTTCATGAACGATGCCGGCAGTGTGCGGGGTGCGATGCAAGCTTATGTGGACGCGGTCAAAGAGGGCCGGTTTCCAGTCGATACATTGCACGCCTGGTGAAATAAGGCCCCCACGCGCCCCACTCCGTGTGGTTTGCTGCCCCCCGAGGAGGCGCATTTTTCCTTGGGGCGGCCCGGCGGAAAAACATCCGCTCCCACGCTAGTCATTTATAGTTCGCTCCTTCAGCTTGAGCCCCTCCTTCCATACACGCCATGAAAATCGTTCACACCATCGCCGACCTGCGCGCCCAACTGGCACCTTTTCAGCGCCCGGCCTTTGTGGCCACCATGGGCAATCTGCACGATGGTCACATCGCGCTGGTCAAGCAGGCCAAGCCGCTGGGCGACGTGACCGTGGCCAGCATTTTTGTGAACCGCCTGCAGTTCGCGCCGCACGAAGATTTCGACACCTACCCGCGCACCTGGGACGCCGACTGCGAAAAGCTGGAGGCCGCCGGCTGCGATGTGTTGTTTGCACCGCGGGAAACCGACCTGTACCCCGAGCCGCAAACCTACAAGGTGCATCCACCGGCTGAACTGGCCGACATCCTGGAAGGGCATTTCCGCCCCGGCTTTTTCGTCGGTGTCAGCACCGTGGTGATGAAGCTGTTTTCCTGCGTCTACGCTGGCAAGACTGGCGGTGTCGCGGTGTTCGGAAAAAAAGACTACCAGCAGGTGATGATCATCCGGCGCATGGTGCAGCAGTTTGCCATGCCGATCGAGATTGTTGCCGGCGAAACCCTGAGGGCGACCGACGGCCTGGCGCTGTCCTCGCGCAACGGTTACCTTTCGCCTGAAGAACGTACCGAAGCCGTGCAGCTGTCCAAAGCCCTCAAAGGCCTGGGCGACGCGGTGCGGTCCACCGGTGTGGCCAACGCGGCCGACCTCGAAGCTTTGGCCATGCAGGCCCTGGCGGCACGTGGCTGGCAGCCCGACTACCTGAGCGTACGTCGCCGCGCCGACCTGCTGGCACCAAACAGCGCCAGCGCGTCGGAAGCGCTGGTGGTTTTGGGCGCCGCCAGGCTGGGTAACACCCGCCTGATCGACAACCTGGAAATCTGAATCTACGGCGCCAGCGCTTAATCAGCGTCGGCCGGTGGTTCCGCCTGCTGGCCCGTGAGCCACTGGTAACCCTTCCAGGCCAGCAGGGCCGAACCCGCCCCCAGCATCAGGTTGCGCAGCAGGGGCCGGCCCCGCACACTGGAAAAAGCCAGCGACAACACCGGACTGAACAACTGGGCACGTTTGAACAGCCCCATGGCCAGCGGCAAACCCTTGCTCAAGGCCAGGTTGGGCACGCCACTTTTCAGGAAGCTGAGCGACTGCCGCGCCGTGCCAAAGGCGCCGCTCATCTCGGCGCGTTCCGTCGCCGCGCGCATCAGCAACAGTTGCTTGCGCAGGGCGCGCTGGGTGCTTGCGTCACTCATGGTGCCCACCCGCTTCGCGCTGCGCCTCAGGGTCCAAGGCAGTTTGCAAGGCCTCGCGGTCTTTCGCCATTTCAGCCAGCGTGGCCTGCAGGAAGGGCGGTCGCGTGTTGAGCACACGCTGGATGCGCCACCAGAACCAGGCGGCCAGACCGAGGTAAGTCGCCGCAATGATCGCCAGCGCCGTCACGCGCTGCGTGGCATCCACCGCCAGCACCACCAGCAGCGTGATCATCAGCACACCCACCAGGCCAAACACCAGCAGGCCCAGCATGCTCAGCAGCACGCCGGTCAGCCGCTGCAGCTCTTCCTCCAGCTCCACACCGGCCAGGGCCAGACGGGTGTGCGCCATGCCCAGCGCCGTGATGGCCAGCTGGCGCAGCGACGCAAACAGGCGCGCCGGCGGGTGGGCGCCGGCGGGATGGCCGGAATCGGTCCGGTGTGCCGTCATGGAGCGCTCACCCCGAAACGCGGCAAACCGGTTTGCCCTGTGGTTTTCGCCATTATTTGCGGTTGACCAGCAGGCCAATCAGAAAGCCAGCTGCGGCCGCAATGCCCACGGCCTTCCAGGGGTTGGCGTGGACATAGTCGTCGGTGAGCCTGGCCGCCTCCTTGCCCTTGATACGCGCGGCCTCCTGCAGCCCGGACAGTTTTTCCGTGGCCAGCTTGAGCTTGCCAGCGGCTTTTTCACGCAGGGCCGCGGCGGTATCGCCGGTGGCGGCAGCCGCCGACTTCAGCAAGTCATCCACGTCGGAGAGAACCACTTTCATATCGGTGATCAATTTGTCTTTGCCAGTGTTTTCCATGGAGTGTTCCCAAGTGGTGTGAGTAAGGGCCAGACGCGGTGCCAACCGTCGGTCTGACGAGATGACTCAGGTTAACCAGAATTGGCCGCGGGGTCAAAACATTCTGCGCCGTAGAAGGCCAAGGCGACGCTCCGCCCGCAGCACGATTCGGCACAATCCAGCCACCATGAACCCCAAGCTTTGGACCCCTCGGTTCACCCTGCTGGGCACGCGGGTCGGAGGGCTGCTCAGGTCTGCCGTGAAGCAGCCGTTCAAGCACCCGCTCCTGGCTTTGCCGCAGCCCTGCAAAACGGGATTCATGGTCGAAGAAACCGCGCGCCATGTCCTGAGCCAGCAAAGTTTCACAGCCCCGTCCTTCGCGGTGCTGAAAAAACACCTGGGCGATTTTGGAGACAATGAATTGCGCAAGACCCTCAAAATCTGCCGGTCCGTCGTGTGTTCATGCATCCAATCGAACTCCAGGCCAAAAGGGATGGGCGTTAACAGCTATCAAAAATATAGCGAATGTATGACCCAAACGTTCTTGGCGGGAGCAATCCCTGTGGTGATAATGGCCATGATTTGCCCTTGCAGCTAACTTGATCAGAAGTTTGCACCTCCCAGGGTGGCACTTCGATGCCGTTTGTCACTCGTCGAGGCTGGCAATCGCGGTCCCGGTAGACGCCTCGGCCTTCAAGGAGCGCTCGTCATGTTACGAAACCTGATTCTCCCTGTATCTGCCCTGTTCGCAACTTCCGCGTTCCCGCAAGACGCGACGCAAACCGATGGAGACAAATACAAGATCATTCTGGAAAACGATTGCGTCAGGGTTCTCGACTACCGCGACAGTCCCGGCGAAAAGACACATCAGCACAAACACCCGCCCTTTGTCCTGTATGCGCTGAGTTCATTCAGACGAACCTTGACCTTGCCGGACGGGAAAGTGCTTAGGCGCGAGTTCAAGGAGGGAGACGTCATGTGGTCCGAGGAGCAGACCCACATCGGTGAAAACATCGGCCAAACGCCTACCCATGTCTTGATCGTGGAACTCAAGAAACCCGGTGCGCCGTGTTCCAAATGATGACGCCCACCCGTTTCAGCCAGGGAGACAGGCGCGAGAAGCTATCGGTTTAGCAGCGACCAGCGCGGCCAGTCCATGTCAGGCCAACTCGGCCGTCGGGTCGCGCCCCATCAACGCCGCCACCGCCTCAGCCGGCTGCATCTGGCCATCCAGCAAGGCCACCACGCCGCGGGAGATCGGCATGTCCACACCCAGGCCGGCGGCGCGTTGCACCACGGTGCGGGCGCAATACACACCTTCGGCCACATGGCCCAGCGATTGCACCGCCTGCTGCAGGGACTGACCTTGCGCCAGCAGCAAACCCACTTTGCGGTTGCGGCTCAGGTCGCCGGTGGCGGTCAACACCAGATCGCCCAGACCCGACAGGCCGGTGAAGGTGTCAAAACGCGCGCCCAGGGCCAGCCCCAAACGGGTGATTTCGGTCAGGCCGCGCGTGATTAAAGCGGCGCGGGCGTTCAGCCCCAGGTTCAGGCCGTCGCACAGGCCGGTGGCAATCGCCAGCACGTTTTTGACCGCGCCGCCGACCTCCACACCAATGATGTCGTCGTTGGCATAAATGCGCAGCGTCGGGCCGTGAAACGCCGCCACCAGTGCGTCGCGCACTTCGGCATGTTCGCTGGCGGCCACCAGCGCGGTCGGCTGGCCGCGCGCTACCTCTTGTGCAAAACTCGGGCCGCTGAGCGCGCCCGCTCTTAAATTGATAGCTACTTGCGCCCGTATTTCGTGGGCTAGCAGCCCAAAAGGCTTGAAAATTGAAGCCACATCGGCAACCGGGGCTTCAAAACCCTTGCAAAGCCAGGCGACCGGCACCCGCACCTGCTGCAGGCGCAACAACATGCCGCGCAAGGCGGCAATCGGTGTGGCGATCACGATCAGGTCCTGACCGTGCAGTACAGCGTCCAGCGAAGCCTCGGAGCCACCGGCCAACAGCAAGGTGTCGGGCAGCGCGATGCCAGGCAAATAACGTGTATTGACCCGCTGCGACTGCAGCGCCGCCAGTTGCGCGCCATCCCGCGCCCACAAGGTAACTTGGTGGCGTGGGGCCGAAGCACCGGCGGAACCGGCAGCGCTGATGGCCAGCGCCGTGCCCCAGGCCCCGGCGCCGATGACGGCAATTTTCATGGCGATGCGGGGGCTGGTTCAGCCGCCCTTAGACGATGATTTGCGGGGCTTCCTGTGCGGCCGATGCGGCAGCGGCTTGCTGCTGATCGAACATGGCCTGGAAGTTGATTTCGGCCAGGTTGACCGGAGGGAAACCACCGCGCTGGATCACGTCGGCCACATTGCCGCGCAAATAGGGGTACACGATTTGCGGGCAGGCAATGCCCAGGATCGCGTTCAGTTGCTCTTCGGGCATGTTGCGGACTTCAAAAATGCCGGCCTGTTTGGCTTCGACCATGAACACGGTCTTGTCGCCGATCTTGGTGTGTACGGTGGCGGTCACGCTCACTTCGTACAGGCCGTCGGTGATGGGTTGGGCATCCACGCCGAGCTGGATATCGACCGCAGGCTGCTCCTGGTTGAGCAGGATTTCAGGCGAATTGGGCTGCTCGAGCGAAACGTCTTTCAGGTAGACGCGCTGGATCTGGAACACTGGATCGAGGTTGGCTTCGGCCATGGTGAATCTTTCGAATTGCTTTAAAAATAAAACCCGCTGTGCGGACAGCAGGCTGGGCGCATTATCTCAGCAGTCCCAGGCGCGCTGGCGCAAGAACTGCCCGGAAAAATCAGGCGCTCAACAGGGGCAACAAGCCGCCCCGGCCGTCCAGCGCCACCAGGTCGTCGCAGCCGCCGACGTGGGTGTCGCCAATAAAAATCTGCGGCACGGTCCGGCGTCCGGTGATTTCCATCATTTTCTGACGTTCGTCCGGCTGCATGTCGACTCGGATTTCTTCAATGGCGGTCACCCCCCGCTGCTTGAGCAGTTGTTTGGCGTGCACGCAGTAGGGGCAGCTGGCAGTCAGGTACATCTTGACGGTTTGCATCAATCAATCTCTCCGGGTCGGGTCAACAGGCAAAAGCGCGGCAGGTAGCCGTTTCAGGCTGGCCGCGCGGCCTTAAGGATTCAGGCCTTCTCAAGCGGAAGGTTAGCGGCTTTCCAGGATTTCAGCCCGCCGCCCAGGCATTGGGCCTGCTCGTAGCCAAGTTTCTTGGCCACCGCCACCGCCCGGCTGGCCCGCGCACCCGTGGGGCAGACCAGAATCAGCGGCAAACCCTTGTTTTTCACGGCACCAGGCAATTTTTCTTCGAGCTGGCCCAGTGGAATGTTTTTCGCACCGGTCACATGGCCGGCGGCGAATTCCTCGGCTTCGCTGACGTCGATGACCACGGCTTTTTCGCGGTTGATCAGTTGCACAGCCCCGCTGGCACTGAGTGAGCCGGCTGCCATCCCGCTGGAAATCAGGGGCCACAGCAGCATGCCGCCGGATGCCAGCGCAATGCCGATCAGCATCCAGTTGTCGATGAGAAATTTCACGTTAAGTCCTTCAGGGTTTTGCAGTTAAGCACTGATTTTAGAATGCAGGGGGTGAACAAGGCCGGGCCCAGGCCCATGAAAACCTTGTTCCTCCCTATTTTTCCTTTGGCCCTGCTTTTTTTTAACGCCCACTCGACTGCTTCAACCATGTACAAACTTGTGCTCATCCGCCACGGCGAATCAACCTGGAACCTGGAAAACCGCTTCACCGGCTGGGTCGATGTGGACCTGACACCCACCGGCGTCCAACAAGCCATCGCCGCCGGGCAATTGCTCAAAAAAGAAGGTTACGACTTCGACGTGGCCTATACCAGCGTGCTCAAACGCGCGACCCGCACACTCTGGCACACGCTGGACGAGATGGACCGCACCTGGCTGCCGGTGGTGCACAGCTGGCGCCTCAACGAGCGGCATTACGGCAACCTGCAAGGGCTGAACAAGGCGGAAACCGCCAAAAAATACGGCGACGAGCAGGTGCTGGTCTGGCGCCGCAGTTATGACACACCGCCGCCCCCCCTCGAGGCCAACGACCCGCGCCGCGAACGCGATGACCCGCGTTATGCCAAATTGAAGCCTGGCGAGGTGCCGCTGACCGAGTGCCTGAAAGACACCGTGGCCCGCGTCCTGCCCTTCTGGAACGACGCCATGGCCCCGGCCATACGCGCCGGCAAACGGATTGTGGTGGCCGCCCACGGCAACTCAATCCGCGCTTTGGTCAAATACCTGGACAACATTGCCGACGAAGACATCGTGGGCCTGAACATTCCCAACGGTATTCCGCTGGTCTACGAACTGGATGCCGACCTGAAACCCCTGCGCCACTATTACCTGGGCGACAGTGAGGCGATTGCCAAAGCCGCGGCAGCCGTCGCCGCCCAAGGCAAGGCCTGAAGAAACCTGCCCGTGAGGGGCTTTTCGCCGCGGCCAGCGCCTGTTTCATGTCAACCGGCGGTAAAAGCCGGCAGGATTTGAAACATTTCCATCCGCAGCCCGCGCCGGAGACGGGAACTGCCGGCCAAGGCCTTCGTCCTGGGTGTATATTGGTTTAAATTCTGTGACAACTGTCTTTCAAGGCGAATGAAGGTTTTTTATGGGTCAGAAACTCAAGATAGCAGGCTGGATCTCCATCGGCGCGGTGGCCGGAGCCCTGACCACGGTGCAACTGCAGGCTGTCGCGCGCGGCGGGATCAGCCCCTTGCCGCTGGAAGAGCTGCAGCAACTGGCCGCGGTTTTTGGCATGGTCAAGACCGACTATGTCGAGCCGGTTGACGAGAAAAAACTCATCTCCGATGCCATCTCCGGCATGGTCGCCAGCCTGGACCCGCATTCGGTGTATTTCGACAAAAAATCCTTCAAGGAATTTCGCGAAGGTACAACCGGCCGTTTTGTCGGCGTCGGCATCGAAATTTCCCAGGAAGACGGCCTGGTCAAGGTGGTGTCACCGATCGAAGGTTCACCGGCCGACCGCGCCGGTCTCAAGCCCAATGACCTGATCACCAAAATCGACGACACCGCCGTCAAAGGCCTGTCGCTCAACGAAGCCGTCAAAAAAATGCGCGGCGAACCCAAGACCAAGGTCGTGCTGATGATCTTCCGCAAGGACGAAAATCGCACCTTCCCGGTGACCATCACGCGTGAAGAAATCCGTACCCAGTCGGTGCGCAGCAAGGTGGTCGAGCCGGGTTACGCCTGGATCCGCCTGAGCCAGTTCCAGGAACGCACGGTCGAGGACTTTGTCTCCAAACTCGAGCAGATTTATAAGCAGGAACCCAACCTCAAAGGGCTGGTGCTGGATTTGCGCAATGACCCGGGCGGCCTGCTGGACGCTGCGGTTGCGGTGTCCGCCGCCTTTTTGCCCGAAAACGTCACCGTGGTATCTACCAACGGCCAGTTGGCGGAAAGCAAGTTCACCTACAAGGCGGCGCCCGAGTTTTACCAGCGCCGCAATGCCGCCGACCCGCTCAAGCGCCTGCCCGCCGCCCTCAAAACCGTGCCGCTGGTGGTGCTGGTCAACGAAGGGTCGGCCTCGGCCAGCGAAATCGTGGCTGGCGCCCTGCAAGACTACAAACGCGCCACCATCATGGGCAACCAGACCTTCGGCAAAGGTTCGGTGCAAACCGTGCGGCCACTGGGACCGGATACCGGCCTGAAGCTCACCACCGCGCGTTATTTCACACCCAGCGGCAAGTCGATTCAGGCCAAAGGCATCGTGCCTGACGTGATGGTCGACGACACCCTGGAAGGCAGCCCGTTTGCGGCCTTGCGCACACGTGAAGCCGATCTGGAGAAACACCTGGCCAGCGGCCAGGGTGCCGAGGTGAAAGACCCGGGTCGTGAAAAAGCCCGCGAGGAAGCCCTCAAACGCCTGGAAGAAGAGTCCAAAAAGAGCCCCGAGCAGCGCCGTCCACCCGAGTTCGGCAGCGACAAGGACTTCCAGCTCGCACAAGCCATCAACCAGCTCAAGGGCCGCCCCGTGCTGGTCAGCAAAACCATGGTTGAGCGCAAGGAAGAGAAGAAAGAAAACTGATCCCCGATCAGCCAACCGCCGGGGCACGGGCCACAAGGTCCGCGGCCTTGGTTCTTTCCTGACACACCTCCCGCACGTCCGGGTACGCCCGTCCCATGAACGATACCCAGTTGCTGCGTTATTCCCGCCATATCCTGCTCGATGAAGTCGGGGTGGAGGGCCAGAACCAATTGCTGGCCTCGCACGTCCTGATTGTGGGTGCGGGCGGCCTGGGATCCCCGGTCGCGCTGTATCTGGGCAGTGCCGGCGTCGGACGACTCACCGTGGTGGACGACGACCAGGTGGACACCACCAACCTGCAGCGGCAGATTGCCCACACGCTGTCGCGCGTCGGGCAGTTCAAGGCGCATTCGGTGCAGCAGGCCATCGCCGCCATCAACCCCGATGTACAGGTCGTACCCGTCACCCTGCGCGCCGACGCGGCCGTGCTCGACGAACTGGTGCCGCAAGCCGATCTGGTGCTGGACTGCAGCGACAACTTTGCGACGCGCCAGGCGATCAACCGGGCCTGCGTGAAACACCGCAAGCCGCTGGTGTCGGGCGCCGCCATTCGTTTTGACGGCCAGGTGGCGGTGTATGACCCGCGCCACCAGGACAACTCGGCCTGTTATGCCTGCGTGTTCCCCCCCTCAGAAGCCGTGGAAGAAGCCAACTGCGCCACCATGGGCGTGTTTGCACCGCTGGTGGGTATTGTGGGCACCGTGCAGGCGGCCGAAGCGCTCAAGCTGCTTTGCGGCATTGGCCGGCCGCTGACCGGCCGCTTGCTGATGCTGGACGGCCGCAACATGGAGTGGAACGAAGTGCGCATCGCGCGTGACCCCGCTTGTCCGGTCTGCGGCAGCCGCGAGGCCCACTAAACCCAGCTCTTTCGGGCCGCCGCTTATTTGACCGCTGCAGCGGCCGGGGCGGGTTTTTCAGGGGGTTTCACCGGACTGGCCATGGCCAGCACGCGTTCGCAATCAGCGTCTTTGCCGGGGCCGGTTTCCACCGTAGCCGCCAGAGCCAGCAGCGGATTGATGACACCCAGCAGCACCGCAATACCCGCCCGGCCTGCCAGCGCGGCCTTGTCCGGAAAAACCGACGGCGCGGCAAACGTGCCTGTGATTTTCAGGGGGGAGCGCAGACTCAGGATGCTGTGATCCTTGGGTTGCGGGTACAGCACCAAATCCAGCGTTTCATGGGCCAGGCTGATCTGGCCCTTGCCGTTGATCACGGTATCGGAAGTGTCCAGCAAAATCGCCCGGCTGCTCATCAGGCCCTGCTTCACGTCAAAAGCCGCAGCCGCACAACGCAAGCTGACGTTTCTGTCGCCCTCCACCAGGAATTTGATGATTTCACCGCCGTCCAGGCCCATGAATTCAAGAAGAATATTGCTGAGTTCGCCTTTGCCCATCAGCAACGCCACCGTGCCCGATGAGGAGCCCAGTACTTGCGCGATGGAGTTGCCGTGCCCTGTCAGGTCAATCCGGCCATTGAGTTTGCCCAGGCTACCTTCGGTGCGGGGGAAAAGCCGGTTGAGCTGCAAAGTACGGGCATCCAGCCTGGCCTGCACCACAACGGGCTTGGCATTGGCGTCAAGGCGGATCTGGCCCACCAGCCGGCCGCCCGCCACGCCCATGTCCAGCGGGTCCAATTGCAACACACCGTCTGTCAGACGGATGTGGGCATCGAGGCGCTCCAGCGGAAGCCCCTTGGCATTTTTGACCTCGTCCACTTTGTAGAGGACATCGGCATTCATGGTGTTGAGACGCGCCAGGTCCAGCGTCGCTGAGGGCAGCACTTTGCCGGCGGCCTGCACCTGTTTGGCGGCCGACGACGGCTGGCTCTTGGCGATGGTTTTGGTGGTCTTGCCCGATCGGTCGGACGGCACCCCCACCAGCGGACCCAGGTCCTCGAAATCCAGCGTCTTGGACTGGAGTTTGCCGGACAGCAGGGCGAGCCGTTCAGAACGGTCGTAAACCAGGTCACCGGAAAGATCCGACTGCCCCAGCCGCCCCAGAATGCCCGCCACCTTCCACACCGCCCCCTGCTTGGATAAATGCCCGCGCAGGGCATAGGGCGGCGTGTCCGGCAACACCACCCCCAGCAGGTTGTAGAGGTCCGCCCAGGTTTGGCCTTTCAGGTCAAAGTTGGCGTCCAGCCCGTCCAGCGCCGCCAGATTGCTTATGCTGCCCCTGGCCTGCAAGCTCGTACGCCCGGCACTGGCCTTGATTTCGACCGGAAAAGGATGCGCCTTGGTGTCGCTCAGCTGAAGCACGCTGCCGGTCCGCCCCTGGGCCAAAAAAGCCTCTTTTTTCCAGGTGCCGCGGGCCTTGTAGCTCAGCGGCATGTCCTGCGCTGGCGTGGTAGCGGCGCCTAACACGGCGTCGGCCGTACTTGCGATGACAAACTCGGCGTTGATGTCGGCGCCCTGTCCCTCCGCCAAGTAGCTGAGCCTGCCCTGGTCCACCAGCAGCAAATCAACCACGGGCACCGTGCCGGTGTCCGCCGTGTCCTTGCCCAAGGCCCAGGTGCGTCGCCCGTCGGCCTGCATTTGCAGGCCAAACACTGGCTGGCGCAAACTGACCCGTGGCAATTCCACTTGCCCGCGCAGCAGGGGCCAGAGCTTGATGTCGAACTCCGCTGCTTCAGCTTTAACCAAATACGGATCGCGCGCCCAGGCCGGGTTGGCAAACTCGATGCCGTCGGCCATCACCCGGGACGTCAGCCCAAGTTTGACATCGAGACGACGCGTGATCTCAAAGTGCCGCCCAGTCCGCTCACTGACATAACGGTTCACCGGTCCACGCAACCAGTCCCATGGAAAAAACAGCACGACCAACACCAGGACCAGCAAAAGTGCAGCAACACGTGCAGCCATCCAGCGCCACAAGGCGCGAGGTGCCCGGGGAGCGGTTTGTTGAGAAGGGTTCATACGTGGTGCATGCGATTCTTGTGGGGGAAAACAAACAGGCGCCGGCAAGGTGGTCGGCGTGGAAGCGTCAGGTTTTAAGGCGATGGCGGAAAAATCCGTGATTGATGCAGTTTCTGCCGTCAACGGCAGATAAACCATCGGTTACAGCCATGGCCGGCTGTCAGTGTGTGCCTACAAACATACTTGTAGGAGACGTCCTACGTTCAAGCCACCCTCGCCCTGTCAAAATCTGTTCGCCGTCGTAGATACATTAGTTAACAAGCGTATTTAACCAAGCAACAACCGTCACAACCGCTCCTAAAGCGGCTGAAGTCCGTATTCAGCCTTTCGATTGAAGATCAGTGGGACTCAAAACTTATATCGTCGAAGACAACGCCACGATCCGTGACAATCTCATAGCCACGCTTGAAGAACTTGCCAACATTGATGCAGTGGGCACGGCGGAAACGGAAAACGAGGCCAAGGCATGGCTCAAGGATAAAGACCATCCCTGGGATCTGGCCATCGTGGACCTGTTCCTGAAACAAGGCAGCGGCTTGGGCGTGCTGGAAGCCTGTCGCAACCGCCAAGCCCATCAAAAAGTGATTGTGTTGAGTAATTACGCGACGCTGGACATCCGCAAGCGCTGTGTCCAGCTCGGCGTGGACGCCGTGTTCGACAAATCCAATGAAATCGATGCGCTGATTGACTATTGCATTGCGCAATACAAGTTACTCGGCGCAGCCCATTGATCAGTCGATCAACTTGTTCTTCAGCGCGTAATACGTCAGATCGCTGTTGGACGAGAGGCTCATTTTCTCCATCACGCGGGTCCGATAGGTGCTGACCGTTTTCACGCTCAGGGACAAGGCTTTGGCGATGTCACCAGCGGTTTCACCTTTGGCCAGTTTCAGGAACACCTGAAACTCACGCTCGGAAAGTTGCTCATGGGGAGTTGCATCATTTTTACGATTCAGTTGCTGCGCCAGCAGTTCGGCCACAGCCGGCGTGATGTAACGTTTGCCCAGCGAAATCACGCGAATCGCATTGACGATCTCCATCGGCTCGCACTCTTTGTTCAGATAGCCGCTGGCGCCCTGGCGAATCAGGTTCACCGCGTAATGTTCTTCCGGGTAGCCGCTGAGAATCAGGATGCCAACGTCCGGGGCCTTGGCGCGAATCATGGCCAAGGCGTCAATGCCGCTCTGGCCGGGCATGGACAAGTCCATGACCAGGATGTCCAGCTCCACGTTGCGCACCAGGTCAATGGCTTCACGGCCACTGGCGGCTTCGCCCACCACGCGCAAATCGACCTGGTCGGAAAAGAACTGCTTGAGCCCCGAACGCACAATGGCGTGGTCATCAACAATGCCGATTTTGATCATTTCATTTCCTTGGTTCTAAGGCCGGCGCTGCCAAATGGCACGCAGCTTCAACGCAGCCCGGTGTTATCCCGGGCTTTTGTTTTCAATCGCGATTATTCACGAATAATCGATCATAAAACCGAGCGGAGATCATGATGCGATGGTTTGTAATACCCAAGATGGCGATCAGCCTGCCCCTGGCAGTGCTGGCGGCCGCCATTTTGATTTTCATCAATGAAGCCGGTTTTCGCCTCTCCACCCAGGCCGCCACCAGCATTGAAGAGGCGCAGGAGACGCGAGGCACCGTCAACAAGCTGCTGCAACACATGCTGGACGCCGAGACCGGTCAGCGGGGTTATCTGCTGACGGGCGACCCGAAGTACCTGGTGCCCTACGACGAGGCCACATCCGACCTCAACCAGACCCTGGACACCCTGCGCCGGCTTTACACCCCTTACCAGGAAGAACTGGCGGAATTCGGCACCTTGTCGCGCAATGTGTCACGCAAGCTGGCGGAAATGGACTTGAGCGTACGCATGCGCAAACAGGGCAACGAGGAAGCCTGGAAGTTTGTGCTGACCACCGACGTGGGCATGGAGCAGATGAATGCCATCCGCAGCCAGATCGTCAAACTGATCCAGTCCAGCGACCTCAAAATGCGCATGGCCCAGGCCCAAATTGCACGTTCGCTGCAACTCTCGCGCCTGGGCATCGCACTGATGGCCCTGGCCGGCTTGCTGGCGTTTTACATGTACCTGCGGCAAACCCGGGCTTTGCTGAATGCCGGCCGGCGCGAGCAGGCCTCTCTGCAGCGCGAGCGTGATCAGCTGGACAAGGAAGTGCGGGACCGCACCGCCACACTGGCCGAGCTGGCCACCCACTTGCAACAGGTGCGGGAAGACGAACGCGGCCACCTGGCCCGTGAACTGCACGATGAACTGGGCGCCTTGTTGACCGCGGCCAAACTCGACGTGGCCCGCATCAAGTCACGGCTGGGCGTGATTTCGCCCGAAGCCACCGAACGCCTGCAGCATCTGGTTGAAACACTCAACAGCGGCATCGCGCTGAAGCGCCGTATTGTGGAAGACTTGCGGCCGTCCTCGCTCTCGCACCTGGGCCTGGTCGCCTCGCTGGAGATCCTGACGCGCGAGTTCGAGGACCGCTCCGGCCTGAGCATCACCACCGATCTTGAAATGGTGGAGTTGGGCGGTTCGGCCCAACTCACGGTGTACCGGCTGGTGCAGGAGTCGCTGACCAACATGGGCAAATACGCCGAGGCCCAGCACGCGGAGGTCAGCCTGCATAACTTTGACAGCTACATCACGGTCGAGGTCAAGGATGATGGCAAGGGTTTCGACAGCACGCAGGTCCGGCCCACCAGCCACGGCCTGACCGGCATGAGACACCGGGTGGAAGCGGCCGGAGGCCGGCTGACGGTGACCTCCAGCCCCGGGCAGGGCGCGCGCATTTTTGCGGTCTTGCCCAAAAGCGCTTTGACGCCTTGAACTGAAGCCTGAAAACGGCAGCGACCCACCGCGCGGCAACACGCGTGAACACATGACGTCCCGCAGCCGACCACGGATCGGCACCGTCCTACACCGCGTCCCCACGCTGACCGACAAGGGCAACCGGCCCTCACCGATGAGCTGATGGATGACCGCCGCGTAACCTTGCGGCAGGTGTTTGAATTGCGAGCGCCGTAACCCGGGCCTCATCCCGCAAGGAGACTGACATGCTGCACTATTCCGTTGTGTTCCTGGTGATCGCCTTGATAGCCGCCGTGTTCGGCTTTGGCGGCATCGCTGCCGGCGCCGTCGAAATTGCCAAGATCCTGTTTGTGATTTTTGCGGTCATGGCTGTCGTCAGCTTTGTGGTCGGCCTGATGAAAAGAAACTGACACCCACCCTGCCACCGGCCCGCTGCGCCGCCGGCGGATCACCCCCGATTTACCCACAAAGGATGCTCCCATGAAACACACGAACCCCGACCTGCCATCGATCCCGCAAACCCTGTCTACCACGCGCCATCTGTCCGACCAGGTGCTCAACGGCGCCGAACATGCCGTGGACCAGGCGGAAAGCAAACTGCGCCAGTTGCGCGGCAGCGTGGACCCCATGGTCGACAAACTCGCGACCCAGGCCCAAAAGCTGGCACGCCAAAGCCTGGACATGGCGGCCGAGGCCAGCGAACGGGCACAACAGTCCATGCACCGTTATGCGAACGCCACCACACGTTACGTGGCCAATGAACCCGTCAAGTCCGTGCTGATTGCCGCGACCGTGGGTGCGGCTGTTGCGTGGCTGCTCTCGGCGGCGCGCCATCGCGATTCCCGTTGACCCGTCAAGACCCAACGGTCTTGGCCAGCCGAAGGCCAGCCACCCGGCGACCTTCGATATATCCCTTACGCAAACCGACCGGCGTGGTGCCGTCAGTCGGCCAGCTGTCCAACTCACCGCACCACCATAAATCCAGAAACCTCCAGGAGAAACCATGAAATACGCTCGCGCCATTGCATTCGCCGCCCTTGCCGGCATCACCATCATCAGCGCAGGTTGTGCCGTCGGGCGTGGCCAGGAGACGGCAGGTGCCTACATCGATGACGCCGCCATCACCACCGCCGTGAAGGCCAAGTTTGCGTCCGACAAGTCGGTTTCCGCCACTGCCATCAGCGTGGAAACCTTGAACGGCACGGTGCAGTTGTCCGGCTTTGCCAAATCGGCCACGGAAAAAGCCCAGGCGGAAACCCTGGCACGCGACACCAAGAACGTACGCGCCGTGCGTAACGACATCGTGGTTCGCCCTTGATCTAGCCAGCAGGTCGCCAAACCAGGCGGGCATCACTGCCAGCCTGCCCGCAGGGTCCGTCGTCATACACGACTGGCCCTGCTTTTTTATGCGCCGGACGTGTTGCTTGACGGGTTGGGCGCAGCGCACGACAGGCATAAAAAAACCACTGGGCGCTGCCCGGACAGGTAGCACCCAGTGGCGAGGGTAGGGGCGAATCAGCTGGCTTTGATGACCAACAGATTGTTGACCGAGGTCACACCCTTGACCTGTTTGGCGATGTCGGTCGCCCTGTCCTTGGCGGCCGCCGTGGGTGCCGGGCCATTCAGGGTCACGATGCCGTCCTTGGTGTCCACATTGATTTTGATGAGGCTCAGGTCCGGATCTTTCGCCAGGCTGGTGGAGACCGAGGCGGTAATGGCAATGTCGTCGATTTTTTCAGCCATCGCGCCAGCGGCCTTGCTCCCTGCCGCTTCGGCCTCCTTGGTCGCATTTTTCATGGCATTGCCGGCACTGTCCATGGACGCCGCAGCCTTGTCTTTGGCTGCCTTGGCGGCCTGCTCGGTTTTAGCCATGCCCGCATCGACGGTTTCGCCGACGGTTTTTCCGCTGTCCTGCTTGTTGCAGGCAGACAATGCCAACAACAAGGCCATGGAACAGGCCACGGTCAGGGCTGTTCGGCTGCTGGGGGTCAGAGGGGAATTCATAGATATCTCCTAAAAAGGGATGGAAAAACGTGCTGCGACTTAGATCTTGTTGATCATTTTTTTGACGGCGTCCTTGAGCTGCTCTTTGCTATCGCCGAAAGTCGCCTGGGTTTTGCCTTTGACCTGCTCGCCCAGGCCTTCCACGGCCAGCTTGTCGCTACCGGCGACACGCCCGGCCACCTCTTTGGCCTTGCCTATCGCCTGGTCCACGCGGCCCTTGACTTGATCTTTGTTCATGGCGTTTTTCCTTTGGCTTTGGATATGACAGCGGCTGGCCGACATGGCCGGCACCCTCTCAATATAGGCAGGCGGCTGACACCAGGCCGTCAGCCTGTGCGGAATTTCCTGTAGGACGGCAGGCCACGGGCGGCCGGCCCCGCACATCAGGCGTGGCAAGGCCCATGGCGCTGGCGAAACACCCGCGGTGACACAGCTGCGGGATCGGCAAACAGGCCGCGCCGTGCGGCTTGCGCCTGTACCTGCAGCGCCTGGTAGGGGCCGCCGTCCCGGCTGAAGGGAGCCGACCAGGCCTGGCCCCGGCCGACCATCCAGCCGGCAATGTCTTCGCCGCCCAAATAAAGGCTGGCCACGGTCCGGCCATAACTGTCACGACGGCGCGGCGACACCCCCACCGTGCGGCCCGACACATGGTGCGCCAGGGCGGCGCGTGCCGCGACACCACCGGCCTGGCAAATCTCGGGCGCGTCGATGCCATGAATCCGGATCTTGACCGGTTTGCCGCCTCGCGCGGGCGCCACCCACACCGTGTCGCCATCCGTGATATGAGTGACTTTTCCGGCCCAAGCCCAGACCGGACGGGCGCAAGCAGCTATCAGAACAATAGCAACAACAAGCCAGACCCTGGCCACGGCCTCAGCCCATCACCTGGCGCAGGCGGGCACCGCGGCGCCGGTCGGCCTTGGGCAACTCGGTGTGGACCAGCACCATGTGGTCGGCACGTTGCTGCAAGGCATCCAGCGTCTGGTCCAGCTGCTCGACCCCGGACCCGGGCAGTGCCGCCAGCAGGTCGCGGTTAATCTCCACCACCAGCGGGAACAAGGCCGCATACAACGCACGGCCTTCCGCCGTCAGGGCCAGCATGGCCTGGCGTCTGTCGCCGGGCCGGGTGTCGCGCTGCAGCAGTTTTTTGCCGACCAGCGAGGTGATGGCCTTGGAGGTACGCGCCCGGTCCAGTTGCGCACGTTCGGCCAGTTGCGAGGACAGCAGGCCTTCGTCCTGGGCCAGCAAAGCCAGGATGCGCCACTCGCGCCGTGTGATGCCAAAACGCCCTTCACACAGCCGTATCACCAGGCTGCCAGCCACACCCAGCAGGCGGCTGATGCGGTACAGCAACACATCGTCCAGCGCGGCGGGTTGGACTAGGCGACAAGGCGTGGACATCAGGGGTAAATACCAAGAATGATTGATTAGAACAATCAATTGTCCGGGGATTAGCATGGTGGTGCAAGCTGGCGCAAGCCGGGCTCAACCATCCATGGTCCCAAGGAGATGTTCATGCTGAAAACAATCAAGCACTGCCTGACAGTGGCCGTGGCCACCGCCGCCCTCTCGGTCCAGGCCCAGCCGCTGGACGGCCCGCTGCGCATCGTCGTCGGTTACGCACCGGGCGGCTCCAGCGACCGTGTCGCCCGCATCGTGGCCGACAAGCTGCAGGCCAAACTCGGTGTGCCGGTGCTGGTGGACAACAAAACCGGCGCCGGCGGCCGGCTCGCGGCGCAGCAGCTCAAGACCACACCCGCGAATCAGAACGTGTTGATGCTGGCCAACCCCGCCGTGATGGTGGTGGCGCCGCTGGTCTTCAAGGACAACGGTTACGACGCCGAACGCGACTTCGTGCCGGTCTCGCATGTCAACAACTACGAATTCGCAGTCGCGGTCGGCGCAGCGATTCCCGTGCGTGAGTTGTCGCACCTGCTGGCCTGGTTACGCGTCAACCCCGGCAAGGCCAACTTCGGCGTGCCGGCCACCGGCAGCCTGCCGCATTTCTTCGGTCTGATGGTGGGCCAGAAAGCCGGGGTGGATGCCCAGGTGGTGGGTTACCGCGGCTCGGCGCCGCTGCTGAACGACTTGATGGGCGGCCAGGTGGCCGTGGCTTTCGACACCTTTGACACCGTGTTGCCGCAACACGAAGGCGGCAAGATCCGTATCCTGGCGGTTTCCAGCGCCGAACGTTCGCCGCATGCACCCAACATCCCGACCTTCAAGGAAGCCGGCATAGACCTGGTGGCCACGGGCTGGAACACCTTCTTCGCCCCCAGCAGCATGCCCAAGGCCAAGGTCGAGATGTTGTCCAAAGCGATCCGCGAAGTCATGCAAGACCCTGACACCGTGCGCAAATTCAACGACGCCAAGATGACCGCCGTGGTCAGCACACAGGCCCAGACCCAGGCCATGCTCAAGGCCTTCCGTGCGCAATGGGCACCGGTGGTGCAGACCTCTGGTTACCAGCCCTGATCCTAGCCCCCTCCAGGAAATGCCATGAATATCCCTTCCCTGACTTTGCCTGCATCGCGCCGCCGCTTCACCGCGCTGGCTAGCCTGTGCCTGCTGGCCGTGTTTGCCGCGCCGGTCCAGGCGCAAGCGGTGTATCCCAACAAGCCGGTGAAGTTCATCAACAGCTTCCCGCCCGGCGGACCGTCGGACATCCTGGCGCGTTCGATCGCCGACGTCTTGCAAACCAGCTTGAAGCAGCCTTTTGTGGTCGACAACAAACCCGGCGCCAGCGGCAACATCGGGACCGACCTCGTGGCCAAAAGCCCGGCCGACGGCTACACCGTGCTGATAGGCATCGACACCACGTTCACGGTCAACCCGCACATCTACAAAACCATGCCCTTCAAGATCAGCGACTTCAAGCCGCTGATGGTCATGGCCTCGTCCGGCCTGCTGGTGGGCATGCACCCCGCCACTGGCGTCAAGACCATGAACGAACTGGTGGCCGCCGGCAAGACCCGGCTGCTGAACTTCAGCTCGGCCGGCAGCGGCAGCCCGGGCCACCTGGCCGTCGAGGTTTTCACCGAAGCCACCAAGGTCAAGCTCAACCACATTCCCTACAAAGGCAATACCCCGGCCGTGACCGCCATCCTGGCTGGCGAGGTGGACGGCGGCGTGTTGGCCACGCCCGGCATGTTGCCTTATGTGAAGGCCGGCAAGATCAACGCCCTGGCGGTCACCAGCCGCCAGCGCTCCAAACTTGCGCCCGAGTTACCCACCGTGGCCGAAGCCGGCCTGAAAGAGCTGGAGCAAGAGGTGTTGTACATCGCCATGGTGCCGGCGGCCACGCCGGACGCCGTGGTGCAAACCTTGCAGCGCAATTTTGCCGAGGCCCTGGCCCGGCCCGACATGCAGGCGCGTATGGCTGGCCTGGACTTGCACCACGAAGGTTTGACCGGCAGCGCCGCGAGCAAACGCCTGGCCGATTTGTCAGAGCGTTACAGCCGCACCATCCGCGCCACCGGCATGAAGGTTGAATAATGAAACGCCCCAACATCATTTTTATCGTCGCCGATGACCTCGGTTATGCCGACCTCGGTTGTTACGGCGGCCGGGCACCGGTGTCGCCGGTGCTCGACGGCCTGGCCGCGAACGGCCTGAAATTCACCCAGGGTTACGCCAACTCACCGGTCTGTTCGCCCACCCGTTTTGCGCTGATGACGGGCCGTTACCAGTACCGCCTGCGCGGCGGCGCCGACGAACCCATCAACAGCAAAAGCCGCGGCAGCACGGTGTTGGGCCTGCCGCCCGAACACCCCACCCTGCCTTCGCTGCTCAAGGACAGCGGCTACCGCACGGCGCTGATCGGCAAGTGGCATTTAGGTTACCCGCCCTCTTTCGGCCCGTTACGCTCCGGCTACGAGGAATTTTTTGGTCCCATGTCGGGCGGCGTGGACTACTTCAGCCATTGCGACTCGTCCGGCCGACATGACCTCTGGTTCGGCGAAGAAGAAAAACAGGAAGACGGCTACCTGACCGATCTGCTTTCCCAACGTGCGGTCGATTATGTGGAACGCATGGCGCCCGGCGCCCAGGACGGCACGCCCTTCTTCCTGAGCCTGCATTACACCGCGCCGCACTGGCCCTGGGAAACCCGCGACGACGCGGCGCTGGCGCCCCAGGTCAAGGACAACCTCTTCCACCTGAGCGGCGGCAACATCCACACCTACCGCCGCATGATCCACCACATGGACGAAGGCATAGGCCAGCTCATGCAGACGCTGGACAAACACGGCCTGATCGACAACACACTGGTGGTCTTCACCAGCGACAACGGCGGCGAACGTTTCTCCGACAACTGGCCGCTGGTAGGCGGCAAGATGGACCTGACCGAAGGCGGCATCCGTGTGCCCTGGATCGCGCACTGGCCGGCGCAGATCGCCCCGGGCGGCCTCAGCGAACAACATTGCATGACCATGGACTGGTCGGCCACCATGCTGGACGCGGCCGGTGTGAGCGCCGCCCCCGACTACCCACTGGACGGCATCTCGCTGCTGCCGGTGTTGCGCGAGGCTGGCCACCACTTTCCCCGGCCGCTGCACTGGCGCATGAACCACCGCGGCCAGCGTGCCCTGCGCGACGGCGACTGGAAATACCTGCAGGTCGATGGCAACGAGTACCTGTTCAACCTCCCGGCCGACGAACGTGAGCGCGCCAACCTGGCCCAACGCGAACCCGAACGCCTGCAGGCCATGCGTGCCGCCTGGCAAACCTGGGAGGCCAGCGTGCCGCCTATTCCCGCGGACGCCACGGTGAGCCTGGGTTATTCGGTCAAGGACATGCCGCAGCGTTAGCCGGCAGGCGCCGGGGCAGTCGCTACCTTATTGATAGCTTCTTGCGCATATGGAGTATGGGCTAGGGCCCTATTTGATCAATAAATGGCCGCATCCAGCCCCTCAGGCGCTGACAATCCAGCCTTCGAGCGGATCCACCGTCGCCGGCAAGCCGTAACAGGCAGCGCCCTGCTCCTGCTGGGCTTGCGCCCAGGCCGCCTGCATCAGGCACAAGACCGCATCCAGGCTGTCGCCGCTGGCGTCGTCTACCAAGGTGTCGCGCTGGGCGTGTGTCAGTTTCAGGCGCAAGGCCAGCCGGGTCTGGCCCATCTCCAGCGCGGTGATCAAGTCCTTGCGGGCGATCAGCCGCTCCGGTGTCTGCTTAGCCTTGTCGTCACTTTTGTAGGAACGCTGGCCCAACACTTCTCGCGCCAGCAGGCCGGGATAAGCTTCAAGCGCCACCCGCGAGTGGTCGCCATCCAGCAAGGCCGGCAAATGTACCCCGGCGGCCAGCAGGCGCGGCACACCGGCGTGCAGCATATAAGCCACCGGCGGGTTGACCCATTTCATGGACGGGCTGGCGCCGGCCGGTCCATCGGTGGCGCGGTGGGCAAACTTGCCACCGACGGGACGTGCATCGCAAAACGCCGCAAAGGTGTCCCGGATTTCGGCGCGACTCAAGCCCGCGTAATGCGCCATCAACGCCGGCCAGGCCTCGGGCCAGCCGAGCTGCGTCACCAGTTCGCGTGGCAGGCCAAAGGGAAAGTCAAAAGCCCCCAGCCAGGCGGCGGGCTGGCGCAGCCAGGCTTCAAAGCCGTCCAGCGATTCGATCCGCTCCAGTTTGGACAGCTGAACGCGCCCGTGTTTGCAGCTGCCGCTGGCCAGCACAATCGGTTTCCGGCGCGTAGGCGCACTGGAAAAATCGCAACCAATGAGCAAGGGCAACACCGCAGACATGGCGCGCGGGTCAGGTTAGCCCAGCGCCAGCGCCATCACACCGACCGCGATCAAGGCCGCGCCCAGCAGGCGCTGCAGGCGGTCGCCCTCGCCCAGCAAATGCCCACCTATCAGCGCCGCAAACAGCATGGACACTTCGCGCGCCGGCGCCACATGCGACAGCGGCGCCGTCTGCATCGCGTACAAGACCAGCACGTACGAAATCGGGCTGATGGTGCCGACCAGCAGCGCATATTTCCACTGCTGGCGCCACAGCCGCAGCGCCGCCGGCATGTCGCGCAAGGCCACGGGTGCCAGCAAGGCCAGGCGCACAAAATTGCCGAAGTAGTCGAGCAGGATGGGCGACATCAGCAAAAACTTCACGGCGTAACCATCGACCACGGTGTAACTGGCGATAAAGGCCCCGGTGAGCAGGCCGTAAATCATGCCCTTGTGTACACGGCGGCGCTGTTCCGGGTCGTGCGCGGCGCGCAGCAAGCCGGGGCCGCCGGCGATCAGAAACACACCACCGACCACACCGGCGATGCCGGCCAGGCCCATCGCAGAAATCTGTTCGCCCAGCAGCATGATGGCCACCATCGAGGACAACAAGGGACCGGAGCCGCGGGCCAGCGGGTAGACCACGGTCAGGTCGGCCTTGCGGTAGCCGCGCAGCAAGACCACGTAATACAACACATGCAAAACGCCGCTGACAGCGATAAACATCCATTCGCGCCAGCCCCAGCCGGGCACCACGCCCCAGGCGGCCCAGAGGCCGACCGGCGCCCAGACCAGCATCAGGATCAGGCTGGTGAACAAGGCGAAACGCGCGTCGCCGCCGGCTTTTTTGGCGGCGATGTTCCAGCTGGCGTGAATCAGGCCGGCGAGGATGACGAGGGCAAGAGCGGAAAGCGGCACCGGTTAAACCGATACGCTGAGGCGGCAGTGCAACATGAGCTTCTCCTTACCAGCCGGGGCCGCGGGTCCGGCTTTGCCGGCCCGCAGGCGCAGCGCCCCCTTGGGGGGGCAGCGACCCGCGCAGCGGCGGAGCGTGGGGGCTCAAGCTCTTCCGCAGATGGCGGCGTTGGCCATCAGGTCTTCCAGCAGGGCCAGCGACATCTTGCCCGAGACCGCATAAGGGTCTAACTCGGGCTTTTCGGAGTATTTCAGCAGGATGGCCGTGTTGACCTTGGCGGCGTTGACCTGGCCCATGGACCAGCCGCCAAAATGGCGCTCGCTGATTTCTTCGTAATGCAGCAAGACCACGTCGGTGTGGCGCGGGTCTTTCTGGATATGGCCAAACAGCTCGCTGACCTGCTCGCGCCCGCCTTCCAGGGCCTGCAGGAAAACGCCGCCGCCGTAACACAGGATGCCGGTGATGCCGCAGGCCGGGTTGTGGCTGCGCGACTGCGCCAGGATGGCGTCGGTGACATCGCTGGAGCCCGGTTGGGCCGAGCGGCTGGCGTAGAGAAGGCGTACCAACATCGTGAAGTCCTCAGTTGTTGTTCTTTTTCGGGATCAGCGACAAAAACTCGCGGCGCAGATTCGGGTCCTTGAGGAAGACACCACGCATCACGGAGTTGATCATTTTGCTGTCCAGGTCTTTCACACCGCGCCAGCCCATGCAGTAGTGGCTGGCCTCCATGACAATCGCCAGGCCGTCGGGCCGGGTTTTGTCCTGGATCAGGTCGGCCAGTTGCACCACGGCTTCTTCCTGGATTTGCGGCCGGCCCATGATCCACTCGGCCAGGCGTGCGTATTTGGACAGGCCGATGACGTTGGTGTGTTCGTTGGGCATCACACCGATCCAGAGCTGGCCGATGACCGGGCAGAAATGGTGCGAGCAGGCGCTGCGCACGGTGATGGGGCCGACGATGATCAGCTCGTTCAGGTGTTCGGCGTTGGGAAACTCGGTGATGGTGGGGCCGGCCACATAACGGCCCCTGAAGACCTCGTTGAGGTACATCTTGGCGACGCGGCGCGCGGTGTTCTGGGTGTTGTGGTCGCCCTCGGTGTCGATCACCAGGCTGTCCAGCACGCCCTGCATCTTGACCTCGACCTCGTCGAGCAGTTTTTCCAGATCGCCCGGTTCGATGAACTCGGCAATGTTGTCGTTGGCGTTGAAGCGTTTTTTGGCGGCGGCCAGGCGTTCACGAATCTTGACGGAAACCGGTGTGCCTTCGTCGCTGGCATCCAGACACGACACCAATCCTGTGCCTGCGGCGGGCGACGAGGGAGGGACAGCGACCAGCGTGGCCGCCAGCTCAGATTCGGGCGAGTTGGATTTCATAAGCATGCTCAGATGTTACCAGCCCGACCGGAAACAGTCATGCCCGACGTTTACAAGGGTTTTAAGCCCCTAGCCCTTTAAGGACGGGCGCAAGCAGCTATAAATTCAGGAGCAATTCAGAGCACCCCGGATACCAGCGGAATTTAGCCCGTACCCGCGGCGCCCACAACTTTCGGCAGCAGCAACACGGCTTCGGCATTCGAGGGGGAATAACACTGGTCGGCGGCCGCCAGATAAGGCAGCCACTGGTAGGCGCTGTGTTCGCGCGTACTGAGGGTGACCGCCGTGGCGGCCGGCACACACAGGCTGAATACATGTTCGGTGTTGCGCATCACGCCGGGGGCGTAGCGCTGCCGCCAGGCCGGGTAAATTTCGTAAACATTGGACAGCGCCCAGTCTTGCAGGTCTTGCGGCCGGGCGCGCAGGCCAGTTTCTTCCCACACCTCGCGCACGGCCGTGTGCAACAAGGGCTCGTCCAGCGCATCTTTGGAGCCGGTCACGCTTTGCCAGAAACCCGGGTGGTCGGCACGTTCGATCAGCAAGACCTCCAGCGCCGGGGTGTGAATCACCACCAGCACGGACTCGGGGATTTTGAAGGCCGTCATGGCCGCACGCGAACGACGTCGCGCCAAAGAAAAACCGCCCCGACGGGCAGCGCCGTGGAGCGGTTGTTCATGTCGGCCATGTGGATGGCGTCAGCGGTGGTGTCAGACCGGCTGCGGGTTGCGCAGGCGAATGTGCAGTTCGCGCAATTGTTTTTCGTCGACCGGACTCGGTGCATGGGTCAACAGACATTGCGCACGCTGGGTCTTGGGGAAAGCAATCACGTCACGGATGGACTCGGCGCCCGTCATCATGGTCACGATGCGGTCCAGGCCAAAGGCCAGGCCGCCGTGGGGTGGCGCGCCGTATTGCAGGGCATCCAGCAGGAAGCCGAACTTCTCTTGCGCTTCCTCGGGGCTGATTTTCAGGGCGTTGAAAACCTTGCTCTGCACATCGGCCTGATGGATACGGACCGAACCGCCGCCCAGTTCCCAACCGTTGAGCACCATGTCGTAGGCTTTGGAAATGCAACGTCCGGGATCGGTGTCCATCCAGTCTTCATGACCGTCCTTGGGCGCAGTGAACGGATGGTGCACCGCGCTCCAGCGATTGTTTTCCTCGTCGTGTTCAAACATCGGGAAGTCCACCACCCACAGCGGTTTCCAGCCGACCGTGAACAGGCCGGATTTTTTGCCGAAGGCGCTGAGGCCGATTTTCAGGCGCAAGGCACCGATGCTGTCGTTGACCACCTTGGACTTGTCGGCCCCGAAGAAAATGATGTCGCCGTTGGCCGCGCCCGTGCGCTGCAGGATTTCGGCAATCGCGGCGTCGTGCAGGTTTTTGACGATGGGGCTTTGCAGGCCTTCGCGGCCTTTGCTCACGTCGTTGACCTTGATCCAGGCCAGGCCCTTGGCGCCGTAAATTTTGACAAACTCGGTGTAACCGTCGATCTCGCCACGGCTCATCTCGGAGCCGCCGGGCACACGCAGGGCCACCACACGGCCGCCCGGCGTGGTCGCCGGAGTGCTGAAGACCTTGAAGTCCACATCGGCCATCACACCCGTCAGTTCCGTGAATTCAAGATTGATACGCAGATCCGGCTTGTCGGAGCCAAAACGGAACATGGCATCGGCATAGGTCATGACCGGGAATTCGCCCAGGTCGGTGGCCAGCACGGTCTTGAAGATGTTGCTGATCATGCCCTGGAACATGTCACGGATGTCTTGCTCGCCCATGAAGGACGTCTCGATATCAATCTGCGTGAATTCGGGCTGGCGGTCGGCACGCAAGTCTTCGTCGCGGAAACACTTGGTGATCTGGTAATAACGATCGAAGCCGGCCACCATCAACAACTGCTTGAACAGCTGCGGGCTTTGCGGCAGCGCAAAAAACTGGCCTTCGTTGACGCGGCTGGGCACCAGGTAGTCACGCGCACCTTCGGGCGTGCTCTTGGTGAGCATGGGGGTTTCGATGTCGATGAACCCATTGGCGTCGAGGAACTTGCGGGTTTCCATGGCCACGCGGTAACGCAGCATCAGGTTGTTCTGCATGTAAGGACGGCGCAGGTCCAGCACGCGGTGGGTCAGGCGTGTGGTCTCGGACAGGTTGTCGTCGTCGAGCTGGAACGGCGGTGTCACACTGGGGTTGAGCACAATCAGCTCGTGGCACAAGACCTCGATCTTGCCGCTTTTCAGCGCGTCGTTGACCGTGCCCTCGGGACGTGCACGCACCAGGCCCTTGATCTGCACGCAAAACTCATTACGCACACCTTCGGCCGTCTTGAACATGTCGGCGCGGTCCGGGTCACACACCACCTGCACATAACCTTCGCGGTCGCGCAGGTCGATAAAAATCACGCCGCCGTGGTCACGCCGGCGATTGACCCAGCCGCACAGGCTGACGGTTTGACCCATCAGGCTCTCGGTCACCAGGCCGCAATAGTGGGAACGCATTTGGGAAGTCATAGATAGGTCGCTTGTACTTGTGAGCGCTCGCGCGCTGCGGAGGAGAAATTATTTCGGTTTGTAGTTGGCGGCGCTGCCAGGCACCACCACACCCATGGAGATCACGTAGGTCAGGGCTTCGTCCACACTCATCTGGAGCTCGATGCAGTCGGCTTTTCGGAGCATAACGAAATAGCCGCCGGTCGGGTTGGGGGTGGTCGGGACATAAATGCTCAGGTAATCATCCGGCAGGTGGTTGGCGACGTCGCCGCCCGGCATGCCGGTCTGAAAAGCAATGGTCCAGACCCCTTCACGCGGCCATTGCACCAGCAGCGCCTTGCGAAACGCATTGCCGTTTTCGGAGAACAAGGTGTCGGACACCTGTTTGACGCTGGAATAAATCGACCGGACGATGGGAATACGACTCAACAGCGCATCCCACCAGCGCACCAGCTTTTTACCCAGGAAATTGCTGGCGATGGCGCCAATCGACAAGACGATGGCCAGGGCCAGCAACACGCCGAAACCCGGAATATGCACACCCAGCAATTTGTCCGGGTGCCAGCCGACCGGCAGGATTTGCAAGGTCTGGTCCAGCGTGCCTATGACCCAGTTCAGCAGCCAGACGGTGACCGCCAGCGGCACCAGAACCAGCAGCCCGGCCAGCAGCCATCGACGGATGGCGGCCATCAGCTCGCCTTGCTAGAGGCGGTGGAGCCGCTCGCCGGTGGAGTGCTCGCAGCGGCCGCCGGAGCCGGGGCGGCTGTTGTTGGGGCCGTGGACGCCGCCGGCTTGGCATCCGCCGTGCTGGCCGCCGGAGCGTCCGAACCACTCACGGGCGGAACCGCCGTGGCACCGCCACCGCCGCGGAAGTCGGTCACATACCAGCCCGAACCCTTGAGCTGGAAACCAGCTGCAGTCAGCTGCTTTTTGAAGGCGGGTGCACCGCACTGGGGGCAGTCCGTCAGGGGCGCATCGGACATTTTTTGCAAAACGTCCTTGGAATGCCCGCAGGACTCGCATTTGTAAGCGTAGATTGGCATGGTGGTAGAGGTTTGGTCGCGGCTGTTTGACCCCACGGGACCCGCAGGATGCAAAACCCTCAATTATAGGCGCTAGGCCACTACCACCATGGTAGCGAGGAGATCAGCCTTCGGTGGACAACCGGCGGTGCAAGCCACGGTTGTTTTCAATGGTTTGCGGGGTCAGCGAGCCCACCAGCATGCCCAGGGTCGCGGCCAGCACGCCGGCCAGCTGGGCCGGAAACTGCTCGCCCAGCGTCGAAAACGTGAACAGCAGCCAGACGCCAATGCCACACACCACGGAAAAAATCGCGCCCTGGGTGCTGGCTTTTTTCCAGTACAGGCCGGCCACCAGCGGCACAAACGCCCCCACCAGAGGCACTTGGTAGGCGCCCGACACCATCTCGTAAATCGAGGTGCCCTGCATCGCGATGGCATACGTGACCACCAGGCAACTGAACACCAGCACCGTGGCCCGCATCAGTTTGAGTTCGTGTTTGTCGCTCATGCGTGGTTTGAACTGGCGCCAGATGTTCTCGACAAACGTCACGCTGGGCGCCAGCAGGGTCGCCGACGCGGTGGATTTGATGGCCGACAACAAGGCACCAAAAAACAGCACCTGCATCACAAAAGGCATCTTTTCCAGCACCAGGGTCGGCAGGATTTTTTGCGGATCGTCCTTGAGCAAGAGGGCCGTCTGCTCCGGCATGATGATCAGGGCGCTGGCCACCAAAAACATGGGCACAAAGGCAAACAGGATGTAGCAAACACCGCCTATGACCGGCCCCTTGGTCGCAGCGCTGTGGCTGTTGGCGGACATCACACGCTGGAAAACGTCTTGCTGCGGGATCGAGCCGAACATCATGGTGATGGCCGCGGCAAAGAAAAACACCATGTCCTTGAACTGGGGTTCGGGCCAGAAGCGGAACAGGTCCTGACTGGTGGCCAGGGCGATGACCTTGTCGGCACCGCCGGCCTGGTTGCCCGCAAACACGGCCAGCACGGCCAGGCCCACCACCAGCACAATCATCTGGATGAAATCGGTCACCGCCACCGACCACATGCCGCCAAACAGCGTATAGGCCAGCACCGAGGCCGTGCCTATCAACATGCCGGCCGTGGGGCTGATGGCGCCGCCCGACAGAAGGTTGAACACCAGCCCCAGCGCGGCGACCTGGGCCGCCACCCAGCCGAGGTAGCTGACCATGATGATGACGGAACAAGCCACCTCGATGATGCGGCCATAACGCTCGCGGTAATAGTCGCTGATGGTCAGCAAAGACATCTTGTAGAGCTTGCCGGCGAAAAACAGGCCCACCAGAATCAGACAGGTACCGGCGCCAAAAGGGTCTTCCACCACGCCGTTCAGGCCGTGGCTGACAAACTTGGCCGGGATGCCCAGCACGGTTTCGGAGCCAAACCAGGTGGCGAAAGTCGTGGTCACAATCATGACCAGCGGCAGCTTGCGCCCGGCCACGGCATAGTCGGCCGTGTTTTTAACGCGCCTGGCCGCGTACAGGCCAATGATGATGGTGATCAGTAGATAGACGAAAACCAGGGTTAAAAGCAAAGCGGCCTCCTCAAGACTGCGTGATTATCCCCACATTTTCAGCCCCACCTTTCCGGCCTCAAAAAAGCCGGATACGCAGCACCAGTTGCATGGCGAGCAGGCCCAGGGCAAAGCCCAGGCCGCCGTAGATCAGGCTTTGCAGCAGCTTGTTGGTGCGCCTTTGTTCCTGCAGCAAGTCCTGGAGATCCCGGTGGTTGCCGCCGGTCTGGCCTTTCAGGTATTGCTGCAGCAGGCGCGGCAACATGGGCAAGAGCTTGGCGTAGGTCGGTGCTTCGGCCTTGAGCTGCTCCAGCAATTTTTCGGGGCCAACCTGCTCCAGCATCCAGGTCTCGAGGAAAGGTTTGGCGGTGCTCCACAGGTCGAGCTCGGGATCCAACTCGCGGCCCAGGCCTTCGATGTTGAGCAGGGTTTTTTGCAGCAACACCAGTTGCGGCTGAATCTCCACCTGGAAACGCCGCGAGGTCTGGAACAGACGCATCAACACCATGCCGAGGGATATCTCCTTGAGCGGCCGGTCAAAGTAGGGTTCGCAACAGGCGCGTATCGCGGCTTCGAGTTCGTCCACACGTGTGCTGGGCGGCACCCAGCCGGACTCCAGGTGCAGCTCGGCCACACGTTTGTAGTCGCGCTGAAAAAACGCGCTGAAGTTCTGCGCCAGGTACTCTTTGTCGACCTCGGTGAGCGTGCCCACAATGCCGAAGTCCAGCGAGATGTAGCGCCCGAAAGTGGCCGGGTCCAGGCTGACCTGGATATTGCCGGGGTGCATGTCGGCATGAAAAAAACCATCGCGAAACACCTGCGTGAAAAAGATGGTGACACCATCACGCGCCAGCTTTTTCATGTCCACGCCGGCATCGCGCAAGCGCTCGGCCTGGCCTATGGGCACGCCGTACATACGTTCCATCACCATGACGTCGGGCATGCAGAAGTCCCAGATCATCTCCGGGATCAGCACCAGGTTAAGCTGGTGCATATTGCGGCGCAGCTGGGCCGCGTTGGCAGCCTCGCGCAACAAATCCAGCTCGTCATGCAGGTATTTGTCAAACTCGGCCACCACCTCGCGCGGCTTGAGGCGTTTGCCGTCGGCCGACATGCCTTCGATCCAGCCGGCCATCATGCGCATCAAGGCCAGGTCTTTTTCAATCGCCGGCAACATGTTGGGACGCAAGACCTTGACCGCCACCTCGCGGCCATTGGGCAAGGTCGCAAAATGCACCTGCGCAATCGAGGCACTGGCCACGGGCTCACGCTCAAAGGTCGCGAAGATCTGGTCTATCCGCCGGCCAAAGGCTTTTTCAATGATGGCAATCGCCACGGCCGAATCAAACGGCGGCACCCGGTCCTGCAGCTTGGCCAGCTCGTTGGAAATATCAGGCGGCAGCAGGTCGCGGCGGGTCGACATGACCTGGCCGAACTTGACAAAAATCGGCCCCAGGCTTTCCAGCGCTTCGCGCAAACGCTCGCCACGCGGCGCCTTGAGGTTGCGGCCCATGGACACCACGCGCGTCAGCCGCCGTATCCAGGGCTTCTCGAAACTCGACAGCACCAGCTCGTCAAGGCCGAAACGCAACACCGTCCAGACGATAAAAACACCCCTGAAGAGGCGGCTCATGAAGCAGCCTTTGGCGGCTCCGGGGGTGCCGAGGCCGACACCGATGTGGACGACGATGGCGCCTGGGCCAGAAACTGGCGCAGACCGGCCAGCGCCTGGCGTGCCAGATTGGACAGTGTGTGGGCCGGCACGTCGCCGATTAGACGCGACAGGTCTTCTTCCACATCCCAGCGCAGGTTGTCGGCCAGCCAGGCAACTTCGGCGGCCAGTTGTACATCCCCTTCGATCTTGACGGGCGGCGCCTTGCCGGCCAGCACCGACTGCACCACCACCGCAGGGGACTCCGCCACCACGGCCAGCAACAGGTCCGGCTTGGAGGTCGATGGTGCGCGGTCCACCAGCCCGGCGGGCGTGATCAACAGGTCCAGCGCAAACACGCCCCAACGCACATGGATCACACTGCCTTTTTTGCGCAAGAGACGGTTTTGCGCCTCTTTCTCCTGTATCAACACATGGTTCAGGAACAGGACGAGTTTTTGCTGGCCCTCATCCACCACCCAGGCGGGCGGTTGAAAACGGGAGGCCAGGGATTGCAGAAAAGAAAAAGGGGACGTGTTATTCATACGTCCCCGATTTTGCAGCAGATTGAAGAAATCCCTCCATCGCGCGAGCGATTGGAGGGACTTTAAAGATCAGTCAGGGCCGCGGGACTGGCTTCGCCAGACCGCAGGCGCAGCGTCCCCTCGGGGGGCAGGAAGCTACACGCAGTGAGCGACCGTGGGGGCTTACTGCAATGCCTGAACGCCAGCGACAAGCCAGCCGCCGCCGCTGCGGGGTTTGGTCATGTTCCAGACTTCACGGAACGGGCTGGCGCCAGCCGACGCGTCTTCGCGGATCATGCCGGAGAACTCCACGCTGGCCATGTAGACATCGCTGAGTTCTTCAATACCCAAGAGCTTGGCATCCAGCATGACCACATCGGTCTTGTTGGCCGTGCCACCGGTGTGTGATTCGCGATCAGCCAACTGGGCCTTGATCTGGGCCAGCATGTCGTCGGTCATCATGGCGCGCAGGCTGGTGACGTCCGAACGGTCCCAGGCGTCTTGCAGGGTCACAAAGTTGGCCTTGCAAGCTTTCAAAAAGCCTTCTGCATCAAAGCCGGCAGGCACACCCCAGGACTGCGAACCGATCAGCGAGGAGCCGATCACCGAAGCGCCGGACGCCGGCGTGTTGGCTTCAAAGGCCGTGGTGTTGCGCTCCCAAGGCCGGGCCGAGGCGTCATTGCCGACGTTGCCAGGGTTGTAGTCACGCGGCGTGCTGGCATTGCCTGCTCCCTGGAAGGCATAAGGCGCCGAACCCTGGCCCTGCCCGTTGCCGGCCTTGAGCCTGCGCATCACAAAACCAATCACCACCATCACCACCAGGGCCAGCAAGGCAAACATGATGATCTGACCAAAGGCACCGCCCAGGCCGAGTGACGAAGCCAGCCAGGCCAGGCCCAGACCAGCAGCCAAGCCGCCCAACATCGCACCCCAAGGTTTTTTAGGCGCCGCGGCTGCAGCACCGGCATTGGCCGGTGCCTGCGCAGGCGGCGTTGCCTGGCGCTGCGTGACATTGGACGATTGCCGCCCCACCGAGCCGCCGCCGCCCATGCGTTTGGCTTCCGCAGGCGCATAGGCCAAGAGCATGGTAGCGGACAATACAGCCGCCAAAATCGCAGACCAAAGTTTCATAACGTCTCCTCTAATTAAACAGAACTCAACACTTGATTCCAACATGCAATGCCACCACGCCGCCGGTGAGGTTGTGATAGTCCACATGACCAAAACCACCTTTGTGCATCAGGGCTTTTAATTCTTCCTGTCCCGGATGCATGCGAATGGACTCCGCCAGGTAGCGGTAACTGGAGTCGTCATTCGCCACCAGTTTGCCCAAGGTGGGCAAGATCTTGAAGGAATACCAGTCGTAGGCTTTTTCCAGCGGCTTGGCAATTTTGGAAAACTCCAGCACCAGCAGCTTGCCGCCGGGCTTGAGCACACGGTTCATTTCCTGCAGGGCATTGTCCTTGTGCGTCATGTTGCGCAAACCAAAGGCCACGGTCACCAGGTCAAAACTGGCGTCGGGGAAGGGCAGATGTTCGGCATCACAAACAGTGGTCGGCAAAACCTTGCCGGCATCCAGCAAGCGGTCGCGGCCTTCGCGCAACATGGCTTCGTTGATATCCGTATGCACCACACAACCGCTGGCGCCCACCTTGGACGAAAAAGCCAGTGCCAGGTCGCCGGTGCCGCCGGCGATGTCCAGAACACGCTGGCCTTCCTTGACGTCGGCCACCATCACCGTGTAGGCCTTCCAGACGCGGTGCAGGCCCATGGACATCAGGTCGTTCATCACGTCGTACTTGGACGCGACCGAATCAAACACGCCGCGCACGCGGCCCGCTTTTTCCTTTTCGTCAACAGACTCAAATCCAAAATGGGTACTTGTCATAAGCCAATGCTAGAGGCGAAAACCGCCAATTCAAGAGACAACCCTGCCCTCACCTAGGACATTGCCCCTGATTTATGTTGAAAAACAACACCGTCGCCCGTTGCCAGGGTGCGGCAAGCTAGCAATTTGATAGCGAACCGGGGACGGTGCCAACGAATCTCAGTGGCTGCTGCAGGCGTGGCCGCCGGCCGCCACCATGGGTGCATCACGCAACATGCCGGCCGCCTCCAGGCGCTGCAGGTAGTCGGCCCACAAACGCGGCTGCTCGGCGCCCAGGAAATACAGGTAGTCCCAGGAAAAAATGCCGCTTTCGTGGCCGTCGGAAAAAACCGGCTTGACCGCATAGTTGCCGATCGGCTCCAGTTCAACGATGTTGACCTCGCGTTTGCCGGTCTGCAGCACTTCCTGGCCGGGGCCGTGGCCCTGGACTTCGGCCGAGGGGGAATACACCCGCATCAGCTCAAACGGAATGTTGAACTGCGCACCGTCGGAAAAGGCAATTTCCAGCACCCGCGACTGGGTGTGCACCGTCAATGCGGTGGGGGTCGGTGTCCCCGGCTGAAGACCTGCCATGGTGGTGAATCGCTTCTTTGAAAATTAATAAAACGCGGCCAGGGCCAGTTTGCCCTGCTTTGGCTGATTTGCAAAACCCATGTTGGCCGTGTGTGCCTGTCCGCCGCCCCTCTGCGGCGGAACAGGCCCGGTGACCGCCGGCTTAAACCAGCACCCGTTCGATGCCGCCGTGGTTGGCCGCTGCTACATAGGTCGGCAGCCATTCCTTGCCCAGGATCTGGTTGGCCATTTCGACCACGATGTAGTCGGCCTCCAGCAAACCGTTCTGCAAGTCATTGCCGAAGCGTGACAAGCCTTGCAGGCAACTCGGGCAGCTGGTCAAAATTTTGACGTTGCCGGTTTCGCTGACGGCGCCACTGGCACGCAGCTTGGCTTCGTCTTTTTGCAGCTCTTCTTCCTTGCGAAAGCGGATTTGCGTCGAGATGTCCGGTCGTGTCACCCCCAGGGTGCCCGATTCGCCGCAGCAACGCTCCGACTTGAGCACCTGGTCACCAAGCAAGGCCTTGACCGTTTTCATCGGCTCCTGCAGCTTCATGGGGCTGTGGCAGGGGTCGTGGTACAGGTAGCCCTGGCCCGGCTGATCGGTTTTCAGCGTGATGCTTTTCTCGAGCAGGTATTCGTGGATGTCGATGATGCGGCAACCGGGGAATATCTTGTCGAACTCATAACTCTGCAGCTGGTCGTAACAGGTACCGCAGCTCACCACCACCGTCTTGATGTCCAGGTAGTTCAGCGTGTTGGCCACGCGGTGGAACAAGACCCGGTTGTCGGTGATGATTTTTTCGGCCTTGTCGAACTGGCCGCTGCCTTTTTGCGGGTAACCGCAGCACAAATAACCGGGCGGCAACACGGTCTGCACGCCGGCGTGCCAGAGCATGGCCTGGGTCGCCAGGCCGACCTGCGAAAACAGGCGCTCGGAGCCGCAACCGGGGAAATAAAACACCGCTTCGGTTTCCGAGGTGGTGGTGGCCGGGTTGCGGATGATGGGAACGTAGTCCTTGTCCTCGATGTCCAGCAGCGCACGGGCGGTCTTTTTGGGCAGGCCGCCCGGCATTTTTTTGTTGATGAAGTGAATCACCTGCTCTTTCACCGGCGCCCGGCCCACGCTGGCCGGCGGTTTGGCGGTTTGTTTGCGGGTCAAGGCACGCAACACATCGTTGGCCGCGCGTTGGGCCTTGAAACCGACATCGACCATCGCACCGCGCATGAACTTGATGGTTTGCGGGCTGGTGGCGTTCAGGAAAAACATGGCCGCCGCATTGCCGGGGCGGAAGGATTTTTTCCCCATCTTGCGCAGCAGGTTGCGCATGTTCATGGACACATCGCCAAAGTCGATATCCACCGGGCATGGGCTCAAACACTTGTGGCAGACCGTGCAGTGGTCGGCCACGTCTTCAAATTCTTCCCAGTGCTTGATGCTGATGCCGCGCCGGGTCTGCTCTTCGTACAAAAAGGCTTCAACCAGCAAGGAGGTCGCCAGAATCTTGTTGCGCGGGCTGTACAGCAGGTTGGCGCGCGGCACGTGGGTGGCGCACACCGGTTTGCATTTGCCGCAGCGCAGGCAGTCTTTCACGCTGTCGGCGATCGCGCCTATGTCGGACTGCTGCATGATCAGCGACTCATGGCCCATCAGGCCAAAGCTCGGCGTGTAGGCATTGGTCAGGTCGGCGAACAATGCCTCGGTAGGGCCATTTTTATAAGCCTTTTTGGCATCCAGCCCAATAGCAACGGGCGCAAGCAGCTCTTTATTTCGTAGCAACTTGCCTTTGTTAAAACGCCCTTCGGGGTCCACCCTGAGCTTGTAGTCGGCGAAAGGCTGGAGTTCGTCATCGGTCAAAAACTCCAGCTTGGTGATGCCAATGCCGTGTTCGCCGGAAATCACACCGTCCAGCGAACGCGCCAGCACCATGATGCGGGCCACCGCCTGGTGCGCGGTTTGCAACATGTCGTAGTCGTCGCTGTTGACCGGCAGATTGGTATGCACATTGCCGTCACCGGCGTGCATGTGTAAGGCGGCCCAGACCCGGCCCTTGAGCACCTGTTTGTGAATCGCGGTACAGGCCTCCAGAATCGGCACAAACGCGGCGCCGGAGAAAATCGTTTGCAGCGGCGCACGCAGCTGGGTTTTCCAGCTGGCGCGCAGGGTGTGGTCTTGCAGCTGCGGGAACAAGGCGTCGCTGTCACGCAACCAGCCCGACCACAAAGCCCGTACCTCGCCGACCAGCGCCACCGCCTGGCCGACCCGGTCTTCCAGCAACTCGGCCGAAGGGATGTCGCCGGCATCGTCGGACTTGCCCAGGGGCAGGTTGCCCTTGAGGAAAAAAGCCTCCAGCGCGTCGCAGAGCTTGATCTTGTTGGCCAGGCTCAGCTCGATGTTGATACGTTCGATGCCGTCGGTGTATTCGGCCATGCGCGGCAGCGGAATCACCACGTCTTCATTGATCTTGAAGGCGTTGGTGTGGCGCGAAATGGCGGCCGTGCGTTTGCGGTCCAGCCAGAATTTTTTGCGGGCGTCCGGGCTGATGGCGATAAACCCTTCACCACGACGCGAATTGGCGATACGCACCACCTCGCTGGTCGCGCGTGCCACCACGTCGGCATCGTCGCCGGCAATGTCGCCAAACAAGACCATTTTCGGCAGGCCACCGTGGGTCTTGGACTTGGTCGCATAACCGACCGCCTTCAGGTAACGGTCGTCCAGGTGCTCCAGGCCCGCGAGGATGGCGCCGCCGCGCTTTTGCTCGGCGAACATGAAGTCCTTGATCTCGACGATGCTGGGCACGGCGTCCTTGGCATTGCCAAAAAACTCCAGGCAGACGGTGCGGGTGTGCGCCGGCATGCGGTGCACAATCCAGCGCGCGCTGGTGATCAGGCCGTCGCAACCTTCCTTCTGGATGCCGGGCAGACCGCTCAAAAACTTGTCGGTGACGTCCTTGCCCAGGCCTTCCTTGCGGAAGCTTTTGCCGGGGATATCCAGACGCTCCGTACGCACGGGCGTTTTGCCGTCGGCTTCGAAATATTTCAGCTCAAAGCTGGCCAGCTCGGCGTCGTGGATCTTGCCCAGGTTGTGGTTCAGGCGCGTGACTTCCAGCCACTGCGCCTCGGGCGTCACCATGCGCCAGGAGGCCAGGTTGTCCAGGGCCGTGCCCCAGAGCACCGCTTTTTTGCCGCCGGCGTTCATGGCGATATTGCCGCCTATACACGAGGCTTCGGCCGAGGTTGGGTCCACCGCAAAGACAAAACCGCCGCGTTCAGCCGCATCGGCCACACGCTGGGTCACCACACCGGCTTCGGTCCAGACCGTCGCCACCGGCTGGTCCAGCCCGGGCAGCGACACCTGTTCGACCTCGGTCATGGCCTCCAGTTTTTCGGTGTTGATGACGGCCGACTTCCAGCTCAGCGGAATCGCGCCGCCGGTGTAACCGGTGCCGCCGCCGCGCGGAATAATCGTCAGCCCGAGCTCGATACAACCCTTGACCAGGCCGGCCATTTCGACCTCGGTGTCCGGCGTCAGCACCACAAACGGGTATTCGACGCGCCAGTCGGTGGCATCCGTCACATGCGAGACACGCGAGAGCCCGTCAAACTTGATGTTGTCCTTGAGCGTGCACTTGCCCAGCTTGCGCGCGGTCTGGCGACGCAGGTCGGCCATGTCGTCGAAAGAGATGGAAAAGCGGCTGACCGCGCCCCTGGCGGCTTCCAGCAACTCGCCGACGATGGCGTCGCGCTGGCGGTCGGCTTCGGGCGTGCGGCGTTTTTCAACTTCACCGAGCCGGTGCTGCAAGGCCTCGACCAGTTGTTTGCGACGCTTGGGGTTGTCCAGCAGGTCGTCCTGCAAATAGGGGTTGCGTTGTACCACCCAGACATCGCCTAGCACTTCGTACAACATGCGGGCCGAGCGGCCGGTGCGGCGCTCGTCGCGCAGCAGGTTCAACAAGTCCCACGCGCGCGCGCCCAGCAGGCGAATCACGATTTCGCGGTCGGAAAACGAGGTGTAGTTGTAGGGGATCTCGCGGATGCGGGCTTGCCCGTGCGCCGCCTCAGGACTCGTGTCGGAGGCGGAAACAGTCAGTTCTTGGAGGGTGTCTGGGGCGTTCATCGTGGGGGAAATTCAGCCGTGGTCAGCTGCCATGCGTGCTGTACGCCTATGTTACCGCAGTGCAGCATTATCTTGACGGCCCCGGCCAGCCTCATGGAAATCCCGCTAGCCAAATCGGCGCGGGCTCGCGTAAATTACTTTGTCACAATCTGCGTCTAGACTGACCGTCATCAAAAATAAGGAGTTTTCATGAAGAACCGTTTTTCAGTAGCCGCGCTTGCCGTTTGCGCACTGGCCCTGCCGCTGGCCAGCCACGCCCAGACCGAAATCCAGTGGTGGCATTCCATGAGCGCCGTGAACAACGAGTGGGTGAACGACCTGGCCAAGCAGTTCAACGAAGGCCAGAAGGAATACAAGGTCGTGCCCACGTACAAGGGGCAATATGACGAATCGATGACCGCCGCCGTCGCCGCATTCCGCTCGGGCAACGCGCCCCACATCCTGCAAGTGTTTGAAGTGGGCACGGCCACCATGATGGCCAGCAAAGGTGCCACCGTGCCCGTGGGCAAGGTCATGACCGACGCCGGCGTAGCGTTCGACCCCAAGGGTTACATCCCCGCAGTGGCTGGTTACTACACCGCGCCCAACGGCCAGATGCTGAGCTTTCCCTTCAACAGCTCGACCACCATCTTCTATTACAACAAGGACGCCTTCAAGAAGGCCGGCCTGAACCCCGACAAGGCCCCCGCCACCTGGCCTGAAGTGTTCGACGCCGCCAAAAAACTCAAGGCCAGCGGCCACACCTGCCCCATGACCCTGGCCTGGATGGGCTGGACCCAGTTGGAGAGCTTCTCGACCTGGCACAACGTCGAATTCGCGACCCACCTGAACGGTCTGGGCAAGGACGGTTATGCCGCGCGCCTGAAGATCAATTCACCGCTGCACGTGCGCCACATCGACAACCTGGCCAAGGCCGCCGCTGCTGGCGAGTTCGTCTACAAGGGTCGTAACAACTCCGCCCAGGCCTCGTTCACCGCTGGCGAGTGCGCCATGATCCAGACCTCGTCGGGCTTCTACGGCGACGTGGCCAAGAACGCCAAGTTCGCCTACGGCCTGGCCCCCCTGCCCTACTACGCCGACGTGAAGGGCGCGCCACAGAACACCGTCATCGGCGGCGCGAGCCTTTGGGTCATGGCCGGCAAAAAGAGCGCCGAATACAAGGGCGTGGCCAAGTTCTTCGAATTCCTGTCGCAAACCAAGGTGCAGTCGGCCAGCCACCAGCGCACGGGCTACCTGCCTGTCACCATGGCTGCCTACGACCTGACCGAAAAATCGGGCTTCTACCAAAAAAACCCCGGCACCGACACTGCCGTCACGCAGATGATTCGCAAGGTGACCGATAACTCGCGCGGCATCCGCCTGGGCAATTACGTGCAGATCCGCACCATCGAGGACGAAGAACTCGAATCGGTGTGGTCGGGCAAGCAGTCGGCCAAGACCGCTCTGGACGCCGTCGTGAAACGCGGCGACGAACTGCTGGTGCGCTTCGAACGCGCCAACAAGGGAAAATAATCGGCCAAGACCTTCGCCTTGTGCCGGACAGCAGACCCGGGGCTGAAAAGCCCCGGGTCTGCGCTAAGGCACAATAGCGCCACTCCGTGTGGCATTGCGCCACTTTTTTTTGCATTTGGAGTCGCGTTTGTGCGCCGACCCAGCCCCTCATCCGCCGCGCCTCGCCAGGGCTCCGGCGGTTGTTTTATTGTGAAGCCCCATGGAAAAACGCGTACTTTTCCGCTCCCAATGGCTGCCCTGGGCATTGCTCATGCCGCAGCTCGTCATCATCGGCGTCTTCTTCTTCTGGCCCGCCAGCCAGGCGATCCTGCAGTCCTTGCAGGTGCAGGATGCCTTTGGACTGTCCACCGAATGGGTCGGCCTCGACAACTTCCGCCAATTGTGGAATGACCCCACTTACCTGGCGTCGTTCAAGACCACCGCCTGGTTCTCGGTGCTGGTCGCCGTGCTGGGCATTGGCATTTCGCTGGTGCTGGCCATTTTTGCCGACCGCATCGTGCGCGGCGCCATGATCTACAAGACCTTGCTGATCTTGCCCTACGCCGTGGCGCCGGTGATCGCCGGCGTGTTGTGGGTGTTCATCTTCTCGCCCTCCATCGGGGTGGCGACCTTTGGCCTGCGCGCCCTCGGCGTGGACTGGAACTACCAGATGAACGAAGGCCAGGCCATGACGCTCATCGTGGTCGCCTCGGTCTGGAAACAGATCTCGTACAACTTCCTGTTCTTCCTGGCGGGCCTGCAATCCATTCCCAAGTCACTGATCGAGGCCGCCTCTATCGACGGCGCGGGACCGTGGCGCCGATTCTGGAACATCCAGCTGCCGCTGCTCTCGCCGACCACCTTTTTCCTGCTGGTGATCAACATCGTCTACGCGTTCTTCGACACCTTCGGCATCATCGACTCCACCACCGCCGGTGGCCCTGGCCAGTCAACCTCGATCCTGGTCTACAAGGTCTACCAGGACGGCTTCAAGGCGCTGGACCTGGGCGGCTCGGCCGCGCAGTCGGTGATCCTGATGATCATCGTGGTGGCGCTGACCGTCGTGCAATTCCGCTATGTCGAGAAAAAGGTGCAGTACTGATGCGCTGTGCCCCGTTTTGTTTTGTGAATCTGGAGCCCGTCCATGGTTGACCGCCGCCCCTGGCTCACCATCCTGTCCCACGCCGTGATGATTCTCGGCGTGCTGGTGGTGGCCTTTCCGCTGTACTTGGCCTTCATTGCCTCGACCCACACGCCCGATGCCATCGTGCAGGCACCCATGCCGCTGCTGCCCGGCAGCAATATGTGGGAGAGCTACAAGGCCGCCCTGCTGGGCTCCGGCAAGCTCGGCTCCAACACCACGGTGGCGCACATGATGTGGGTCAGCTTCGTGACCGCCATGGTGATCACCGTGGGCAAGATCGCGATCTCGCTGCTGTCGGCGTTCGCCATCGTGTACTTCCGTTTTCCCTTCAAGATGTTCTGCTTCTGGGCCATTTTTGTGACCCTGATGCTGCCCGTGGAAGTGCGGATTTTGCCCACCTACAAGGTGGTGGCCGACCTCGGCATGCTCAACAGCTACGCCGGCCTGACGCTGCCCCTGATCGCCTCGGCCACCGCCACCTTCCTGTTCCGCCAGTTCTTCCTGACGGTGCCGGACGAGCTGGTGGAGGCGGCGCGCATGGACGGTGCCGGCCCGATGCGCTTCTTCAAGGACATCCTGGTGCCGCTGTCCAAGACCTCGATCGCGGCGCTGTTTGTGATCCAGTTCATCTACGGCTGGAACCAGTACCTGTGGCCGCTGCTCATGACCACCAGCGAAGACATGTACCCGGTGGTGATCGGCATCAAGCGCATGGTCGCCGGTGGCGGCGAAGCCGCGATCGACTGGAACATCGCCATGGCCACCGCCATCCTGGCCATGCTGCCGCCCACGGCGGTGGTGATCCTGATGCAGAAGTGGTTTGTCAAAGGCTTGGTCGATACCGAGAAATAAGCCGCATCCACCCTCTTTTGACCTATTGAACGAATACTCCTATGGCATCCATTTCCCTGAAAAACGTCGTCAAGCGCTACGGTAGCGGCAAAACCGCCGTGCCCGTGATCCACGGCGTGAATGCTGAGATCGCAGACCGCGAATTCATCGTCATCGTCGGCCCCTCGGGCTGCGGCAAGTCCACCTTGCTGCGCATGATCGCCGGCCTGGAAGAAATCTCCGGCGGCGACATCTGCATCGGCGACCGCGTGGTGAACAACCTGGAACCGGCCGAGCGCGACATCGCCATGGTGTTCCAGAACTACGCGCTCTACCCGCACATGACGAACTTCGAGAACATGGCCTATGGCCTGAAGATCGCCAAGGTGCCCAAGGACGAGATCAAAACCCGCGTGGACAAGGCCGCCAAGATCCTCGAACTGTCGCACCTGCTCGACCGCAAGCCGCGCCAGCTTTCGGGCGGCCAGCGCCAGCGCGTGGCCATGGGCCGTGCCATCGTGCGCCAGCCCCAGGTTTTCCTGTTCGACGAACCGCTGTCCAACCTGGACGCCAAGTTACGTGTGCAAACCCGCCTGGAGATCCAGAAGCTGCACCGCGAACTTGGCATCACCTCGCTGTTCGTGACCCACGACCAGGTCGAGGCCATGACCCTGGCCCAGCGCATGATTGTCATGAACGCCGGCCGCATGGAGCAGTTCGGCACGCCGGAAGAGGTTTACAACCGGCCGGCGACCACCTTTGTCGCGAGTTTCATGGGTTCGCCCCCCATGAACCTGCTCAACCATGCGCCCAATGCCGACTTCGGTGGCCAGCCCGGCACCATCCTGGGCATTCGGCCGGAACACCTGCAAATTGGCGCCACCGGCTGGGCCGTGCAGGTGGATGCGCTGGAAATGCTGGGCGCCGAGCGCCTGGTGTATTGCCGCTTCGGCGACGAGTTCCTGATCGTGCGCACCGATGAAAACCAGGCCGTGCCGGAGATAGGCGCGACCATCCATGTGGCACCGCGTACCGACCGTCTGCACTGGTTTGACGCCGAAACAGGCAAACGCTTGGTATGAGCGCCATAGAACGCAGCGAAGGGCCGCCCCGAGCAAGTTCAGCCCCCTCGGGGGGCAGCGCAGCATACGCAGTGGCAAGCGTGGGGGCACCATCCCCCTGGCCCTACCCTCGCTGGATCGCCCATCGCGGTGCAGGTCGGCTGGCGCCGGAAAACACCATGGCAGCCTTTCGATTGGGCGCGACCCATGGCTACCGCATGTTTGAATGCGATGTGAAGTTAAGCGCCGACGGCGTGCCGTTTTTGATGCACGACGCCACGCTGGAGCGCACCACCAATGGCCACGGCGTGGGGGGTGATCAGCCCTGGAGCGCGCTGTCGCGACTCGACGCCGGCGGCTGGCATTCACGGGGTTATGCCGGTGAAGCCCTGGCCAGCCTGGACAACCTTGCGTCCTATTGCCAGCACAACGGCTACTTCCTGAACATCGAGATCAAGCCCACCCCCGGGCAGGAAGCCCGCACCGGCACGGTGGTGGCCAACGCCGTCGCCTGCCTGTGGTCCCATGCCGCCGTGCCGCCGCTGCTGACCTCCTTCCAGCCCGAAGCCCTGCAAGCCGCCCAGGCGGCGCAGCCGCAGCTGCCGCGTGGGCTGCTGCTCGACAGCTGGCGCGAAGGCTGGCAAAAAACCGCACTGGATCTGCAATGCGCGGCACTGGTGTGTAACCAGGCCTTGTGGGACAGCAGCAGCGTGGCGCAAGCCAAAAGCGCTGGCTTTCGGACCTTGAGCTACACCGTCAACGACGAATGGGCGGTCCAGCGTCTGCTGGCACTGGGCACCGACGGCATCATCACCGACCGCGTGGACCTGTTCTCGCCAGAGAGTTGAGTCAGCGCGGGCCTGGCCTAGCCCGGCCAGCCGACCCCGGCCCTAGCGCCGCAGCGCGGCCCGCGCTTTAACGACTCCAGCCGCGCAGCAACACCCACTGGCAGCTCGCCGCGCCCAACGCCAGCAATGCATAACTGGCCATCTTGCCGTCGCGCCCAAAAAAGACCAGCCCGCCCAGCAACAGCGCCGCGGACACTACAAAAACAATAGCTATCTGCGCCCACAGGGAAAGGGCCAGAGGCCTGTTTGATCTAAAAAATTGGGAGAACACCCAGCTCAGCAGCACCACCAGCAAGGCGACCACCGCCGCCGGCGCCATGAAATTAAGCAATTGGTTGATCAGGTTGAGTGCGGTCATGGCAGCGACGGGTCAAAAGGCTGGGGCGCGGCGTCCAAAGGCCTGGCGCGCCAGGGTTTGACCGGCATCAAAGGAGATTGAAAGAATGTAAGCACCGGCCCCTCTCTTCAATTTTATAATCGGAGGATGTCAGTCTGGGCCTTAGGCATCAACCATACCACCGCACCGCTCGATTTGCGCGGGCGTTTTGCGTTCGCCATCGACCAGATCGAGCCAACCTTGAAGGGTTTGCGCGCCTCCCTGGCGCGTCAGCCCGAGGCGACCTTGCTGTCGACCTGCAACCGCACCGAGATTTATTGCGCTGGTGAGCGGGCCGACCTCGAGCAGACGCTGGAATGGCTGGCGCAACATGGCGGCGTCTCGCCGGCCCTGCTGCGCTCTCACTCTTACACCCTGGAAAACGACCAGGCTGCGCGCCATGCTTTTCGCGTCGCCAGCGGGCTGGACTCCATGGTGCTGGGCGAGCCGCAGATTCTGGGCCAGATGAAAGACGCGGTGCGCGCCGCCGAAGACGCCGGCGCCATGGGCAGCACCTTGCACCAGTTGTTCCAGCGCTCGTTTGCCGTGGCCAAAGAGGTCCGCACCAGCACCGAGATAGGCGCGCACAGTATCAGCCTGGCGGCCGCGTCGGTCCGGCTGGCAGGCCAGTTGTTTGAAAACCTGAGCGACATCCGCGTCTTGTTTGTCGGCGCCGGTGAAATGATCGACTTGGCGGCCACCCACTTTGCCGCCAAAAACCCCAAATCCATGACGGTGGCCAACCGCACCCTGGAGCGCGGCGAAAAACTCGCCAGCCGTTTCGGCGCCGAAGTGATGCGTCTGGCCGACCTGCCCAGCCGCCTGCACGAATTTGACGCGGTGATCAGTTGCACCGCCAGCACCTTGCCCATCATCGGCCTGGGCGCGGTCGAACGTGCCGTCAAGCTGCGCAAACACCGGCCCATGTTCATGGTCGACCTGGCCGTGCCGCGCGACATCGAGCCCGAGGTCAAGGCCTTGCCCGACATTTACCTGTACACGGTGGACGACCTGGCCCACGTGGTGCAAACCGGCAAGGACAGCCGGCAGGCGGCCGTGGCGCAGGCCGAGGTCATCATCGACGCGGGGGTGCAAAACTTCATGCACTGGATGGGTCAAAGGCGCACCGTGCCGCTGATCCAGCAGCTCAATGCGCAGACCGACGAGTGGCGCGCCACCGAAATCACACGCGCCAAAAAACTGCTGGCACGCGGCGAGTCGGTCGACACCGTGCTTGAAGCCTTGTCGCGCGGCCTGACCCAAAAGATGTTGCACGGCACCTTGGCCGAGTTGCATGCCGGTGATGCGGGCAGCCGCGAAGCCACGGCGCAAACCGTCTCCCGGCTGTTTTTGCGCGGCAGCCTGCCCAAAGCCAACAAAGAGCGTTAGCGCCGCTGCCGGGGCCTGCTTGCAGGTCGACCGCACCCGCGGCGCCGGCCTGGCCGGATGCCCGTCCTCCCCGTTTTTTGCCTTTCGGACGTTTTCCCGATGAAACCCTTTCTCCGCCAGACCCTGGACCGCCAGATTTTCCGCCTGCACGAGCTGGACGCCTTGCTGTCGGCCAGCGACGTGGTCAGCAACATGGAGCGTTTTCGCAACCTCACGCGTGAACATGCCGAGGCCAGCGTGGTGGTCGGCCAGTACCAGCGCCTGACGGCGCGCGAGGCCGACCTGGCCAGCGCGCAAGCCATGCTGGCCGAGGCCAAGGACGACCCCGAGATGGCCGCCATGGCCGAGGAAGAAATCGCCGCGGCAGAGGCCGACATCGCCAGCCTGGACGAAGCCCTGCAGCTGATGCTGATCCCGAAAGACCCGGACGATGCGCGGCCGGCCTTTATCGAAATCCGCGCCGGTGCCGGCGGCGACGAATCGGCACTGTTTGCGGCTGATTTGTTCCGCATGTACACCCGCTTCGCCGAACGCAAACGCTGGGCTGTGGAGATCGTCAGCGAATCATCCAGCGAACTGGGCGGCTACAAGGAGGTGGTGCTGCGTATCGATGGCGCCGCCGACAACACCGGCGCCGGCGTTTACGGCAAGCTGCGTTTTGAATCGGGCGGGCATCGCGTGCAACGTGTGCCGGCTACAGAAACCCAGGGCCGCATCCACACCAGCGCCTGCACCGTGGCCGTGTTGCCCGAGCCCGACGAACTCGAGGCCATCAAGATCAACCCGGCCGACTTGCGCATAGACACTTACCGCGCCAGCGGCGCTGGCGGCCAGCACATCAACAAGACCGACTCGGCCGTGCGTATCACACACATCCCGACCGGCATCGTCGCCGAATGCCAGGAGGGCCGCAGCCAACACGGCAACAAGGCCCAGGCGCTGAAAGTGCTGACCGCCCGCATCCACGAAAAAGACCGCTCGGAGCGTGCCGCCAAGGACGCCGCCATGCGCAAAGGCCTGGTCGGCAGCGGCGACCGCAGCGACCGCATACGCACCTACAACTTCCCCCAGGGCCGGCTGACCGACCACCGCATCAACCTGACCCTGTACAAACTGCTGGCCATCATGGAAGGCGACCTGGATGACGTGGTCACCGCCCTGCAGGTGGCGCGCGGCGCTGAGTTGCTGGCGGAGCTGGAAACCGACTTGAACGGTTAAATTCACGCTTTTTATGTATTAAATTGGCCTCCAGCCCTTATGCAACGGGCGCAAGTAGCTACTATTTTTATAGCAATTCAATTACCCGTGAACACCCTCACCTGCACACAAGCGCTGACCGCCGCCCAGACCCTGGGGCTGGATCGCCTGGACGCCCAGTTGTTGCTGTTACACGCACTGGGCAAACCGGGTACCGACCGCGCCTGGCTGCTGGCGCATGACACCGACCTGTTGCCTGACGCGGTGGCGCAAGAGTTCCGACAGCTCAACCTGCGCCGCGCCAGTGGTGAGCCGCTGGCTTACATCGTCGGTAGCAAGGAGTTTTTTGGCATGGCGCTGCAGGTGGATGCGCGTGTGCTGGTGCCGCGGCCCGACACCGAAACCCTGGTGGATTGGGCGCTGCATTGCCTGACCGACCTGCCCGCCTCGGCCCGCGTGCTGGACCTGGGCACCGGCAGCGGCGCCATTGCCCTGGCCCTGAAAAAAAGCCTGCCGGACCTGGATGTCACGGCGGTGGATGCTAGCGCGGCGGCCCTGGCCGTGGCCCGCGCCAACGCCAGCCAGCACCAGTTGGCCATCCATTTCATCGAAGGTAGCTGGCTTGACAAGGTGGACGGCCACTTTCACCTGATCGCCAGCAACCCGCCTTATGTCGCGGACGCCGATCCGCATTTGCCGGCCTTGGCCCATGAGCCGTTACAGGCGTTGACGGCCGGACCTGACGGCCTGAGCGACCTCCGTCAAATCATTGCGCAAGCCACCGCCCACCTGCTGCCGCAAGCCTGGCTGCTGCTGGAGCATGGTTACGACCAGGCCGAGGCCGTGTGTGCCCTGTTGACGCAACACGGCTTCACCGAGGTGCAAAACCGGACCGACCTGGCGGGCATTAACCGTTGTTCGGGCGGTCGCTGGACTGGCCACGCCGGCAGCCCGCCACAAACAGCGGGATAATCAAGCACTGATTTCCCGCTTTTGACTTCCATTTATTGATTGACTGTTGGCAGGCGCAGGCCGGTGTGGAACCGGTGGCCGCATGCCCCTTCCAAAGGATTTGAAATGAACGATACCCAGCAACGCATAGACCAGATCGTCAAAGCCAATGACGTGGTGCTTTTCATGAAAGGCACGGCGCAGTTCCCGCAGTGCGGCTTTTCGGGCCGCGCGATCCAGGTGCTCAAGGCTTGTGGCGTGAGCAAACCCGCGACCGTGAACGTGCTGGAAGACGAAGAAATCCGCCACGGCATCAAGGAATACAGCAACTGGCCGACGATTCCCCAGCTGTATGTGAAAGGTGAATTTGTAGGCGGTTCGGACATCATGATGGAGATGTACCAGAACGGCGAGCTGCAACAGGTGTTAGGCAGCAGCGCCGCCTAAGCCTGGTCGGCACCGGCCGCCTGACCGCGGTTGTTCACTCTCCTACGCGCTGATTCAGTCCGTATAACCTTCGCAGGCCCCGGCATTCACGCGGCCCTTGCATTCACGCTTGAGCCGCGTAGACCGTTCCTTCTTGGTTTCCTGCGAGCCGGGAATGAACTTGGCGGTTTTGCCTTGTCCGGCCAACTTGGTTTTGGCCGGTTTTTTGCCCGCTTTGACCTGGACGGGCGGGTTCAACACCTCTAGCGCCTGGGCGCGCGCTTCAGCGCCCCCTGCCAACAACAGGGTTGCCGCGAGCATCGCCATGAGCGGCTGGAGCATCATGCTTTTCATTGTCATCCCCTCCCTTTATCAAGGCGGTTGAACACCGCATGTGGCACGCCAAGCTACTGCAGTCTGGCATCCCCAAACACCTCATCATCCGGCGGTGCATCGGCCGGCATGCGAAAGTCCTCGCTGGCCCAGGCGCCCAAATCAATGTTTTTGCAGCGTTCACAGCAAAAAGGACGGAAACGGTTGCTGGGTGCGTAAACACTGGGACCCTTGCAGGTGGGGCACACCACGATTTTGGATTTTGGCGGTTCTGAAGTCATCATCGAAACTCAAGCTTACAACAAGCCTGCGGGCCTGGCTCAGGAGCAGAGCGTCAGCTCGAAGGCCGCGTCATCCGTGGAAGAATGCAGCCGGTCGTCACTCTCATGGCGCATCAGGCGGACGGAAACCATCAGGCGGTTGCCGCTGATTTCGGGAATCAGCCCCAAGGCCGGGTTGATGCGCAAACGCAGCAACTGGAAAGTACGCCCTTGCGGCAGGGTTTGCTGGTACTGCCCGCCAGTGGCCACCACTTTTTGCGGCGAGCCGGAATCGCGCAGCAATTTAAGCAACATACGAATCGACTCGGCCAGCGGCACCAGGGTGGCGATCCAGCGCTGCAAATCCTTTTGGCGCGTGGACACGTCCAGGTGTTGCCAGGCGAAATACGCGGGCAAATCGAATTCGCAGGTTCCGCCGGGAATACCGATGCGGCTGCGAATACTCATCAGCCAGTCGTTTTCCGTCAGTGACTGGCCGGCTTTTCCGGGCAGGGTGTTCAGGGCCGAAAAACAGCCGTCCAGCTGGGCGGTGACCTCGTCGAGCACCGCTTCGGAAATCGCCGGGTTGCCGCGGTAACCGTTGAGCACATGTTTTTGCTTGTCGAGGTCCTTGAGCACATCGGTCTTCAGATCCGCGCGGGCCGCCACATCCATCACCTCAAAAATGGTCGTGATGGCGTAGTGGTGGTCGGTGGGGTGCTCCCGCGCAGCCAGTTCACCCAGGCGGTGAAACAAATGCTCGAGGCGCAAATAGGTACGAATGCGTTCGTTGAAGGGATACTCGTAAAGAATCACTGCGATATATCTTTTTCAGCGGGTTATTTGTTCGTCCATCATAGCCCGAAGCGCTGCGCCAATTGCCGCACCAGCAGCGCCAAGGCCGGCAAGGACATGGACACATCGTTGTAAATACAGACATCGGCGGCCGCCAAGCGCTGCTGGCGGCTGGCCTGGCCGGCCATGACCTGCGCCACCACCTCGCGCGTCCAGCCGTTGCGCGCCATCACGCGGCTGATTTGTGTTTCCTCGCTGCAGTCCACCACCAATACCTGGTCCAGTTGCGGCCGCCAGCGGCCGGACTCGACCAGCAAAGGCACATCAAAAACAATGCAGACACTGTCCGCCTGTGCCGCCTGGCGAGCGGTTTCGGCGCCGACCAGCGGATGGACAATGGCCTCCAAACTGGCCTTGGCCCCGGCATCGCTGAAAACCAACTGGCGCATTTTGTGGCGGTCCATGGCGCCCTCAGTCGTGATAAAACCGGCACCAAACTGTTTTGCGATCAGGGCTATGGCGACCCCGCCCGGCGCCGTGCTCTGGCGCGCAATGGCATCGGAATCGATCACGACAGCACCGCCCTCTGCCAGCATCTTGGCAACCGTGCTTTTGCCGCTGCCAATCCCACCTGTCAAACCCACATGCAGCGCCGCCATAGTCTTACAAGCCGATAAAACGCAGGATGGACTGGGGACCAAACACCATGGCCGTCAGCCCGGCGCCAGCCAAAAAGGGTCCAAAAGGCACATAACCCCCTTCACGCAAACCGCTGGAAAACTTCATGGCGATGCCCACTATCGCACCTATCACCGACGCCATCAGAATCATGGGCACCAGGGCCGACCAGCCGAACCAGGCGCCCAAAGCGGCAAACAGTTTGAAATCGCCATAACCCATGCCCTCCTTGCCGGTCACCAGCTTGAAGGCCCAATACACCAGCCACAGCGACAGATAACCGGCCACAGCACCCCACAAAGCCTGGCTCAGGCTCACTTCAGGATTCCAGCCCAGGGCCGCAACAATCAGCCCCGCCCATAACAGCGGCAAGGTGATGTCGTCCGGCAGCAAGGTTGTATCCCAGTCAATCAGCGCGAGGGTCACCAAAGCCGCCGCAAAACCGCTCCAGGCCAGCCCCGTGAACGTCAGGCCCCAGCGCCAGGCACAAAAGAAAAACAAGGCGCCGGTCACGGCTTCCACCATTGGGTAACGCATGCCGAATTGGGCGCCGCAAACAGAACATTTCCCCTTGAGGAAAAGATAACTCAGGATGGGGATGTTTTCATACCAGCGGATCACGTGCCCGCAACTCGAACAGCGCGACCGGGGCAGCAGCAAATTGAATTTTTCAGTGCTCTCCGGAATTTTGCCGGCCATCTCGGCATATTCCAGCGCCCACTGCCGCTCCATCATTTTCGGCAAGCGATAAATAACGACGTTTAAAAAACTGCCGATCAGCAGTCCCAAAATGCCGGCCAAAGCGGCATCCAGGCCCGAAGGCCATCCAGCAACCAGGCCCGACATCAGACCACTTGGCCCAGCTTGAAAATCGGCAGGTACATGGACACCACGATACCGCCAATCAGTGTGCCCAGAAACACGATGATGATGGGCTCCATCAGGCTGGACAAGCCGGCAACCATTTCATCCACCTCGGCTTCATAAAAATCCGCGGCCTTGCCCAGCATATGGTCCACCGAGCCCGACTCTTCTCCAATCGCGCACATCTGCAACACCATGGTCGGAAACAGGTTGGCATTGCCCATGGCCGCCGTCAGGCTGGTGCCGGTCGAGACCTCCTGCTGGATTTTGAGGGTGGCGTCGGCGTACAGCGAATTACCGGAGGCGCCACCTACAGAATCCAGCGCTTCCACCAAGGGCACCCCCGCCGCAAACATGGTGGACAACGTACGCGTCCAGCGGGCAATACAGGACTTTTCAATCAAGGCGCCAAACACCGGCACTTTCAGCAAAAGCCGATCCATGAAACGCTGCATTTTTTCATTGCGCCGCCAAGCCTGCAGGAAAAAATAAAGGCCTCCGCCAATGCCCCCAAAAATCAGCCACCAATACGCGACAAAAAATTCGCTGATAGCCATCACAAACAACGTAGGCGCCGGCAGATCGGCGCCGAAAGAAGTAAACACCTCTTTGAACGCCGGAATCACAAAAATCATGATCACGGCCACCACGACAAACGCCACCACCACCACCGAGGTCGGGTACATCAAAGCCGACTTGATCTTCGACTTGATAGCCTCGGTTTTTTCCATGTACACCGCGAGCCGATCCAGCAGTTGCTCCAGAATACCGGCGGCCTCGCCCGCTTCCACCAGATTGCAATACAGCGCATTGAAGTACAAGGGGTATTTACGGAAGGCCGCACTCAGGGATGTGCCGGTTTCCACATCGGTGCGCACGTCGTTGAGCAGCTTGGTCACGCTCGCATTGGCATTGCCACGTCCGACAATGTCAAAAGACTGCAAAAGCGGCACGCCGGCTTTCATCATGGTGGCCAGCTGACGGGTAAAGATGGCAATGTCCCTGGGTTTGATGGACTTGCCAGAACGCATGCGGCGTTTCTTGATTTTGGTCAGGAGCACGCCCTGCCGACGCAAGGACGCCTTGACCTGGTTCTCACCCACTGCGCGGGTTTCGCCCCGCACCTGCTTGCCGTTGCGATCCTTGCCTTCCCATTCGAAGACAAACTCCTTGATGTCTCGGGATGTTGCAGTTGCCATGTTGCCTTCTTCTTGCTAATACGAACGGAATGCTGGGGCCTTGAAACGGTCTGCGGCGCGAGGGAGCAGACTTGCGAACGGCAACGGCTCAAGCATTGGTGCAGCCCAACACTTCTTCCAGCGAAGTCATGCCGATCTTAACTTTTTGCAAACCCGCGCCGCGCAGGCTTTTGACACCTTCGTGTTCTGCCTGCTCGGCGATTTCCAGGGCGCTGCCGTCGCGCAGGATGATTCTCTGAATTTCATCCGTGATGGGCATCACCTGATAAATACCGACCCGGCCTTTGTAGCCGTTGTTGCACATGGAGCAGCCCACCGGACGGTAAGGCGTCCAGGAACCATCGACGTCTTCTTCCTTGAAGCCGGCGTCCAGCAAGGTCTCGCGCGGAATGTCCGCAGGCGCTTTGCAGTTGGGGCACAGGCGCCGCGCCAGGCGCTGGGCCGTGATCAGGATCACGCTGGACGCGATGTTGAAGGGTGCAATCCCCATGTTGCGCAGCCGTGTGAGGGTCGCTGGCGCATCATTGGTATGCAGGGTGGACAGGACCAGGTGGCCGGTTTGCGCGGCCTTGATGGAAATTTCCGCCGTCTCCAGGTCGCGGATCTCGCCGACCATGATGATGTCGGGATCCTGGCGCAAAAACGCTTTCAAAGCCACTGAAAAAGTCAGCCCGGCCTTCTCGTTCATGCTGACCTGGTTCACGCCGGGCAAGTTGATTTCCGCCGGGTCTTCAGCGGTCGAGATGTTGACCCCCGGCTTGTTCAGAATGTTCAGGCAGGTGTACAGCGACACGGTTTTTCCGGAGCCCGTGGGCCCGGTCACCAACACCATGCCGTAGGGACGCTGAACCGCGGTAAGCAGGCGCTCCTTTTCAATCGGCTCGTAACCCAACGCGTCAATACCAAGCTTGGCACTGCTGGGATCCAGGATACGAATCACGATTTTTTCACCGAACATCGTGGGCAAGGTGCTGACCCGGAAATCGATCACGCGGTCAGGCCCGATCTTCAGCTTCATCTTGCCGTCTTGCGGGACCCTTTTCTCCGAGATGTCCATCTTGGAAATGACTTTGATGCGTGATGCCAGCTTTTCCTTGATAGCCACGGGCGGCGATGCAATTTCACGCAATTCGCCATCGATGCGAAAGCGGACCCGGTAGGTCTGCTCATAGGGCTCGAAATGTAAATCCGAAGCCCGCATGCTGAAGGCATCGAGCAGCATCTTGTGCAGGAACTTGACGACAGGCGCATCTTCGACTTCCGACACACCGGTGTCGTTGGTATCGACACTGGCCGCATCCGCACTGGCCTCGTCGAATTCGAAATCATCACCGATGATGCTGTCCATGGCCTCGGCCGCCGTGGCGGCAGACGCCTCCACCATCTTGGACAACTTGTCGTATTCGGCAATGATCCAGTCCACGCCCATTTGCGTGGAAAACTTGATCTTTTCCGCAGCCTCCTGATCGGATGGGTCCGCGGTGGCAACAATCAGGCGGTTGTTGCGTTTGCTCAAGACCACGATGCGGTAGGCCTGACAGATCTTGGCATCCAGCAAACCCTTGGGCAGCCGCTGGATGTCTATCGCGTCCAGATCGAGGAGGGGCGCCGCAAACGCGGTGGACATGGTGTGTGCCAGATCCGACGGCGACACGGCACCGGACCCCGTGAGTTCAGCGATAAAACTGGTGCGGCCACTTTGGGCCTTGCGAAAAATATCTTCTGCAGCTTTCTGGCCTAGCTTGCCGGCCACCACCAAAGCCCTGCCCAAGCCGGGCAAAGCCAGCGAGGCGGGCGCGTTAACTACGGTATCAACAGCTGCCATGTCCTGCGAATCTCCCTCAAATGAGCATCATCGCCGATAGCGCAAGTGGTGTAAATCGAAAAGCACTTTGCGCCCCGTCCGGTGTTGGAACGAAGACAAAAGACAGTAGAAACGGGAGGGGGAAAGGAGCTAGAGATGGTCGGGGTGAGAGGATTCGAACCTCCGGCCTCTACGTCCCGAATGCCCCTAGAGTGGCAAAACGAGTCTTTTTGGTCGGTTAAAACCTATAAGAATCAACATCTTAGCAGAGACTCAGAGAATTCCAAAGAGGTTCAAAGAAGCTCGTCGAAGTGCTCATTGGAGCAGTTTTGGAGCAGAAATACGCCCCCGTCCAATTGCCGCGGGAGGACATGGGCGCGTGGCTCCAGCCGTCGCGCCAAAAACCTGACCTCCAGTCACTGGGAACAATAGGCCGCACCAAAGGCACCAAATGCCTGCTTCACTTCAGGAACTGCGGCAATCCGCAGGCTGACCCTGACGCGTGGCTGCATCCGTATCAGGCTAGTTTGACGGAGCTTTCCGCCATCTTGGAAGATGGATGGTTTGGTCAGTGTCTCGTCACAGGGGAACGCCCCCTGTTCTTGGTCAGCTGCCTAAGGCCCATATCCACCAGCAGTTCACACCACAAAATTCCCACCACCGTCAGCGCGAAACATTCGCTCTTGAGTCACCGCACTCCGCAGACGCTTCATCAACTGCCAGAGAACTATGATGTCTGCGTGCACCGCCTCGTCAAGCACCTTTCCAAAGGAGGCGACTTGACTGTCAAACAATTGACGACCACGGGGGGTGTTGGCAGCCTGCTGCAGCCACGCCTGCGAAGGCAGGACGACGCGCTCAAGCCGGCCTACCGGTAGCGAGTTCGCCATCACCAACCCTGCTGGGTCAAAGTCAAAGAACCCCCAAATCAGCTCCTGGCGACACTTGATGACTTCTGCAGCGTCCTTGTTCGGCAGCTCTACATCACCCCGGTAGATGGCGAGTACATCCAGTCCGTGACGGTCAATCCAGGCGTAGGATTCCAGTGCGCGAAAGGTCTCGAGGTTCTCGACCACCAGGAGGCGCTGACATACAACCCGCTGGGCATGCTCCGGTGTCAGGACGATGTATGAACCCTCCGGTGAATACAGAACGTGTCCGTCAAGCACACAGCGGCCAAGACACTTGACGGCCACCGATTTCGAGTGTGGCGCGACGCTGAGGCTCTTCTCAGACATCCCACCATATACGGCGGAGTCCGCCCGCGTGGCATAAGGTCCCATGGCTACGACAGGCAGGTTGTGAGCGCGCAACAAGCGCTCCGCCGTCTCGTAATGGCCACCTCGATACTCGACCAGGCTCCCAATTGAGACGCCCAAGCTGTAGTGGTCGCAGAAGAACCGCGCGGCGTCTCCGGCACGTCTGGATGGAGGGCGCTCGCTCACAAGACGCTGCAAGAAGGTCACCTGAACCGTCGAGAAAGACATCAGACCACCAGCGTTAATGCGCAGCGCACTTCGATGTCATGGAACTGCTCGTTGATGGGAAACGGGTCCAGGTCAACGTTTTGCAAGAACTCGACCTGGAAGCCGCTTCCCTTGAGCTGCAGGCATGCAAACATCAGCCACGCCTCGTCGGTCACGTCGGTCAGCTCCGTGCGGTGATGTTTCCAGGAAAGGAGTGAGAGCGGCCCGGTAGCCGATGCCGCGTGAATTGCGAGCTCTCGCAGCGCGACCTGCTGCGGGTCGACCACTTCTTGCACCTCGGTGTCGTCTTCCAGAAGGAGTTGCGGGCCGGGGTTTGTTTCTGCCGTACTCACCGTCGGCTTGTTCGGCATCTTGGCTACGGCAGCGAGCAGCCCCTCCCTGGTTGCCGGCTCCATGTCGGTGGCGTCCGGTTGCGGCCGTAGCTCGAGGCCGTCTGGCCTGAATAGCGCAACGTCCGTCTTCTCGTCAACCGCTAGCTCCCATCCGTCGGAAGTTTTGTTCCTTGCCAGCCACAAGGCGAAGCGTGACAGGCGCTTCAGGCGCACCTCCATCAGCTTCGCCTCGAACAGGCGTTTGCTAATGACGGCCTGTGCATCCTTGATTTGCGACGTCCACTGCAGACGCCGCGCCGCCAGCCGGCGAATGACGAGTTGCCGTACCTGGGGCAATCCGGCAGCGATGGCTTCATCGGCGACTAAGTCGACGAAAACGTCGATGGCCTCGACGTCCTGCAGAAACAGCTTCACCTGTTGAGCGTAATACCTGTTTTGCCGAAGCTTGGAACTCAGGTCATCGACATTGCCGTATTGGGTCGAAATGAGAGAATGCAGCAGGGTCAGGTTGTGCTCAATGGAGTAGGCCATTTCGACAATTGATTCGTCCAGCGCTGCGTGCAGACGACCAACATCCCTGGTCGCTCCGACCAGCTTCAGTCGGCGCAGCTCTCTCCACTGTTCCCGGGCTTGTTGCATGGTTCCAGAAACGCGCCGCAGGGCCTGGAACGCCTGATAACTTGAGAAGTAGTCGGCCATGAACTCCCGCAGACGCGGGTTCAGCCGGTAGCTGTCCTCGTCGTAGGGCTTCAGAACGCTCAGGCCAAAAAGTGCCTCAATGCCGGCATTGCGCTGTTTTTCACCGCCGGAGACTGACCCCTCGAACGCTTCTGCGACCAAGTCGGCGTGCTTCGAAAGTGCTCCCAGGAGACGCTGGACTTGGTCGCCACGCTCACTCACTTGCCAGGCTCCTCGCCAGCATTGGCTTCGTCGACCAGGTCGTCTTGAACCTCTTCGCGGTCGTCGACCTCCGTGTCCGGTACCACCTTGTTCTCATCGAGGAACTGCAGCACGGCATAGAGCTGCTCAATCTTCCCGGTCACCTGGTACGCGCCCGTGTCCTTGTTGGCCAGCACCACGTATCCGTCGCGGGCGAGATGGTCCAGCAGCCGTCTGAGATTCTCGTGGTTGGTGTTGCGCATCGCCGCGTTGGTGATGACGCTCAGCAGCCCCTTCAGCTGTGTCTCCAGCATACTGGATTGAGACACCGCGGCCTCCAGTTGGTACAGCACGATGTACTCCCCCGGGCTCAGTTGCACCCGCCCGGCATCCGCCTGTCGAATAAAGTCCAATAGCAGCACGGCCGGACCGTACTCATCCCGAAATTTGAGCAGCTCGTTCTTGACTTGCGTGATTTCCTTCGGTCCTATGTAATCGTGCGCGAGAAAGAAGGCGCCCTCATCGCCCAGGCGCGCCAGTCGCATGCCGAGGCTCAACAGCCATGCGTCAACGTCTTCGCGCTCAGAGGCGTCGTCGAGCAGTTGGAACTCAGTCCGATACCTGACCGGACAGATGTATTCCCCCGCCAGAAGCAGCTTTAGTACCTTTGCGTTCATGGCAGTACCTCCTGGGTGGCAGATTGCGGCGCCATGGAGCTCACTTGCGCGCCCAGCGGGCTGTACTCACGAACACGCCCCCGGTCCTCGAACAGGTAGCGCTGCGAGAACATGGCTTGCTGGGCGGGGCCAAGTTCCGGCGATGCCGTTACTACGTCGATTCGGTTGTCTTGCAGCATACGCATCAGCGCCAGGAAGTTCTTCGGGTCGAATTTTCCGACCTCGTCGGTGACCCACGGCACATGGACAGGTTCTGCGCCACGAATAGTGTTCAAAAGTGCCGTCATCAGGGTGATAAGGATGAGTGACGTGAGGCCCTCAGAGGAGATGTTCTCCAGTTCGCTCGCGCGCTTGAACTCCTTACGTTGGCCATTGTCGGTGACACTCCCATTTAGCGTGATGTGGGACGACAAGTTGACCTCGACGCTGCCGTCTATGCTGAGGACGCTGACGAAGTCGCCCAAAGCCCGCGCAGTTTCGTCGGGTGGAAGCTCCCGCGTGAAGTCCTTTCCAAACTCGTTCGCGTGTTGGCGCACGATGTCGTCCATGCGTGCCAGCTTCTTGTAGAAGCCGAGATTCTCGAAGTTGGTGATGATGTCAAGGCGTAGGTCCTTGATGCGCTCGAAGCACCGAACTTCGGTTAGCCCATCCTGCAGCCTGCGGTTGAAGGCGGCAACCTCCTTCTCGAAGGATTGAATCGCCTTCTGGAAGGCCCCAATGTTAGCCAAAAGCGTCTTCAGCGTGATGTTGACGTCATTGGCAATCTGCGGACCAATGAGCTTGTAGCAGGTGCACAGTTCAGCGGCGCGAGCGATGCCGCTGCCCTCCGAGAGACGCAGCAGGCTGGCCTCGACCAGCTCTCTCACGGCGTTGTCCTTGGCCGTCAGGGCCTGGCGCAGGGTCGAGAACTGCTGCTTGATGTTCGCTTCTACTTTGTCAAGCATGGCCTGGTCGGCTCGAACCAGGCCCCGCAATTCCTTCGCGGCCGTTTTGGTGTCAATGACCGATTGCCCGGTAGCCTGGTAGTCACCAAACTCGTCATCCAGGCCCATGAGGACCTCGAGCTCGTCGTCGACTTCGGCCAAGCGTTTGTTCTTGGCGCTCAGCGCCGCCTCGTATTCCGTGGTCGCCTTCTGCGCTCTCGCATCGAACTCGGTGAGCTCCGCCGCACACAGGCGCGAGGCCTCCTGGGTTTGCTGAGCGGTCTTCTTCAGGGCACCCACGCGCGAAGAACCGCCGGCGGCAACCCAATCACGCCAGCGATTCACCATCGGCGCCCTCTCCTCGCGGTCCACGACCTCCTGGGTAACCCTGGCGGCCTCCGACTTGAGGGCATCCAGGCGCTTGACGTCCACGCCAGCAGAGGTGAGGTGTTCAGCGAGTTGTGCGGCGAAGCCTTCCAGCGTTGCCTTCAGCTCGGTGCCGAGCCGGGCGATGCTCGCATTGATGGCTGCGATGGCCTCATCTTGCAGCCGCTTGGCCTCAGCGCGCTGGATGTCGTTGGCCTTCTTGATGCCGCCCAGTTCGTCTGCAAGTTGCACCTGCAGGTTGCGTTGCTGCAGCTTTATTGCGTCGATATCAACCTTCAAGCGGGCGAGCTCTGAAGCCGCCTGTGTGACAGCGTCACGCTTCTCGGTCTGGACCCTGAGCTTGGCTGTGGCCAAGGTCGTCTTGAGTGTTTCGGTCTGTCCGCCTAGTACGCCGAGCCCAGCCTGCGCGATGCCCATGGCCTGTTCGGCCTCCTTGAGGGCTTGCCCCTTGCCCGTCAACGAGTCCTGCACGCTGAGCAAATGTGCCTGCGCGCCCCCCTCACGCGCCACGGCCGCCTCTACGGCCTTCTTTGCGAGCGCGTCATCAACCCAATCCGGCGACGCGATAACGCCCGTGCTGAGCTGCCAGCCGTAAATCGTCTGAGCCGCATCCTCTACCGCGGCAGGGTTGAGGTCGTCTCGCTCGAGCAGCGCCGGATTGATGACCTTGGCCAGCGTACGCTTCCAGGCGTCGTCTCCATGCCCGCGCAGCGCCGCAAGGAGCGTTCCTGGGTTGGGGGTCAGCAGCAGGCGAACGCCCTCGAGCGAGGCTGTTGCCGACGCGCACTCCGCCTTTGCGTCTCTGATGGCCTGTTCCTGGTCGGAGAAGGCCTGCCTTGCGGCCAGCACGGCCGCCTCCGCTCGCGAATGCTCCTGGTCGGCCTTGCCCTTGGCCTCGAGATGCGCGCTTAGCCAGTCGTTCGCCTGCTCCGCGTCCTTCAGTGCCGCCTCCGACGCAGCCGGGGAACCCTTGCGCAGTTCCCACATGCCCCGCTGCTCAACGAGAGGTTCTAGCGTTTCTTCGAGTTGCTGCCGCCTCTCTGCTTGCAGGACGCCCGCTTCTTTTTTTGACGCATCTTCAGCCACAAAAATCTGCGCAAGGGTGTACTCGAGTCGGTCCCGGTGAGGTTGCTTTTCTTGCTCGAGCGCGAGGCTTCGTTCGGTCGTTTTGGTGCGAACCTCATGCGCCATGGCGGCGTACTTGGCAGTCGCTTCCGCATGCGCCGATTCAGCCGCGGCCACTTGCTTGTCGATTGTCTGCCTGTTCAATCGCAGACTGGGCAAGTCCTGGACCTGAGTTTCCCAGTGCGCCGCGCGCTGGTCCTCAAAGTAACTCGCTTGAGTTGCCTGTTCATCGTAGTCACTCTTCGCAGTGCTTGCCGCCGTCCCTGCCCGCGAAGCTGCGTGCGCCAATGTGGCGCGCTCCAGCGCTAGAGCTTCCACGGTCTGCACCCTGGCTGCGACCATGACCTCGATTGCCTTGGAAAGCTCGGTCCGCTCCGCCACGCGAGCAGTGCGGACCGCTGCCACGTCTGCGCGACGAGCCCGGAACCGCGCCTCTGCCGCGCGATGGTCCTTCAAATCGTCTTCCAGTTCCGCAATGCGCGGAGCCAGCTTAAATGCATCAGCGCAGGCGTCACGGTTCTTCAGCCAGCGCTCAATGGGGCCCTTGCCCTGCTTGAATGTCAACTTGGCGCGCTCGGAACCGTGCCCCAGGTCTTGCTGGACCAAGCCAATAGCGACCTGGACGATATCTGCGAAGTTGATGTGTTTCTTGACCATCGCCGCCACGAGGCGGTCCAGGTTGTCCAGCTGTTTAGGTCCGAACGACCACTCGAGGCTGTAGCGTCGCAGCCGTTCCTTCTCCTTGGACGTGGCGGGCGTTCTGAGAATGACCGCCCGGTACTCGGAGGTCGACAGTTTGCTGGTGGTCTGGATGCCGAACGCGGTTGCTTTTAACTGGGTTTCGTCGTCATCCAAGAAGCGTCCGTCGTCGACGAACAATTCCTTGCGGAACCCACAGCGATAAAGCCGATAAACGGGGACGTCTGGGTCATCGTTCCGTCGGCGAATCACCACCAACCGGATATCGTCTTCGCTGTCCGAGCCGCGCTGGTACTCGAAGGCAACGGCGCTGGCGTCCGTGGGGAGAACGAAGCGCACCATGGGCTCTTGACCTTGGCCCGTCGACACGATTTGGCTCGGCAAGTGCCCGAAGAACAGCGGCAGGATGCGTAGCGTCGTTGTCTTGCCAACGCCGTTGTCCCCTAGAACGGCAGCGCCTCCCCGCGGGTCGATAGCGGTGATGCGGCCACTAGGCACGTGCATATTTGTGCCGGCGTTGACAAGCACCATGCGGCGCAGTTGGTATTTCATCGTCCGTCCCTACGTGTCACTTCTGCTATTTTGTGTTCGTCAAGCACGCTCGCATGTTTATTCAAGAGTGAAGGTTCATTTGAAGGTCGCCGAGCACTGATTTAGCTTATGCGGCATCGCCTTGACTGCTTGAAAAAATTGCCATCTTAGAGCTAATTGCACTGGCTGCCAGCGCCCGGGTGGACGTCCTACCTGAGTTGAGAACGGCTACTCCGAACTATGGGCAACACCAGTGCTATTTGGACTGTAGGGCCCGAAGCGGACGTTTAACCTTCGCCATAGCGGATGCTACATCCCTCAAAAGAAAGGGCTATGGTGAACTACCCTCCCTACCTGGTGGGCCCTCAGATGGTTATCCGGCGCTCTGTCGGCGGAACCCCATCAAAGCGGACAGTCGAGTTGGACTTCATGGAAAGACTGCTGGCGTCGGGCAACCGCTGCAATTCGGTGACGAAGGGGATGGTGGCGACTGGCAGCAAGAGACCTGAAAGCGGAAGTTCCTCAAACTCACCTCGACGGCAGAAACGGGCCCGAAGCCGACCTACGGCCCGAGCAGACGCGGAAATTGGAAAACGTATGGCTTGGCCATTCCTGGGTCATCAGACCGCAAAAACGGAGCTCATCATCTTGACCTCAACACTGGAGAGTTCAAGCTTTGCGGCCCGGTCTTTCCATGTGGCCACGACTTTAGTGACCTCATCAACGATAGCCTGTGCGGCGGCCGCGCTGAGGCGGTAGTAGCCTGCCGTGGCCACCAAGGTCTGGAGGGTGGGCGCCGCGGACTTACCGTCCCACGTCAGCGAGTGGTCGCTCTTGGCGGGGTTGGGGTTTATGTCGAAAGCGGGGGAAAGCCGCCAGCCCGTGGGCGTCAGAAAAAAACCATGGTTGCGCAGATGGTCGTCCCGGTTTCCCACCAAGAGATTGAAGACAGCGCGCCTGAACAATTGGTGCATGTCCTCGGTCAATCCTGCACCGCCGTAGGTCTCAATCGCCTCGAGAATGTGAAGGTAGCTTCCCCCCTCCTGGCCATCGCGGCGCTCGAGCAAGGTCATCGCCGATGCATACATCCGGCGCCCTTGGTCGCCGCCCGGCATGGTGGCCTGGCGGTCGAATCGGCTGACGCAGTAGGTGTAGTACCGGTCGCTCAAGAGCACTCGAGTGGCCTTGGGCATCACGATGCCAGCATCGTGAGCCAGGAGGTAGGCCAGGTATTCCCAGCTTCCCCAATCGTACTGGTCGTTGTGCCCAGGAAACTTGGCCAGCCAGAGCGTGCCGTCCTGCAGGGTAAAGGTGGCCTTGGGTCGCGCGCCCCCCAGCGACGAGCCGGGGGCGATGAGCATGGCCAACCACTTTTCGTACTCGGGCATTGCCTCAGGGCGGGGGCCGTCGAGCTTCCTGGCGACCTCGGCCAGCTCACGCAGGTCGGTCGCGGGGGGCGCTGGCATTTGGCTGTTATCGAGGAACGGCTCTTTAGGGCCACGCCGGAATCGAAGGGCACCGGCTCGGGTGAAGTCATTCACGCCGAGCATGTAGAACAGGTCGTTCGTTTTCACCATGAGCCGCTTTTCTTTTTCGGCGGCATTTGCCTCGCGTCGTTCCATCAGCACCCGGCCCCAGCGGTCCGGTGCGCAGTCAGAAAAAACGCCAAACCCCTTGCCGTCCGCAGAGTGCTGCTCGCCTGCGTACAGCGGCAGCCGTGGGTCTATCGGCACGGCCGCTGGGGCCTCAAGCCATGCCTGCGTGTACTCAAAGGAGGGAGCGAGGTCGACCCGTTCGGCAGCGGGAAACAAGTTCCCGATGTGCATGGCTGGGCTGAGCTCCGGGGCGTCCAGGTGAACCTCCAGCCCGGGGCGGTTCGCGCGTGCGTTTTTCGTAGCCATCGGGTTCCTTCAGGGTTCTTTAGGGTCACGGGCCGTTCACGCGTCCCCGGGTGCGCAGGGAAGCTGAATCCTGCAACTTCCTGCCCAGGATGTCATCGCTCGCCACATTGTTGACGTCGCCCTCCAGGCCCAACACGCGCAGCGCCTTCAGGTACGTTCCGAGCGCGACCGCAGGGTCGCCAGCCTCTAGCCGCGCCAAGGTGTTGCGAGAGATGCCCACGCGTTCGGCGAAGAGCGTCGCCGGGAGGTCGCGCCGGCAACGGGCGAGCTCGATACGTTGGCCGAGGCCTGTGGCGAGCTTCGTCAAGGACAGCGAGAGGGGGTGTTGAGTGCGTGGCATAAGTGCTCCATACTTACAACAAAAGTGGTGTTTTCTGTTCATTGTATAGAGAGTCGTGTTTTTCTGCTCAACCCACGAGATTCATATCTTGAGCGATTATCGGGTGATTGCTCAAGATATGAGACGTACATTGACTGCATCGAGGCAGATGTCCTGTCGTAGCCGTCTGTAGCCCTGCGAAACGCGTCACTGGCCGCCGCTTGCATTTCAAGGTTGACCACCACCCAGAAACTTCTTTGACCAACGGTGCTCTGCTATACCAAGATGACCACGGTCGGTACTCGACGACAAAAAAGTAGACACCCAGAAATCTGGATGTCTTCTTGATGGGATTTCGAAATTAACTTAGTCGATTTTTTGCGGGCTAAGAATTATTTCTCATGAAAGCCACCAACCCATTACAAACCTTTGGCATTTCTCACCCCATTGAGGTAGTCGGCATATTTCGTGAATGCCATGTCTTTTTTCAGATGGGCATAGTTTTTCATAATGACGTCAATCGTGTCATTCAGAAGCAAAGAAACCGTGGCGAAATCATTCGGATGTGTATTGAGCCAATCCGTCGCTACCAAGTGGCGGAATGCGTGTGGGGAAATCCCTCCGCATTCCGGAATAAGGCGGCGTGTAAGCATCAAAACATGTCTATTCATTGACTCAAAGCGCTTTCCGTTACGGCATAGAAAGAAGAATCCAGGGTCCGTTTTTTCCTTCAAAAGGCGTGGACGAAAATCACGGACATAGTCGTCGAACATCGACTGAAGCCAAGTTGGGACTGCGACATCGTACGTATCCCGACCAACACGACTCTTATTCTTGAACATGTCTCCAGGAATTCTGATTCGCCAGGCGCCAGTTGGGTCCATGTACACATTTCCAGAATTATCTGTTTTGTACGTGAGGGAAATAATATTCTTCGCACGCAGTGGATTCGAGGTCAGAAACCCAAGCAAAAGTTCATTACGGCGATGGAGCGCTTCTTGCACTCCATGGTTGCTCCGGTTTGCTTCCAAGCGGAGCCTATTCATCGCATTCATCACCGGCTCCAGCGCACATTGGTGCCCGAAGAAATACTGAAGCGGTGCCGCTGTATCCCGAGACTGCCCTGTAGAGTCTGATTTCCACGCCGACGCTAATTTTGCTGTCTCCGCACACATTTCATCCCAGGTCCATCCGTCAAGCACGTGTTTTGGTAAGGTCAGTGCAAATTCTGGCTGTTGAGTCAAATATCCATGGACGCAATGGACCATCGCACTGACGCAACTGGAAAATATCCGTTGTGTACCATGTTTCAAACCGTCCGAACGGACCGTGATGAATTCTAGGAAACGCTCAACCGCATCTGGCACGGCCAGCCATGCCAGATTCTGAGCATCGTCATCGTTCAGGCCGTATCCGTTGCGTGCTGGGTCTAGGCGCAGGAAACCGATGAAGCGTGACAATATATTCCACCAAAAATCAGCGGTTGCAGAAACCATATTGCCTTGAGCGTTCAGAATCGATGGCGAGGATGTTGCCTTATCGCTTGGGGCCAACGTCCAGCGCCCTTTGGCGTGTCGATTCAATCCCCTAGGTGCGCCCGCAGCCGTTTTATAGCGAAATAATTTTGACCACTGAGCCAATAACAAGGGAGTTACTTCGGAAGGTTGGAGGCAGTACTTTTCCTTCGTAATCTTGCTGAGACGGACGCGAAAACTGTCAGATGGCACGTAGGTTCGACCTTTGATGTCGGTCAACGCCAAGTTAACTAGTTCTCCATTCGGAATCGACAAAAACGTTTCGAGTTTTTTGAGATTTCCCAATGACCGTACGCTCGGATGCGCGCCGCGCATCCACCGCAGCATGGCCGAGGTAGAGGTACTTGATGCTTTTGCTGCTGCCTTGGGCTTCAGGCCGCGGGCTTGCAGGGCCTCACGCAGTCTTTGATGAAAAGGGGTTGCGACGGCCGCCGGCGTTTTGGAAGACCGAAGTTCTCGGCCGCGTACTGGTATATCCGCGGACATACCGAACTGTTCGAAGGAAGTCCTCCAAGTGTTGAGTAGTCCCCGCCGGTCGCTTATCGTACGCGCGGAAATATCGACCAGAGATTTCAGGTAACGTGCCGTGGCAGAAGTGAAATCCGTAGTCAGCTCCGAGCCGACGGTAGATGTCTCGTGTTTGCCCAGGAAGCTCAGGAAACTTTTGAGCGTCGAACGGTGATTTCGAACGATTTGTTCGATATTTTTAGAGGTTGAATCAGTAATGAGTGATGTGCAATGGTATTGAATCAGCTGTGCATATGTGGTGGACATGGAAGAGTTTTGACGTCCCCATTCGACTTTTTGATTGAGCCAATTTCCGTTAGGTGATTCCGTTATCGAATAACGGATGTTCTGTAGGCGATTGATTTCAAAGGAATAATTTGACATTCACAGACTTACGGTTTTGAAGACCGTGGGCCTGATGTCAGTTATTTTCAAATCGAACGTTGAGGTCTAGAGAGTTAGTGGTCTCTCATATAGGTATGCGAATCAAATGGCCCGACTCGTCGTTCACCTATGCAATCAGGCTGGGCGAGATGTCGGTGCTGTACAGCTCCTCCAAGCGATTCGACCTTGGGTGGCCTAAAGCGAGGGTTGACTTGGTTGTCGTTCACTGCAGGAGTTGACGGGTCAAGGTCTGGAGTTGCTCAACCTCGCCAGTGGTCAGCTTTCCGAAGGAGATGAGCAACCGCGGTCTCGATGGCTAGAGACCTTGAACCTCGTTGTGGCGCTAGCAGCCATCACGCTCATGCGCAGGAGCCGGTCGTCCAAGGCGTCTGAGAGGGCGAGCCAATGCGGAATGACTTTTCTGATAAATCAACCAGCATTGACCTTGCCGGTATAGTCATTCCGCCGGGTTCACAGGGAAGGGCAACCTCTCCCGCCCCTGCCCCTGCCCCTGCCCCTGCCCCTGCCCCTGCCCGTCACCCTACTCCTTGGCAGAGACATTTCTATAAAGCGGTCACAGGCGGCCCAATGCCTTGGGGCTGTGCTGCTTTAGCCGACGCTTGCAGCGCGCACAACGATTTGGTTTGAGGTCGAGGACACCTGCCAGCAATGTCGACGGCCCAAGGTTTAGCCGTCGCCCTGCCTCTAGCCGTCAGGCACTGGACTTGGGGAGAAACTTCATCACGGCCGCCCTGTTGCGCAAGACAATCTGCTGTAACTGTGGGTTGTTGCCGGCGACTTCGAGCAGCCCCAGCCTCTTGAGCGCGTAGAACAGAACGGCCTGCCGACACTCAAGAACTAGTTCTCCGTCGGTCATGCCGTAGTCGAGCTCAATGACGCGACGCGTCGCCTTTGGAAGACGCGAGTTTGGCGCCAGCACAAGACTCACCACTTGATGCCAGGCCGCATCGTCCGCGCCGTCGGTACCGGGCTCCTCCGCAACCTCGACCTCCAGCATTCGTGCCATCACAAAGTCGCGGAACTCGTGACGCATGTGGCAGAACGCGCGAACGTGCCAGCGGAAGCCATCGAACGCGACCCCATGCGGTGAGAGGATGCGTTCCGCGGGCTCAGCCTTGGCCATCGACTGGTAGACGACCTTCAGGCAAACGCCGTGGCGAATCGCAGTGAGCACCGCGACCACAACCGTCGGGTCGAGGTGTCGAGCTGGGGAAGGCACGGTGACCGTGGGAGGCGCCCACCCCAGGAAGCTGAGCTCTGCCGGCAATATGCCCGCAGTGCGAGCCAAGAGCTCGTTGAGATACCGGTGAGGCTCGTTGATGGGATAGAGTGGCTTGAAATCAGACCCAACCAGGTAGCCGCGCGTCTTGAGGTCGTAGGCGGCGTTTTCGGGTGCGCGCTCTAGGTACTTCTTGATATCAAGGGTCGCCTGCGGCACCGAGATTCCGAAGAACGAGGTGAGGTCGCGCCTATTGATTCGGCCCTCCCAGCGCAATCGGAAGTCCAGGAATTCCAGGCGGCGGTCTTGGCTCCAGCGCGGAGCGGGCTTGCCCAAGCCGCCGTCGGCAGGGGGCGTTTCTGCGCTCATGACCTCACTGTAGCAAAAGACTAGTTTTTATTCGAATAGTTTTTACGCTAACATGATTTTTATTCGGTCAGGCAAGACTTGGAGGCATCGAATGAGGATGAACGTCAATTTTGGATTGCGGCTGGATGAGCGGCAGGGCCCCTCAAGCCACGACTACTTCATGGCGCCGGTCGTCGGCCGCCAGGGCTTTCTTGGATTGTTGGAGACCTACCTTGGCCTCTCCGGCCCGGAGACGCCCCATGCCGAGCGCGTCGCCGCGTACCTTGGCTTCCTGAGCCAGGCTGAGGTGGACGGCAAGAGGCGCTTCTATTCGAAGTCGTTGGAGGCCGACAGTGTAGGCTCGGCAGCCCGGCTCCTCGAGTGGCGCGATGAGTGGTACCTCGGAGGCTGGGACGGAACCGCGCTTCCAAATTCGCCGCGCAAGTTGCAGGACCTGGCCGCAGTGGAAACACTCGCCGCAGGCGAACTGGCGCCAGGTGAGGGCGAGCGCCTCGTCGCGGTAGCCAACGCCCTGCGCGCCGGCAACCGCATTCCTGTGGCTAGCGTGCAGCTCGTAGACGACCTGAACCTCTTCCCCGCTGCCTGGCAGGCCGTCCTTGCACTCATGGAGGTCCGACCCGCGCCGGAACTTACCCCCGCTGCTCCTGGGGACCTCGGGCGTCTTCAGAAGCACGTCTTGGCAGCAGTCGACGCCGGCCGCGCTGGTGACAAGTTGGTGCTCGAGGGCGACGGCTCCGTCGAGGTCGTGCAGGCGCGCTCGTGCGAAATGGCCGAGCACTGGCTGAGCGCAATCTGCCGCGCCAAGCCAGCGGACCGCCTCATCCTGTGCGAAGACGGCGGCGACGCTCTGGACGCAACGCTCATGGCCACAGGCGTGCCAGCGTGTGGGTTCGGCGCTTCCAGCGACCTGCGGCCGGCACTGCAGGCAATGGGCCTCGCACTCGAGACCTGCTGGACGCCCATCGGCGTGCCGCGCCTCGTCGAATTCCTGGTGCATCCCATTGGCCCCTTCACGGCGAAGGCTCGGCGACCTCTTGCCAGGGCTCTCGCCGCTCAACCTGGCATCGGAAGCGAAAGCTGGGTCGCGACGAAGGAGTCGCTGAAGGAATTGGAGAACGCGAAGGAGGTCCTTGGGGATGTGGCCTTCTGGTTTGAGGGTGAGCGTTGGGACCGTGGAGCCGGCGCGCCAATTGCCACGCTGGGCGCTCGAGCTGACCGGGTCTACCAGGAACTCAAGCGTCTCGCCGGCGCCGCGGATGCTGACAAGCTGGGTGTGGGGCCAGCGATTCACCAGTGCAAAGCGGTGCTCGCCAGCCTGGAGGAATTCCAGCGGCAGGGTGTGGCCACGTTGACTCCGCGCGAAATCGAGCAGCTACTAAGCCAGGCGACGCCGAGCGGCGCCATTAACCCCTATGCGGATTCGCAAGCCGGCTGCTTGAAGTCCGCCGTGGTTGCCGCGGTGTGTTCGCCCGAAGAGGCGGACGAGGTCTTCTGGTGGATGCCGTCGACGCCCGTGCTGCCCGCACCTCATCCGTGGTCTGCGCAGGAACTGGCAGGGCTCGCTGCGGCAGGAGTGCGGCTGCGCGACCCGGCCGCTGAACTGGTTGCGCTCTCGCGCCAGTGGCTGCGCCCACTCTTCGCCGCAAGGTATCGGTTCGTGCTCGTGTTGCCTCCACCCGGTCAGGAGGAGCATCCGGCTTGGCAGCTCATCAAGCAAATCGTCCCTGTGGTCAAAGTCGTCAGCATCGACGAAGCACTTCCTGATGCCCACACGAAAGACGAGCTGGCTGGCGCCGTCAAGGCGGTGGAATTGTTTACAGCGGAGCGCTACATCGAGTTGGGAATCCCTCTCGAGAGCCGGCGCGAGAAACACGCCTTCACGAATCTGAACGACTTTTTCCACAACCCCGCGTTGGCCGTGCTGAAGGATGTGGCGACCCTACGTACCGGAACCGTGCTCGAAGCATCCGACGGCAGCAGGCTCCGCGGAACGCTTGCGCACCGAGTGGTCGAGAAGCTCTTCCAGCAGGACGGTGCCCTGACTTGGACGTCCGAGCAAGCACTAGCCTGGTTCGACGCAATGATTGACCCGCTGCTTGAGGCGGAAGCTGCACCTCTTCTGGTGCTGGGCGCATCTGTCGAGCTCCACCGGTTCAAACGGATGTGCCGCCGTGCAGCATGCGTCCTGCTCGCCCACCTGCAGAAGGCCGGTGTGACCAAGGTGCAGACCGAGCTCGAACTCGAGGGAACCTTCGCCGGCGAGCCTTTCACTGCGAAGATGGACATGCTGGCGCATCTGCCGAATGGGCAGACCGCGCTGCTCGACCTCAAGCTCAGTTGGGCGAGCGGCTACCGCAAGATTTTGGCCGAGGGGCGCCACCTGCAGCTCGCGCTCTACGCCGGCGTCGTTCGCGAAAACCTCGGAGCACTGCCGGCCACCGTTGGCTACTTCATCTTCGAAAGTGCAGACCTGCTGGTCACGCAAGGCAACATCTTCAGCACCGCGGAGGTGAGGGCGCCGGCCGCATCGCTTCTTGAGCTGCTCGAGATGGCCGTGGCCACCTGGAAGTGGCGGCAAGGCCAATGGGCTGAGGGCAAGGTCGAGTGGGTCGACGGGCGCTTCGGGAAGCTCAAGACGCTCGGTGGCCCAGAAGGCACGTTGCCACTCGAGGAAGTGGGTCGCTACGACAGCGACCATCTCGCACTGTTGGGAGGTTGGGAATGAATCCAGTTGAATTCGTCAGCGCTGGCGCTGGAAGCGGAAAGACCTACCGGCTCACGCAAATCGTGTCGGACGCACTGGCCGACTGCAGCGCACGTCCACAGGGCATCCTGGCCACCACCTTCACCATCAAAGCCGCGGCCGAGCTCCGCGAGCGGGCGCGCGCGAAGCTTCTGGAGAGTGGTCGCGTCGACCTCGCCTCAGCCGTGGGCCAGGCCCGCATCGGCACGGTGAACAGCGTTTGCGGAGAACTACTTTCCCGGTTCTGCTTCGAGGTGGGTATGTCGCCCGACCAGGTCGTCCTGAACAAGCCCCAAGCCGACCAGTTGCTGATGGCGACGCTCGCCGGCACCCTGGACGATGCCGACCGCGCCGAGCTGATGGTGCTCAACCGGCACTTCGCCTTCAAGGACCACGAATGGGCGAAGCCCGTTTCCGCCATCGTTGATGCCGCACGAGAGAATGTGATTTCTGGTGATGCGCTGCGCGCGATGGGCCAGGCCAACGCGGACGCCATGCTGGCGAACTGGCCGGCCCCTGTGGAGGGCGTGGACTACGAGAAGGCCGTCGTGGCCGCGCTGGGTGTGGCGGCCGACGCCATTCAGGTGCGCATCAATGAGCTGTTGGCGGCCAACAAGACCCCCTTCAAGTACATGGTGACTGACATCGACGACCTGCGCAGTCGCCAGCGGCAGTTTGAGTCAGGGGATTGGTCCTGGCAGACCTGGGCAAGTACCGCCACGCTCAAGGAGGGCGGCGCGAAGTTGGCGGACCTCTTCCCGCAAGTGCGCGAGGCGGCCACGGTGCACGAGAGGCACCCGCAGTTCCACGCGGACGTGCGACGCTACCTCACGCTGGTCTTCAACCTGGCAGCAGATGCGCTCGAGGCCTACGCACAGGTGAAGCTCGCACGAGGCGCGCTCGACTTCGCAGACCAGGGCGTCCTTCTGCTCAGGATGCTGCGCGAAAGCGATGAGGCGCGCCAGGCACTCACCGACGAGCTCGACCTGGTGGTCGTCGACGAGTTTCAGGACACGAATCCGTTGCAGCTCGCAATCTTCGTGGAGCTGGCGAAGCTCGCGAAGCGCTCCGTGTGGGTGGGGGACCCGAAACAGGCCATCTATGCCTTCCGCGGCACGGACCCGACCCTCATCGAGCGCATCGTCGAATCCATCGAAGGATGGGGCGGCAAGCTTGGAGAGCCGCTTACTACGTCGCGGCGGTCCACGCCGGGCCTCGTCTCGCTCGCCAATGCGGTATTCGAGAACGCGTTTACTCCAGTGCCCCCAGATACGGTGCGTCTGACGCCATCGCGGGAAGACATTGGCGGCAAGCATGTCTCGCTGCACAACTGGTTATTCGAGAGCCGCTACCCGACGACTGACCATGTGGGTCTTGGCATCGCAGTGACGGAGCTATTGGCTGGCGGCCACCAGGTGATGGACAAGAAAACGGAGGTTCTGCGCCCATTGGTCGTCGGCGACATCGCCATCCTTTGCCGCTACAACACCGAGGTCGCAACGACCGTCGCATCGCTGTCGCGGTGTGGCATTCCGTCGGCCAGTGGTCGGCCAGGTCTGCTCTCGACGCCGGAGGCGATGTTCGTCATGGCATGCCTGCGCCGGCTGCAGGACCCAACGGATACCGTCGCAAGTGCGCTTATCGTCTCCCTGAGCAACGGGTCGGACCACGCTGAATGGCTGAACAATAGGCTGAAGTTCCTGGCTGCGGAGGGCAAGGCACATCAGTGGTTAGCGACCGGCGAGACTGCGCACGCTGTGCTCGGCCGGCTCGAGGAACTCCGACCGTGTTTGCGCGCGCTGACGCCTTCCGAGGCGCTGCGCTTGGCCAAGGCCGAGTCGCACATCGCCGAACTGGCAACTCGCTGGTCCAGCAGCGCACAGGAGGCCCGCATGCGCATCGCGAACGTCGAGGCACTGGTGGCGCTGGCCAGCACCTACGAGAACGAGTGCGTGTCAGCACGTCAGCCGGCGACCGTGGGCGGCCTGCTCCAGTGGATGCGTAAGTTGGCAGTCGATGAGCTGGACTTTCGCGCCGTGGCGGCGGAAGGTGCGGTCAGCGTTCTGACGCACCATTCCGCCAAGGGGCTGGAGTGGCCGGTCGTGGTGCTTACGGGCTTGGGAACCGGCGCGCGAACGTCGCTCTGGAACGTGCGCGCCCGCACGAACGGCGCCTTTGACGCAGAGCAGCCGCTGCACAATCGGTTCGTGCACTACTGGCCATTCCCTTATGGCTCCTGCAACTCGCCACCGGCCGCGGCCGCTGGCGAAGAATCAGAGTTCGGCAAGGCCATGATGCAAGCCGGTCGTGATGAGAACTTGCGGCTTCTCTACGTGAGTATGACGCGGGCTCGCGACGCCATCGTGCTCGCCTCGACCACTCGAAAGAACGCGTTCTCTTGGCTCGATGAAGTTGGCGCCACGGACCTCCTCGTTGGCAATACAGGCGCCGTGGCGCTCCTCGACGGAACGACCATCGCACGCTCGAGTCGCAGCTGGACCAAGGACGAGTCGGAGGCCTGGCCGGAGCCTGTCGAAATGCAAGACCTCAGCTGGTACAAAAAGGGCCAAGTCGTACCGCCGCGGCCTCTTTGGTCACAGCCCAGTGCGACCAAAGGCGGCGTCTACAGCCAGGCGGAGCTCGATGTGGTGGGGGAGAGGATTGCTATCAATGCTGCTGTCGACATGGAGCAGCTTGGCCAGGCCTTGCATCTGTGCATCGCGAAGGCCGGCGCGCACGGAACCATTGCGGTGGCCGACGTCGACGCAATCCTCGTTCGCTGGGGCGTTGCTGGTGCTGTGACCGCCGAGGCGGTGGCTGCCCAGCTGCAAGCGTTCCGGGGGTGGCTCGACGCGCGCTGGCCAGGCTGTCCGGTGTACGTGGAGGTACCGGTGGAGGTTCGGCTGGACGATGGGGTGCGACTTCGTGGTCGCATCGATTTCCTGGTCGACACGCCGGAGGGGTGGATTCTGCTTGACCACAAGGCGAACCCTCGCGGCGTGGCGCGCGACGAGGCGCTCATCCAGAAGCATGGGCAGCAGCTCGACTCCTATGCGGACGCGTTAGTGCGCGCGACTGGGCGCGAGGTCCTGCAAAAGTGGCTGTTTCTGCCGGTGGCGGCGCAGGCGGTGCGCGTGGAGCAGGTGGTCGCTCAAGTGCTTGCGGTCGCCTGACGCGTCGAGCTTGAAATGCACATTCCAACAAACTACGGGCGCATCGTGTGCTCCCTGTCCGAAGTGGCTGCCCTGCCGACTGAGGCTTTCCAAAGTCCTGCAACGCTTCGGGCCCGGGCGTAAGCAGTTATGAGCGCAACAAGGCACTCAGAGGTTGTACTAAGCTTCGTCGTGCCGTGGATGCGGCGCAAGCTTCCAACTTGGGTTGGGGTTGGCGATGTCGAGCCCCATGAGCTTCTGCCATGGGCGCGCCCTGGAGACCTGACGACAACCGTCCGCGGTGAGCTTCGTACGGAAATCGTCAAGCTCTTGCGCGCCAAGCCGCAGGAACTCTGGAACAAGGTTGCCTACGCAGCAATGTCCGGCGATGAGCGATGGCAATGTTGCTTTCGGGCCCGAATCGCGACGTGCCGCGGCCGGCTACAGTCGGCCAACAGCGGTCATCGAACTCGTGGCTCCAAAAAATTCCAGCGATAAATAACTCTTTCGAGTTTAGCGCCCGGTTAACCACTTAATCACTGCGTCAAAAACCTTTGAAAGCCCAAACTGTTGGCCTTGTTTTGCGGTCGACTGCTCAGTCTTCGCGGGTGGAGTCACTCCTTCTTTGAGTTCGTTTATTTTTTCGATGTATCTTGCTTTGTCAATCCGGTCTTTCTCCTGGACTTGCGCGACTTTTCTAGCGGTCATTGAGCCTGCCCACTGAACAAGATTTCTCCGAATCCAGTAGTGCGAGCGGCAGGCGTAGTTCCAGTTCCCTATGGAGGGATTGAGGCTAATCAGGTCACCATCTCTGCGTATCTGCCACTCCACTGGGGACAAGGGCGTGACCACCTCTTCACCACACCCACAGGCACACTTATGCGAAGCGGTTTTGTACCGTTCGCTGATGTACAGCACACCCTCGTCCAGCTTGTCAGGGATGAACTCGGTGAACTGAGGTCGAAATTTTTGGACTCTCATGGGTTTGAAGGCGGACCCTGAACATCGCGGGCCAAGGACATTGAGTTGACCGAGAAGGTTGTATTGTGCGGATTGAAGTCATCTGCATAAAACCCAAAGAACTGCTTCCACTTCATCACAGCCAGTTGGGCGTTAAGGGCATTCATGTCTGCGACCTGAATGTTCTGGCGATAGAGGACATCTTCCTCCGCTTCATCCATTGGGACATACTCTGCAAAATGTCCAGCTTGCGCCGGGGTGCTCAACGTGACTCGGCAGGTGCCGATGAGTTTATGCGTGTCTTGCACCAACTGGATATTCATCCCCACATCCACGAACGGCATTCCGAGAGACTTAAGATGCCGGCTCAGCATAGCTCGCGCCTTACCGCTATCCACGCACACAAAGACGAAGTCAAATCCTGTCAACTCAACCAGGTTCGACTCTGTCAGGTAGTAGGGGTGGCTCACAATACCCCGATGCATCGCGTCATACATGCTCTGGAAATACTCAGATTTCGGCATACGCTGGGCGAGGTCGTCCAGTTTGGCTGCACCTGGAGACCGAAATGCATTGTGTTGCAGGAATTCGTCACCGTCGAACAAGTGAATTTCTGTCACTGGAGTTTTAGCTACCTGGTCCAAGACATACGACCCCGTGCCGCCTAGGCCGATGATGGCGACCCGCCCAAGCCCGAGGCGCGAGGATGTCATCATGATTTCCGCCCGCGCCGATGCGGTGTCGGCGTATCGAAAAACTGACGAGCCTTCTTCAGTTTCAATTACTTGCCCTGTGCGCGCGTCGGCTGTAGGGTCGATTACCTTTGCCTGGTCTTGCAGGATGGTGATGTAGTGGGCCATCTTGGAATAGTGGTCTGAAAAGTTCGAAAAGCCATCAGGCTTATTGGAGAAGCGGTGTTGGATGGTGCACCCCTTAAACAACTCCTGCCGATTGTCCTCATTTTGAATGTGTCCAATTCGCTCGCCGCTGGCAAAGCAAGGGTACTGACCAGTCCACCACACCTGGTGATTGTCAGGTGGAAGGACAGCGCCAGCATTTTCAATGAAGGTGCAGACCAAGGTCCCGCGTTTCAGTACCTTGTCGTTTGCGACATAGGGTACCGAATGCACCAGCAGGTGCTGCTGTCGAACCTCGACTTCAAAGCCTTCGTCGAGAAGGTTTTGAAGGCTGTGATTAAGACCGGTTGGTTTTGACGACATTGAAGCTCATGCCTTCCTTGACGTGGGTGTCTTGACCCGGGGCCAGTGTTCCGTCTTTGCCGTGCAGGTTGGCATAGGCGACCGTGTACAGGATGTCGAACGGGCCTTCAGGGAAGGCCAATCGGACAACTTGTTCGTAGGAAATGCTGTTTTCGGTCACGGTGCGTTGTTTGCCGTTGACGACGATGTCGTAGCTTTTGTTGTGGCCGGGGGCCTCAGAAGAATTTCCGTTGGACATTTTTAGCTCCAGGGTTGTGAGTGGATACGGTTGCTTAATAGCGGCTGAGAAGTTTTTCAAACTTCCTGCCTTCAAGGGTCAGTGCCATCCCTACAAGTCCCAAGACGATGTAGAGAGCAAAGGCTTCAGATGCCTCAGGCACCCACCAGGTTGGAATACCCGGAAGCAATGCAGTCAGACTGGTCTCATTTGCACTGCCACTGAGTCGCTGCGCCTGGCTGATAACCACGTGCACTGCTTGCGCCATGATTCCAGCGATAAGCGCAAACGAGCACACGTTGAAGATGAGTCTGCCAAGTTGGCCGATACGGCGTGGGTGCGTGAAAAAATATTCGACGATGCGGTCAAACATGGGACCTCCTACTTTTTCTCGCGGCGAACACCCTTGAAGAGTGTCGTGTCCGTCGTCTTTACGTCCATGAAACGGCCCGTCTCCTTGTCGCGCTTGACCCAGTTACCTGCCGGTGTCTGGGTTTGGCTACGCTGTTTGACAGCTCCGATGCGATGCCCGTCGCCGGGCGGGTTGTTTTTAGCCATTATGGCCTCCATTGATAATCTATATGCACAGCTTATGTCATCAAAATGAGTGTGTCAACTAATTTTTTCGAGTCATTGTTGGCATCAAGATATGATTGCCACATGGCCGAAAATAAATATTCCGAGCAACTGAGCAAGCTCTCCCATGCACAGCTTGAGCGTCTTTTGCACATTGACTTCCGCCTGTACTTTCTTGGGGAGTTGCGACGAGCAGACCTAACGGAAAGGTTTGGAACTGGTCCAGCGGGTGCGACCAGGGACATCGCCCTGTACAAAGAGCTGGTTCCCGACAATCTGAACTTCGTAGGGGCCGCCAAGGTATATGTGCCCAGCCAGGCATTTCAGCCGTTGTTCGAACATATGCCTCAACGAGTTTTGTCAGCGCTATCCCAGGGGTTTGGGGAAGGCATCGACGCCGAACTCAAACCGTTGATTCGGTGCGAATTCCCGACGTCACTTAGTCAGCCAAAAATGTCGGTCTTGGCACCAATCACAAGGGCCATTCACCGTGGGAAAGCTGCCCGCCTTGCGTACGTATCGAATAGCAGCGGGGCCACAGAGCGAGAGCTTGTTCCCCTGGCATTGGTGGACACCGGCATCCGCTGGCACGTACGAGCGTTCGACCGAAAGTCGCGTGAATTTCGAGATTTCGTCCTCACCCGCATGAGTGCCACCACAGTGCTCGAGACAAGTGAAGTGCTCCCCGAGGAAAAGGCAGAAAACGATGCTCAGTGGAGTCGAATCATTGATTTGGAGCTGGTGCCGCACCCGTCGCATGAACGGCCAGAAGTGATTGCGCTGGACCATGACATGACTGATGACGTGCTTCACGTCAAAGTCAGGGCCGCGAATGCGGGCTACATGCTGCGGCGCTGGAGTGTTGACTGTTCTCCAGACCATAGCTTGCAGGGCAAGGAGTACATGCTTTGGCTGCGTGACCCTTTGGCCTTGTACGGCGCGGAGAGTGCTTTACTTGCCCCTGGTTATACCGACCCCCGTACAAATCAAAGTTTCAAATCAACCTAAAGCTGGAGCGGTGCCTTGCCTGCTTGCGGCCAGTTTCAGTCGTTCGTGAATGACGGCTTTAGTGTCTTGAGATTGGCCAGCTTGCTCGTTTAAGTACCAGTAACAAAACTGCCTCTTCTGGCTGAAAGCGGTCGCACATATCTTTAAAGTACCGGCGACAAAAAAGCCGGTTGTTCGCAGACAGTCAATTGTTACGATATTTGGTGCCATAAATCGGTCGCTCGGCGGCACTCCATACCCCAGCCCATAACAACAAATTCACAGCCTGGTCAAACGAGGGAGAACATCCACCATGTCCGTATTTCACGCCAAGATTGAGGGCGTTCCGCAGTTTGTCAGTTACTTTGCCCCCGTACATAGGGCCATGCAGCAACTGGGTGGGCAAGCCACCCCCAAACAGGTGTATGCCCACATTGCCCTGCACGAAGGGCTGGCGCCAGAAGATTTAGCGCAAGTCAACCAAAACGGCCGCCCCACTTTTGAAAACCGCGCGGCTTGGGCGCGTTTTTATATGACCAAGGCAGGCTGGATGTACGCACCCAAGCACGGCGTATGGGCGTTAACGGAACAAGGCAAACAAGCCACTGAAATCACCGAAGCCCAAGCGGTGGCCATGTTTAATAACGTGGCGACACAGCTCAAAGGGCATGAGGAAGAAGTGGAAGCCCCTGAAGACCATGTGCAGCCGGACAGCACGCAATACTGGTTTGTAGGCGCCATGTGGGGCGATGGCGAGGGGGACCAAACTCCCCGCTTTTTGCAGGAGGGCATTTGGCAGAACGGCTATGAAGACAAGTTTGCCGAGCAAGTGCGCGCCATGAAGCCCGGTGACCGCATTGCCATCAAGGCTGCGTTTGCGCGCAAGCATGGCACACCTTTTGACAACAAGGGGCAAACGGTCGCCGCCATGAAAATCAAGGCCACCGGCACGGTGACCCATAACCACGGTGACGGTCGCACTGTGGATGTGGCCTGGGAACCGCTGACCAAGACGCGCGAGTGGTACTTTTATACCTACCGTGCCACCATCACCCGAGCACGGGTGGAAGACGAAGTGCTCGCACGCCGCTTGGTGGCCTTCACATTTGACGGCGCGCAGCAAGACTATGCGTTTTTTATGGCCCAGCCGTACTGGCGTGACCGGTTTATGGCAACTGATGACGCGGCACTGGATGGGAATACTTCGAGCGATGGGCCAGAAGCAATCGATGAAATAGAGCAAGTACCACCGATGGCCGTGTATGGCGTGACCGACCTCGTGTCTGAGGGCTGTTTTGTGCCGGAGGCAGAGCTACATCGGATACTCAAGCGCTGGACAGAAAAGAAGAACCTGATTTTGCAAGGCCCACCGGGTACCGGTAAAACTTGGCTGGCCAAGCGCTTGGCCAAGGCGTTGATTGGGCAAAAAAACATACCAGACGAGCAGTTGCGCGTAGTGCAGTTCCACCCAGCCCTTTCGTACGAAGACTTTGTACGTGGTTACCGACCTAGTGGCGACGGACGCTTGACGCTAACGGACGGGCTGTTTTTGCAGGTAGTGCAGGCGGCTATTGCACAGCCAGATGTGGAGCATGTGCTCATCATTGAAGAAATAAATCGGGGCAACCCAGCCCAGGTGCTGGGTGAGATGCTGACTCTGCTGGAGAGCAGCAAGCGTTCACGTGCAGAAGCGATGGAGCTGGCCTATTCGAAGTCACGCGGTGAGAAGGTGTATGTGCCAGAAAACCTGTATGTGATCGGCACCATGAATGTGGCCGACCGTTCGTTGGCGCTAGTGGATTTGGCCCTGCGTCGCCGCTTTGCCTTCGTGAATTTAGCCCCAAGCCTGAATAGTGCTTGGCAGCAATGGTGCAGTGACAAAGGCATGGATACGGCGTCCATTGCGCATATCCAAGCGAGGATGGCAGCGTTGAACCAAGAGATTGCTGCAGACCGCGCTTTGGGTGCTCAGTTTCAAGTTGGCCATTCGTATGTCACACCGCATGAACCTATGGCTAATCCGCAGGCATGGTTTGAAGAAGTAGTGCACTCAGAAATCGGGCCGCTGCTGCATGAATACTGGTTTGACACACCAGAGCGAGCAAATGAAGCGATTGCGCTCCTGTTGAAGCAGGACTGAGTGCATGGCAGCGACGATTCCACTGCGCAATATCTGGCTGCTGTTTTTGTACGCAGCGGACCTCGTTCGCTTCAAAGATGTTGTCAGCGTGGAAAAAGAGGCTGCACGAGACTTGCCCGAACTGTTGGCTCGGCTGCTAGTGCGGGTGGTGCAACAACGGTTGCACCGTAATCTGAGCCGGGGCTATCAAACCCAGCATGCAGTGCTTTCGCGCGTGCGAGGGCGTATCGATGTACTGACCACGGCTTCAAGACAGTTGTTGGAGCAAGGCCGCGTGGCTTGCCGTTTTCAAGAGCACACAATGGATACGCCGCGCAACCGGTTGGTGCGTGCAGCGCTGGATTACTTGGCAGTGGCAGTGGATGCGCCCGATGTGGTGCGTGAGTGCCGTGCACTTTCACAACTGCTGGGGCGCTTGGGCGTTTCGAGCCAGAAGCCTTCGCGCGCAGCCCTGGCGACGGACCAAATCAGCCGCAATGAAACAGCAGATTTGCTGATGGTGAGTTTAGCCAATATGGTATTTGAAGCCGTCATCCCTAGCGAGCTGACAGGACGAACCCATGCTGTGGAAGTCGACGCTGATGTGCATTTGGTGCGCCGCTTGTTTGAAAAGGCCGTGGCCAATGCCTTGCGAATCCAATTGCAACCGCAGGGATGGCGAGTGCAGCGCGGTCGCAAGTTGAGCTGGCCTGTCGTGCAAGCGTCCGATGGCATCATGGAGCATTTGCCCGGTATGCAAACTGACATTGAACTGGTGCACTCAGTCCAAAAGCGCAAGCTGGTGATTGACACCAAGTTTACGCACATATTTACGGAAACCCAGTACAAGTCAGAGGTGCTGCGCAGCGGTTATCTGTACCAGCTTTATGCCTACTTGCACACCCAATCGGCGCAATTGCAGGCCCAAGGCATAGAGCACAGCGAAGGCATGCTGCTGCACCCGCTTTGTGGCCAGGCGCTGGATGCCTACGTTGATATCCAAGGGCATCGCATGCGGTTTAAGACGATTGATTTGATGAGTTCGGCCGGAGAGTTTGAGAGGCAGCTCCTGAGCATTGCAAGCGGAGCAGTTTGAGCTGTCGAGCTTTGCAGTGCGGGATTGAGTCAGACCCTCGTCACCAGACCAGCGCGTTGTTGAGTTTGGTTGGCTTCGAATTCAGCATACAGAAACCAACCTGCTTGGCTAATCGCGGTTAGTCATTGGCAAATGTTATTGGTCAGTGTGCTTCTTCAAACGCTCAGCCGCAGATTTGAGAGAAAAATGCTCTTGATTCTCCGTAACTACTCTATGGAATGCCTCGCTCGCCTTGCTGAGCAAGGGGACCTGCCGCGTGCGCACGCCTTCGGCAGTGAAGAGATTTGCATTTCTGGGGTCAGAAGTTTTAGTGGGCGGGCATTGAATTTCCTCAAGTCGCTCAGCGTCAGACGGAGAGGAATTGGGTAGATGGGTTTCTTTCATGGAGCCTTCTTTCAATAAAAATACTCAGCGTACGAAATTCCGGGAATGCCCATCCCGTAAAAATTTCAAGTGCCGCATCAAGCAACTGGCCCTGCAACGCAGCAGGGCGCAGTCATGACGCACTCGTAAGCCTGCGACATGACCATGGCCTCAGAGGCGCTCTCGTAGACGCCCTATTAACCAAGTAATTTCAATGGGAGAGATATCCCAGCCTTGGGTTCGTGCGCTTTTTTCTACTTTCTGAAGCAGCGCTTCGCGCGACCATTCTGGGTGCTCTGTCTGCTTGCGCTTGCAATAGACCAAAAGCTGCTGTATCAGGTCTTCACACATTTCATAGCGCTCAAGCAGCTCCTCGTCGGTCATCCCTACGATGTAACATCCATCAATCAGGCGCGCAGCCAGCTTAGGCTGAGCTCCAGGAATCGCTGCTGGCCAAGGGTCACGTGGAAATGATGCTGGAATCTCAGCCATGGCACATTCTTCTAAGTTTTTCCTGAAACTCAGCTAGCACAGTCGGCTCGCTGATGCCCTCGAGCGCGTGGGTTCTGACCAATTTTTCCAGGCACCACGCCGGCCAACCCAGCCCGTCATCGTCAAGGGCCAGCCAATCGCGGGGACTACGCTTCACGACGTCAGTCCATACTTGCATCCCCCGTGGTTCATCCACGAAATTCTGCTCGCTCATCCGCGAATGGATGGTCGCTCCAACAACCCTTTCTCGCAAAGAGGGACGCAGTTGCTTGGCTGCGTACGTGCGGCCGAAACGTCTTGCCCACGTTGTCGAAAGCACAAGTTTTACCTTGGGATATGGCGCCAGTACTTGCTCGAGCAACTCTGCGTGCTGAAACAGCACGTAGCCGTCTGGAGCACAAGAGATGTAAGGCCCCACCTGCGGATGCCACTGGACATTTTCGTGGTGCAGCACGCCATCAAAATCTAAATAGAGCAGCAATTCTCCTGTCCCTCTCATTGGGGCCTCGCGACAGGAAGAGAACACACTGGGGTGCAGAGAAACCGCGGCAAGCGACTGTACAAAAAACGGGCAGCCATTCCCACCAGAACGCTAGCAACATCACGCCCACCGGATGATTTAGGAACCAATAGCCGTACTTCAGTGCGCTCTGCATCGGCCCCGGTTATTGTCATAACCGCTTGCCAAGTCGATGAATCAACCTGAACCGTCACACGACCAGGTTGACCCTCTGGGTCTTGAAGCGTCAATTGAGCCGAGCGCCAGCGACCGATTCCGAGAATTGGTACAGCGTCTACTGAGTTTTCTCCGACAGCGGCCCATACCAGTAGCAGTTCCCGAAACTCCGGCGATTCGGGGATATCGGCACGCACGATGCTTGAGAACACGGTCGGCCCATACCAGTCGACCGAGCCCACTACATAGGCCGGGTCTAGAGCTATGGGATATATCGTTGCACTGATGCACTCGCCATTGTGGCCTTCGACTTGAACGAGCAGTTCCGACGCCCCATCGAGACTGTCTACTAGGTCTTGCATTTCTGCGGCGCTGAGCGAAAGAGGTTGTTTCGTGTTCATGTGCCTCACTGTGACTCGGCACGGCATGAAGTGGCAAGGGCCGAAACATGAAGCGGCACTTCATGCCAGGGGGATTTCCAGCGCTCGCTACACGTCAGGACAGCAATTGGCTGTCGTAGACCATTTCTATATGAGCAACAACACTCGAAACCATTTAAAGACATCACTGACCGAAGGCCTTGACGACGAACCATTGCTACGCATGCTGGTTGCCGAAGCCGCCCGCCGAGGCGATACGCTGAACTCCTTAGCCAAGCATCTTGGTGTGACGTACTCACGCCTGGCGCAATGGCGGCGCAAGCAGGCAACCATTGCGAATGCACAGCGGAGCGTTCACATTCAGGCTGCGGCATACCTCGGACTACCTCCCGTTCTCGCATTTGTGCTTGCGGGCGTGGTCACTCTTCCCGACTTCATTTGGCCGGCCCCGGAATCTCTGGACAGTCGCCTTCGGCAGGAAATTGAGGCAATGCGACAGGACCCCCTTTTGGGAGGCTTTGTGCCCCAAGAACTTGCATCAGCATCACGAACAGTTCTCATGTTCGTCGCCTTCTTGTATTCCGAGTTGCATCGACGTCCAGGGGCTCACTACCGTGGTCAGCAATGGTTGTCGATGCTTCACGAGGCAATGAATTCGCATGACGGAATATTGCGCGCTGCTGAAGCACCAAAATCCAGTCCTTCAACTTCGAGAGGCATCTTCTAACCAAGCCCCCTTTTTTCGCACCCCTTTACCGGGGTGCCTTTTTTATCCATAGCCAGCTGGGAGTCCAGATGGCAGAAAAAAAGGAATAACGAAGCGGCCGCTTCTGATTTCCTCATCCCGTTTCTCACTCCCAAAAAAAGTGCTTTTAGGAAAGTGCTGAGTAAAAAATACTGGCGCCTTGGAAATTCAAATTACGCATTGGATAGTGCGAGGAATTTTTTAGTGTTGCGAGCATTCATTCGTTCCACGGCAGGGACGGGCGTTGTTTTTTTACTAGGTTTTGTGATGCAAGAGCCGAAGTTCGTTCCCATGGAATTTTTATTTTCCTCTGTCGACTCATCAGTCAGAAAAAAACTCTCTAGCCAGGTGTGGATAGTTTTTGGGTGCCAAATTGGCTCCCGTCCGAGGTATTTCGGCGCGGGGAATTTTCCTTCCTTTACACGGTTCTCGATGGTTTTCGTACAAACATTCATCAAATTGGCCACATCCGACTTGAACATTAGTTTGGGAAGTTCTGGATGGCAGGAGCATGTGTTGGGAGAGACTGGCATAAGACGGTATCCAATGAGTTTGTATCAACTGTCTAGCAACTGACCGGACATTTTTTTATCCCATAAAACGCCGTTGCTTCCTAAAGTGTTTCGGATAGTCACCGGCGCTGCAATATCTCAAGGCCGCAGGTACAAGGCACGTCTGTCGCATTACGGCTGGTAACCGTGAAAGCGCGTGGGCGGTTGGGTCCAGAGTTCATGTCTTCACTCACCCGCGAAGCGAGTTTCCCTAGAAGCGCAGTTGAGCTTCGGGGGGCGGTGACCGCACATTTCCGAATCGCCTAATCGAGTACAGCTCTTGCGCGAACAGCGAGAAACGTTTTAATTCCCCAAGATTCTGACGAACATCGCTACACGACGTCTACAGGCAGCACAGGGCAGCCTGAACCGACGCCCCACTCCCAACCCGACCAAGCAGGGGGATAGGGCGCACAGGACATCGAATGAATCGAATCGCGACACGGTCTCCGCATTGGAGATACCGTGGGAACATCCATATTGCAGCACTTGAATAGTGCTGAAATCAACAGAGCACACGCCATCGCCCTTTTTGCAGACCCAGACCGCCTTGCACGCAAACCACGTTGCAGTAGAACAAAGGAATTCAGTCAGATTCGAAGTGCACCACACGCTTTGACTCACGCATATATCCAGCCGAATAGCCCCATTGCATTCAGTCGGTTAGTGTTTGACTTGGATTGGCATCAACGAAAGCATAAATTCCATAACCTTCCGCTGCGATTTTTGGCGGAATGTGACGCGTGGGAAAACGAGCTTTCGCTCCCATCACCAAATTGGATTGCGTTGTCTCGGGATAAAAACAGCGCCCATATTGGATACGAATTGAGCACTCCAGTCGGCCGTCACGCCCATGCGCGGGCCCACCCCCTGAACTATCTTGCGGCGATAGAGACCTCCATGGGAGAAAAGCTGGGAGCTGATGTTGGGTATTCAGGCGCGCTCTGCAAAAATCCGCTGAACGAAGCGTGGGATTTCTACGGCGGTTACAAACACGGCCGGGAATTAGGTGAACTGGCAGAGTGGGTAACCCTGCCGGAACGAAGATTCGAGCGTCTCAACCGCACGCCCTGTGGTGAGGTGGGCCGCAACGTCTTCCTTTTCGACAAAATCAGATTCTGGGCTTATGACCACCGGAAAAACTTTCGGGCGTCAACGTACGAAATTTGGGAGCAAGCGGTGATTGCGTCGGCCATCGCCATCAACGCCGAAAACTACGACCATCTGCCGTTTCTAGCCGGCCGAGGCCTTCTCCCCATGGCAGACTGCACGCATGTGGGCAAAAGCGTTGCCCGATGGACGTGGCTCCACCATGGGACGCGCACGCTCACTGCTGCGTTTAGCAAGTTGCAGTCGCAGCGAGGTGCCAAAGGCGCGGCGGCATCCGCAGCGATGAAGCGGGAACGACGCGAGGAGCAAATCATCGCTGCAATCGCGCAACTAACCGCGAGTGGAGAGCTTGCAACCAGAGGCAAGGTCGCCAAGCTTATCGGTTGCTCAAAGTCGACCCTATCGGAAAACTACAAGCGTTTCTTCCAGGGCACTTTGCAATGAGGGGGTGTTCGGTTAGGCCTGTATCAGAGGTAAACCCCGAAGACCACCAAAAAGATGGGGCCCGGTCTTTGAGGACAGCCGCCAAGCAAAAGGCAGCAATCCATCAAACGCTCCTACGTACATCCAGTTGTAGGGGGTGCGAATTTTTGGGTGGACGGGGTAGTCAGTCGACACAAAAGTGGCTATTCAGAATACCGTGTGGAAACGGCCTGCCGCCACCGGTGAAACTCCCCACCAAAAAACATTTTCTTTGTGCGACCACAAAGGGCCCGGGCGCGGCGAGTCAGGGCAGCAACTTGCGAGTGCCCGCAGTGCTAATGTCGTCCATGTGCCTGAACGCGGGTGCAATCTTGGCGATGTCGTCGGCCGAGACGCCCGAGCGCTCGAACGACACCTTCCACTCCCGGACGACCCGGCAGACCTCTGCCATCAGCTCGCAAGCGCGAGCCCGGCTCAACGAGAACATCGGATGCCCCTCCAGCGCGTTGTCGAGCGTTGCGAGGCGACCCTGCGGACCAATACCCAGGTGAAGAAAGCGCTCGGTCGCTAGGCTAGGCCGCGGCAGCACGTCGTAGAGCGGGCTGAGCCGCCAACCGGACAGCCGAGGGTCCCAGAGGAAGCCGTGGTTGCGCAGGTGGTCGTCGTCGTTGCTCGCGAAGATGTTGAACACCATCCGCTTGAAGAGCTCTTCATTGTCCGCGCGAATCACGCTTGGATGGCAATACCGGCGCACGGCGATGGCCAGGTCGGCATAGGATTTTGTCCGCGACTCGGTTTCGTCACATCCCACCATGGTCAGGCCACTCACGAAGCCCATGCGGCGCTCGGTCAAGCCGTCGGCGGGTACGAGCATCAAGTCCGTTGCCGTGGTGTGCAGCGTCCCCTGCGCCAGCCAGTAGCGGTCAAAGCGCCGAATCATCATGATGCGGCGGTCGCCGAGAATGCGCGTGGTCACAGGGGGCACGTTCAAGCCTGCCTCCCGTGCGAGCACCAGCGAAGCACATTCGACTGCAGGGATGTCGAAGGCGTCATTTTTGCTTTGAAATTTCGCGAGACACAGGGCGCCGCTCTCGTCGCGCACAGACGCTTTGGGTCGGGCGCCGCCGAGTGCTGTCCCAGCCATGAAGATGGTTTCCAGGTTGGCCGGGATGTCTTCTCCCGCCTCAATACGCTCCGCGGCCTCCATCAAGTAAGCGAGCGCGTGAACGCCGCCGGTGGCGCCCGTTGGCTCATCCAAGATGCTGGAACGGATGTCCAGCGCGCCGACCCGCTCGCTGCCTGCATGCAGCAGGTAGTGCGACTCGGCCAGGCTGTTTGCAGGCACCTTGAGCTTGGCCTCGATAACCCGACGTCCCCAGGAGTCGGGCGCGGCGTCACGAATGCCGCCGAAGCTCACCAGGTTGTTGGCCGGCAGCAGCAGCTTGCCCTTGACGGGCTGCGGCCCGTGGATAGTCAGGCTAACCGGGTCGACCTCCAGGGCATCGGCTCGATTCAGGTAGTTCAGGCCGTAGGCGAAGCGCGATGCCAGCAATTCAGGGCCCTGCTCGGTCATCGTGAGCTGCCCGCAAGGCGCCCAGCCTTCGCCCAGGTGCGCGAAGGTCATCAGCTTCAGTTCTTTGGCCGCCATGAAAATCCCGCTTTAGTTGAAAGGCACTACCGGTGCGAGGCTGGATTTAGAAGTTCAAGTCGTCGAGTTCAGCGGCGCTCAGGTCGCGAACGCGCCTTGTCGACTCCCGGGCCTGCAGGGCAGTCAGCGCGGGGTCGGCTTGCGTCAACAGGTCTGCCAGCGTGGTGCCTGGCGCGATGGCCTCCAGGTATCGAAGCACTTGCCCAATCGCCAGGCCGGGGTCTCCCTTCTCCAGGCGGTAGGCCGTATTGCGCGAGAGCCCTGCGCGCAGCGCTGCATCGGCCTGCTTGACCTTACGCGCCTGGCGCAAGCGCGCAAGGAGGTGTCCGAGGTCGACGACCTCCTGGGCGAGGTGCGTGCTGAGCACTGCCGATTGCTGTACTTTCATGTTCGTCAAATCATCCAATATGGCGCTAAAGCTTGATTTAACGAGCATAGTACTCCGACATAGGTGTACCGTCAATCTATGCTTTATTAATCGAGCATAGTGGCGACAATGATTGATTTAACGAGCTTTTTACCGAGATGCCGAGCGCTTACCATCTTGGACGGTTGGCCTTTAGCAGCACACTTCTCTCCGCGAGCCGCCGCTGACTGCTGCACGGTGCGATGGGTCTGGCCAACGACGCCGCAGGCCGTTTCCACACGATATTCCGGATAGCCGATATGGGTGTGGGGGACGAAGCCTTTATCTCAAGTTACGCTCAAGCCACCGCCCGCTCCCAAATCTCATCCAGCACCCGCACCATCTCTGTCACCCTTCCTGGCGGAAACAAAGCCTCCGGCCCCTGCTGGCTGATGTCGGTAAACGGCGACTCATACAGCCGTGTCGCATCCATCACACCGTTCTCCGTCAGGTATTGAACAATGAGGTCTATGAACTCCAACTGGCTGGCCGTAGCAGTCGTTCCCACCACGAACTGACTGAACGCCTGCTTGGCTGTCTCCCGGTCCAGCCCCACCAGGGAGCGTATGAAGATGCCCAAGCCGTGGCTTTGCTCAGTGGCTTGCTGGATGACCTCGACCGTACCCCCGGCCTGCACCAGCATCTTGCCCAGCTCTTCCAGGTCGGATGGTGTCAACGGCTGATTGCGGCGCAAGCGTTGCAGGGACAGGTGGCTTTCATGGGCCTTGAGAAACTGGCGCGCCTTGTCCTTGAACTTAGCCAGATTCATGCCGGTGCTGACGCCGGGCAGGGTAATCGTCGTGCTCTCACCCAGCTCGTCCTCGAAGTCGGTGTAGACGACATTCTTCTTGCTTTTTTCAATCAGCTTGACCAGGGCGCGCAGTTTCTTGCGTGCGGCCTCCAACATGGCCACAGTCACGTCTTCCCACCACTCGTCACCGGCAATGGACTGAATTAAGACCATCTGCGCCTTGATGGCTGGAATGGCGTCTTGCTCCTCTAGCGCGCTGGCAATGGCCTGCATGCGCTCGCGCAGGCTCACAAAGTCAGGCTGGGCTTGCAAAATGGCCAACTGGGTGCGCAGCACCAGCATGTCAAAGCGTTTGGCTTCTTCATCGTTGTCCAGCAAGGCCGTGGGCAGGTCAGCCACCTGCTGGCTTAACTCACCGTGGCTGTCACCGTCCAGGGTGTGCCAAGCTTCCAACTTGGCGAATTTCTCGACCGATTTGCGACGGTGCCGGACCACAAAGTTGTCCAGGTTCATGGCCGCTACCTGCTGATGCAAAAAGCCAGCCAGCTCGCCGCGCAACTGCTCGTCTGTGAGCTGGTCACCATACGCGGCTTGAGCTTCGGCCACATGGGTTCCCGCTGCCACCCGTTTGTCCAGCTCGGCAATCATTTCCAGCCGTGCTCGAAACAGCCGGGTGCTCAGCGGCACCGGGGCCTTGCCGTTGTCCGGAGGCAGTTCCTGGTTGAAGAACTCCAGGTTCTGGCAGTAGTCAAAGACGTTGAAGAACTGTTTGTTATGACCCGGCCCATACAAGTCTGGGCATAAACGCGTGCCCCGGCCAATCATCTGCCAGAACTTGGTCTTGGAACGGATGACCTTGAAGAACACCAGATTGACCACCTCTGGCACGTCAATGCCGGTATCAAGCATGTCCACAGAGATGGCGATGTGCGGCATGCCCTCTTTGATGGAGAACTCATCAATCAGGCTTTGCGCATACTCGGTCTTGTACGTCACCACGCGGGCGAACGCGCCCTTGAAATGTGGGTAATTGATGTCAAAACGTTCGGCAATAAAGTCGGCGTGGGCGTTGTTTTTGGCAAAGATGATGGTCTTGCCCAGGCGGTCGCCACCGGCCACCTTCTCACCCTGGGTCATCAGGTGGCCCAGCACCTTGTCCACGGTGTCGGTGTTGAACAACCACTTATTCAGTGAAGCCGAATCAACCGTATCGGGAATGTTGCCATCCTCATCCCACTCCAGCGCGTCCCACTGTTCCTTCTCTTCTTCAGACAGGTCCTGGTACTTGATACCCTCGCGCTGGTACTTCAGCGGCACCGAAATGGCACGGGGTGGTACCAAATAGCCTTCTGACACGGCCTCATCCAGACCATACACATCGGTCGGAACGCCACTTTCCAGGTCAAACAGGCCGTAGGTGTTGTGGTCGATTTCGTCTTTGGGCGTGGCGGTCAGGCCCACCAGCATCGCGTCAAAGTAATCAAAGATGGCGCGGTACTTCTGGTACACCGAGCGGTGCGCCTCGTCGATGATGATGAGGTCAAAATGCCCGACGCCAAAGCGGCGCTGGCCATCGGCGGCATCATCAATAAGCCCCATCATCGTCGGATAGGTCGAGACAAACACCCGGCCATCGGTGTGCTTCTCGCTCACCAGATTGACCGGTGACGAATCTGGCAGGTGCGTCTTGAAGGCGTTCACCGCCTGCTTGACCAAGGCTACCCTGTCGGCCAGGAACAGGATGCGTTTGGCCCAGTTGCAGCGCATCAGTACGTCGGCCAGGGCGATGACCGTGCGCGTCTTGCCGCTGCCGGTGGCCATCACCAGCAAGGCTTTGCGCTGGTTCTCGACTTCAAAGGTTTCACCAATGCGGCGCACGGCCCGGTTTTGGTAATAACGCTCGATGATGGCGGGGTCGATGACGGCGTCAGCCAGCTTCTTGCGACTGGTGCGGCGTTGAATCAAGAGTTCGAGTTCCTGCTTCTTGAAGAAGCCCTGCACCGGCCGCGGCGGGTAACTGGCATCGTCCCAAATCCAATGCTCGTAGCCATTGGAATAAAAAATGATGGGTCGCTGGCCGTATTGGGCTTGCAGGCAATCGGCGTACAGCTTGGCCTGCTGCTGGCCCACGGTGGCGTCCTTGCGAGTGCGCTTGGCTTCCACCAGCGCCAGCGGCTTGCCGTCATCGCCCCACAGCACATAGTCCACAAAGCCAACACCCTGGTTGTTGGGCATGCCGCTGACTTCGATTTCAAAGTTCTTGGTATCCAGTTGCCAGCCTGCTTCTTTGAGCAGCAGGTCGATGAAATAGTCGCGTGTCTCGGCTTCGGAATAGTCGTGTGTGTCTGGCTGGGCGCTGTTGACCTTCTTGGCGGCGGCTACTTCCTCGCGCAGCTTTTTGAGCTCATCGTCCAGCGCGGCTTTGTCGAAGAGTAGGGCCGAAAGCTTTTCGTCACGGGCCTGCAGGTCAGCTTCCAGCTTCTGGAGCTGGTCAATCGACTGGAGCTGGACCGGCGATGCTGGGACGGCTGTCGGCAGCATCGCCGGCACAAAGCGCAGGCCAGGGTCCGGCCGTGCATTCTGGCCGTAGGTGCGCGCTAGCCAGTAGCAAAAGTGAAACAGCTCGCGGGTAGCCGTGACCGCATCCACCGGAAGTATTTTGCGGGTGCTGTGCACAGCCAGATTGCCCAGGTCCTTGATGAGCTTGGCCTTGGTGAAAATCGCATCGCCTGCGGTTTCACGAAAGCTGGGTTCATGAATTAGTGCACTCAGGTGGTCCTGATAGGGCAGGCGCAGGGACTTGTCATGCTTGTAGAGCCAGTCCACCGCCAGTTCCAGCGTGCGTCGGGCATAAAAGCAGGAAGTTCGGGCATCCGTGTTCGCCATTCCTTCGGCCTTGATGGCCGCGCCGTAGAGGACCGACCATTCAGACTGGAGGAAGGCGAAGTTGCTCATTTATAGTTCGCCTCGGAAGGCTCGGTGCTGAAGGGATGCGAACAGTCTATCTAACTCCTGTAACGCAGTGCGGTGGGTGGATTTGAGGGCTTCGAGAGTTTGAATGCGGGTGGCAAATGATTGCTGGAGGGGCAATGAAGGAGTAGGAATGTCCAAGCCCCGCAAAATAGCCAGATTGATGTTCTTTTGCGCAGACTCAGGGGCCGAATCTTCAAGGGCCTTTTGTAGAAAAGACAACCAAACCCGCACGAATTCAACTGTGGCTGGGTCATCAGCACGAAAGCCCACAACGCTATCTGGAAAGCATGCATCAAAAGTCAGAATGCCGGTCTTGGCAATATTGGCCGCAATAGTGATGCAAAGCGTACCCGCTGGCCATATCTTGCTTTGCCTCAGTCCAATGTCAGAATAGGTATGCGTGTAATCGCGGATGTAACCATCACAGTTGGATACCTCACCTGTTTGAACCAACGGATGACTACCACCAAGCAACTCAGGAGCATTGCGCGGACGGTGTTTTGAAACACCACGGTCCAGCGTACCAACGTCACCAAATCTTGCAAGGGGCCAGCCTCGTTCGTTGCGAACAGGGTCCCCAAACATCTCAATGAAAATCGACTGCGTGAGGCTGTCCAGCTGCGCCAAGGCTTCCCGGCGCTTGGCTCTGAGCACATCGGCTTGGTCCAGCATAGCGGCGATACGGCGCTGCTCGGGCACCGTGGGAACCCTGATGGGCTCGCCATGAATCAGGTTGCGATTCAGCGTAGGAACTCCGGCACCTTGAGAGAAACGTTCAAGACCAAACGATTGCAACATGTAGTACACCCATTTAGGGTCGTTCCCATGGAAATCGGTCACATACAAAGATGTGTTCAATGGCCAAAAATCGCTTTCAACAAAGTGCACCTTTCCAATTGTTCCGCTTCGACCGGTAACTACACCCGGTCCCCTGCATTTGGCGCTTACATGAAACCCCACCGTGCCGTTAGCGGCAAATATTGGATGCGGTCCATCTGAACGGTCTTGAACAGGTAAGTCATAGCCACGCTTCAATGTTGCAACTTCAATCAACGGCCTAGTAATCCATTCACACTGGTTGGCTAAGACATTCAATTCAACATCCCCTCAAGCTCTTTCATCCCCGCCTGAATTTCCGCTTCCAGCACCACCAGCTTCGCCAGAATTTCCTTCGGCGGCAGGTGTTCGCTCACTGAATGCACCACTTCCTTGTAGCGGTTGATGGACAAGTCATAGCCGTTACCCACAATGTCGGCCTTGGGCACACAGAAACTCTGGTTAGTGCGGTCACGTTCCAGCTCTCCGGCATCCCGCTCGCTCCAGCGGGTAAGCACGTCCGGCAGGTTGTTCTTGGCATGCTCTGCTTCTGATAGCTGACTGCGCCCGTCCTTCATGCTCTGGAAGCCTAATTTATCCTCAGAAAGCAGCGGCTGGCGCTTGTCGTCCAGGCTCCAGCCATCGGCCTTCATATCGTAGAACCAGACGTTATCCGTGCCACCCGAGTTGGTCTTGGTGAACAGCAAAATCGCCGTGGACACGCCCGCATAAGGCTTGAAAACACCCGAGGGCAGCGAGATGATGGCGTCCAGCTTTTGCTCTTCCACAATCATGCGGCGCAATTCCTTGTGCGCCTTGCTGGAGCCAAACAGCACGCCGTCTGGCACGATGACGGCCGCCCGGCCACCGGGCTTGAGCAGGCGCAAAAACAGCGCCAGAAACAGCAGTTCGGTCTTTTTGGTCTTGACAATGGCCAGCAGGTCTTTGGCCGTGCCCTCGTAATCCAGAGAGCCGGCAAAAGGCGGATTGGCCAGAATCAGCGAATACTTTTCCGCGTCCCCCGCATGGTCCTGCGCCAGTGAGTCCTGGTAGCGGATGCTGGGGTTGTCCACGCCGTGCAGCGCCATGTTCATGCTGCCGATGCGCAGCATGGTGTTGTCAAAGTCGTAGCCGTGGAACATGCCGTGGTGGAAGTGCTCACGGGACACGGCATCACGCAGGATTTCAGGGTGCTTTTCGCGCAGGTACTCGCCGGCAGCCACCAGGAAGCCGCAGGTGCCACTGGCGGGGTCACAAATCACGTCTTTGGCGGTGGGCGCAGTTAACGCCACCATCAGCCGGATGAGATGGCGGGGCGTGCGGAACTGGCCGTTTTGCCCTGCGCTGGCAATCTTGCCCAGCATGTACTCGTAAATGTCGCCCTTGGTGTCGCGGTCTTCCATTGGCACGTGGTCCAGCAGGTCCACCACCTTGGCCAACAGGGCCGGTGTCGGGATGGTGAAGCGGGCATCCTTCATGTGCTGGGCGTAGGTGGAGCCATCGCCGCCCATGGCGCGCAGGAACGGGAACACATGCTCGCCAACGACCGTGTACATCTCCGCCGGTGCGAAGTTCTTGAAGCGCGACCAGCGCAGGTCGTTGTAGTCGCGGCCCTTTTCGTCGTTGCCTTCAGGGAAGGTGCGGCGCTCAATGGGCTTGCCCAGGCGCACGGACTTGTTTTCTTCCAGGGTGTGCAGGTCGTCCAGGCGGCGCAGAAACAGCAGGTAAGTAATTTGCTCCATCACCTCCAGCGGGTTGGAGATGCCGCCGGTCCAGAATGAATTCCAGATGGCGTCGATTTGGCTGCGTAGTTCGCCAGTTAGCATGTATGCGGTTCCTGATTGTTGTTGCGGGCAATGGTATCAAGCCCTAGCCCCTGCGCAGTTAGGATAGAAGCAAACAGGGCCAGACAAAAAAAAGCCCGCTCGATTTTGAATCGAGTGGGCTTAGATGGCTTGTTCTTTAGTCAGTCGGCCGGCAGCTTGGCGCCGCATTGGATTCTGAGCACAAAGTTACACCAAAGCAAAATTTAGCCTGTCGGCAAGTAAAGCATAAGTGGAGAAAAGGGCTACTTATGCTTAACGGCACAGAGTGGCTTTCCCCTCCCCACCTGCAATCAGGCAAAAAGGCGTCACATTGGCCAGTTGCAGGGTGACTATTAAAAGAGGAGCTCATTAGAAATCAATGTAGCTCCCCAGCCACCACTAATAGAGATAGCGCACGCCGTAAGCCCCGGGGCGCACTATGCTGCCGAGCGAAAATTCACTGCGATGACATTCGTCGCGACCGGCTGCAAAGTCGTTGCGGATGTGGTCGGCCCGACCTCCTCGACTCCAAGAAACATCAGGTCAGTGTGTTTGAGCCGACTCCTCCCGTTGTGAGTCATCGCAGCCAGACGCGCTGCTTCGGCGGCATCCAGGCGTTTTGCAATGGCTGTTGGCATCATGTGTGTGTATCGCGAGAGCGACCGCAAGTCGCGATGGCCGCTAAATGCCTGAAGGTCGAGCACTGTCGGGAAAAGACCTGATTCCGCGGCACGGCTGATGGATTCGTGACGCAGGTCGTGCAGGCGCAAGTCCTGAATATGCGCACTTTCACACATGCGCTTCCAAGCGTTTCGCAGTTCTCGGTCGCTGATATCAAACACTAGGTCCGAGCTGCGCGGCAGACGTTCCATCAATTCCATAAGGTCGAGGCGCAGAGACAAGTCTCGCGGACGTCCGTTCTTGGTCTTATGAAGGTGAGCAGTCTGCTTCTCAAAGTTGACCCGGTCCCAACACAGGCCCAGTGTCTCGCCACGTCGTCCGGCTGTGGCCAGCTGAAATTGAACCAAGGTTTCTAGGGTCGGCACGAGGACGTAGCTGCGGAGTGCTTCCGGAGAGACCGCCTCCCGGGCTTCTTTGATAACTTTTTTGGCCCCGTACTTTGACGCTTGTGCGGCTGCGTCTGCCCTAGCGGGCTGGAGCAGTTCTTGCACGCGTAGCTCGATGGAACGAAGCTGGTCTTCGTGTCGGGCTGCATCGAGAAGACGTATTTCTTCATCGCCTTCCAGCCTGCGATTGCGTTCGTCAAAGAATGCCGGCCGACGTACCCCGTCAAGTGGAAAACGGTCCAAGTAGTAGCCCCAAGTCTTTGTCGCTACCGTGTACACAGCGCGCAGCAGGTCCAATTGTCTGCAGACCGTGCTGGGTACAACCTCTTCGAGTCGGTCTGCGATGAAGTCCTCAATTTCGACTGCGGTCACGTCGGTGATGGGCTTGTTGAGCCATTCGAGACCCACCATGGGCGTTCTATTCGCGCCGATTTTGGTCACCATGTAGCCGAGCTCTATTTGTTCTCGCTGTCGGGCCGCAATGCGTTGCGCCAGCTCATGGTTGCTGTCGGCGACCATCGCCCGCAGGATGACGGCATAGTTATCGCCGCCTTTGAGTTTTGGACATTCATCTCTGATGTACCGATGGATGAGTTCTGCGGTTGTGACCGTGCGGGCTGCGGTGTAGTCACGAAAGAGCCCGCGTGACTTCTCAGCCTCGACGGTTTTGATAAAGGCGTCTGCCTCTTCTGTCGAGCCAAAGGTCGTGATTTGGTCGGCATAGCCTTTATTGCGTACGCGGACCTGGATGACGTCCGTGGCCTGGGTGACCGACGGTTTGAGCTTTTTGGCTCTGAGTTCTTCGAGATAGGCTTTGACGTCCTTGAGTCGGAAGTACGGGAAGCGGCGCTCGAGCTCGGGATGGCGGGGAACGGTGACGATGTAGCGGGAACGGTTCTGAACGGTAGCCATAAGAATCTCCAAAAAAGTTGACTTGAAGACTCGTGTAGGCACACGCACCGAAAAACTGTTTTTGACTTGCGTTATAAGCGCCTGAAACGGGCAGTTATAAGCAAAAAACAGCTCGGCTCAGGGGAGGATACTGATGGTTGCCCGGAGAAATCCGGCGCAATTCAGCGAGTCCGGACGAAGGTCACGGAAGGTGTCGGAAATCTCATTTGGAGCAGATTTGGAGCAGATTGTCAGTTTTTGCTGCTTTTTTGGGCAGCGCACTGAACCTGCTTTTGCCAAGTAGTTGATTTACTTAACAATTTCTGGTCGGGGTGAGAGGATTCGAACCTCCGGTCTCTACGTCCCGAACGTAGCGCTCTACCAGGCTAAGCTACACCCCGACAAGTGCTGAATCAGCCTCAAGAACGGCGTTGCAGCAGTTGAGAAGCCAATTGTAGCAAGGCCTCGCTATAAGGGTTGTGCCCCAATACCGCCAGCGCCTGGATGGCCCGTTGCGCCTCCGCCGCCGCCGCATCGCGGGTCGCCTGCAGGGCGCCGGTCTGCCTGACGATGGCCACAATTTGCGGCAACTGCTCGGTTCCGCCGGTTTCTATGGCGTGGCGGATGATGTCCTGCTCAGCGGCCGTGCCGCGCTGCATCGCGATGATCAGCGGCAGCGTGGCCTTGCCTTCACGCAAATCATCGCCCAGGTTTTTACCCATTTCTGAGGCATCACCGTCATAGTCCAACACATCGTCGATCACCTGGAACGCCGTCCCCAGCGCCTGCCCGTAGTCGGCGCAAGCGCGTTCGATGTCGGCCGGGGCCTTGGCCAGCAAGGCTGCCAGGCGCGCACTGGCTTCAAACAGCTTGGCGGTCTTGGAGCGGATCACCCGCAAATAACCCTCTTCCGACAGGCTGGCGTCATGCATGTTCATCAGCTGCAAAACCTCGCCTTCGGCAATGATGTTGGTCGCCTCTGCCAGGGTTTGCATGATGCGCATGTCCCCGGCATCCACCATCATCTGGAAAGCCCGGGAATACAAAAAATCCCCCACCAGAACACTGGCCGGGTTGCCAAAAGCCGCGTTGGCGGTCGCCCGGCCCCGGCGCAAGGTGGACTCATCCACCACATCATCGTGCAGCAAGGTGGCGGTGTGGATGAACTCCACCACGGCCGCCAGATTGAAACGCTGATCGCCCTGGTAACCCAGGGCGCCACACATCAGCAGCAGCAGCGCGGGGCGCAGACGTTTGCCGCCAGCGGCGACGATGTACTGGGACACCTGGCTGACCAGCAACACTTCGGAGCTGAGGCGTTGTTCGATCACCACGTCCATGGCGCGCATGTCGCCGGCAATCAAGGCAAGCGCTGCGGCGGTGCTAGAAGAATTTACAGACAAAACGGTCCAGACATGAAATTTCAGGAATTATAGGAAGCATGCGCCCGCCGTGCTCCCCGAAAATCCGGGCGAATGGTGGCGCATGGGCAAAATATCTGTCCCGTGCTAGAATATAAGGCTCTGTGGAAATCCGTCCGCAGAACTCAATTTACGAGGTCTCACATGTACGCGGTCATAAAAACCGGCGGCAAACAATACAAAGTTGCTGCTGGAGAAAAAATTAAAGTAGAACAGATTGCTGCGGACGTAGGCCAAGAGATCGTTATTGACCAGGTATTGGCTGTCGGCGAAGGCAGTGCAATCAAGGTTGGTACGCCCTTGGTGTCCGGCGCAACTGTCACAGTCACAGTACTGTCCCATGGCAGGCACGACAAAGTGCGCATTTTCAAAATGCGCCGTCGCAAGCACTACCAAAAACGCCAGGGTCACCGGCAAAACTTCACTGAACTGCAAATCGGCGCTATCGTCGGTTAAGCAGGGAAGTACCAGGAGTAACGAAAAATGGCACAGAAAAAAGGCGGCGGCTCTACGCGAAACGGGCGCGATTCCAAGCCCAAGATGTTGGGCGTCAAGAAGTTTGGCGGCGAAGTGATCAGCGCAGGTAGCATCATCGTGCGCCAGCGTGGCACCAAGTTCCATCCGGGCACCAACGTCGGCATCGGCAAGGACCACACCTTGTTTGCGCTGGTCCACGGCGAGGTTTCCTTCTCGACCAAAGGCTCGCTGAACAAGCACACTGTCAACGTGACCCCAGCGTAAGCTGATCACTTCGATGGCATCGAAGCCCCGCTTGGTCGGGGCTTTGTTGTTTTGGCTTTGCTTATTTAAACTATCCTCAGGATGCCGGGCGGCCCTCGCTGCCGGACACCTTTCCAAATCATGAAATTTGTTGACGAAGCCTATATTGACATCGCCGCAGGCGATGGCGGGAGTGGCTGCGTCTCCTTTCGCCACGAAAAATACAAAGAATTCGGTGGTCCGAACGGTGGTGACGGTGGACGCGGCGGGCATATTTACGCGGTCGCGGATGTCAACCTGAACACCCTGGTGGACTTCCGGTTTTCGCGCCGGCACGAAGCCCGCAACGGTGAACACGGTATGGGCTCGGACATGTTTGGCGCCAAGGGCGACGACATCATGCTCAAAATGCCGGTGGGCACCATCCTGACCGACTCCGAAACCGGCGAGGTTCTTTTTGAACTGCTGGTGCCGGGCGAGGAAATCCTGATCGCCAAGGGTGGCGATGGCGGCTTTGGCAACCTGCGTTTCAAGAGTTCGACCAACCGCGCGCCGCGTAGCAAAACACCGGGCTGGCCCGGCGAGCGCAAAAGCCTCAAGCTGGAGCTGAAAGTGCTGGCCGACGTCGGCCTGCTGGGCATGCCCAACGCTGGCAAGTCCACCTTCATCTCGGCCGTCTCCAACGCACGGCCGCGTATTGCCGACTACCCCTTCACCACCTTGCACCCCAACCTGGGTGTGGTGCGTGTCGGCCCCGAACAAAGTTTTGTGGTCGCGGATTTGCCTGGCCTGATCGAGGGCGCTTCCGAAGGCGCCGGTCTGGGCCATCTGTTTTTGCGCCATCTGCAGCGCACCCGCTTGCTGCTGCACATCGTGGACATGGCCCCGTTTGACGAAGGCGTGGACCCGGTCGCCCAGGCCAAAGCCATTGTGGGCGAGCTGAAAAAATACGACGCGGCCTTGTACGACAAGCCGCGCTGGCTGGTGCTCAACAAGCTCGACATGGTGGACGCGGACAAACGTGTCGCACTCATCAAAGATTTCGTCAAACGCTTCAAGTTCAAAGGCCCGGTGTTTGAAATATCGGCCTTGACCCGCGAAGGCTGCGAACACCTGATCAAGACGATTTACCAGCACGTCAAAAGTGTGCAGAAAAGCGAACAAGAGCCGGAAGAAATCGATCCGCGCTTTGCCGACCTGCCTCCCGAATCGCCGGCGGCCGACTGAAAGCGTTCCGGCTTTTCTCAGTTTTGCTATATAAACAATAGCTGCTTACGCCCATTGATAAAGGGCTAGAGCACTAAAATACCTGAACATGCACGAAAAAACAGGTTCCCAGGTTCTTCTCAACGCCAAACGCATTGTGGTCAAGGTCGGCTCCAGCCTGGTGACCGACGAGGGCCGGGGCCTGGATGCCGACGCCATCGGCCAGTGGTGCCAGCAACTGGCACAACTTGTCAAAGGCGGACGTGAAGTCATCATGGTCAGCAGCGGCGCCATCGCCGAGGGCATGAAACGCCTGGGCTGGGCCACCCGCCCCAAAGCCATCCACGAACTGCAGGCCGCCGCCGCCGTCGGACAGATGGGCTTGGTGCAGGTCTACGAAAGCCAGTTGCGCGACAACGGCGTCGGCAGTGCCCAGGTGCTGCTGACCCACGCCGACCTGGCCGACCGCGAACGTTACCTCAATGCCCGCTCCACCTTGCTGACCTTGTTGCAACTGGGTGTGGTGCCGGTGATCAACGAGAACGACACCGTCGTCAACGACGAAATCAAGTTCGGCGACAACGACACTCTGGGCGCGCTGGTCGCCAACCTGGTGGAAGCCGACGCGTTAGTCATCCTGACCGACCAGAAAGGCCTGTACACCGCCGATCCGCGCAAAGACCCCGACGCCCGCTTCGTCCACGAAGCCAGCGCTGGCGACCCCGCGCTGGAAGCCATGGCGGGTGGCGCCGGCTCCAGCATAGGCAAAGGCGGCATGATCACCAAAATCCTGGCGGCCAAACGTGCTGCCGGTTCCGGTGCCACCACCGTGATTGCCTGGGGCCGCGAACCTAACGTCTTGATCCGCCTCTCACAAGGCGAAGCCATCGGCACCCTGCTGGTGGCCCAGACGGCCAAAAACCAGGCCCGCAAACAATGGATGGCCGACCACCTGCAGTTGCGCGGCGCGGTCACGGTCGATGCCGGCGCCGCCGCCAAGGTACGCGACGAAGGCAAAAGCCTGCTGCCTATCGGCATGACCTCGGTGCAGGGTGAGTTTTCCCGGGGCGACGTGATTGCGGTGCAAGCCGCCGACGGCAGCGAAATCGCCCGCGGGCTGGCCAACTACGCCAGCGCCGAAGCCAGGCTGATCTGCCGCAAACCTTCAGCGGAGTTTGAAAGGCTGCTGGGCTACACCGGTGAAGCGGAAATGATCCACCGGACCAACCTGGTTCTTACCGGTTGAAGCGGCCGGCCTTGAGCTGGCGAACAATCTCATTGACCGACGACGCCTGCGCGGCGCTGTCGCAAGCGCCAGCCTTGGCAAACTGCAACGCGTGTTTGGAAGGTATGTTGTCAAATACCGAGCGCCACTCAGGATTGTCCACCTGACGCCACACACCCTCCGGGGTCTGGCGCGCATAGGTCTTGAACTCGCCGGTGGCGCAGCGCAAGCCCTCGTAAAACACATTGCGCGCGCCGCTGGCGCTGCTGGCCACCATCACGTAACGAAGCACACCATCACCCGTGATGCGCAGGGCCGCCGGGTCCACACCGTACACCAGCGATGAATTCGGCGAGACCTCAAACGTCAGTAATTTCTTGATGTCATAGGCGGGCGGCGGCGGGACCTCGCTTTCCTTCCAGTCCATCGCCTCCACATCGCGTTGCGCCCAGGCCGACAGGGACAGGCTCAGCAAACAGGCCAAAGCCAGCGGTTTAATGCTCATGTTTTTCATGGGTGGACGCCGCGGCCATGCTGGTTTGCGGGTCGGGTTCAAAAGTGGCACCGGGTGGCAACTCAAAAGACGCGCCGGGCAACCCCTGATGCTCCATCCCCATGTCACCTGGGTCGCGCTGGCGCATGCCGCCGCGCAGGTAACGGTTGCGGTGATCCGGGCGCGGCTCGAAACGTGTATCCACACGCGGCACAAAACGCGACAACTCGGTCAGCGCCATTTCGTAAACGCCGCGCTTGAACTCCACCACCACATCCAGCGGCACCCAGTAGTCATTCCAACGCCAGGCGTCGAACTCCGGATGGTCTGTGGCGCGCAGGTTCAAGTCCCAGTCGTGACCGACCAGTTGCAGCAGGAACCAGATTTGTTTCTGGCCTTTGTAATGTCCACGCGCATCGCGGCGGATAAACCGGTCAGGCACCTCATAGCGCAACCAGTCCCGGGTACGGGCAAGCACCTGCACATGTTGCGGCATCAGCCCCACTTCCTCATGCAGCTCGCGAAACATGGCCTGCTCGGGATTTTCGCCCCGATCAATGCCACCCTGCGGAAACTGCCACGAGTGGGTACGGATACGTTTGCCCCAAAATACCTGACTTCTCTGGTTGAGCAAGATGATGCCGACGTTGGGCCGAAAGCCGTCCCGGTCAAGCATAATCAAACCTCAATTTTTTAAACTGAGTCCATTATGCACAGCGAAGGCCACCGCGCCAAGCGTGCAGCGGCGACTCCAGTGCTACAACCCAAATAAATCGCCCATGAAAGCCTCCCAGTTCTTCATTTCCACCCTCAAGGAAGCGCCAGCCGATGCCGAGGTGGTCAGCCACCAGCTGATGATGCGTGCCGGCCTGATCAAAAAACTGGGCGCGGGCATCTACAACTACATGCCCATGGGCTTGCGCGTGATCCGCAAGGTCGAGGCCATCGTGCGCGAGGAAATGAACCGCGCCGGCGCCATCGAAATGAGCATGCCGGTGATCCAGCCGGCCGAGCTCTGGCAGGAAACCGGGCGCTTCGACAAGATGGGTCCCGAGCTGCTGCGTATCAAGGACCGCCACGGCCGCGATTTTGTGGTCCAGCCGACCAGCGAAGAAGTCATCACCGACGTGATGCGCCAGGACATCCGCAGCTACAAACAACTGCCGAAAAACCTGTACCAGATCCAGACCAAGTTCCGCGACGAACGCCGGCCGCGTTTTGGCCTGATGCGCGGGCGTGAGTTCATCATGAAAGACGCCTACAGTTTTGACCGCGACCAGGCCTCGGCCAAGGCCAGCTACCAGGTCATGGCCACCGCTTACCGCCGGATTTTTGACCGTTTTGGCCTGACCTACCGCGCCGTGGCCGCCGACAGCGGCGCCATCGGCGGCGACCTGAGCGAAGAGTTCCAGGTGATTGCCGCCACCGGTGAAGACGCCATCGTTTATTGCCCCGGCAGCGACTACGCCGCCAACATGGAAAAAGCCGAAGCACTGGCGCCACAGGGCGAGCGCAAAGCCGCCACGCAAGCCATGAGCAAAACGGCGACCCCGGGCAAAGCCACTTGCGCCGAGGTAGCTGAGCTATTGTCCATTCCGCTGGAGACCACCGTCAAGTCGCTGGTGCTGGCCACCGACACGCTGGATGAAGCCGGCAAGGTCGTCAAGACCCAGGTCTGGCTGCTGTTGCTGCGCGGCGACCACGAGATGAACGAAGTCAAGGTCGGCAAGGTGCCCGGCCTGGCGGATTTCCGCTTCGCCACGCTGCCCGAGATCGAGGAACACTTTGGCTGTAAACCCGGCTACCTGGGCCCGCTAAATTTGCAAAAACCGGTCAAGCTGGTGGTGGACCGCGAAGTGGCGGCACTGGCCGACTGGGTCTGCGGCGCCAACGAAATCGACTTCCACACCACCGGCGTCAACTGGGGCCGCGACTTGCCCGAGCCCGAGCTGGTGGCCGACCTGCGCAAAGTGGTGGCGGGCGACGCCTCGCCCGACGGCAAAGGTCCGTTGGCGATTGAGCGCGGCATTGAAGTTGGCCATGTGTTTTACCTGGGCACCAAATACAGTCAGGCCATGAATGCCACTTTCCTCGGTGAAAATGGCAAGCCGCAGTTCCTGGAAATGGGTTGCTACGGCATAGGCATCACGCGCCTGCCGGCCGCCGCCATCGAGCAAAACCACGACGACAAAGGCATCATCTGGCCGGATTCGATTGCACCTTTCACCGTGGTGCTCTGCCCCATCAGCCCCGACCGTTTCCCTGATGTCCAGGTCGCAGCGGACAAGCTCTACAGCGAATTGCTCGCCGCTGGCGTGGACGTGATCCTCGACGACCGCGGCGAACGTCCCGGCGCCATGTTCGCCGATTGGGAGCTGATCGGCGTGCCGCACCGCGTCACCATCGGCGACCGCGGGCTCAAGGAAGGGCACGTCGAGTACCAGCACCGCCGCGACACCGAAGCCAGCAAGATGGGCGTGGACGAAGTCCTGGCCCTCCTGAAAGCCAAACTCGCGGCATGACCGCACGGCCACCGGACCTTGCCCCCACAACAAGGAGAAAGTGCCTACAGTCCTTGTCGGCAGGCACTTTATTACTCTTTTTTTCAGAGCAAAGCAAGGCCGGTGCACAAATTGAAGAACCGCTGATCGACTCGGTCCGCACCGCGCTGAGCTCAGCCGTTCTGAGGCAGGCACCGCCGGTGCCCGAGTTCAGCGACACCGAAAGCCGCCTGGCCTATCTGCGCTGGCTAGGCGCCATGAGCGAGAGGCTCAAGAAGAAAAAACCCGAGTGGCAAATCCGCAAGGAGTTTTTGCAAACCATCTGGTACGAAAGCAAACGCGCAGGGCTGGATGTCGCGCTGGTGCTGGGCCTGGTCCAGGTCGAAAGCAACTTTCGCAAGTTCGCGGTCAGCCCGGTGGGCGCTCGTGGCTACATGCAGGTCATGCCCTTCTGGACACGCGTGATCGGTGACGGCGACACCGGCAAGCTGTTTCACATGCAGACCAATCTGCGTTTTGGCTGCGTGATCCTGCGCCACTACCTGGACCGCGAAAAAGGGGACCTGTTCCTGGGCCTGGGCCGTTACAACGGTTCACGCGGCAAGGCGGTCTACCCCGACGCGGTGCTGGGCGCACGAAAACTCTGGGAATTGAACGGGCGTTAAACCCGAATTCTGGCCTGCCCCCTCTTTCATTGATACTTTTGGCGTACAAATCAGCCTCCATCAAGGGGCTTGAATGCCCGCCTGGCGGGTCTCATGAGGTCTTTCAGCCCCTCGATAAATTCAGGATAGCCAAAAACGTAAAAAAGAGTAATCTTTTTGATTTGTAACTCAACCGAGGATTGAAAATGAATTCAGTTGTTGTGACAAGTTATCAGCCAACCTATGTTGCGCTGTCGTTTCTGGTGGCCTTTTTCGGCTCCTTCGTGGCGCTCACGGCCGCCACCCGCATCAAACTACCCAACGGAAAAGCCAGTTCTGCCAACACCTTGTCGGCGGGTGTGGCGTTGGGCGGCGTCGGTGTCTGGTCCATGCATTTTGTCGGCATGGTGGCGCTCAAGCTCAATGTGGGTGTCAGCTACGGCTTGACTGAAATAGTGATTTCGCTGCTGGCCGCCATTGCGGCGACTTCGCTGGCGCTGGCTTTTGTCGCCAAAGCCCCTGACCATCTCGCGCGCATCGCGGGGGCCGGCGCGGTGCTGGGCCTGGGCGTGGTGTTCATGCATTACCTGGGCATGTACGGTTTGAAGTTCAACGGTTTTATTCAATGGGACTGGGTCCGTGTGGCGCTGTCGGTGGTCATTGCCATCGTGGCAGCCACGGCAGCTTTGTGGTTGGCCTTTAAAACCCCAAACATTCCGATCCGGGTGGCGGCAGCCATCGTGATGGCGGTGGCCGTTTGCGCCATGCATTACACCGGCATGGGGGCGGCGGAGTTTATCTGCACCACGACCAACCTCACGGCAATCCCTCAAGGCTTGGGCTACATCAGCTCCTTCAAGCTGGGCGGCTGGGTGGCGATTGGCGCCATGAGCATGGCCTTCGTGATTTTCCTGGATCAATTTTTCCAAGCGTCCTCAAGCAAACCGGCCTTGCAAGCCGCGGCATCCAAATAAGCTTGCGACGCGTCTTATGAGCTCAAGGCCTGTGCCTGGAAAATTCAGGGAGTTGTCCTATTTTTAAGAAAAATAGGGCTCTAGTACGTTGACACATAAATAACGAAACATATATAAACTCTCGTTGTCGCCATTTGGCATACCGGAGTTTGATCATGCGCCAGACAGAACTGCACTTGACCGAGGAGGACCGCTCGGTCATT
>NZ_JAWQLX010000007.1:0-266667 GCF_033446725.1 Polaromonas potterensis | reverse complement strand
CAATCTTGGCACTTGATGCCGCTACCGTGAAGTGGGAAGTCCCTTCGTATTCCCCTCGCCCCGCTGGGCGATGGAGGGGGACTTCATTTGGTCTTGTGTGCTGCAAGCGCGTGCATGAATGACGGCCTCGTCTCCCCGTATCCGTTCCCGCCTTCTCTCCCACACCCCCTTCTGGCTGCGCCGAGGAGCGGAGGTTCAGTCGGATCAGGGCGAGCGATTGTCTGAGCGCAGCGAGTTCGAGCTCGACCCCAACTGGACCGAGCACCGCAGGCTACCCGCAGCGAAGCGCAGGGACGCAGACAGTGGGGTCGCCTTTCTTTTCCTTAGGTTTCTTTGGCGAAGCAAAGAAAAGTAAGTCGCCCGCCGGGGCGAGACCCGGCCAGCAGGCAAACCGCTAAAACTCGAAATCAAACAGGACTTCGACCAGCTCAGCCCGAGTGGGAGATGTAAGCGAGATTCGCTATAAATTCAATAGCTACTCTCGCCCTTCGCACAAGGGCTAGAGCACGAAAACGCTTAAAACCTTGGCTAACTACCGAGGCAGTTGCACCGCCTGCCGGGCCAGCGCGCTCACCCGCGCCCAATCACCCCGCGCCATCGCATCCGCCGGCACCAGCCAGGAGCCGCCAACACAAACCACATTCGGCAGGGCCAGAAACTCCACCGCATTGGCTGCCGTGATGCCGCCCGTGGGGCAAAAGCGCACATCGCCAAAAGGTCCACCCCAGGCCTTGAGCATGGCCAGGCCGCCGGCCTGCATGGCCGGGAAAAACTTCAGCTCGGTGAAGCCGTCTTCCTGCGCGGCCATGATTTCGCTGCCGGTCGCCACTCCGGGCAACAAGGGCATGTGGGCATCGCGGCAGGCCTGGCCAACCGCGTGGGTGTAGCCGGGGCTGACGATAAAACGCGCACCGGCCATCGCGCAGGCCTGCACATCGGCCGCACTGCGCGCGGTGCCTGCGCCGATCACCGCCTCGGGCACATCGCGGGCAATGGCTTCGATACAGGCCAGCGCCTGCGGCGTACGCAAGGTCACTTCCAGCATGCGAATGCCGCCTGCAACCAGCGCACGTGCCAGCGGCACGGCATGGGCCACATCGGTCAACACAATCACCGGAATGACAGCGGCGTCCTGCATCACCTGCAGGGACGTCAGTGGCCCCTTGATATCCAGATTCAAATCCACGACAAAGCTCCTTCTTCAGCCGTCAGTGCGCGCTCGCGCATGCCGGCAAACAGTTCACGTCCCATGCCCAGCCCGTTGCTGACACGCAGCGCCTCGGGCATCACGGCGGCTTGGCGGGCCGCCCATTCAGCGGCCGGCACCTTGACCTCGAGTATGCCGGTATTGGCATCGACCAGAATCACGTCGCCGTCGCGCACCTTGGCCAGCGGGCCGCCGGCCGCCGCCTCGGGCGACACATGGATGGCCGCCGGCACCTTGCCCGAGGCGCCGCTCATGCGCCCATCGGTGACCAGCGCTACCCGAAAACCCTTGCCCTGCAACACCGCCAGCGGCGGCGTGAGTTTGTGCAGCTCGGGCATGCCGTTGGCCTGCGGCCCCTGCCAGCGCACCACACAGACCACGTCGCGCTCCAGCTCACCGGCGTTAAACGCCGCATGCAGCCCTTCCTGAGAATCAAACACGCGCGCCACCGCTTCAATCACATGGCGGTCATCCGGCACGGCGGAGACCTTGATCACGCTGCGGCCCAGGTTGCCCTGCAAGAGTTTGAGGCCACCGGTGGCACTGAAAGGCTGGTTGGCCGGCCGCACAATGGTGTCGTCTTTCGACGCGCCCATCTCATGCCAGGCCAGTTGGCCGTCCACCAGCGCGGGCTCGCGCGTGTATTCGCGAAGTCCGCCGTCACGCACCGTCAACACATCCTCATGCATGAAGCCGCTGTCCAGCAGTTCGCGGATCACAAAACCCGTGCCACCGGCCGCCTGAAACTCGTTCACGTCGGCGCTGCCGTTGGGATACACATGGGTCAACAAGGGCACCACTTCCGACAGTGCCGAGAAGTCGTTCCAGTCAATCAGGATGCCGGCCGAACGTGCCACCGCCACCCAGTGAATCAGGTGGTTGGTGGAGCCACCGGTGGCCAGCAACGCGACCATGGCGTTCACAATCGCGCGTTCATCCACCACCTGGCCGATGGGTGCAAAACGTTTGGCCTTGACGATGCCCAGCACGGTGCGTGCGGCCTCGCGTGTCAGCTCGTCACGCAGGTCACCGCCGGGCTGCACAAAAGCAGTGCCGGGCACATGCAGCCCCATGGCTTCGAGCAACATCTGGTTGCTGTTGGCCGTGCCATAAAAGGTGCAGGTGCCGGGGCTATGATAAGACTTGAGCTCGGCTTCCATCAGGCCGTCGCGGCCAACCAGGCCCTGGGCCGCCAGCTCGCGCACCCGGGCTTTTTCCTTGTTCGGCAGGCCTGACGGCATGGGCCCGGCCGGCACAAACACCGTGGGCAAATGGCCAAAATGCAGCGCGCCTATCAAGAGGCCGGGCACGATCTTGTCGCACACACCCAGCATCAGCGCTGCGTCAAACATATCGTGGCTCAGCGCCACCGCGGTGGCCATGGCAATCACGTCGCGGCTGAAGAGGCTGAGCTCCATGCCGCTGGTGCCTTGTGTCACGCCGTCACACATGGCGGGCACACCGCCGGCCACCTGGGCGGTCGCGCCGTGCAGTCGGGCTTCCCACTTGATCAGGTCGGGGTAAGGCTGCATCGGCGTGTGGGCCGACAACATGTCGTTGTAGGCGGTGACGATGCCGATGTTGGGCGCGCGCTGGGTGACCACCTTGAAACGGTCGTCCAGCGGCATGCCGGCCACCGCGTGGGCCACGTTGCCGCAACCCATGCGGTCCACGCTGACGGCACGGGTCGCCGTGTTGTCCAGGCGCTGGAGGTAAGCGCTGCGGGTGACGTTGCTGCGTTCACGTATTTTGTCGGTGACGCGGGCGATGGTGGGATGAAGAGTCATGGTGGGCAATGCTTTTGAGGGTGAATTCGTAACTTTATTACTTCATCCATCCTACTGGGTTACCAATCCTTTGGGAAGCCATCGGGTACAGACCGGTTACCGATGAAGGACAAAAAAAGAAGGGCCTGAACAGGCCCTTCTTTGATCGCCGCCCAGATGCGGCGATGGCCGCCCTTACTGCAGGGTGATTTCAACCCGGCGCGCTTCGGCGTCGCTGCCGCTGCCCGCTGTTTGTGCGGGTTTCTCCAGCGTGATCTGGCTCTCGGCCACACCGGCCGCCTTCAGCGCATCACGCACGGCAAACGCACGTTGCCTGGCCAGATCGGCATTGAGCTGGGCATTGCCCTTGGCATCGTGAAAACCCGAGATGATCACTTTTTTACCGCCCTGGGCGCCTTTGACCACGTCGACCAGCGCCTCGCTGGCGCCAAGCGCCAGGTCGGCTTTGCCGGACGCAAAATAAAACTTCACCACGCCGTATTCCACCGTGATGCTGGCCGCATCGGCGGCCGCCTGCGCCGACAGCGGCGCGGAGCCGACGGCCGCATCGACAACCACACCAAGGGCTGGGACCGCAGGGACCGGCGCCGCCGCCACGGACTTCGCGGCGCTGCCGCCACGGTGCCCCACCGCGGTACCGATCACCGCAGCGACCACCAGAGCGACGATCGCAAACACAAGACCCAGAGCAATACGTTGTTGGTCATCATCAGAGGGGGAAGCCATGTCGAAATCTCCGTAAAAACTGGCGCTGCCGGCATCGCTGTAAAGGCTACAGGATGGCGGACGCAGGACAGCCATTGTAAAGTGTGGTGGTGGAAAAATTGCTGAATCAAGACCTGCTGACCCTGCGTGATCCGGCGCCTATGCTGGCGCATTTTTTGCACCAATGGGGTGGCAAGGACGACCTCTGGGTTTTTGGCTACGCCTCGCTGATCTGGCGGCCGGACTTCGAGTTTGCCGAGCGGCAACGCGCCAGCGTGCATGGCTGGCACCGCGCGCTGAAAATGTGGAGCCGCATCAATCGCGGCACGCCGGAATGCCCCGGGCTGGTGTTTGCACTGCTCTCGGGTGGCAGTTGCCACGGCGTGGTTTACCGGGTACCCAAACATGAGGTGCGCGAGGTGGTGGCCAGGCTGTGGCTGCGCGAAATGGTCACCGGTGTGTATGACCCGCGCTGGTTGCGTTGCCACACCGGCAAGGGGCCGGTTCAGGCGCTGGCTTTCACCCTGTCGCGGCGCAGCCCCAACTACACCGGCGAGTTGAGCGAAGCGCGTTACCGGCAGATTTTTGCCGACGCCTGCGGGCGTTACGGCACCACCCACGACTATGCACGCCAGACCCTGGAGAGCTTGCAAAGCCACGGCATTTCGGATGCGGCGCTGGCACGCCTCCTCAAATTATCACAAGCAGGCCTTGCCAGCGATACGCGCGAAGCCTAAAGTCGGCACACCTTGGCACTTCCGACGCCACACCGGAGAAACACATGAAACCAGGTCTGATTTTTCTGTTCAGTTCGGCTGTTTTACTCAGCGCTTGTGCCAGCAAGCCCGAAGGCCCCCGCGCCACCGCCCAGTTGCAAGCCACGACCGGCAGCAGCACCAGCGGCAATGTCCGTTTTGTACAGACCGGTGACAAGGTCCAGGTCAGCGGCGAAGTGCGTGGCCTTCCGCCCAACTCCGAACACGGTTTTCATGTGCATGAAAAAGGCGATTGCTCCAGCGGCGACGGCATGAGCGCCGGCGGGCACTTCAACCCTACCGGCGTTGCGCATGGCAATCACGCCATGGGCCCGCACCACACCGGCGATTTGCCCAGCCTGAAAGCCGACGCCAGTGGCGTGGCGACCTTCAGCTTCGAGTCGAGCACGATTGCCGTCGGCAGCGGCCTCACCGACATCGTCGGCAAAGGCCTGATTGTTCACCGCGACCCCGACGACTACAAAACCCAGCCGACCGGCAACGCCGGCCCGCGGCTGGCGTGTGCCGTAATTAGAAGTTAGCCCCCACGTTCACTCGCTTCGCGTAGCTCTCTGCCCCCCTAGGGGGCGCTGCGCCTGCGGCCCGGCGAAGCCAGTCCCGCGGCCCCTGCTGGGAAATGCGGGGAGAAAAATGCGCACGGCGAAGAGTGGTTCTTCAACGCGCTGCGAGCCACTGCTCGGCGCGCGCCAGGTCGTCCATGGTGTCAATGTCGGTCACAGCCCCAACATCGTCCAGCGCCAGAAACGCTACTGAATTCATAGCTTCTTGCGCCCGTGCCACGGGGGCTGCACCCTGATTTCCCTTTAAACCCAGAAGGCCATCACGGCAGGCCGTGGAAAACCCGACCGGGTGACCACGCGCGCCCTGGTACAGCGGAATCACCACGGCGTGTTGCGCCAGGGCATCGGCCACGGCACGCAGGGTGCTGGCCTGCAGCAGCGGCAAATCACCCGGCAGCACCAGCCAGCCCGCCGCATCCGGCGTGGCGCGCACGGCCGCGGCAATCGAATCCCCCATGCCGGGATGACCCACATTTTCAAGATGCCAGGGCAGGCCGCTGGCGATCACGGCATCCAGCGTGTGTTGCAACACCGGTTTGCCCGCCAGCAAGGCCTGCAACTTGTGGACGCTGCCGCCCGAGGCGGTGAAACGTTCACCGCGGCCCGAGGCCAGCACCAGCACCGTGGGCAGCGTTGCGTCCATCACGCCAGCTTGAAGGGCAGCTCGCGCGGCGCCTGGCCCGTGAGTTTCGCGATGGCATTGGCAAAGGCCGGCGCCAGCGGCGGCAGGCCGGGCTCCCCCAGGCCGGTGGGGGCATCGGCGCTGGGCACCACAAACACCGCCACCGTGGGCATGTCGGTGATACGCGGCACCTGGAAGTCGCCAAAATTGCTTTGCTCCACCACGCCGTCTTTCAAGGTGATGGCCGCGCCCGGCAAACACATGGACAGCCCCATCAACGCCGCGCCCTGGATCTGCGCTTCAATGCTGGTCGGGTTGATGGCCAGGTTGCAATGCACGCCCGCGGTGACGGCATGCAACACCGGTGTCTTGTCCTTGACCGAGGCCTCCACCACATAGGCCACCACGGTGTTGAAAGACTCGTGCACCGCTACGCCCCAGGCGCGCCCCGCGGCCAGTGTGCGTTTGCCGTAACCGGACTTGCTCACGGCCAGTTGCAGCGCGGCGCGATGGCGCGGATGTTTGTCGCCAAACTGCTGGAGGCGGTAAGCCACCGGGTCTTGCCCGGCACTGCGCGCAATCTCGTCGATCAGTGTTTCCATCACATACGCGGTATGCGTGGAGCCGACACTGCGCCACCACAAGACCGGCACATTGAGTTTGGGATGATGTACCGACAGGCGCATCGGGATATCGTAAGGCTCTTTCATGCCTTCGACCATGGTGGCGTCCACGCCATCCTTGACCATGAAGGCTTCAAACGGCGAGCCGGCGATGATGGACTGGCCAACAATCACATGGTCCCAGGCCAGAATCTTGCCCTGCGCGTCCAAACCGATCTCGGCACGGTGCACATGCATGGGACGGTAATAACCGCCCTTGATGTCGTCCTCGCGGCTCCACAAGGTACGCACCGCGGCCGTGAGCCCGGCGGCGCGCGCCGCTTTCGCCACGGCGCAGGCTTCGACCACGTAGTCGCTGCTGGGAATGCCGCGGCGGCCAAAACCGCCACCGGCCATCTGCACGTTCATCTTGAGGTTTTGCGGCGCCACGCCCAACACCTTGGCCGCCGCCAGCGTGTCCAGCCCGGGCATTTGTGTGCCCAGCCAGAGTTCGGCCTTGGCATCCGCGCCCTGCCCGCTCAGTTGCACCGTGCAGTTCAGCGGCTCCATGGGGGCATGGGCCAGGTAAGGAAACACGAACTCGGCGCTGATTTTTTTGGGCGCGGTGGCCAGCGCACCGACATCGGCCGTGTATTTGAGCGCGCCAGTGGTCTGCGCCAGCGCGCGGTAGCTGGCCAGTTGCTGGGCGCTGTCGACCTTTTCCACCGCGCTGCTGTCCCAGTCGACCTTGAGCGCATCGCGGCCCTGCTTGGCCGCCCAGTAACCTTCGGCGACCACGGCCACCCCTTCGCCGCCACGGTCCAGAGGCACACGCAACACGGCTTTCACCCCGGGAACGGCCTTGGCCGCCGCGTCGTCCAGCGACTTGATCTTGCCGGCAAACACCGGCGGATGCGCCACCACCGCCGTCAACATGCCGGGCAGCTTGGTGTCGATGCCGTAACTCTGGCCGCCGCTGGATTTGGCGCGTGCGTCCAGCCGGCCCGTGGGCTTGCCGATGATGCGGAACTGTTTCGGGTCCTTGAGCGTGACCTTCTCCGGCACCGGCTGCTGCATGGCGGCTTGCGCCAGTTCACCGTAGCCCAGGCGTTTGCCGCCGGGACCGATCACCACGCCTTCACGGGTGCGCAGGCTGGCCGCATCCACGGCCCATTGCGCCGCAGCCGCCGCCACCAGCATGGCCCGGGTGCGGGCGCCGAGTTCGCGGTACTGCGTGTAGGAGTTCTTGATCGCACTCGACCCGCCCGTGAGGTGCATGCCCATCACCGGGTCGGCATAGGCCGGATCGGCATTGCCGTGCTGGCTTTTCACCAAGCGCCAGTCCGCGTCCAGTTCTTCGGCCAGGATCATGGGCAGGCCGGTCTGCACACCCTGCCCAAAATCCAGCCGGTTGATCGTGACCGTGACCGTGCCATCTTTGGCGATGTGGACAAAAGCCGAGGGCTGTTGCGCCGGCTTCAAAGCGCTGGCGGCAGCGGCCGGTGATGTCTGGGCCTGCGTCAGCAAGGGAAAAGCGCCCAGTGCAAAACCGCTGGCGGTGACAAGCTTGAGAAAGCTGCGCCGCGGCAAGCCGGTGCTTGCTTCATTATCCATAGCACCTTGCGCCCGGTGCATCAGGACTTGCAGGCCTTTTGGCAGTTGATCGGCGATATCGAATGGGGTTGAGGTGTACATGCTGATCTCCTTCAAGCCAGGGTCAAGGCCGCGTCTTTGATGGCGGCGCGGATACGGACATAAGTCCCGCAGCGGCAGATGTTGCCGGCCATGGCGGCGTTGATGTCCGCGTCTGTCGGCTTGGGCTTGGTTTTGAGCAAGGCGGTGGCACTCATCACCTGGCCGCTCTGGCAATAACCACATTGCGCCACATCGTGTTTGACCCAGGCCTGCTGCACCGCCCGGCCGACACGGTCGCTGGCGACAGCTTCGATGGTGGTGATTTTCTGGCCCACGGCCGCCGAGATTGGCGTCACGCAGGAACGAATGGCCGCGCCGTTGAGGTGCACGGTGCAGGCGCCGCACAAGGCCGCGCCGCAGCCGAACTTGGTGCCCGTCATGCCCAAGGTGTCACGCAAGGCCCAAAGAATGGGCGTGGATGCGTCGGCGTTGACGGACAGGTCTTTGCCGTTGATGTTCAGGGTTGGCATCGTGAAGCTCCTTGTGAAATCGAAGTTACAAGAAAATTATTTGGCGAATTTTTATTCGCTTAAATGGGGAAATTTTGCTGTGCCAGGTACGGCTCACGCCTTGATCGCATCCCAGCACAGGGTGAAAGCCGCCAGATGCACCGCCTCGTCATCGGGCAAGACCTGGGTACGGATCAGGTTGGCGGTCTCCCGCACCGAACCCACCACGCTGGCGGTCAACAAGGGCAGCGGCACGGGTTTAAAAATCTCCTGCTGCTGGCCCTCTTGCATCAGCGCGAGAAAGCCGGCCGCCAGCCGGGTCGACAACTCGCGGTTGCCCTGGGTGAACCACGGGGAGTTGTAATACTGCTCCTGGAAAACCACTTCGGCGTAACGTTCCAGCCGGTGTCGTAACAGATTGCCCCAGAGGCGGCGCACCCGGCTGCGCAGCGGGGTTCCGGGTTCCACACCGTCCATCAGGCGCTGCATAGTGGCAGTTTTGGCGTCCTGGTAAAGCTGGCTGATCAGCTCGTCTTTCGACGGGTAATACACGTACAAGGTACTGGTGGCGATGCCCGCCGTCCTGGCGATATCGGCCATGGTCAGCCCGCTCAAGCCGGTCTGGGCCACCCGCTCAAAGGTGGCCTCGGCAATCGCGCGCTGCTTTTCGTCGTCTTTGGGTTTCATGAGATCAGGCAATATAAACGAATAATTATTCGCTTTCAAGCCCCAGCACTTATTCAGCCCAAACGAGCGGGCACAATGGCAGGCATGAGCCCTTCTTCCGCCATCGCCGACCTGCGCAAAAGTTACGAACGCGCCGAACTCAACGAAGAGGCCTCGCAGGCCGACCCCCTGCTGCAGTTCGAGCAGTGGCTGCAGGAAGCCATACGCGCCGAGGTGCCCGAGCCCAATGCCATGACACTGGCGACGGTGGCCGGCAACGGTCGCCCCTCGACCCGCATTGTGCTGATCAAAGGTTACGACGAGCGCGGCATCACCTGGTTCACCAACTACGACAGCCGCAAAGGTCAGGAACTGGCGAGCAACCCGTATGCGGCCCTGCAGTTTCACTGGGTCGAACTGGAACGTGTGGTGCGTATTGAAGGGGTGGTTGAAAAAGTGTCCGCCGAAGAAAGCGACGCCTACTTCCACAGCCGGCCGCTGGACTCGCGTATCGGCGCCTGGGCCAGCCCGCAAAGCCAGGTGATAACCAATCGCAGCGTGCTGGTGGCCAACGCCGCGAAATACGGCGCGAAATTTCTGCTGCAACCGCCGCGTCCGCCGCATTGGGGCGGCTACCGGCTCAAGCCGGACAACTGGCAGTTCTGGCAAGGCCGCAAAAGCCGGCTGCATGACCGCCTGCGTTACACGCTGCAAGAAGACGGCGGCTGGTTGCGCGAGCGCCTGGCGCCCTGAACAACGTCAGTCGAGCCGTTTTATCACCTGATCCGCCACCGCGTCGCGTTGTGCTGGCGACACCAGCGCCGGGGCAATTTCCGCCAGCGGCAGCAGCACAAAAGCGCGCTGCATCATGCGCGGATGCGGAACCGTCAGCCGCACTGAGTCAATGCTGGCGCTGCCGTACAGCAGCAGGTCCAGATCCAGCGTGCGCGGCGCATTGCGGTAAGGCCGCTCACGGCCGGCTCCCTGCTCGAGTTTCTGAAGCTGGTCCAGCAAGGCGGGCGCCCTCAAGCCGGTTGACACTTCCACCACGGCATTGATGTAGTCCGGGCTGGCGGCCTCACGTTCCACCCCGTTGTCATTGGACAGCGCCCGGGTCTGGTACAGGCTGGAGCGCCGGGTGACACGGGTCAGCGGCAGGCCATCCAGAGCCTCCATCGCCTGCTGTACGGCGGCGCTGGCCGCGCCCAGATTGGCGCCTATGGCCACGTAGGCCGTGACCCGGCCGGTGCGATCAGACGGGTGTTCGCCCGCGCCCATGGCCAGGCTCAGAAGTCGGCTTGGCCGTCGGAAGCTGAGCTGGCAGGCGCCGCACCGGCTTCGCGGTTCACGGGCTTGCGGCGGCGCCTGCGCTTTTTGGCAGGCGCCGCGTCACCGAATTCACCTTGCTCACCCGGCTCGCCCGGTGTTGCCGGCGGCATACGGTCTGCATCCGGGCTGCTGCTGGCGCCGGCCACCGTGCGCGGCGCATCAGCATCGTTGCGTTTGACCCGGGTGCGCGGCGGCTGCGGTTTCTGCAGTTGCGCCAGGCGCGCCTGCTCGATCATTTCATGGCGCTCGTCGTCATAGGCGGTGCTGAACTTTTCCCACCACTCGGCCAGCTCGGTCTCGACTTCGCCGGTTTGCGCGCGCAGGCGCAGGAAGTCAAAACCGGCGCGGAAACGGGGTTGCTCCAGCAAGGAATAAGGCGAGCTGCCGCTGCGTTTTTCAAAACGCGGCTGCATGGTCCAGATCTCGCGCATATCTGTGCCCAGCTTGCCGCGACCCGAGACATCACCGATCTTGGCGTTGAAGGCATCGTCGATCGCGTCCTGCAGCGCCGGCATGACATGTTCGCCCTGCTTGCGGCGCCGTGCCCAACCTTCGCGCACATCGGCCCAGAGCACACAGGACAGCAAAAAGCTGGGCGCCACGGGTTTGCCTTCACCGACGCGACGGTCGGTGTCCCGCAGGGCCAGTTGCAAAAAGGGTTCTTCCGCCGTGTCCACCACCACGTCCAGCAGCGGGTAGATGCCGGTGTTCAGGCCCAGGAATTTAAGTTGCGCAATGCTGGCCAGCGCGTGGCCGGTTTGCAGCAGCTTGAGCATTTCGTCAAACAGACGCGACTGCGGCACATCGGCCAACAGGCCTTTCATGGCGCGCAAAGGCGCGGCGGTTTTTTCTTCGAAGGTGAAACCCAGCGCGCTGAGCTTGGCCGAAAAACGCACGGCGCGGATGATACGCACCGGGTCTTCGCGATAACGCGTGGCCGGGTCGCCAATCATGCGAATGATTTTTTTCTTCGAATCGCGGATGCCGTTGTGGTAGTCGACCACGATTTGTGTTTCCGGGTCGTAATACATGGCGTTGATGGTGAAGTCGCGCCGTGCGGCGTCTTCTTCCATCGGGCCCCAGACGTTGTCGCGCAAGACCCGGCCGGAGGCGTCCACGGCGTGTTTCATGCCCGCGAGTTCGCTTTTGCTGGTGCGTTCGTTGCCGCCGACCTGTTCGGCCAGGCTGCTGTCCAGGTGGGCACGGAAGGTCGAGACCTCGATCACCTCGTGTTCGCGACCACGGCCATAAATGACGTGAACAATGCGAAAACGCCGGCCAATGATGAAGGCGCGGCGGAACAGGCTTTTCACCTGCTCGGGCGTCGCATCGGTGGCCACGTCAAAGTCTTTGGGGCGCAAGCCGACCAGCAGGTCGCGCACCGCGCCGCCCACCACATAGGCCTCGTAACCGGCCTGTTTGAGGGTGCGGACCACGTCCATGGCACGTTCGTCGACCAGTTTGGGGTCAATCCCGTGGTCTTTGGGGCCCACTTCGCGGCGTTCGCCGAAAACTGATTTTTTGGGCCGTTTGGCGCTGTTGGCGGCGCTGTCGGATTTGCCAAACAGCTTGTCGATAAATTTTTTGATCATTGAATCAGGAGATTTTGCCGGACCGGCCGCGCTTGCAAGGCAAGGGCCACGGTCTGCGGCAGTTAGAACAGCTCAAGTATGCGCCATCCGCGCTCGGTGGCGATCGCCCGCAGGCGGTCGTCGGGATTGGTGGCCACCGGATGGGTGACTTTTTCCAGCAAAGGCAGGTCGTTCAGGGAGTCTGTGTAAAACGTGGTTTCCACCGTGTCCCAGTCCAGCCCGCGATCGGCCAACCACTGCTGGACCCGGGTCACCTTGCCCGCGCGAAAAGACGGTGTGCCGTGGATTTCACCGGTCAGCTGGCCGTCTGCGTCGCGTTCCAGCTCGACGGCAATCAGTTCCGTCACACCAAAGGCGGCGGCGATGGGCCGGGTCACGAACTCGTTGGTGGCCGTGACAATCACCACCTGGTCGCCCGCAGCCTGGTGCTGCCCGACCAGCGCCAGCGCCTGCTCCTTGATGCCGTTTTGCACGATTTCCCGCATGAACTGGGCGTGAGCAGCTATTGATTTTGTAGCGCCTTGCTCCCGGATGGCCTGGGTGGCAAAACGCACGTAGTCGTGTACATCGAGGGTGCCGGCCTGGTAATGCGCGAAAAACTCGGCATTGCGGCGTTTGAATTCGTGGCCGTCACACCAGCCCAGCGCGATCGTGAACTCGCCCCACTCGTAGTCGGAATCAAAAGGGATCAGCGTGTGATCGAGGTCAAACAAAGCCAGGCGCTTGACCCCCACGCTTGTCGCTTCGCGTACGTCGCTGCCCCCCGAGGGGGCTGTGCTGATAGGTAATGTCACAAGTTCTCCAGCATGGACTTGATCAGCGGGATGGTGATCGCGCGTTTGGTTTGCAGCGCGTACACATCCAGTTGGTCAAGCAGTTGCATCAGGTGGCCCAAGTCGCGGGAGAAGCGGCTCAGGATGAAATCCATGGCGTCGTCGCTGAGGAACACACCACGCGCATCGGCTTCCTGGCGCAACACGGCCCGGCGTTCCGGCTCGGTCAGCGCCTGCAGGGCAAACACATGGCCCCAGCCCAGTCGGGTGCGCAAGTCTTCGCGCAGCGCCAGATCGGCCGGGGGTGCGCTGCCGGCGGCCAGTACCCAGCGGGGATGGCCATCGGCGGCATTCAGGGCGTTGACGAACCAGTTGAACGCGGCCTGCTGCTGCACCGCGGTGTAGAGGTGGCAATCGTCCATGATCACCGCCGCCCAGTTGTCCTGGAACTCGGGCGGCTCCATCATCGAGGCATCGAGCCAGCCGACGGCGGCGCCCTGCTCGCGCAAGGCCTCACTCACGGCTTTGAGCAAATGCGTCTTGCCACTGCCCGGCTCGCCCCACAGGTAGGTCGGCACCGGGGAGCGCAGGCTGTTGCCGACCCACAACTCCAGGTGTTTGAGCGCCGCCTCGTTAGGCCCCGCAAAAAAATTGGCGAGTGATGGCGGCGAGGCCAACCCGATATCCAGTGCAATTTGTTTCATGCCAGTCATGGTTCGCGTCACCCCTGGTAGAGCCGGCTGCCGATGTAGCCGGCCCGCAAGCGGCGAATCGCGACCAGCAGCACCGCGCTGCTGGGCAACGCAATCAGCACGCCGAGAAAGCCAAACAGCTGACCAAAAGCCAGCAGGGCAAAAATAACCGCCAGCGGGTGCAGGCCGATACGCTCGCCCACCAGCCGCGGCGTCAGGTAAAAACTTTCCACCAGTTGTCCGGCGCCGTAAACACCGGCCACCACCAGCACGCCATAAAGGCTGCCAAACTGCAAGACCCCGGCCAGGAATGCCAGGATCATGCCCAGGCCAAAGCCCAGGAAGGGAATAAAAAAGGCCATCCCGGTGAACACCCCCACCGGCACGGCCAGATCAAAGCCGAACAGCGCCAGCGCCACGCTGAAATAAATCGCCAGCACCGCCATCACCAGCAACTGACCACGCAAATACTGGCCCAGCACCGAATCGGCCTCTTCCATGAAGCTGTCGAACGAGGCGCGCATCTTGGGCGGCACCAGTTCGAGCAACAGGGCGATGAATCGGTCCCAGTCCTTGAGCAGGAAAAACAGCGCCACCGGGATCAGTACCAGGTTGCCGACCAGGGCCAGCGCCACGCTGCCGCCCAGCTTCAGCGACGACAGGACGGATCCGAACGCATCTTCCACATTGGCATTGAGGTACTTGAGGACAAAGGCCTTGATACTGGCAACATCCAGCGACACCTTGATGCCGAACTGCGCCAGCCAGGGGCCCAAGGCGTTGTTGAGCCGCTCCGCCAGCACGGGCAACTGCTCACGCAGCAATGGCAACTCCTTGGCAAAAATCGGCACCACCAGCAGCAAAATGGACAACACAATCAAAATAAACACGGTTTCCACGATCAGGACCGCCAGCACACGCGGCAGCCGACCCTGGCCCGCGCCGTCCAGTTTGTCGACCAGCGGCGCCAGCGCATAAGCCAAAACACCCGCTACCACAAAGGGGGTCAACACCGGTCCCAGAAACCACAGCGCGAGCACAATCAAGGCGGCGATCAGGCACCAGGTCGCGGTGCGTTTTTGGGTAGAAGTAAATTGCATACAGCCTGACAGGGGTGAACCCTTAGAATCTTAGGCTGGATTCTATCGGGCTTGGTGCCCGAACCAGAGCACAGCCTACCCACTCAAGCAGCATGACCACCTCTTCTCCTACCCCCCTGAGCTACAAAGACGCCGGCGTTGACATTGACGCTGGTGACGCCCTGGTTGAACGCATCAAACCCCTGGCCAAAAAAACCATGCGTGAGGGGGTGCTGGCCGGCATTGGCGGTTTTGGCGCGTTGTTCGAGGTGCCCAAACGCTACAAGGAACCGGTGCTGGTCAGCGGCACCGACGGCGTGGGCACCAAGCTGCGCCTGGCTTTTGAGTGGAATATGCACGACACCGTGGGCATAGACCTGGTGGCCATGAGTGTCAACGACGTGTTGGTGCAAGGCGCCGAGCCGCTGTTTTTCCTCGACTATTTCGCCTGCGGCAAGCTGGATGTGGACACCGCCGCAGCCGTGGTCGGCGGCATTGCCAAGGGTTGCGAGCTCAGCGGCTGCGCCTTGATAGGCGGCGAAACCGCTGAAATGCCCGGCATGTACCCCGAAGGTGAATACGATCTGGCCGGTTTTGCGGTCGGCGCCGTCGAAAAATCCAAAATCCTGACCGGCAAAGATGTCAAGCCCGGCGACGTGGTCTTGGGCCTGGCCAGCAGCGGCGTACATTCCAACGGTTTCAGCCTGGTGCGCAAATGTATTGAACGCGCCGAAGACAAGCTGCCCGCCACGCTGGACGGCAAACCCTTCAAAGAGGCCCTGATGGAGCCAACCCGCCTCTACGTCATCAACGTGTTGGCCGCACTGGCTGCCCACCCGATCAAGGCGCTGGCCCACATCACCGGTGGCGGCCTGCTGGAAAACATTCCGCGTGTGTTGCCCGACGGCACCGCCGCCCACCTGAAAAAAGGCAGCTGGCCGCAGACCGAGTTGTTTGCCTGGCTGCAAAAAACGGCCGCTATCGACGACATTGAAATGAACCGCACCTTCAACAATGGCATCGGCATGGTGGTGGTGGTGGACGCCGCCAACGCCCAGGCCACAGCCCAAACCCTGCGTGAAGCCGGTGAGCAGGTCTACGAAATCGGCGTGATTGCCGCCAAAGGCGATGGCGCCGCGGTGACCGTCAGCTAAGCCGGGCCAAACGGCACGCGGCTGGCAGCGCAAACGTCCGCCCAGGCCGCATGCCCAACCCGCCAATCCCAACGCGTCTTCCCGCCGCCATCTGGGCGCTGGGTTTTGTCAGCCTGCTGATGGACATCTCCTCCGAGATGATCCACAGCCTGCTGCCGGTCTTCATGGTGACGGTGCTGGGAACCAGCATGTGGGCCGTCGGCCTGATTGAAGGTTTTGCCGAGGCCACGGCCCTGATCGTCAAAGTCTTTTCCGGCGTGCTCAGCGACTACTGGGGCAAACGCAAACCGTTGGCGGTCCTGGGTTATGGGCTCGGGGCAGCCTCGAAACCGCTTTTTGCGCTGGCCACCAGCACTGGCATGGTGCTCGCCGCCCGCCTGATCGACCGCATCGGCAAAGGCCTACGCGGCGCGCCACGTGATGCGCTGGTGGCCGACCTGGCCCCGCCCGGCATGCGCGGCGCGGCTTTTGGCCTGCGCCAGTCGCTGGACACGGTGGGCGCCTTCGTCGGGCCGCTGCTTGCCATGGGCTTGATGCTGCTTTGGGCGAATGATTTCCGGGCGATTTTCTGGGTCGCCATGGTGCCCGGTTTCATGGCCGTGGCGCTGCTGCTGGTGGGAGTGAAAGAACCTGCGCCCGCATGCAAAACCACAGAAACATCCCGGCGCAACCCGATCAGCAAAGACGAACTGCGACGCCTGAGCGCCCCGTACTGGCGCGTGGTGCTGATTGGCGCCGTGTTCACCCTGGCCCGCTTCAGCGAGGCATTTTTACTGCTGCGCGCGATGCAGGGCGGTCTGCCGATCGCCTACACGCCGCTGGTCCTCATCGCCATGAACGTGGTCTATGCACTGGGCGCTTACCCCTTTGGGAAACTGTCGGACAGCGTCAAGCACACCACCTTGCTGGCGTGGGGCCTGGGGGTGCTGATCGCCGCCGATGTGCTGCTGGCGTCCAGCAGCCACTGGACAACCGTGTGGGTCGGCGTGGCGCTATGGGGCCTGCACATGGCCATGACGCAGGGTCTGCTGGCCACCATGGTGGCCGACGCCGCGCCGCCCGACCTGCGCGGCACCGCCTTCGGTTTTTTCAATCTTGTCAGCGGCCTGGCCATGCTGGTGGCCAGTACGCTGGCCGGTGTTTTGTGGGACCAGTGGGGCGCACCTGTCACCTTTGTCGCAGGCGCCGCTTTCAGCCTGATGGCACTGGCGCTGCTGTGGCGCTGGCGCGACGCCCGGCCCCCAGGCTGACGCCGAACCCGCCCGAATAGGTCTTTTTTGCTACAAAAATACTAGCTACTCATGCCCGTCCAGATTGGCCAAACTAGACTTTTTGCCATTTCTGCATCAAACTGTTTGATTCATCCGTTTCTGGAGGAGTCATGCCGGTCATCGCAGTCGTCAACCGCAAGGGAGGCAGTGGCAAAAGCACACTGGCTGCCCACATCGCGGCTTGGGTAGCGCGCCAGGGCAGCTCGGTCATGCTCGGCGACGTGGACCGCCAGCAATCGGCGCGCGCCTGGCTGAAACGCCGCGACGCCGCCCTGCCGCTGATCGCCCCCTGGGCCGTGGACCAGAAAAACATGCTACGGGTGCCGACCGGCATCACCCACGTGGTGCTGGACACCCCTGGCGGCCTGCACGGCTTCGAGTTGGCGCGGGTGGTGATGTTTGCCGACGCCATCGTGATGCCGGTGTGCCATTCCATCTTTGACCGTGAATCGGCTGAGGCCTGCCATGCCGAGCTGATGAGCTTGCCACGTGTGACCAGCGGCCGCTGTCGCCTCGCGGTGGTGGGCATGCGTATCGACGGTCGCACCCATGCCGCAAAAACCCTGGACGTCTGGGCGGAATCGCTGGGCCTGCCTTTTCTGGGCGCGCTGCGTGAAACACAGCTCTATGTACGCAGCCTGGAACGCGGACTGACCATGTTTGATTTGCCACCCCAACTGGCGGCGGCCGATCTGGCGCAATGGGCGCCTATTTTGCAATGGCTGCAGCCCCTGCTCTACCCGCCGCTAGCGGCCAATGACAGCGCGGCCACCCCGCGCCCGCCCGCACGAAGTCTGGCCCCCAAAGGGGCGGCATCGCCGCAAACCCAGCCCGAGGAAGTGGTGTCCAAACAGCGAGGTTCGCTGCCCAACAGCCTGATGCTGGCGCAGGAGTCCATGGTGCATGGCGGGCGCCTGTCAACGCTGAGTGGCAGCCGCCCAGCTACTGGGCCGCATCAGCCGGCCAGCCAACCCACGCTGGTGCGCACGCCCAGCCGTTCGGTCGATGGGCGACAGATTCCGCAGTTTTTAAAACGCAGTGGCTGACACCCTGAGCCCCCACGCTCGTCACTTCGTGTACTTCGCGGCCCCCCGAGGGGGTGCATTTTTCCTTGGGGCGGCCCTGCGGAAAAACCTGGCCCCCACCTTCGCTCAACTAGCGTGTAGCCCTCTGCCTCCGAAAGGGCGCCGCGTCAGCTTTTCTGGCGCCGCAACTGGGCCAGGCGGTCGGCCACCCTGTCCAGGTCCAGCGCGTCCTCGGTGTGGTCCAGGTAAATTTCCAGATCGGGCACGGCGCGACCGGACTCGCCCTGTTCGGCCAGCGCCAGGCCGCGGTCGCGGTATTCGGCCCAGGCTTCGGGAAGCAGCACGATCAAGCGGTCCTGCACGGCAATCAGCCGCGGCCAGTCCTGCTGGTTTTTGTGGATCTCTTTGAGATTGCGCAACATACGACCGATGATGTCGCGCGCAGGCACGGACTGCAGGTAGAGGCCGATCGGCACCTCGAACTCGTCGACCAGGCCGCTGCGTTGCCGGAAAGGCTCCAGCCGCTCGGACAGTTCTTCGCGGCTCAGGGAATGGCCGGTAAACGGATCAATGACCACCTGGCCCTTGGGCAGGTTGACCTTGACCATGAAGTGACCCGGGAAAGCCACGCCGCGGGCATTGAGCCCCAGGCCACCGGCCAACTCCAGCCACAACACGGCCAGCGTGATCGGGATGCCGCGCCGGGTGCGCAGCACCGCGTTCAGGTAGCTGTTGTCGGGATCGTAATAGTCATTGATATTGCCGCCGAAATTCAGGTCGCGAAAAAAAAACTGGTTCAGCATCCGCAGCTTCTGCAGGGCCGAGGCATCACCCGGCAAGCGGCGTTTCAGGCGGGCCAGCAACTGGTCCACATCACCCAGCACCTGCTGCACATCCAGATCGGGATACTCGTCCTGGGCCACACAGGCGGCGGCTTCCAGCAGCGGAAAATGCACATCGCTTTGCACCAGGCTGGCAAAGTATTGCAGGGGCGACGGGACCGCGAAATTCAATGGCATGGCACTACTTTCTCACAAAGCGCCGGGCAGCGCGAGCCCAAGTCTTTACCAAGCGTTACCGGCGCATGAGCTTGCGGACTTTCAGGCCGCTTGCCCAAAGCGCTCCGAAATAGATAGCGCCTGACGCACACAGGACAAGGGCTAGAAGCCAAATTCTCTTGAAAGATTCGGCCCGCAGCCCGGTCCAGCTGACGGCTTGGGCCGACCACATCAAAAACACCGCCAGCAGCGCGCTGGCCGCCACCACCTGCAGCGCAAACACCGCCCAGCCCGGTGCCGGTTTGTAACTTCCTCGCCGCAACAGCCCCAGCAACAACCACAAGGCGTTGATCAACGCGCCAATGGCGATCGAGAGTGTCAGGGCCGCATGTTGCAGCAAGGGCACCAGAAAATAGTTCAGCACCTGCGTGAGTACCAGCACACACACAGCGATACGCATCGGCGTGCGCATGTCGTGCCTGGCATAAAAGCCCGGGGCCAGCACCTTGACGGCGACGATGCCCAGCAGCCCCACGCCATAGTTGCTCAGCGCGGCCGTCGTGCGCTGAACGTCGGCGTCACTGAACGCGCCATAGTGGTACAACACCGCGACCAGTGGCTGCGAAAAAACCAGCAAGGCCACGGCACAGGGCACCGACAGCAGAACCACCAGACGCAGCCCCCAGTCGAGCATGGCGGAGTAACGTTCCTCGTCCTGACTGCCGCGCGCCGCGGCCAGTTGCGGCATCAGCACCACCCCCAGGGCCACGCCCAGCATGGCGGTGGGAAACTCCATGAGGCGATCCGCATAGGTGATCCAGCTCACGCTGCCGGTGGCCAGATGCGAGGCGATCTGGGTGTTGATCAGCAGCGATATCTGCGCCACGCTCACCCCCAGCAAGGCCGGCAACATCAGGCCCAGTACCTTGCGCGTCTCCGGATCCTTCCAGGACTGGCGCAAGGCCGTCAAGCTGGCACCGATACGCGGCAACAAACCCAGGCGCCGCAGCGCAGGCAGTTGCAGGCCCAACTGCAACACGCCGCCCACCATCACCCCCACACATTGGGCGTAAATCGGCTCGATGCCGTGCCTGGCGAACCAGGGTGCGCCCAAGGTGATGGAACCGATCAGCGCCACATTCAGTAACACCGGCGAGGCAGCAGGCACAGCAAACCGGCGCCAGGTATTGAGAATGCCGCCGGCCAGCGCGACCAGCGACATAAAGCCGATGTAAGGAAACATCCAACGGGTCATCACCACGGCGGCGCTGTAAGCCGGCGGCTTCAGCCCGCTTGCCATGGCCCACACCATCAGCGGCGCAGCCAGCACACCCGCCACGCAGAGCAAAACCAGCGCCCAGGTCAGCAAGGTCGCGACATGGTCTATCAGTTGTTTGGCGCCCTCTTCGCCTTTCTCCGCCTTGCAGGCTGCCAGTACCGGCACAAAAGCCTGGCTGAAAGCACCTTCGCCGAGCACACGTCGAAACAGGTTGGGGATTCGGAAAGCGACGTTGAAGGCGTCGGTCATGGCACTGACGCCAAACACCGAGGCCATCAACAGATCACGGACCAGGCCTGTGACGCGCGAGGCCAGCGTCAGCAGGGAAACGGTGGAGGCGGCTTTGAAAAGTGACACGGGGGGAGTGTACTGGCCCCTACGTTCGCTCACTTCGTGTAGCTCTCTGCCCCCCGAGGGGGCAGCGCAGTACGCGAAGCGACAAGCGTGGGGGCTGCTATAATCGTTGGCTTTGCTGCATCATCCACAGACTCCTCCCTGGATTAAAGGAAATTTATTATGGCAACCGCCAAACCCAAGAAAAAGAACCCCCGCCTGGCCTCCGGCCGCAAACGCGTCCGCCAGGACGTCAAACTCAATGCCGCGAATACCTCGCTGCGTTCCAAATACCGCACCGCTGTGAAAAACGTCGAAAAAGCCGTTGCAGCTGGTGACAAAGACAAAGCCAAGGACTTGTTCGCCAAGGCCCAAAGCATTGTGGACACGATTTCCGACAAGGGCATCTTCCACAAAAACAAGGCCGCTCGCGACAAGAGCCGTCTGTCCGCCAAGGTGAAAGCCCTGGCCCTGAAAGCCGCCTAAACATTTAGGCAAATCGCCCGGACGGTATTTCTCACGAAATTCCGCTCTGCCGTTTTGTAGGGTGCGCTGCAGCAAAAGTAAGAAACCGCCTTTCGGCGGTTTTTTTACGTCGGTACTTTTCGGATCGGAATGACTTCTGCCCGCCAGGGCCGCTCAGGGCTTGGGAGGATCAGGCAGCAGACAAGCCTCGGCCATCTGCAAGTCATTGTCTTTGGCGAAGTTGATGGCGAAGTCCCAGGCCATGGGCTCGTACGCGCGCAACTCGCTGTTGACCACGACACATTTGATGCCGTTGATCAAGGTGGGGACACACCAGGGTGAATACGTCAGGTGACTGCCGGGCTGCGGTCCGCCGGGGCGAAACTGGCTCATCACGCCACACAGCCGGTCGGCCCAATCACTCGGGCGAAAGGTTTTGCCGTCGCGGGTGATGCCCTGAATGAAGACTTCTTTGGCGGAGTTGGAGACCATCGGGTTGAGGGTTTTTCGCGTGCCAGAGACAAGGATAGCGTCATCATGCTGCACCGCACAATGATTCTATCTTATATAAGACCTGCATCCCCGCTTTAAGGAATAGCCGCCGACTCCGCGCATTGCTGTGATGCAGCATCCTCACAAAAGACCGCAAACTCTGCGCCTAAAATCACTTCAGACCCGTCGATCTGATCGCGGCCACCTGTTTTGCAATGTTCCCGGAGTTCCCCCATGACCGCTGCCCTGCCCCAACACATCGAAGCCGACTCTCCTCACGTGATGAACACCTACGGCCGTCTGCCGATCGCACTGTCGCATGGCCAGGGCTGCCGCGTGTGGGATGTCAATGGCAAGGCCTACCTCGATGGCCTGGGCGGCATTGCCGTCAACACGCTGGGCCACAACCACCCGCGCCTGGTGCCGGCCTTGCAGGACCAGATTGCCAAAATCATCCACAGCTCCAACTACTACCATGTGCCCAACCAGGAAGTGCTGGCCGCCAAGCTGGTGGAGCTGTCGGGCCTGGAAAACGTGTTTTTCTGCTCCACCGGCCTGGAAGCCAACGAAGCCGCGCTGAAACTGGCGCGCAAGTTTGGCCATGACCAGGGCATTGAACGCCCCGAAATTGTGGTCTACGACAAAGCCTTTCATGGCCGCAGCATTGCCACCCTCAGCGCCACCGGCAATACCAAGGTGCAGGCCGGGTTTGGCCCGCTGGTCGAGGGTTTTATCCGCGTGCCGCTGAACGACATTCCCGCCCTGGAAGCCGCGACCGCCGGCAACCCGAACGTGGTCGCGGTATTTTTTGAAGCCATCCAGGGTGAAGGCGGTATCAACCCGATGGACGCCGACTACATGAAGCAGGTGCGCGCCTTGTGCGACCAGCGCGGCTGGCTGCTGATGATTGACGAAGTGCAATGCGGCATGGGCCGCACCGGCAAATGGTTTGCGCACCAGTGGGCCGGCATCAAGCCGGACGTGATGCCGCTGGCCAAAGGCCTGGGCTCGGGCGTGCCTATCGGCGCCGTGGTCGCCGGCCCCAAGGCGGCCCACATTTTTGGCCCCGGCAACCACGGCACCACCTTTGGCGGCAACCCGCTGGCCATGCGCGCCGGTGTCGAGACTCTGCGCATCATGGAAGAAGACGGCCTGCTGGCCAATGCTGCCAAAGTGGGTGCTCACCTGAAAGCAGCACTCAGCCGTGAACTGGCCGCCGAGCTGGCCTCCGGTGCGGTCAAGGAAATTCGCGGCCTGGGCCTGATGTTAGGCATAGACCTGGCCAAACCTTGTGGTGAGCTGGTCAAACGCTGCGCCGACAAGGGTTTGCTGATCAGTGTGACGGCCGACACCGTGATCCGCCTGGTGCCGCCCCTGATCCTCACGGAAGCCGAAGCCGATGAAATGGTCTCTATCCTGTGCCCGCTGATCAAGCAGTTGCTGGGAGAAAAGCCATGAGTGCCGCCGCGACAAAAACCATCCGCCATTTTTTGCAGTTCAGCGATTTCAACGCCGCTGAATACGCCTGGCTGTTCGAACGTGCCGCCCTGATCAAGAAAAAATTCAAGGCCTACGAAAAACACCAGCCGCTGGTGGACCGCACGCTGGCCATGATTTTCGAAAAAGCCTCGACCCGCACCCGCGTGAGTTTTGAAGCCGGCATGTACCAGATGGGCGGCAGCGTGGTGAACCTCACCACGGAAGGCAGCCAACTGGGTCGCGCCGAGCCGATTGAAGACAGCGCCAAGGTCATCAGCCGCATGGTGGATCTGGTGATGATCCGGACCTATGAGCAGACCAAAATTGAGCGTTTCGCCGAAAATTCCCGCGTGCCGGTCATCAACGGCCTGACCAACGAGTTTCACCCCTGCCAGATCCTGGCCGACATCTTCACCTACATCGAACACCGCGGCAGCATCCAGGGCAAAACGGTGGCCTGGGTCGGCGACGGCAACAACATGGCCAACACCTGGCTGCAGGCCAGTGAAATCCTGGGCTTCAAGGTGCACCTGAGCACCCCCAGCGGTTACGAAGTCGACCAGTCCGTGGCCGGCATCCGCTCCGCCGAAAGTTACAAGGTCTTCAAAGACCCCATGCAAGCCTGCGCCGGTGCCGACCTGGTCACCACCGACGTCTGGACCAGCATGGGTTACGAGGCCGAGAACGAAGCACGAAAAAAAGCCTTTGCCGACTGGTGTGTGGACAGCGACATGATGAAGGCCGCCAAACCGGATGCCTTGTTCATGCATTGCCTGCCCGCACATCGCGGTGAAGAAGTCGAAGCCGATGTGATCGACGGGCCGCAGTCCGTGGTCTGGGACGAAGCGGAAAACCGACTGCATGTGCAGAAGGCGCTCATGGAGTTCCTGCTGCTGGGCCGGATTGAATGAAGTTTTAAGCCTTTTTGGCCACAGCCTTGTCAGGCAGTCGGCCAGCTTTGGCGCTCAGACGTAAACAATCCATCAGTTGCTCGCTGCTCGGCGTCAGTCGCCGCCCGCGCATGGTGATGAGTCCTATGGGCGGCAGTTCAATCGGCACCTCGATCGGCAACACCGCCAGCAAACCCTCCTTCTGAAAGTGCAGGCCAACCGAACGCGCCAAAAAACCGGCGGCGTCGCGCTCCTTGACAAAGGTCGTGAGTGCCAGGAATGACGAGGTTTCGAGGATGTCGACCGGTGGATTCAGGCCGTAGCGATAAAAGGTCTGCTCGATCTTCACGCGCAGCGAGGCCCAGGGCGGAGGCAACACGCAGGGCATGACGGCCAGATCGCTCCAGCCCGGCTTTTTCTTGCGCGTGAGTGCATGGCCACGCTTGACCACGGCCACCATGGGTTCGTTGAACAGGGCTTCGGTCACCAGGTCAGGCGCGGCATAACCGGGCTCCAGCCGGCCCACAAACAGATCCAGCTCACCCAGGCGCAATTTGGGCAGCAGGTGGGTCAGATCACCCTCCTCGACCAACACCGTCGCCTGCGCCGAACGCTGCTTGAGCAACTTGACCGCGCCCGCCAGCAACACCGGCATGGCCACCACCATGGAACCCACACGCGTGCGCCCCGCCGCACCGCTGGCCACCGCCGCAATCTCGTCGCGCGTGCGCTCGTACTCGGCCAGCACCGAACGGGCAAAACGAACAATGGCTTGGCCACTGGTCGTGGGCTCGGTGCCGCGGGTCGAGCGCTCAAACAGCACTAGGTCGAACATGTTTTCGACCTCGGTCAGCATTTTTGACACCGCGGGCTGGCTGACAGACAGGAACTCGGCGGTTCTGCCCAGATGCCGGAACTGGTCCAGCGCCACCATCAGCTGCAAGTGACGTAACTTGATGTTGGAGCGTAAAACGCGGTCGATATGGGCCATGGGCCATCTTAACCAAAGTTAACCTTTAGGCTATGAAGCAATTCCATTATTCGAATGGATTGTTATGAAGAAGCTGGCAACAATCGGCGCACAAGCCATCAATCCACCCCGCGGAGACAACATGCCCACGTCGAATTTCCCAGCCAGCGGCAAGCGCCGCAGCCTGCTCATCGCTACTGCCGGTGCCGCTGCGGCCGCCCTACTGACTCCCCTGCGCGCGTTGGCCCAAGCTTATCCCGAGCGTCCCATCACCTTCATCTGCCCCTGGCCTGCCGGCGGCACGGCCGACCAGTCGATGCGCGCCTTGTGCCAGGTGGCGTCGCGCGTGCTGGGCCAGGCCATTGCGCTTGAAAACAAGGTCGGTGCCTCCGGCATGATTGGCACCAAGGCCATGGCTTCTGCCAAACCCGATGGTTACACCATTGGCCAGATCCCCATTTCCGTCACACGTTTTTCGCAACTCGGCACGCTGCAACTGGACCCGCTGAAGGACTTGACCTACCTGGCGCGCACGTCGGGCCAGACCTTCGGGATTGCCACCCCGGCGGAGTCACGTTTCAAGTCGCTGCAGGACGTCGTGGCCTTTGCCAAGGCCAACCCCGGCAAGCTGACCTACGCCCATGCGGGCATAGGCGGCGCCACCCACGTGGGCATGGAAGAGTTTGCGCTGGCCGCAGGCATACAGTTCAACCATGTGCCTTACAAGGGTGGTGCCGAAGCCCTGCAAGCCGTGTTGGGCGGTCATGTGGACCTGTTGGCCGATTCCAGCTCCTGGGCGCCACACGTCGAAGCCGGCAAGCTCAAGCTGCTCGCGACCTGGGGCGAGCGCCGCACCGCCCGCTTCAAGGATGCGCCCACGCTCAAGGAGCTGGGCTACAACGTTGTGGTTGATGCGCCCAATGGCATTGGCGCGCCGAAAGGCCTGGACCCGGCCATCGCCAAAAAGCTGCGCGACGCGTTTCGCATCGCTGTGGCCAGTCCCGAGTTCAAACAAGTGGCCGACAAAATTGACGCGCCTGTGCTCTACCTGGATGGCCCCGACTATGAAAAATATGTGGCCGGTATCTACCAGAAAGAGACCGTCCTGATCGACAGGCTCAAGCTCAAGGAACTGATGAAAAGCTGATCGCGCGCGATCTGCCCGGCCCACACCATGACCCCAAGCACCATCAGTCCACTCATACGCCTGCACGCCAACGACAACGTGCTGGTGGCCAAAACCGCACTGTCGCTCGGACAGGAATTGCCGGAGATAGGCGCACGCGCCCGCGCACAAGTGCCGGCCGGCCACAAGATCGCGGCGCGACCCATTGCCGAGGGTGAACGCATCCTGAAGTACGACACGGTGATTGGCATGGCCGCGCGAAACATCGAACCAGGCGACTACGTGCATGCGCACAACATGAAACTGGTGGATTTTGAACGTGACCCGGCTTTTGGCCAGGACGTGCGGCCGGTGGACTATGTACCAGAAGCCGAACGCGCCACCTTCATGGGTTATCTGCGCCCCGATGGCCGCGTGGGCACGCGCAACTTCATCGGCATTTTGTCGTCAGTCAATTGCTCGGCCACCGTCATCAAGAACATTGCGGCCCACTTCACGCCCGAGCGGCTGGCGGCCTTTCCGCATGTGGACGGCGTGGCCGCGTTCGCGCAAACCAGCGGCTGCGGCATGTCGTCGCCCAGCGAACATTTCGACGTGCTGCGCCGCACGCTGGCCGGCTACGCGCGCCACCCGAATCTGGCTGGCGTGCTGATTGTTGGCCTGGGCTGCGAGCGCAACCAGGTGTCATCGCTGGTGGAGTCGCAAGGCCTGGCGACCAGCAAGCTCATGCGCACCATGGTGATGCAGGAGATAGGCGGCACCCGTGCCACGATTGAAGCCGGCATTGCCGCCGTTTATGAGATGTTGCCCGAAGCAAATACAGCCCGGCGCCGGGCGGTGCCGGCCAGTCATTTGAAGATTGGCCTGGAGTGCGGCGGCTCGGATGGTTTTTCGGGCATCACGGCCAATCCGGCGCTCGGCGCGGCCATGGACATCCTGGTGCGCCACGGCGGCACGGCCATCCTGTCGGAGACGCCCGAGATTCACGGCGTGGAATACATGTTGACGCGCCGGGCGGTCAGCCCCGAAGTGGGTCAGAAGCTGCTGGACCGGCTGGCCTGGTGGGAAACATACACGGCAGGCCAGAACGCCCAGTTCAACGGCGTGGTCGGGCACGGCAACCAGGCCGGGGGCCTGGCCAACATTTTCGAAAAATCACTGGGTTCGGCCATGAAAGGCGGCACCACGCCGCTGCAGGCGGTCTACGAATACGCCGAGCCGATCGACCGCAACGGCTTTGTGTTCATGGACTCACCCGGTTACGACCCAGTGGCCTCGACGGGCCAGATCGCCAGCGGCGCCAACCTGATCTGCTTCACCACGGGCCGCGGCTCGATGTTTGGCTCCAAGCCCGCACCCACCATCAAGCTGGCCAGCAACACGCCCATGTTCAAACGCCTGGAAGAAGACATGGACATCAACTGCGGCGCCATCCTCGATGGCGACCTGGACGTGCCGCAGATGGGCCAGCAGATTTTCGAACAAATCCTGCGCCATGCGTCAGGCGAGCCCACCAAGAGCGAGGCGCTGGGCCTGGGCGACCACGAATTCGTGCCCTGGCACCTGGGCATCGTCAGTTAAGAGTAGCTATCAAAAAAATAGCTATTGACGCTCATTCCATAAGGGCTAGCGCCCCATTTCATTCAAATTTTATGCCACTGACACTCACCCGCCCCGACCTGCAGCGCAGCGCCAACTTCATCGCCGGCCAGTGGTTGCCTGCTAGCGGCACCATGCTGGCCGTGACCGACCCGGCCACCGGCGAGGTCATCACCCAGGTGCCGGATTCGGGCGCAACCGAGGCGCTGGCCGCCCTGGATGCCGCGCACGCTGCCTTCCCCGCCTGGCGCAAGGTACCGGCCAAACAACGCGCAGCCATCCTCAAACGCTGGAACGACCTGGTGCTGGCCCACCAGGACGACCTGGGCAAACTGATCTCGCGCGAACAGGGCAAGCCCCTGGCCGAGGGCAAGGGCGAAGTGAGCTATGCCGCCAGCTACATCGAATGGTTTGCCGAAGAGGCGACACGCATGAACGGCGAGCTCATTCCCGCGCCCGTGCCGGGCCGGCGCATGTTCGCGCTGAAGGAGCCCGTGGGCGTGGTCGCTGCCATCACCCCCTGGAACTTTCCCGCCGCGATGATCGCACGCAAGATCGCGCCGGCGCTGGCCGCCGGCTGCACCGTGGTCTGCAAACCGGCCGAAGACACACCGCTGACCTCGCTGGCCCTGGTGCTGCTGGCGCACGAGGCCGGCGTGCCGCCGGGCGTGCTCAACATCGTCACCGCCTCGCGCGAGAAAACGCCCGAGGTGGTGGATGTGTGGCTGGACGATACACGCGTGCGCAAGATCACCTTCACGGGCTCCACGCCCGTGGGCAAACACCTGGCGCGCCGCAGCGCAGGCACGCTGAAAAAACTCTCGCTTGAGCTGGGCGGCAATGCGCCTTTCATCGTGTTCGAGGACGCTGACGTGGACGCGGCCGTGGACGGCCTGATGGCCGCCAAGTTCCGCAACGGCGGCCAGACCTGCGTGTGCCCCAACCGCGTGTTTGTGCATACCAGCGTGCACGATGCCTTTGCCGCCAAACTCGCCGCGCGCGTGGCCGCCCTGAAGGTGGGCCCGGCCAGCGATGCCGCCTCGCAGATCGGCCCCATGATCAATACACGCGCCGTGGAAAAAATAGAGCGCCACGTGCAGGACGCGCTGGCCAAGGGGGCCACCGTGCTCACGGGCGGCCGGCGCCTGCCCGAGCTGGGTGCTACCTACTACGCCCCCACCGTGCTTTTGAACGCCGACGCCACCATGGCTTGTGCCGGCGAGGAAACCTTCGGCCCCGTGGCGCCGCTCACACGTTTCACGGACGAAGCCGAAGTCATCGCTGCCGCCAACGACACCCCCTTCGGCCTGGCCGCTTACTTCTATAGCAACGACTTGCGCCGCGTCTGGCGTGTGGCCGAGGCGCTGGAGAGCGGCATCGTCGGCATCAATGAAGGCGCGCTGGCCGCCGAGGCCGCGCCTTTTGGCGGCGTGAAGGAGTCCGGCTACGGCCGCGAAGGCTCCACACACGGTCTGGACGATTACCTGCACACCAAGTATCTCTGCCAGGGACTGCTCGACTGAGCCGCCCCTGGCAAGTGGCCCCAGGGCTGGCCCAGGCAATCAGCCTGAAATGCCCTTGAAAAGATTCCCGATCATTTGAACGATATAAGGAGACAACGACCATGCAACCCTTTCTACCTACCATTCGGCGGGCCACCCGCCACCTGCTGCTGCTTGCCGTTGCTGCCACCTGCGGACTGAGCCCTGCGGCCTACGCACAAAACGACTATCCCAACAAGCCGCTGACCCTGCTGGTGCCCTACCCCGCCGGCGGCGCCAACGACGCCGTGGCGCGTCTGGTGGGGCTGAAGATGGGCGAGAACCTGAAGCAGCCGGTCATCGTCGACAACCGTCCCGGTGCCGGCACCACCATCGGTACCGCGGCAGCAGCCAAAGCGGCGCCCGACGGCTACACGCTGGTGCTGGGCTCGCTGGCGAGCCACGCGGTCAGTCCTCACCTCTATGCCAAGCCAGGTTATGACGCCATCGCCGACTTCACCCCCGTGGGCATCATCGGTGTGGTGCCCATGGTGCTGATCGTCGCCAAAGACTCGCCCTACACCGACCTGCGCTCGCTGGTCGAAGCTGCCAAACGTCAGCCGAATGCGCTGAACTATGGCTCCGCGGGCAACGGCTCCCCGCTGCACCTGGCGGCCGAGCTGTTCAAGCAAAACGCGCATATCCAGATCAACCATGTTCCCTACAAGGGCGGCAGTGCCCACACCATGGACCTGATGGGCGGCCGGCTCGACATGATCCTTGATACATTGACCAGCGCCACACCCTTGATCAAGGGGGGCAAGGTCCGGGCCTTGGCCGTCGCAGCCTCCTCCCGCCTGCCCGAGTTGCAGGGCGTCCCCACCTTTTCGGAGGCGGGTTACCCCGGGTTTGAAGTCAATGCCTGGTATGCGTTGTACGCGCCAGCCAAGACCCCCAAAGAGGTGGTTGCCCGTCTGAATACATCGCTGGTGAGCGTGCTCAAACAACCCGACGTTCTGGAGAAGTTCAGCAACCTGGGCGTTCGGACCCAGCCCGGCACACCGCAAGATCTGGCCCGTTTTACCCAGGACGAATGGAACCGTTATGGCAAGGTCATTCTCGCCGGCGGCATCCGCATTGACTGACCCCATGACCATCCCCTTCCAGGTTCTCGTCACCGCGCCCCACTGGGCGCCCTCTGCGCAAGACATCGTGCGCAACGCCGGTGGACAGATCACCTTTCTGCCCGAGCCCATCACCGAAGACGTGCTGGCAGCACAGCTGGTAGCCACAGGCGCGCAGGCCGTGGTGTTGCGTGGCTCCAAACCGATTTCGGCGCGTGTTCTGGCGGCCGCCCCGGCCTTGAAGATCGTCGCCAAGAATGGGGCGGGTGTGGACAGCGTGGACCTGGTTGCGGCGCGCCAGCGCGGTGTCGCCGTCGCCGTGGCGCCCGCAGCCAATGCCGATGCCGTGGCCGAACACGCGCTGGCGCTCATGCTCGCACTCACACGGCAGTTGACCTTGCTCGATGCCATGGTGCGCGGCGGCCGCTGGGCCGACAGCACCTGGCAAGGGCGTGATTTCCGCGGCGCCGTGGTCGGCATCGTGGGTTACGGCAGCATAGGTCGCAGCACCGCGCGCCTCGCTGCCGCGCTGGGCGCCCGGGTGCTGGTACTGCGCCCCCATGGGCAGGCGGACAGCCATGCCACGGAACCCGACTTGGACCGTTTTCTGGCACAGATCGACATCCTGAGCCTGCACTGCCCACTGACCGAACGCACCCGCGGCCTGATCGGCGAGCGCGAACTGGCACGCATGCGGCGCGGCAGCCTGCTCATCAATACGGCACGCGGCCCCGTCGTGGACGAAGCGGCGCTGCTGCAGGCCTTGCGCTCCGGTCATCTGGAGGGCGCCGGGCTGGACACGTTTGACACCGAGCCCCTGTCCGCGGGCCACCCGCTGCTGGCACTGCCCAATGTGTTACTCACGCCGCATGTCGCAGGCGTCACCTGCAACGCGGCACTGCAAGTGGCCAACATCACGGCCCGCAACATCGTGGACTACCTGGCTACCGGCAGCTTGCCCGCCCATCATCTGGTGACGGGCTGAGTCCGCACCGCCACTTTTTTAATCAAACACTTCCGTCATGTCTGCCAACAACCCCTTCAAAACCGCCCTCGCCGCCCAGCAGCCCCAAATCGGCTTGTGGCTGTCCATGGCCGATCCCTATCTGGCCGAGGTCAGCGCCACCGCCGGCTTCGACTGGCTGCTGATCGACGGCGAACATGCGCCCAACGATTTGCGCAGCACACTCGCGGCCCTTCAGGCCGTCGCCCCCTACCGCTCGCAACCCGTGGTGCGTGCCGTGGCCGGCGACGTGCCGCTGATCAAACAATTGCTCGACATAGGCGCGCAAAACCTGTTGGTGCCCATGGTCGACACCGCCGAACAAGCCCGCGCCCTGGTCAGCGCCACCCGTTACCCGCCCCTGGGCATTCGCGGCGTCGGCAGCGCCGTGGGCCGCGCATCGCGCTGGAGCGCACGTACCGACTACCTGGACAAGGCCGACGACGAGGTCTGCCTGCTGGTGCAGGTCGAAACCGTGACCGCATTGAACAACCTGGAAGCCATCTGCGCCGTGGACGGCGTGGACGGTGTTTTCATAGGCCCGGCTGACCTGGCCGCGTCCATGGGCCACCGCGGCAAACCCGGCCACCCGGAGGTGCAGGCCGCCATCGAACAGGCCATGACAACCATCATCGCCTCCGGCAAGGCCGCAGGCACACTCACCTCAGACCCGGCGCTGGCGCGGCGTTACCTGGCCCTGGGCTGCACCTTTGTAGCCACAGGGGTGGATGTTCTGATGTATGCCAACGCCGTCCGGCGTCTGGCGGCTGACTTCAAATCGTCCAGCACCGCGCCGGCGGCGGGGCCCAGCGCGGCTTATTGAACCTGGCAACAGCCCTTAGGCTGCGCGCACCCTCCAGCGGGGTGCGCGACAACCATCAACCCCGTCCCACAAACGGCATCTTCGTCGCCATGATGGTCATGAACTGCACGTTGGTGGACAGCGGCAAGGCCGCCATGTGCACCACTGAATCAGCAACATGGTTCACATCCATCAGCGGTTCAATCGCAATCTCGCCATTGGCCTGCGGCACCCCTGTGGCCATACGTGCTGCCAGTTCGGTCTGGGCGTTGCCGATGTCGATCTGGCCGCAGGCGATGTCGTACTTGCGGCAATCCAGCGAGATCGACTTGGTCAGCCCCGTGATGGCGTGTTTGGTGGCGGTGTAAGGCGCCGAGTTGGGACGCGGCGCGTGGGCCGAAATCGAGCCGTTGTTGATGATGCGGCCGCCTTGCGGTGACTGAGCCTTCATCAGCCGGATCGCCTGCTGTGCGCACAAAAAGGAGCCGGTCAGGTTGATGTTGACGACGTTTTGCCATTGCTCGAAGGTCAGCTCCTCCATGGGCACCGGCGGCGCACCCACACCGGCGTTGTTGAACAACAAGTCCAGCCGCCCAAACACCTGCTGGGCCTGGTCAAAGGCTGCGCGCACCGCCTCAGGCTGGCTGACATCACAGGGCACGGCCAGCGCCCGGCTGCCGGCGCCCGACGCCTGGACCACCTCGTTCAAAGGTTCGGCACGCCGGCCGACCAGCACCACGCTGTAGTCCTCGCGCAGCAGCGCCAGGGCCACCGCTTTGCCTATGCCTGTACCCGCGCCCGTTACCAATGCCACTTTGCCTTTGCCGCTCGAATTCATGCTGTTCCTCGAAATGGTTGTTGATGCTGAAAACGCCTGTCTCCGGCGTCAGCCACCGACTGTACAGCCCGTCCTGGCTTTGCGCTGGCGAGGATCTATTTCAGTCGCTGTTGGAAATAACCGACACCATGGTTTTTTGATAGTGATAACTTAAAAGCATGCCTACTTTGAACCGAAAAATCTGGGACATCTCGCCCGCCGTCGACGAGCAGGCGGCCGTGTTTCCGGGTGACGCGGCGTATTCGCAAAAGCTGCACTTTGCGCTGTCGCCCGGCTGCCCGGTGAATGTGAATACCCTCACTTTCTCGCCGCACACCGGCGCCCATGCCGACGCGCCCATGCATTACGCCAACGGTGAAGCGGCGATTGGTGCCGTGGACTTGTTGCCTTATCTGGGCCCCTGCCGCGTGATCCATTGCCTGGACTGCGGGCCGCTGGTGGAGCCGCAACACATCGCGCACGCGCTGGAAAATTTGCCGCCGCGCGTGTTGCTGCGCACCGCCGCCGTGGCCAGCCAGTCTTGGGCTTCTTTTACGGCCATAGCCCCCGCCACTCTTGCGCTGCTAGCTAGCAAAAACATAGCGCTTGTCGGCATCGACACACCCAGCGTGGACCCCGCCACCAGCCAGGACCTGCCCAGCCACCACCTGCTGCTGCAACACGATTTGCGTGTGCTGGAAAACCTGGTGCTCGACGAGGTGCCGGCCGGTGACTACGAACTGATCGCCCTGCCACTGAAACTAACCCAGGCCGATGCCTCGCCCGTTCGCGCCATCCTGCGCGAACTGCCCGATGCTGGCGCCATTTTGAGAGAACTATGACCACCCTGAACGACTGCCGCACGCTTGATGCCCGCGATCCCCTGCGCCCGCTGCGCGAACACTTTGTATTGCCCGAGGGCGTGATTTACCTCGATGGCAACTCGCTGGGCGTGTTGCCTAAAAGCGCGGCGGCCCGCGTCGCCGAGGTCATCACCCAGGAATGGGGCCAGGAGTTGATCCGTTCCTGGAACAGCGCCGGCTGGTTCCATCTGCCGCAACGCCTGGGCGACAAGATCGCCCGGCTGGTGGGCGCCAACCCGGGCGAGGTGGTGGCCACCGACAGCACCTCGGTCAACCTCTACAAGGTGCTCAGCGCCGCGCTCAACATCGCCGCAGAAGATGCACCGGATAAAAAAGTCATCATCAGCGAACGCAGCAACTTTCCGACCGACCTCTACATCGCCGAAGGCTTGTGCCGCGAGCGTGGTTATCGCCTGCAACTGGTCGAGGCCGGCGAGATCCTGGCCGCCCTGAACGACGACGCCGCGGTGCTGATGCTCACCCAGGTGAACTACCGCACCGGCGCCATGCACGATATGGCGGCGCTGACGGCTGCCGCCCACGCAGCCGGTTGCCTGGCGGTCTGGGACCTGGCGCACAGCGCCGGCGCCGTGCCGGTCAAGCTGCAAGCTGCGCAGGCCGACTTTGCAGTCGGCTGCGGCTACAAATACCTCAATGGCGGGCCAGGCGCGCCAGCCTTTGTCTGGGTCCATCCACGCCATGCCGACCGCTTCCAGCAGCCCTTGTCAGGCTGGTGGGGCCATGCCGCACCGTTTGAGTTCACCAGCGATTACCGTCCGGCACCGGGCATCACCCGTTACCTGTGTGGCACCCAGCCCATCCTCAGCCTGGCTGCGCTGGAATGTGGGCTCGACGTGTTCGGCGCCGCCGAAGCCCTGGGCGGCATGCCCGCCCTGCGCGCCAAGTCGCTGGCGCTGACCGATCTGTTTATCACGCTGGTGGAGGAACGCTGCGCCGGCCAGGGCCTGGGCCTGGCCACGCCGCGCGAACATGCACAGCGCGGCTCACAGGTTTGTCTCTCGCGTAGCGAAGGCGCCTACGCCATCGTGCAGGCGCTGATCGCACGCGGCGTGATTGGTGACTTCCGAGCCGGTGACGGCGCGGCGCACCCGGACATCCTGCGTTTCGGCTTCACGCCGCTTTACATCGGTTTTGAAGATGTCTGGCAGGCGGTGGAACATCTGAAACAGGTGCTGGAAACCGCTGAATGGCAGCGTCCCGAATTCAACCAGAAACAGGCGGTAACCTGAACACATGGCCCCCACGGTCGTCCACTGCGTGTGCTCCCTGCCCCCCGAGGGGGCCACTGCGCCTGCGGCCCGGCAAAGCCGGTTCCGCGGCCCCTCCCCGGCTCGATACCGGGGCCTTTCCTTTCCGGTTGGAGAACATCCATGAACACACAGCGACCGGCAGACATCGTCCGCGACGAAAAAGCCCAACTCGACTTCAGCCGCGACATGAGTTACGGCGACTACCTGCAACTCGACGCCATTCTGGGTGCGCAAAAACCGCTCTCGCCCGCGCACGACGAGATGCTGTTTATCATCCAGCACCAGACCAGCGAGTTGTGGATGAAACTGATGCTGCACGAGTTGCGCGCGGCGATTGACAATGTGGCCAAGGACGAACTTGGCGCTGCGTTCAAGATGCTGGCACGTGTCAGCAAAATCATGGAGCAACTGGTACACGCCTGGGATGTGCTGGCCACCATGACACCGCCCGAATACAGCGCCATCCGCCCTTACCTCGCCAACTCCAGCGGTTTCCAGAGTGCGCAATACCGCTGCATCGAGTTTGCGCTGGGCAACAAAAATGCCGCCATGCTCAAGCCGCACGCACACCGGCCTGATTTGCTGGCGCAGGTGCAGGCCGCGTTTGAAGCACCTTCACTCTACGACGAAGCCCTGCGCCTGCTGGCCAGGCGCGGCCTGGCCGTACCGGCCAGCCACACCCAGCGCGACTGGACACAGGGTTATGTGGAAAGCGACGCGGTCGAACAAGCCTGGCTGCTCGTCTACCGCGACCCGAAAAAATACTGGGACCTGTACCAGCTTGGCGAAGAACTGACCGACCTGGAAGACACCTTCCGGCTCTGGCGTTTTCGCCACGTGACCACGGTGGAACGTGTGATCGGCTTCAAGCGCGGCACCGGCGGCACCGGCGGCGTGAGTTATTTGCGCAAGATGCTGGATGTGGTGTTGTTTCCGGAGATCTGGAAGCTGCGCACAGATTTGTAAGAGAAATCAGGCTGTAGCCACCGTCTATAGGGCGTAATCAGTTACTGAATTCATAGCGACCGTATGTCTCCGTTCGGGCTGGGGTTTGACATCCCAGCATCGCGCTGCACCTGTGGGTTGTTCTGGACAGTAGGACGGACTCCCCACTCCCACCCCTAACCCCTGCCCTCGCCCCGCTGGGCGATGGAGGGGGACTTCATTTAACCATGTGTGCTGCACTGGGGTAGATGAATGACGGTCTCTTTGGAAGGACCGACGAGGACGCGCAAAGCGCGTCCTCGTCTCCCCGCATCCGTTCCCGCTTCCCACCCCCTTCTGGCTGCGCCGAGGAGCACAGGGCCAGCCGGATCAGGGCGAGCGATTGTCTGAGCGTAGCGAGTTCGAGCTCGACCCCGGCTGGACCGAGCACCGGAGGCTGCCCGCAGCGAAGCGTAGGGACGCAGACAGCAGGGTCGCCTTTTCTTTTGCTTACTTTTCTTTTGGCGACGCAAAAGAAAAGTGAGTTGCCGCCGGGCAACCCCGGCTTGCAGGCAAGCTACCGCACCCTGAACAACGTAAACAGTCAGTGAACATGGATCCCGGATCAAGTCCGGGATGACAAACCGGGTGAATGGGCGATTCAACGCGCTATCAATTCAATAGCTTCTCATGCCCGTCAAATAAGGGGCAGAAGCACATTTCACCAATGGATTCGCGCAACCAAGCCACCAGCAGGACCTGAAATGCCCAAGAATTTACAAGAAAAGAGGCTGCAGCCCTTGTTCCACGGTCGCAAGCAGCTACAAATTCAGTAGCAACTCATTGCCCGCCATACAACCACGGCACGTCCAGCAAACGTTCCCCCAGCAGCTTCATCGATGCGTCCCGCCCCCAACGCATCAGGCCGCAGGCATGGAAGATTTGCCCATTGCGGATGGCCCGCTGCTGCACCTGTGCGTTGCGTTGCCAGCGGTTCAGCGCGTAGCGGTTCAGCATGGTCGGCACATCCAGCGCCGGGTCCAGTGCCTGGGCCAGCATGCGCCCGAGTTCTGCGGCGTCCTCGATCGCCATGCCCGCGCCTTGCGCCAGGTAGGGACGCATCGGGTGCGCGGCATCGCCCAGCAAAGCGACGCGGCCCAAGGCATGCTGCCAGGCGCCCTGCAAGGGCGGGCGGTCACACAGCACCCAGAGCCGCCAGTCGGGGACGGCCTGCACCAGGTCTTGCAGCGGCACACAAGTCCCGGCCAGCGCCGCGCGCAGGCCGGCTGCGTCGGTGCCATGGTCCCAATCGTCCAGCGCGCCGGGCGCCTCGCCCTGCACAATGCCGACCACGTTGAGCCAGTCACCACCGCGCACCGGGTACTGCACCACATGCAAGCGTGGACCCAGCCAGGCGGTGATCTGGCTGGAACGTAAAGCTTCAGGCAAATCGGTCTGCCGGACCAGCGCGCGGTAGGCCAGGTGGCCGGTGCTGCGCGGCGGCCCGTCGCCCAGCAGCCATTGCCGTACCGGGCTCCACAAACCATCGGCGCCCACCAGCACGTCACCCTCCAGCGCCGGGCCTTCGGGGCCCTGCACCGTCACGGCTTCGGCACTTTGTGTGAAGCGGTTCAGTGTGCAATTCAGCCGCAGCGTCACACCGGCTTGTTGCACAGCCGCCAGCAACAGGCCATGCAGGTCAGCTCTGTGCACGGTGGCATAAGGCGCACCATACCGCTGGCGTATCACCTCGCCCAGGCGCAGCAGCCCCAAGGTCTTGCCCGAGACCGCACTGCGTACTTCGAGCTGCTTGGGAAAAGCGGCGACGGCGGCCAGTGCGTCGGCCAGGCCCCAGTCGTGCAAGACCTTGACCACATTGGGTCCGATCTGGATGCCGGCGCCCACCTCGCTGAAAACCGGTGCACGTTCGTACAGGCGCACATGCCAGCCGGCGCGCGCGCAGGCCAGCGCAGCCGCCAGCCCGCCAATGCCGCCGCCGGCGATCAAGGCTTGGTGGGTCATGAGGAAAGGCCCCCACGCGCATTCACGGCATGTAGTTCACGCTGCCCCACGGGGGCGAATTTTCCTGGGGGCGGCTCTGTGAAAATAAGTCCGGTGCTCACTTAAGCAGCCAGCAGCTGCCGCAACACAAAAGGCAGGATGCCGCCGTGGCGGTAGTAGTCCACCTCGATCGGGGTGTCGATACGCAGAATCAGCTGCAGCTTTTGTTGCGTGCCGTCGGCGCGGGTGATCACCAGGGTGGCTTCACTTTGCGGTTTGAGGTCGGGATCGGGCAAGACATCGATCACTTCCTTGCCGGTCAGCCCCAGCGTTTGCCAGGAGTCGCCGGCCTTGAACTGCAGCGGCAACACCCCCATGCCGACCAGGTTGCTGCGGTGGATACGTTCAAAACTTTTGGCCACCACGGCCTTGATGCCCAGCAACTGCGTTCCCTTGGCGGCCCAGTCGCGCGAGGAACCGGTGCCGTATTCTTCACCCGCAAAAATCACGGTGGGCATGCCGTTGGCCATGTATTGCATGGCTGCGTCATAGATAAACATCTTCTCGCCGCCGGGCTGGTACAAGGTGACGCCGCCCTCCTCGCGTGAACCGTCGGAGCCGGCCGGAATCATCAGGTTTTTGATACGCACATTGGCAAAGGTGCCGCGCATCATCACCTCGTGGTTGCCGCGGCGCGCGCCATAGCTGTTGAAGTCGGTGTTCAACACACCATGGGCCAGCAGCCACTGGCCGGCCGGTGAGCTGGCCTTGATCGAACCTGCCGGCGAAATATGGTCGGTGGTGATCGAGTCGCCAAACAGCGCCATGATACGCGCACCGTTCACAGTTACCGACTCGTTTTGACCTGCAGCCGCCGTCTGACGGGGGCGATCAGCTATGGTTTCCATAGTAAAGTCCTTAAAGAAAGGCGGCTCGGCGATGTAGGTGCTTTTGGGCCAGGTGTAAGCGGTGCCGGTCACACCCTTGATGTTTTCCCAGAGTTTGCCGGGCTCGGACTTGACCTTGGCGTAGTTCTCGCGGAAGGCCTTGCCGTTCATGGCGAACTTCATCAGTTTGTAGATCTCGTCGCTGGTCGGCCAGATGTCGCCGAGGTAGACATCCTTGCCACCCTTGCCCTTGCCCACCGGTTCGGTCATCAGGTCGCGCATCACCGTGCCGGCAATCGCATACGCCACCACCAGCGGCGGGCTGGCCAGGAAGTTGGCTTTCAGGTTGGGGTGGATACGTGCTTCAAAGTTGCGGTTGCCCGACAACACAGCGGCACAGACAAGATCGCTTTTATTGATGGCTTCGTTGATCTCTGGCGTCAGGTCGCCGGCATTGCCGATGCAGGTGGTGCAGCCGTAACCGGCCACCGCGAAGCCGAGTTTTTCCAGGTAGGGCAACAAACCGGTTTTGGTCAGGTACTCGGTCACGATGCGTGAGCCGGGCGCCAGCGAGGTCTTGATGTGCGGCTGCACTTTCAGGCCTGCTTCGACCGCTTTTTTGGCCAGCAAACCAGCCGCCAGCAAGACGCTGGGATTCGAGGTGTTGGTGCAACTCGTGATCGCCGCGATCAGCACATCACCATTGCCGATGCTGATGCCGGCTGACTTGGACGGCGGGGGCAACACGTTGGCCTGCGCCGTGGCCAGCGTGGGGCGGTTGCTTTCCATCTCGACCACCGAGCGCGGCGCGCCCGAGGGTGTGGGCGGCGCACCCGGCACGGTGTCCACGCGGCCATGGTCGACATGCCTGAGCAGATGCCGCGTGGCCAACATGGCGGCCGGCTGGTTGAAGCCGTTTTCAGCGTTCGGTTTGCTGAACAAGGACGCGAACTGGCTGGCCACCTGACCCAGCTCGATGCGGTCCTGCGGACGTTTGGGGCCGGCCAGGCTGGGCGTCACATCGCCCAGGTCCAGCTTGACCACTTGCGAAAAATCAATCTCGCCGGCCTTGGATACACCAAACAGGCCTTGCGCACGGAAGTAGGCTTCAAAGGCCTCGATCTCAGCTTTGGTGCGGCCGGTGCCGGTGAAATATTCAATCGTTTTTTCATCGACCGGGAAAAAACCCATGGTTGCGCCGTATTCGGGCGCCATGTTGGCAATCGTCGCGCGGTCCGGCAACGCCAGCGTGCGTGTGCCTTCGCCAAAAAACTCGACAAACTTGCCGACGACTTTTTCCTTGCGCAGGGCTTCCGTCACGCGCAAGACCAGGTCGGTGGCGGTGACACCCTCACGCAAACGCCCGGTCAGCTCAAAACCGACCACATCGGGCGTCAGCATATACACCGGCTGGCCCAGCATGGCAGCCTCGGCCTCGATGCCGCCCACGCCCCAGCCAACCACACCGATGCCGTTGATCATGGTGGTGTGGCTGTCGGTGCCGACCAGGGTGTCGGGGTAATACACGCCGTCATCGCCCTTGTGCACACCACGCGCCAGGTATTCGAGGTTGACCTGGTGCACGATGCCAAAGCCCGGTGGCACCACACCAAAGGTGTCAAAGGCCTGCATGCCCCACTTCATGAACTCGTAACGCTCACGGTTGCGCTGGAACTCCAGCTTCATGTTCAGGTCCAGCGAGTTTTTCTTGCCGTAGTAGTCCACCATGATGGAGTGGTCCACCACCAGGTCCACCGGCACCAGCGGCTCGATACGTTTGGGGTCTTTGCCCAGCTTCACGGCGACGGCGCGCATCGCGGCCAGGTCGGCCAGCAGTGGCACGCCGGTGAAATCCTGCAAGACCACACGCGAGACCACGAAAGGGATTTCTTCGGTGCGGTCGGCGTTGGGAAACCAGTTGGCCAGTTGCTTGACATGTTCGGCGCTGACTTTTTTGCCGTCGCAGTTACGCAGCACGGACTCCAGCACGATACGCATGGACACCGGCAGGCGCGAGATTTTGGGAAACTGTTTGGCCAGCGCGGGCAGCGAATAAAACTTGCCGGTCTTGCCGGAAGCGGTCTTGAAGGTCTTCAGGGTGGAGGCGAACTCGTGGGCCATGGTGAACTCCTAGTCTTGTGGTTTTGACACTATTGTCACGCTGTCAGGTTTCTCATCGCAAGGACAGGGCTTAAGCTGCGGGCCGCAGCGCCTGGTGATCCGGATCAGGCAGATAACGCACACCCAACACGCCGCTGATGGCACGGAGCTGGTCCAGCACCACCCCCGAGACCGGGCTGTCCACATCAACCAGCGTGTAAGCCATGTCGCCGCGCGACTTGTTGACCATGGTGTGGATGTTCAGGCCGGCCTGGGCCATGGCGGTGGAAATTTGCCCCAGCATATTCGGCACATTGGCATTGGCAATCGCCACGCGAAAGGCGGATTCGCGCGCCATGACCACCGCGGGAAAGTTGACGGCATTGATCACGTTGCCGTGTTCCAGGTAGTCGCGCAACTGGTCGGCCACCATGATGGCGCAGTTTTCTTCGGCTTCGCGGGTGGACGCACCCAGGTGCGGCAGTGCAATCACGCGCTCGTGGTGGTTCAGGGCCGCGGAAGGAAAGTCGCAGACATACCAGCCCAGCTGTTTTGCATCCAGGGCGGCCAGCACCGCGCTTTCGCTGACCACCCCTTCGCGCGAGAAATTCAGCAACACCGCGCCCTGGCCCATGAGTTTGAGGTTGTCGACATGCACCAGGTCACGCGTGGCCTGCACCAGCGGCACATGCAGGGTGACAAAGTGCGCGTTTTTCAGCACCTCGGCCACGCTGCCGGCTTTTTTGACCTGGGCCGGCAAGCTCCAGGCCGCGTCCACCGTGATGTCGGGGTCGTAACCCAGCACCTGCATGCCCAGCTTGATGGCCGCATCGGCCACCAGGCAACCAACCTTGCCCAGGCCCACAATGCCCAGGGTGTGGCCGGCCAGCTCAAAACCGGCAAAGTTTTTCTTGCCCTCTTCCACGAGCTTGTCCATGTCGGATCGGCTGCTGTCCAGGCTGCCGACAAAACGCAGCGCCGGCGCGATATTGCGCGCCGCCAGCAACATGCCGGTCAGCACCAACTCCTTGACGGCGTTGGCGTTGGCACCCGGCGCATTAAACACCGGCACGCCGCGCGCACTCATGGCGGGGACCGGGATGTTGTTGGTGCCGGCACCGGCGCGGGCGATGGCCTGCACACTGTCGGGGACCGTCATGCCGTGCATGTCGGCCGAACGCAGCAACACGGCGTCAGGCCGAGAAAAGTCTTTGCCGACGCTGTAACGCTCTGCCGGCAGGCGCTTCAGGCCATTGGCTGAAATCTGGTTCAAGACCAGAATCTCGAAGCGCCGCGCCGGCAGGCCCTCAGGCATGGCTGGCCTCAAACTCCTTCATGTAGGCCACCAAGGCCTGCACGCCTTCGACCGGCATCGCGTTGTAAATCGAGGCCCGCATGCCGCCGACCGAGCGGTGGCCCTTGAGCTGCACCATGCCGCGTGCCTGCGCACCTTTGAGGAAAGCCTCGTCCAGCGATTCGTCCTTGAGCTTGAAAGGCACGTTCATCAGCGAACGGTCTTCGGGCGCCACCGGGTTGCTGTAAAACGAGGTCGCATCCAGGTAGTCATACAGCAGCGCAGCCTTGTGGCGGTTGTGGGCTTCCATGGCTTTCAGGCCACCCAGCGCTTTGATGTGTTTGAACACCAGGCCGGCGATGTAAATCGCGTAGGTCGGCGGCGTGTTGTACATCGAGTCGTTGTCGGCCTGCTGTTTGTAGTCAAACACAAACGGTGTGTGTTGCATGGCATGGCCGATCAGGTCTTCGCGCACGATCACCAAGGTCAGGCCCGCGCCGCCTATGTTTTTCTGCGCACCCGCATAAATCAGGCCGTAACGGCTGACATCGATGGGCCGCGACAGGATGTTGGACGACATGTCGGCCACCAGCGGCACGGCGCCGGTGTCCGGCGTCCAGTGGTACTCGACACCGCCTATGGTTTCGTTGGAGCAGATATGCACATAAGCCGCGTTCGGGTCCAGCTTCCAGGTGTCGAACTTGGGCACGCTGGTGAAACCCGTGGCTTCGGCGCTGGCGGCCACATTGACCTGGCAATAATTTTTGGCTTCCTTGATGGATTTTTTCATCCACTCACCGGTGTTGATGAAGTCCGCGCTGGCATGGCCGCGCAAGAGGTTCATCGGGATGCAGGCGTTTTGCCCCAAACCGCCGCCTTGCAGAAACAACACCTTGTAGTTGGCCGGAATGGCCAGCAGCTCGCGAAAGTCCGCTTCCGCCTGGGTGCAGATGGAGATGAACTCCTTGCCGCGGTGGCTCATTTCCATCACCGACATGCCGGAACCGTTCCAGTCCAGCATTTCTGCGGCCGCCTGGCGCAGAACGGGTTCAGGAAGGGTGGCCGGGCCGGCGCTGAAATTGAAAACGCGTGTCATGAAAAAGACTTTCTAAGGGGAAGGGAGTGGGCGAACACCTCGCGTGATCGCCACACTCCACAGCATACAAGAAAGTCCTCCCGCAGGGGCAGTCCGCGCAGGCTTGGCCCTGCCTGCTGGCACTCACCAGGCGTGTTGCACAGCGGTTTTACGCAGGCCAAACCATTGCAGCTCAGCCAGCAAGCCCACGGCCACGGCCTGAACAGCGATAAACACCTGGCCCAGCAAGGTCGGCGTCACCAGCCCGCCAAAAAGCAGTGCCAGGCAGCCCAGCACCCACAACAGGTTGGCCGCAATCAAGACCCAGACCAGCTCGGCGTGTACAAACTGCCGCGTGGCGATAAAGCTGATGCCCGCCACATAAACCAACAGCAACCAGCCCGAAGCCACCAGCAAACCTTCTGGCAGGCCCAGCAAACCGGCCAGAAAGCCGGGCAGCAGCAGTTGCAGCGCGCCGGTGGCCACACCGGTGGCAGCGTCCAGCCACAAGATACGACACAGAAAACGGGGGGAAGCAAAAATCGACATGGTGAAACTCCTGGGTTGGTTCATCGGTGCATGGATCCCGGGTCAGGCCCGGGATGACAGCCTTGTCATGGCGGGCTAGACCCGCAATCCATGGCAGCCATCATTGCCTCACCGCTGCAGCCCGTCGATAACCTGGGAGGTAATGGCGCGGCGGCCGGCCTGGCTTACGATGGCGCCATGTTGACCAGCCCTCACACCCCTGCCCGGCCTTCGCGTACCAGCCCGCAAGCCTTTGGCGAACACCTGCGCCATTGGCGCCAGCACCGGCGCCTGAGCCAGCTGGACCTGGCCAGCGAAGCCGACATCTCGACCCGGCACCTGAGTTTTGTCGAAACCGGCCGGGCCAGCCCCAGCCGCGAGATGGTGCTGCGCCTGTCCGAGCGCCTGGACATCCCGCTGCGCGAGCGCAACACCTTGCTGGTGGCCGCCGGTTACGCGCCCATGTACCGTGAACGCCCGCTGGACGATCCGGCCCTGGACGCCGCGCGGCAGGCGGTCGAACTGATACTCCAAAGCCACGAGCCCTACCCCGCGCTGGCGATTGACCGGCACTGGAACCTGGTCGCGGCGAATCGCATGGTGCCGCTGCTGATGGCCGGCGCCGATGCGTCGCTGCGGCAAGGCACGGTCAATGTGTTGCGTCTGAGCCTGCACCCGCTGGGACTGGCCCCGAACATCGCCAACCTGGTGCAGTGGCGGGCCCACCTGTTCGAGCGCCTGCGCCAGCAGATCACGGCGACGGCCGACCCGGTACTCGTCGATTTACTGGAAGAATTACGCGCCTACCCGGTGCCCGAAGGCAGCCACCAACACCTGGAAGGCGAACACGCGGGTGTGGTCATGCCTTTCAAGTTCACGACGCCGACAGGCGTGCTCAGCTTCATCAGCACCACCACCATCTTCGGCACACCGGTGGATGTCACCCTGCAGGAGCTGGCCATGGAAACGTTTTTCCCGGCTGATGACTTCACCCGGCAAGCCCTGCAGGCCTTGATGGCGCCAGCCTGAGGGCGGCTTGTTCGCTACCAATTAAATAGCTGCTTGCGTCCACCGGATATGGGCTGGAGGCACTATTGAGTCTTCAATTCGAGCGCCGGTCGGCCTCTGAACGACAGCTGGCATGGGGCATTGCCTGCTACTGCAGCGGCATCTGAAGCCCCCCACCGTCACGCCGACGGCAGGCGGCACAGCCACCCGCTGCCGGAGGCTTGTAGCGAGCTGCGACTTTCGAAAAGAGCAAGGCCCTGCTCTGTCAGAAAACTGCAGGGCCTCTTCTCATTGGCGCACTGCCGCTCACCCAGTTGATCCTTCATTGCTCCCAAAACGGGAACATGGTAGAGTTCAGTCATGCGAATCATCGCCTTGGGCACCCTGCGCGACTTCTGGGTCAAACACCCCGACGCACTGGAGCCGCTGAGCGCCTGGTATGCCATCGTCGCCCGCGTCCATTGGGCCTCGCCCGCGGACGTGAAGGCGGCTTACCGCCATGCCAGCTTTCTGCCGGGTAACCGGGTGGTGTTCAACGTCAAGGGCAACGACTATCGCCTGATCGTGGCGATGCACTACAACCGGCAAATCGCTTACGTCCGCTTCATCGGAACCCATCGCCAATACGACCAGATCGACGCCAGCAAGGTCTAAATTAAGGTGTAAAGCCATCATGAACATTCACCCCATCCGTACCAAAGCCGACTACCGCGCGGCGCTGCAACGCATAGACGCGGTGTGGGATGCCAAACCCAGGTCGACCGAAGCAGACGAGTTGGAAGTACTGAGCCTGCTGGTCGAAGAATACGAAAAGAAACACATCACCGTGCCGCAGGTGGACCCTGTCAGCCTGCTGCTGCATGTGATGGAAGCGCGCCAGTTGACCCGCAAGGACCTGGAGCCCTACATCGGCTCACGCGCCCGCGTGGCTGAAGTGCTCAACCGCGTGCGCCCCTTGTCACTGGAAATGATTCGGCGCTTGTCTGCTGGGCTTGATTTGCCTGCGGACTTGCTGATTGCGGGGTATGAATTGCGGGAGGTGGCGTGATGAACCTTGTCCTCTGGCCTCGCGTTCAATGGGGCGGCACCTTGTGGAATTCAGAATACCTGTACGTCCTTTCAGTTCGTTGGTGTAACCGCTTGTCCTTCATGAAGAAGCTTGGAAACTGCAAGCAACGTTATCCGGTAGTCCACCGGAAATTTCTGCAGTTTTTCGAGACATATCGAAGTTAGAAAGCATCGAGGTAAAGCGATGAATTTTGTATGGGCCTTAGTTCAAGTGTTGGTCGGCGCATTTATTTTGTTTACTGTTGCACGCGTCACGTACAGCAAGTTAGCTCCTCGCTTTGGCTGGGGATGGGTCTTGCTAGTTTTCGTAGTTGCTTTGGCCAACATGCTCCTGCACAGATTTCTGGGAAACAGCATTAACCCGCCATTCTTCACTGCAGTTCTATTCGGTATCACATTGAATGGCATCGCGCCTGCGTCATCGGACGATGGCGCGAGTTCATTGAGTGCGCGTCGGTTGTTCCGGCAGGGAATTGCAGCAGTAGTAGTTGCCACCCTGCTGGGTTGGCTTTCATACGCCGAGGTAGGCACTGCGCCATCTAACAAGCGGCTCCAGAACGACCGACAAAGTGCTTCGCACTTTGCGTCCCTGCCGTTGATCGGCGGCGTCTGAGCTGCGACGTTAAGGTATAGCAGTGCGCTATTGCCGGGCTGAGGTTTTTGGCGTAGTGAAGATGGATTCCGGGTCGAGCCCGGAATGACATAAAAAAGAGCGGCCCGAAGGCCGCTTTTTCACGAAGCGCGTCAACTCTATTAAGCCGGCACGCCGTCCTTCACCGTGTCCGCCATGTCCGTGTAATCCTTGACCTGGTCAAAGTTCAGGTACTGGTACACGGTGTCACTGGCAGCGGTCAACACGCCCATGTCGGCCATGTATTCGGCCTTGGTCGGGATACGGCCCAGCTTGGAGCAGATCGCGGCCAGTTCGGCGGAACCCAGGTAGACGTTGGAGTTTTTGCCCAGACGGTTCGGGAAGTTACGCGTCGAAGTGGAGAACACCGTGGCGCCCTCTTTGACCTGTGCCTGGTTGCCCATACACAGGCTGCAACCCGGCATTTCCATACGCGCACCTGCCGAACCCAGCACACCGTAATGGCCTTCTTCGGTCAGTTGTTTGGCATCCATCTTGGTCGGCGGCGCCATCCAGAGTTTGACGGGGATGTCGCGCTTGCCTTCGAGCAGCTTGGACGCCGCGCGGAAGTGGCCGATGTTGGTCATGCAGCTGCCGATGAAGACTTCATCGATCTTCGCGCCAGCCACGTCGGCCAAGGTCTTCACATCGTCCGGGTCGTTCGGGCAGGCCACGATAGGCTCATGGATGTCGGCCAGGTCGATCTCGATCACGGCAGCGTATTCCGCATCCGCGTCGCCCTTGAGCAGCTGCGGGTCGGCCAGCCAGGCTTCCATGGCGGCGATGCGGCGCTTGATGGTGCGCACGTCCGAGTAACCGGTTGCAATCATCCACTTCAGCATGGTGATGTTGCTGGTGATGTACTCGATGATGGGTTCCTTGTTCAGGTGCACCGTGCAGCCGCCGGCGGAACGTTCGGCCGAGGCATCGCTCAGTTCAAACGCCTGCTCGACTTTCAGATCGGGCAGCCCTTCGATTTCGAGAATGCGGCCCGAGAAAATGTTTTTCTTGCCCTGCTTGGCGACGGTCAGCAAACCAGCCTTGATGGCGTACAGCGGAATCGCGTTGACCAGGTCACGCAGGGTGATGCCTGGCTGCATCTCGCCCTTGAAACGCACCAGCACCGACTCCGGCATGTCCAGCGGCATGACGCCGGTGGCGGCGCCGAACGCCACCAGGCCGGAACCGGCCGGGAAGCTGATACCGATGGGGAAACGCGTGTGGCTGTCGCCGCCGGTACCGACGGTGTCAGGCAGCAACATGCGGTTGAGCCAGCTGTGGATGATGCCGTCGCCCGGACGCAGTGGGATACCGCCGCGGTCACTCATGAAGTCGGGCAACTCATGGTGCATCTTCACGTCCACAGGCTTGGGATAAGCCGCCGTGTGGCAGAAGGACTGCATCACCAGGTCGGCGCTGAAACCCAGGCAAGCCAGGTCTTTCAGCTCGTCGCGGGTCATCGGGCCGGTGGTGTCCTGCGAGCCGACAGACGTCATCTTGGGTTCGCAATAGGTACCGGGGCGCACGCCCTGGCCTTCTGGCAGACCGACCGCACGGCCGACCATTTTTTGCGCCAGTGTGAAACCACGGCCGTTGTTGACCGGATCTTGCGGCAAACGGAACTGGGTCGACAGCGGCAGGCCCAACGCGAAGCGCGCCTTGGCGGTCAGGCCGCGACCGACGATCAGCGGAATACGGCCACCGGCGCGCACTTCGTCAAACAGCACCTCGCTTTTCAGCTTGAACTCGGCAACCACCTGGCCGTCTTTCAAGGCCTTGCCGTCGTAGGGACGCAGCTCGATCACGTCGCCCATGGCCATCTGGCTCACGTCGAGTTCGATAGGCAGCGCGCCCGAGTCTTCCATGGTATTGTAGAAAATCGGAGCGATTTTCGAGCCCAGGCAGACGCCGCCAAAACGCTTGTTCGGCACAAAGGGAATGTCCTGGCCGGTGAACCACAACACGGAGTTGGTGGCGGATTTGCGCGAGGAACCGGTACCGACGACGTCGCCGACGTAGGCCACGAGGTTGCCCTTGGCTTTGAGTTCTTCGATGAACTTGATCGGACCGCGTTTGCCGTCTTCCTCGGGCGTGACGCCGGGGCGTGCATTCTTGTGCATGGCCAGGGCGTGCAGCGGAATGTCGGGGCGGCTCCAGGCGTCGGGCGCGGGCGACAGGTCGTCGGTATTGATCTCGCCAGCCACCTTGAAGATGGTCAGCTTGATGGACTCGGGCACTTCAGGGCGGCTGGTGAACCACTCGGCATCGGCCCAGCTTTGCAGCACGGCCTTGGCGTAGCTGTTGCCCTTGTCGGCTTTTTCCTTGACGTCATGGAACTGGTCGAACATCAGCAAGGTGTTCTTCAGGCCGGCGGCGGCTTGTGTGGCCACGCTGGCTTGCGCGTCGTCGAGCAATGCAATCATGGGGCTGATGTTGTAGCCGCCCAGCATGGTGCCCAGCAGTTGTGTGGCGTGTTCGCGCGAGATCAGCGCGCATGTTTCCGTGCCGTGTGCCACAGCCGCCAGGTAGCTGGCCTTGACCTTGGCGGCGTCATCGACGCCGGCCGGCACGCGGTGCGTGATCAGCTCGACCAGAAAGGCTTCTTCGCCCTGGGGCGGGTTTTTCAGCAACTCGATCACTTCGCCGGTTTGTTTGGCCGACAGCGGCAGCGGTGGAATACCCAGCGCGGCGCGTTCTGCGACGTGGTTGCGATAGGTCTGGATGAATTCGGACATCATGGGGTTTTTTCTCCTGTATTCAAAAAAACGGTCAAGGTGCGGCTTTGACGGCTGCGGGAACGGCAACAGGCGCATCCAGGATGCTGGGGCGCGGGTTGCGCTTGAGTTCATCGGCAAAGGTGACTTGCGCCGGGCTCATACATTCATCGGCCAGGCGCTGACCCAGCTTCTGGCTCATCAACATGGACTTGTTGCCCAACTGCAGCCACATGGCGCCGGCACGGGCGTCTTCCAGGCGGATCGCGCCGGTCCGGCTTTCCACCGGGTGCATGCGGAAACGCATTTTCCCGGTCTGCACCAGGAAAAAGCCCGGGCGTTTCTCGCTGGCCGTGATGGTGACAGCGGCGCCCAACTCGCAAGGAATCAGGCCCATGTATACCCGTTTGGCGATTTCCAGGTCACCTGCCGTCAGGGTCACATTGGGATCGTCGTCGATAGGTGTCACTTCTTCCACTGCTTTGGCGGCAGAGCGACGGATCGGGGCGCGGGGTTTGGGCGCCGGGGTGGCGTCCGCTGCCGCGGCCTTGACGGCCGCTTTAGGCGCCGCTTTGGCGGGCTGGTCGGTCTGCGCCAGCAACAGGGCGGGCGCGGCAAAAATCATCGCGGAGGCAAGAATAAGTTTCACGGGTTTTCCTTGAAAACAATGGACCAAATCAATCAATACATCAGGAGGCGGCAGCGGCAAAGTAACCCCGCGCCTCGGGCGGCAACACACGGCCAGTCTGGTGGGCGCGTTCCAGCACCTGCCAGAAAAAACGGTAACTCGCACGGTCGTGCAGGCTACCGTCAAAACTAATGGGCGCCCAATCAGCACGGGCGGCAGCAGCTATTATTTTTGTAGCGTTTTCAATCTCGCGCTGATCCGGGGCAAAGGCCTCCAGGATGGGTCGGATCTGGTTCGGGTGAATGCTCCACATCCGGGTGTAGCCGAATTCACGGGCCGCCTGCCGGGCGGCACCGGCCATCGCGGCCACGTCCTTGAATTCCGTGACCACGCAGTGCGACGGCACTTTGCCGTAGGCATGGCAGGCCGATGCGATTTCAAGCTTGGCGCGCACAACCAGCGGATGTGTGAACTGGCCCTTGCCGCTCATGCCGTCGGCAGGGATCGCCCCGCCATGGGCGGAAACAAAATCCATCAGACCAAAACTGATGGACTGCACACGCGGATGGGCGGCAATCTCGAAAACGTTGCGCACGGCCAGCGGCGACTCCACCAGCACATGCAAGGGCACGTTGTCAGCCGATGCGGCCAGCAGGGCCTGCTCGGCCCGAAGCACATCGTCCAGCGATTCGACCTTGGGCACCATGATGTGGCACAGCTGGCGCGACAACTTGCCGGCAATCAGGGACATGTCCGCCTCGAAAGCCGGATGATCCACAGGGTGCACACGCACAGCAACCCGGGCCTTGTCAGCGGCAAGCACCGCCAGCGCCACCACCATGGCCGCATGGTCGGCTTCGCCACCCACGGGTGCGCCGTCTTCGCAGTCCAGCGTCACGTCAAACACGCAGGCGCCGAACTCTTCCATCATCTCGGCCTGCAGTTGCAGGCTTTTGCGCATACGTGCTTCGACACCACTGTAGTGGTCGCAGACAGGCAAGAAACCTGCGGCAGCCTGGGCGCCAAGGAGAACTTCGCGGGGGTGGGCACTGGCCCCCACGCTTGCCACTGCGTGTGCTGCGCTGCCCCCCGAGGGGGCTGTGCTTGCTTGGGGCGGCCCGGCGCGGAGATTAGGTGCTCCCACGCTTTTCACTTCGTGTAATGCGCTGCCCCCCGAGGGGGCTGTGCTTGCTTGGGGCGGCCCGGCGCGACGCACTATGTTCACTGCTTTAGAGCAAGTGGGCAACGCCGGCCTGCTCGCCCTGCAACTCTTCCAGGGTCTTGTTGATACGTTCTTGCGAGAAAGCATCAATCGCCAGGCCGTCGACCAGCTTGTATTCGCCGCCTTCGCAGGTCACGGGGAAACCGAACATGGTGTCTTTCGGAATGCCGTACTGGCCGTCCGACGGAATACCCATGGTGACCCACTTGCCGTTGGTGCCCAGGGCCCAGTCGCGCATGTGGTCAATGGCGGCGTTGGCAGCCGACGCGGCCGACGAGGACCCGCGGGCTTCGATGATGGCCGCGCCGCGTTTGCCGACGGTGGGCAGGAAGGTGTTGGCGTTCCATTCCTGGTCGTTGATCATCGTGGCGACGCTTTCGCCATTGATGGTGGCGAAACGGTAGTCGGCGTACATCGTGGGCGAGTGGTTGCCCCAGACCGTGAGTTTTTCGATGTCGGCCACGGCCTTGCCGGTTTTGGCGGCAAGCTGGCTGGCAGCGCGGTTGTGGTCCAGGCGCAGCATGGCGGTGAAATTCTTGCGTGGCAGATCAGGTGCCGACTTCATGGCGATGTAGGCGTTGGTGTTGGCCGGGTTGCCGACCACCAGCACCTTGACGTTGCGGCTGGCGACAGCGTTCAGGGCCTTGCCTTGTGCCGTGAAAATGGCGCCATTGACGGCCAGCAATTCGGCACGTTCCATGCCAGGGCCACGCGGACGCGAGCCAACCAGCAGCGCGTAGTCGGCATCCTTGAAGGCGGTCATCGGGTCGCCATGCGCTGTCATTTCCACGAGCAGCGGGAAAGCGCAATCGTCGAGTTCCATCATCACGCCCTTGAGCGCTTTTTGCGGGCCTTCAACCGGCACTTCCAGCAATTGCAGGATGACGGGCTGGTCTTTGCCCAGCATTTCGCCGGAAGCGATGCGGAACAGCAAGGCGTAACCGATTTGACCAGCGGCCCCTGTAACGGCAACACGGACGGGTTTTTTGCTCATGATTGATGACTCCAGGAAGGTTTAAATCGGTGATAGGGATAAGAATGAGGTAGCTTGCGCGGCTGGAGTCACCTGGAAACACATGTGAACTGCGTCACACCGGGGCCAGCTTTGCGTTCAACTCAGCCCAAGATTTTACGCTCGAAAACCCTGAGGCGTCAATTTGTCTTATGTCTTATATAAGATATGATTCACACCTAATCCGAGTGCATTCCATGGCGACCCACACCAGCCCCCTGCCAGACCCTAGCGCCATCCCTGCCGAGGCGGGCACGATTGCGCCGGCTTTCAGCCCGCTGTACCAGCAGATCAAGTCGCTGATCCTGCAAAGCCTGCAGGCCGGCGAGTGGAAACCGGGCGAAATGATTCCCAGCGAAATGGACCTGGCCGCACGTTTTCGCGTCAGCCAGGGCACGGTGCGCAAGGCCATCGACGAATTGGCCGCCGAAAACCTGGTGGTCCGCCGCCAAGGAAAGGGCACGTTTGTCGCCACCCACGCCGAACACCATGTGCAATACCGCTTTTTGCGCCTGATGCCGGAAAGCGGCGACGCCAGCAGCGAAGGACCGGCCGAACGCCAGATCATCGACTGCAAACGGCTGCGCGCACCGGCCGACATTGCCCGGGCGCTGGCCTTGCGCAGCGGCGATGCAGTGCTGCAAGTGCGCCGCGTCTTGTCCTTTCAGGGCGCACCGACGATTCTGGAAGACCTGTGGTTGCCGGGCGGCCCGTTCAAAGGCCTGACGGCGGACCGGCTGGCGGACTACCGCGGACCGATGTACGCCCTGTTTGAAACCGAATTCGGCGTGCGCATGGTGCGGGCCGAGGAAAAAATCCGGGCCGTTGCGGCCGATGCCGCGGCGGCACAACTGCTGGATGTCGCCACCGGCACGCCGCTGTTGAGCGTGGAACGCACCGCGTTCACCTACAACGACACCCCCATGGAATTGCGCCGCGGCCTGTATAAAACCGACACTCACCACTACAAAAACGAGCTTAGTTGATGGCTTTCATCAAGCAAGACCAAGGGTTTGCACGTAGGCTTGTTGCGTTGCAATAGAATTTGCATGTTCTTCGTTGTAATTGCCTGGCAGTTACCAACCAGTTACCAGACCTCCCACGAAAGCCTAACAATGACAGAGCTGGCCTCCAAACAGCGTCCCAAGCGGCCTGAATTCCGCAATATCAACGCCTTTACAGACCTGACGACCTACCGCATGACACCGGCGGCCTGGGTTTCCATCCTGCACCGCGCCAGCGGCGCCATCATGTTCCTGCTGATGCCCTTCATCATCTGGATGTTTGATACCTCAATTTCTTCCGAAATTTCATTCGAACGTTTCAAGGCCGCTTTCAATGTCGGCATGTTGGGTTTGCCGGGATTTGTCTGGAAACTGGTCGTCCTGGCGCTGATCTGGGCCTACCTGCACCACTTCATCGCCGGTCTGCGCCATCTTTATATGGACGTGACCCACACGCTGAGCAACCAGTTCGGCAAAACCACCGCCTTGCTCACGCTGGCCCTCAGCATCGCCTTGACGCTGGTGCTGGGCGCCAAGCTGTTTGGCCTCTACTAATAAGAAGGAGCATCCCATGTCTGTGAATTACGGCTCCAAACGCCTGGTTGTCGGCGCCCACTACGGCCTGCGCGACTGGCTCAGCCAGCGCATCACCGCGGCCTTGATGGCCCTCTTTACCGTCTTGCTGCTGGGCCAGGTGATTTTCACCAGCGGCCCCATCGGCTACGACCAGTGGGCCGGCATTTTCTCGGCGCAGTGGATGAAGGTTTTGACCTTTGTGGTCATCATCGCCCTGCTGTACCACGTCTGGGTCGGCATGCGCGACGTCTGGATGGACTACGTCAAGCCCGTCTGGCTGCGCCTGCTGCTGGAAGTGTTCACCATCGTGTGGCTGGTCGCTTGCGCCGGCTGGGCCATTCAAGTCCTGTGGCGCTTCTGAGCCCTCTAGTCCACACCTCTGACGACCGACTGTAAAAACAATCATGACTGCAACTTCCAAGCTTCCCAAACGAAAATTTGACGTGGTGATCGTCGGGGCCGGCGGCTCCGGCATGCGCGCCTCGCTGCAACTGGCCCGCGCCGGCCTGAATGTCGCTGTGTTGTCCAAGGTCTTCCCGACCCGTTCGCACACCGTCGCGGCCCAGGGCGGCATCGGCGCCTCGCTCGGCAACATGTCCGAGGACAACTGGCACTACCATTTTTACGACACCGTCAAGGGTTCCGACTGGCTCGGCGACCAGGACGCGATCGAATACATGTGCCGTGAAGCGCCCAAGGTCGTCTATGACCTGGAACACATGGGCATGCCGTTTGACCGCAACGCCGATGGCACGATTTACCAGCGCCCCTTTGGCGGCCACACCGCCAACTACGGCGAAAAGCCGGTGCAGCGCGCTTGCGCCGCCGCTGACCGCACCGGTCATGCCATGCTGCACACGCTGTACCAGCAAAACGTCAAGGAAAAAACCAGCTTCTTCGTCGAATGGATGGCTCTGGACCTGATTCGCGACGCCGCTGGCGACGTGGTTGGCGTCACCGCCATCGAAATGGAAACCGGCGACGTTCACATCTTCGAAGCCAAGACCACCATGCTGGCCACCGGCGGTGCCGGTCGAATCTTCGCCGCATCCACCAACGCCTTCATCAACACCGGCGACGGCCTGGGCATGGCGGCACGTGCCGGCATCCCCCTGGAAGACATGGAATTCTGGCAGTTTCACCCCACCGGCGTGGCCGGCGCGGGCGTGTTGTTGACCGAAGGCTGCCGCGGCGAAGGCGCGATTTTGCGCAACAGCAATGGCGAACGTTTCATGGAGCGTTATGCGCCCACCCTGAAAGACCTGGCCCCCCGTGACTTTGTGTCGCGCTCCATGGACCAGGAAATCAAGGAAGGCCGTGGTTGCGGTCCGAACAAGGACTACATCCTGCTGGACATGACCCATTTGGGCGTGGACGCGATCGCCAAGCGCCTGCCTTCGGTGCTGGAAATCGGTCACAACTTTGCCAACGTGGACATCACCAAGGAAGCCATTCCCGTGGTGCCCACCATCCATTACCAGATGGGCGGCATTCCGACCAACATCCACGGCCAGGTGGTCACACAAAACGCCGATAACAAGAGCGAAGTCGTCAACGGCCTGTACGCGGTGGGTGAATGCTCCTGCGTGTCGGTGCACGGCGCCAACCGCCTGGGCACCAACTCGCTGCTGGACTTGCTGGTCTTCGGCAAGGCCGCCGGCAACCACATTGTTGAATTCAACAAAACCAACCCGACGCACAAGCCCCTGCCCGCCGACGCGGCCGACGCCACGCTGGCGCGTATCGCCCGCCTGGACAACGCCACCGACGGCGAATACGCCCAGGACGTGGCCAACGACATCCGCGCGGCCATGCAGCAGCACGCCGGTGTGTTCCGCACCCAGGCCATCCTGGACGAAGGCGTGGCCAAGATCGCCGCCATGCGCGCACGCGTGGCCAGCATTGGCCTGAAGGACAAGTCCAAGATCTTCAACACCGCCCGCATCGAAGCACTCGAAGTTGAGAACCTGATCGAGGCCGCGCAAGCGACCATCGTGTCGGCTGCCGCCCGCAAGGAAAGCCGCGGCGCGCACTCTGTGGACGATTACGGCGATACGCCTGAACATCCGAACGGCCGCAACGACACCGACTGGCACAAACATACCCTGTGGTACAGCGAAGGCAACCGCCTGGCTTACAAGCCCGTGCAGATGAAACCGCTGACGGTCGAGTCCGTTCCGCTGAAAACGCGCACGTTCTAAACCCGGCCCTGCGACGAACAAGAAGCGAGAACCCACATGACCAAACGTACCTTCCAGATTTACCGCTACGACCCGGATACCGACGCCAAGCCTTACATGCAAACCATCGAGGTTGAACTCGATGGCCACGAACGCATGTTGCTGGACGCCTTGATGAAACTCAAGGCGCAGGACCCATCCATCAGCTTTCGCCGCTCCTGCCGCGAAGGTGTTTGCGGCTCGGACGCCATGAACATTAATGGCAAGAACGGCCTGGCCTGCCTGACCAACATGAACACGCTCAAGGGCACCATCGTGCTCAAGCCGCTGCCCGGCCTACCGGTCGTGCGCGATTTGATCGTCGACATGACCGACTTCTTCAAGCAGTACAACTCGATCAAGCCTTATTTGATCAACGACAATGTGCCGCCCGAAAAAGAGCGCCTGCAAAGCCCGGAAGAGCGCGACGAGCTCAACGGCTTGTACGAGTGCATTTTGTGCGCCAGCTGCTCCACCTCCTGCCCCAGCTTCTGGTGGAACCCGGACAAGTTTGTCGGCCCGGCCGGCCTGCTGCAAGCCTACCGTTTTATCGCCGACAGCCGCGATGAAGCCACGGCCGAGCGCCTGGACAACCTGGAAGACCCTTACCGCCTGTTCCGCTGCCACACCATCATGAACTGCGTCGATGTCTGCCCCAAGGGTCTGAACCCCAGCAAGGCCATCGGCAAGATCAAGGAAATGATGGTCCTGCGGACTGTCTAAATATGGCCCCCACGCTTGTCACTGCGTGTACCACGCTGCCCCCCGAGGGGGCGCATTTTCCTAGGGGCGGCCCGTCGGAAAATGGCGTCGTACCCTCGCTTGACACAGAGGTATCCCCTCTGCTCGACGAACGCGCCCTGAGCAAACTCAAGTGGCGTTGCCGCCGCGGTTTGCTGGAGAACGATTTGTTCGTCGAAAAGTTCTTCCTCAAATACGAATCCACCCTCACCGTCAGGCTTGCAAAAGGCCTCAGCGATCTGATGGATTTGTCTGACAACGACCTGCTGGACTTGCTGCTAAAACGTAAAGAGCCCGGTGAAATTTCCGACGCCAGTGCTTCAACCCCTGAAGCGCTGGAAGTGTTAACCATGATGCGGGTTCCGTCACTTGCCCGGTGACTGCCCTTCATTGAATTGACGTAGAAAGAAAGTAGAAATGAAACTCGCTGACAACAAAGCCACCCTCACCTTCAGCAACGGCAGCCCCAGTGTCGATTTGCCGGTGTACCACGGCAACGTCGGTCCCGACGTGGTCGATATCCGCAAGCTGTATGCCCAGACCGGCATGTTCACCTACGATCCGGGCTTTCTGTCGACCGCATCGTGCCAGTCCGCCATCACCTACATCGACGGTGACAAGGGCGAGTTGCTGTACCGCGGCTACCCGATCGAGCAGTTGGCCACCAACTGCGACTTCATGGAGACCTGCCACCTGCTGCTCTACGGAGAGCTGCCCAATGGCGAGCAGAAGAAGGATTTCACCGCCCGCGTGACCAACCACACCATGGTCAACGAGCAGATGCAATTTTTCCTGCGTGGTTTCCGCCGTGATGCACACCCGATGGCCATCATGACCGGCCTGGTCGGCGCCCTGTCGGCCTTCTACCATGACAGCACCGACATCACGAATCCCGAGCACCGCGACATCTCGGCGATCCGCCTGATCGCCAAAATGCCCACCCTGGTCGCCATGGCCTACAAGTACACCGTGGGCCAGCCCTACATGTACCCGAAGAACGACCTGAGCTACGCCGGCAACTTCCTGCACATGATGTTTGCGACGCCTTGCGAAGAATACAAGGTCAACCCGGTGCTGGAACGCGCCATGGACCGCATCTTCATCCTGCACGCCGACCACGAGCAAAACGCCTCGACCTCCACCGTGCGCCTGTGCGGTTCGTCCGGCACCAACCCGTTTGCTGCGATTGCAGCCGGTGTGGCCTGCCTCTGGGGCCCGGCCCACGGCGGCGCCAACGAAGCCTGCCTGAACATGCTGGAAGACATCCAGCGCCAGGGCGGCATCAGCAAGGTCGGCGAGTTCATGGAAAAGGTCAAGGACAAGTCGTCCGGCGTGAAACTCATGGGTTTTGGCCACCGCGTCTACAAGAACTACGACCCGCGCGCCAAACTCATGCAGGAAACCTGCAACGAAGTGCTGGCCGAACTCGGTCTGGAAAACGACCCGCTGTTCAAGCTGGCCAAGGAAGTCGAAAAGATTGCACTGGAAGACGACTATTTCGTCTCGCGCAAGCTCTACCCCAACGTGGACTTCTACTCCGGCATCGTGCAGCGCGCCATCGGCATTCCCGTGCCTCTGTTCACGGCCGTCTTCGCGCTGGCCCGCACCGTGGGCTGGATCGCCCAGCTCAACGAAATGATCAGCGACCCTGAGTACAAGATCGGCCGCCCGCGCCAGCTGTTCACCGGCTCGACCGCACGTGACGTGAAGCCGCTCAGCACACGTTGATCTGTTGATCGCCTTGTTGGCATAAGCAAAGCCCGCCCGTGGCAACACCGGCGGGCTTTTTTATGTTCGCCCTGTTCACCTCGTTCGCCGGAGCCGCCCCGTGAAACACCTCGAAACCGCCGCTGAATTACGCCAGGCCATAAAGCGCCCCACCCCAGCCCGCGCCTGCAATTGCGCCCTGGGCGCCTGCACCGGCTGGGAAAGCCTGGCGGAATACCGCTGGGACGCCAGTCAGATGAACCTGGTCGCCACACTGTGCGACCCGGCCCTGGACGAGGCGACCTTCGAAGAAAAACACCCCCAGGGCAGCCGCTACGACTCGCCCGACGCGCCGGTGGCGATCAAGTTTTTCCCCTACAACCGCTGCGAGGTCTGGCATTGCGCCCAATGTGAGCGCCATCTGCTGCGTTACACCGAGTTCGGCGGCTACAACGTCGATCCCCGGGTCCGCGCGCTGGACCCCGGCAACATCATCGATTAGCTCTTTTGCTATTATTTTTATAGCTGCTTGCGCCCATCCCTTCTGGGCTAGAGGCCTAAAAGGCTTATAAGTTTGCAGAAAAAGGCCAACTCCGCCCCAGCCGCCGGGCAAGCCACCCATCGCATACCGCGATGACAAGGCCATCAATAAGCATTCAAAATAGGGATTCATCGTGAAACGCGATGGCTTTAAGCCTTTTTCATGAAAATCTCCGAACGCAACTTCGCCCGCCGCATAGACCTGACCTCGCTGCAACTGTTTGTCGCCGTGTGTGAGCTCGGCAGCATAGGCAAGGCGGCGGAGCGCGAATTTATTGCGGCCTCGGCCGTTAGCAAACGCCTGTCCGACCTGGAAGCCGCACTCGACACGCCGCTGCTTTACCGCCACACCCGCGGCGTCGACTTGACGCCCGCCGGCCAAAGCCTGTTGCACCATGCCCGTTCGGTCTTGTTCAGCCTGGAAAAAATGCAGGGCGAACTCAGCGAATACGCCGACGGCGTACGCGGCCATGTGCGGGTGCACGCCAGCATTTCGGCCATCGTGCAGTTTTTGCCGGAAGACCTGGGCGCTTTCATCCGCCAGCACCCCGAGGTCAAAATTGACCTGGAAGAACACCTGAGCACGGAAGTCGTGCGTGCCGTGCAGGAAGGCGCGGCCGACCTCGGCATCTGCAACACCGCCGATGGCAGCGATGACTTGCAAACCCTGCCTTACCGGCAGGACCAGCTGGTGTTGATCGTGCCGCGCGGCCATGTGCTGGGCGCGCAAGACGCCATCGCGTTTGAAGACAGCCTGGAGTTCGACCATGTGGGCCTGCATTCCAACAGCTCGATTTACATCGCCATGCGTGATGCCGCCGCGCTGGCCGGCCGCACCATCAAGCTGCGCATCCATGTCACCGGCCTGGACGCCATGTGCCGCATGATCCACAACGGCCTGGGTGTCGGTGTGATGCCGCAACGCGCTTTCGAGCTGATGCACGGCGTCGGCGAACTCGAATCGATTGCCCTGACCAATACCTGGGCATCCCGGCGGATTGAGCTGGTCGCACGCGACTTCTCCAGCCTGCCCGTCACCGCCCGCCTGCTGGTGGATCACCTCACCGCCCGTGCAGTTGCTACGGCACCCACCTCCCCCACTTAAAATCAAAGACCACGAAGGAAACACCATGGCACGCACTCTTTACGACAAGATCTGGGACGAACATGTCGTCCACACCGAGGAAGATGGCACAGCCATTCTTTACATCGACCGCCATCTGGTGCACGAAGTCACCAGCCCGCAAGCCTTTGAAGGCCTGCGCGAAGCCGGCCGCAAGGTCTGGCGTATCAGCTCCATCGTCGCCACCGCCGACCACAACACACCCACCACCGGCTGGGAACTGGGCTACGACGGCATCACCGACCTGGTCAGCAAGGAACAGATCACCACGCTGGACAGCAACATCGCCGAGTTTGGCGCGGCCGCCTACTTCCCCTTTCTGTCCAAACGCCAGGGCATCGTGCATGTGATTGGCCCCGAAAGCGGCGCCACCCTGCCCGGCATGACAGTCGTTTGCGGCGACTCGCACACCTCGACCCACGGTGCTTTTGGCGCGCTGGCGCACGGCATAGGCACCAGCGAGGTTGAACACGTGATGGCGACGCAAACCCTGCTCGCCAAAAAAGCCAAAAACATGCTGGTGCGTGTCGACGGCACGCTGGCCCCCGGCCTGACCGGCAAGGACATCGTGCTGGCCATCATTGGCAAAATCGGCACGGCGGGCGGCACCGGTTACACGATTGAATTCGGCGGCTCGGCGATTCGCGCCCTCAGCATGGAAGGCCGCATGACGGTCTGCAACATGGCGATCGAAGCCGGCGCCCGCGCCGGCCTGGTGGCCGTGGACCAGAAAACCATAAGCTACGTCAAGGGCCGGCCGCTGGCACCCACAGGCGTCGAGTGGGACCAGGCCGTCCAGTACTGGAACACGCTGCAGTCCGATGCCGATGCTAGCTTCGACACCGTGGTGCAACTCGACGCCAGCCAGATCCGTCCGCAAGTCACCTGGGGCACCTCGCCTGAAATGGTCTTGTCCATCGATGACCGCGTGCCCGATCCGGACAAGGAAAAAGACGCCAACAAACGCGACGCCATCGAACGTGCGTTGACCTACATGGGCCTGCAGCCCGGCAAGGCCATCAACGACATCATGATCGACAAGGTGTTTATCGGCTCCTGCACCAACAGCCGCATCGAAGACATGCGTGAAGCCGCAGCCATGGTCCAGAAAATCGGCCAGAAGGTCGCCGGCAACGTCAAACTCGCCATGGTGGTGCCCGGCTCCGGCCTGGTCAAGGAACAGGCCGAGCGTGAAGGCCTGGACAAGATTTTTGTCGCCGCCGGTTTTGAATGGCGCGAGCCCGGCTGCTCCATGTGCCTGGCCATGAACGCCGACCGGCTGGAGCCGGGCGAACGTTGCGCCTCCACCAGCAACCGCAACTTCGAAGGCCGGCAAGGCGCTGGCGGGCGCACGCATTTGGTCAGCCCGGCGATGGCTGCGGCTGCCGCCGTGCACGGGCATTTCGTCGATATTCGTAAATTTTCCTGAGAGGCCGCACCATGCAAAAATTCAACGTACACAAAGGCCTGGTCGCGCCCATGGACCGCGAAAACGTCGACACCGACGCGATCATCCCCAAGCAGTTCCTCAAGTCGATCAAAAAGACCGGCTTTGGCGTGAACCTGTTTGACGAATGGCGTTACCTGGACGCCGGTTTTCCCGGCCAGGACTCGAGCACACGCCGCCCGAATCCGGACTTCGTGCTGAACCAGCCGCGTTACAAAGGCGCCTCGATTTTGCTGGCGCGCAAAAACTTCGGCTGTGGCTCCTCGCGCGAACATGCGCCCTGGGCCTTGGACCAATACGGTTTTCGCGCCATCATCGCGCCCAGTTACGCCGACATTTTTTTCAACAACAGCTTCAAAAACGGTCTGTTGCCCATCGTGCTCAGCGAAGCGCAGGTGGGCCAATTGTTCGACGAAGCGCTGGCTTTCCCGGGCTACCAACTGACGATTGACCTGGAGCGCCAGGTCATCGTCAAACCCCAGGGCGAAGAAATTGCTTTCGACGTGCAGGCCTTCAAGAAGTTTTGCCTGCTGGGTGGTTACGACGACATCGGCCTGACCTTGCGCCAAAGCGACAAGATCAAGGCGTTTGAAGCCGAACGGCTGGCGACCAAACCCTGGTTGGCCAACCGTCTGAGTGCATAAACCTCTGAAAATTTAAGCAAATAATGGCTGCAGCCCTTGATACACCGGCGCAAGCAGCTACAAAAACCATAGTAAAACCATGAAAATCGCAATTCTCCCGGGTGACGGCATCGGCACCGAAATCGTCGCCGAAGCGGTCAAAGTCCTGAACGCCCTCGACCTGAAGTTTGAGATGGAGACCGCCCTGGTCGGCGGCGCCGCCTACGACGCCCACGGCCATCCGCTGCCCGACGCCACGCTCCAACTCGCCAAAGACGCCGAAGCCGTGCTGTTCGGCGCCGTCGGCGACTGGAAATACGACACCCTGGACCGCCCGCTGCGTCCTGAGCAGGCCATTCTGGGCCTGCGCAAAAACCTGGGCCTGTTCGCAAACTTCCGTCCGGCCATTTGTTACCCGCAGCTGGTGGATGCCTCCAGCCTGAAACGTGAACTGGTGTCCGGCCTGGACATTTTGATCATCCGCGAGCTGACCGGCGACATCTACTTCGGCCAGCCGCGCGGCCGCCGTGTTGCGACTGACGGGCACTTTCCCGGCGCCGAAGAAGCCTTCGACACCATGCGTTATTCGCGCCCGGAAATCGAACGCATCGCCCATGTCGCCTTCCAGGCGGCACGCAAGCGCGGCAAACGTGTGACCAGCGTGGACAAGGCCAATGTGCTGGAAACCTTTCAGTTCTGGAAGGACGTGGTCTCGGAAGTCGGCAAGGAATACCCCGACGTCGCGCTGGACCACATGTATGTGGACAACGCCGCCATGCAACTGGTCAAGGCGCCCAAGAAGTTCGACGTGGTGGTCACCGGCAATATGTTTGGCGACATCCTGTCCGACGCAGCCGCCATGTTGACCGGCTCCATCGGCATGTTGCCGTCGGCCAGCCTGAACACCAAAAACCAGGGCCTGTACGAACCCAGCCACGGCAGCGCACCCGACATCGCCGGCAAAGGCGTGGCGAATCCGCTGGCCACCATCCTGAGCGCGGCCATGATGTTGCGTTTCAGCCTGAACCAGCTAGACGCCGCCGCGCGTATCGAAAAAGCCGTGGACGCCGTGTTGACCCAAGGCCTGCGCACGCCCGATATCTACAGCGAAGGCACGACGAAAGTCGGCACGGTGCAAATGGGCGATGCCGTGGTCAAAGCATTGGCCTGACGTTTTTTCGCAGCAAATCGCCGAGGTTCCGGCGGTTTGCTGCGGGGGCCATGCCCGCGCCAGGGCAAGCCTGGCTACAATCAACACCTATGCGTCAAAACCCCGCACTCATCCACTGCCCCGCCGCCTTGCGCGCGGGAAGTGTGGCGCCGGTTTTTACCCAGATCACCAAAACGACAACCATTAAAGGCTAGCAAGCCTGGTTCGTCGTGCCCGCTGGCTCGATGAGCCGGACCGAAAAAGCCTACTTTTTAGTACTTTTTGAAGGGCACCCATGAAACTCACAGGCAATCTCACAGGACTCGTCGGCTGGCGCGGCATGGTCGGCTCGGTGCTGATAGACCGCATGCAGGCCGAAGGCGACTTCGAGCTGATCGAACCGGTTTTCTTCTCGACCTCCAATGCCGGCGGCAAAGCCCCGGCCCAGGCGAAGAACGAAACCACGCTGAAAGACGCCTTCGACATAGCGGCCCTCAAGAAGTGCGACATCATCATCACCGCGCAAGGCGGCGACTACACCTCGGAAGTCTTCCCCAAGCTGCGCGCCGCGGGCTGGACAGGCCACTGGATTGACGCGGCCTCCACCCTGCGCATGAACGACGACGCCGTCATCATCCTGGACCCCGTCAACCTGCCTGTCATCCAAAATGCCATGGCCAAAGGCGGCAACAACTGGGTGGGCGGCAACTGCACCGTCAGCTGCATGTTGATGGGTGTGGGTGCGCTGTACAAAGCCGGCCTGGTCGAGTGGATGACCAGCATGACTTACCAGGCCGCTTCCGGCGGCGGCGCGCAACACATGCGCGAGCTGCTGACCCAGTTCGGCACCCTCAACAGCGAGGTCAAGTCCCTGCTGGACGACCCGAAATCCGCCATTCTGGAAATCGACCGCCGCATCCTGGCCAAGCAACAACACTTGAGCGCCAGTGAAACTGCCAACTTCGGGGTGCCGCTGGGCGGCAGCCTGATTCCCTGGATTGACAAGGACCTGGGCAATGGCATGAGCAAGGAAGAGTGGAAAGGCGGCGCCGAAACCAACAAGATCCTGGGCCAGGGCGCAAGCTTCGGCACCGCCGAAACACCGGTGGACGGCTTTTGCGTGCGCATTGGCGCCATGCGTTGCCACAGCCAGGCCTTGACCTTCAAGCTGAAAAAAGATGTGCCGCTGGCCGACATCGAAGCCTTGATCGCCGCCGACAACGACTGGGTCAAGGTCGTGCCCAACACGCGCGAAGCCAGCATCACCGACCTGACCCCGGTCGCCGTGACCGGCACCATGACGATTCCCGTGGGCCGGCTGCGCAAGCTGGCCATGGGCCCCGACTACCTGGGCGCTTTCACGGTGGGCGACCAGTTGTTGTGGGGTGCGGCCGAGCCCTTGCGGCGCATGTTGCGCATTCTGCTGCAGGCCTGAAACGGCTGATTTTTGGGTTGCAGAACAGCCAGACCAGCGGCAGTACCGCTGGTAAGAAGTTGTGCCTGGACGTTGCCGGCAGACAACAACTCCAAGTTGTAAGTCAGCGCTAACCCGGCGTGTCAAAACTTAAGTGCTGTCTTAGCTTGTCAGCCTAATGCCTTGATGTTAATGTTGTTTTGTCGAAAATTAGCGTTGAGGTTTTTGTGCGGACCAGCAGAATAAAGTTAAATGCAGACCGAGCAACGGAGGCTCCCATTCCCATGAACCATCCCCGCCCCTGGCGCATGGGTGCCGTGGCCGCCGCCATTGCCCTCTTGGGCAGCCTCGCCACCTTGCCCGCCCATGCCCTGGGTCTGGGCCGGATCACGGTTCAGTCCGCCCTCGGTGAGCCTCTCCGGGCTGAAATCGACATTGCCGACATCAACGCCGAAGAAGCCGCCAGCTTGCGCGCCAGCGTGGCCAGTGCCGAGGCCTTCAAGGCTGCAGGCCTGGAATTCAGCCCGGCCATGGCCAATGTGCAGATCAGCCTGCAACGCCGGCCCGATGGCCGCTCCTTCCTGCGCTTGAGCAGTGACAGGCCCGTCAGCGAACCTTTTGTCGATTTGATTCTGGAAGCCCGTTGGGCGTCCGGGCGCGTCGTGCGTGATTACACGATGTTGTTTGATCCGCCCAATCTGCGCCAGGCCAGCGCAGCGCCCATGCCGGCCCCGACCGCACCCATGGTGTCGCGGCCTGCGGCACCCGTCGCAGCCCTGCCTGCGGCGCCCGTTGCCACCCCTTATTCCGCGCCACAGCAAGCCAAAGCCCCGGTCGCTGCGATCAAGCCACCGGCGCCACGCGCCGCGCCTGCGGCCAAGACGCCTGCCGCCGACGGCCAAAAAGTCACGGTCAAGGCCGGTGATACCGCCGGCAAACTGGCCGCGCAACACAAACCCGCCAACGTCTCGCTGGACCAGATGCTGGTGGCCCTGCTGAACAGCAACCCCGAGGCCTTTGTAGGCGGCAACATCAACCGGCTCAAAGCCGGTGCCGTTCTGGACGTGCCGGGCGCCGACCAAGCCGGCGCGGTGTCTGCCGGCGAAGCCCGACAAACCATTGTTGCGCAGAGCAAGGACTTCAACGAATTCCGTCGCAAACTCGCCGAAGGCGCCCCAGCCACCCAGGTCGCCAGCGCTGATCGCCAGGCGGCCGGCAAAGTCCAGGCAAAGGTCGAAGACAAAGCACCGGCAGCCGCCACACCCGACAAACTGACCCTGTCCAAGGGCGCCGTGCAAGGCAAGGCCGCCGCAGAAGAAAAAATCGTGCAGGAGCGCCAGGCCAAAGAAGCTGCATCCCGCGTGGCCGAACTGTCCAAAAACATCAGCGACCTGAACAAGCTGAGCGGCACGCCGGCCAGCCCGGCAGTCGCTGCGGCGCCCGCGCCAGCCAGCCCGGTGACACCGGGTGTGACCCTGGTCACGCCAGGCGCACTGGCGGTCGCCACGCCGCCACCAGCACCGGCCAGCAGCGCGGCTGTAACCGTCCCCCCGGCCGCCAGCGCAGCCGTTGATCCAGCACCGGTGGTGGCAGCCGCCACACCCGCCAGCGCCCCAACGCCAGTGGTTGCCCCTGTCAAAAAACCCGTTGTGGTGGCACCCCCGCCGCCACCCGAACCCAGCTTGCTCGACGAACTGATGGCCAACCCGCTGCTCATGGCGGGCGGCGCCAGCTTGCTGGTCTTGCTGGCCGCCCTCGGTTTGTACCGGGTCCGCCAGCGCAAAAATGCCGTCTCGGTGGACAGCTCCTTCCTGGAAAGCCGACTCCAGCCCGACTCTTTCTTCGGCGCCAGCGGCGGCCAACGCATAGACACCAACGATGCCGCTGACGCCAATGTCACCGGTTCCTCCATGGTGTATTCGCCCAGCCAACTCGATGCGGCCGGCGATGTGGACCCGGTGGCCGAAGCCGATGTTTACCTCGCCTATGGGCGCGACCTGCAGGCCGAGGAAATCCTCAAGGAAGCCATACGCGTCAGCCCCACCCGCGTGGCCATCCATGCCAAGCTGATGGAAATTTACGCCAAACGCCGCGATACCAAGGCTTTTGAAACCGTGGCGGCCGAGGCCTTCAACCTGACCCAGGGCCATGGTGTCGAATGGGCGCACATGGCGGAGATGGGTCGTGAGCTGGACCCCAGCAACCCCTTGTACCAGCCGGACGGCCAACCAGCGTCCACAAACGCCGGTATTGCAGCTGCCGCCAGCGCTGCGACGTTTTCCATGTCAACCCAGCCACAAAACTTGCAGCCGACACCTGAGCCGATTCCGTCTGCGCTTGACTTTGACCTGGATCTGGACTTCTCGCTGGACGACGAACCCGCGGCCCCAACGCCTGTGGCACATATCGAGCCCACCATCGCCATCCCGGCCGTGGCCCACAAGTCCATGGGCAACGGCCTGGACTTCAGTTCTGCCACCTTGACCCTGCCAACGGCGGTGATTCCGACCAAACCCGCACCGCTGGATGACGGACTGGACTTCAGCACCGAACCGACCATCTCAACGGCCAGCAGCCTGCCGGATACCTCAGGCGGCATGCTGGAGTTTGACCTGGGCGCCCTGTCCCTGGATCTGGACGGCCCGAGCACCGAAAGCCAGGTGGTCACCGTCTCGTCGCCCTCGAATCCGGAAGACCCACTGGAAACCAAGTTTGCGCTGGCGGAAGAGTTCCGGGCGATTGGTGACACCGAGGGTGCCCGCTCGCTGGCCGAGGAAGTGCTCGCACATTCCAGCGGCTCGCTCAAAGGCAAAGCCCAGGCCTTCCTCAACGCCCTGTCCTGACTATCATCCTGCGCCCCGGAAACACCGAAACATGAAAGCGCGCTGCCTTGTTGATCCAAGTATCCAGGGCGGCGCTTCCAGCCTTGCTCTGCTCCTTCCCCCCATTTCCTCAGCACCTGACGCTGCATCCGCTTGGCAGCCCTGAGCTGAACCCGCCGCCTCCCCCCAGGGGCTGTCCGTGAGGATCGCGCTAGGCCTCAGTTACAACGGCGGTCGTTACGAAGGCTGGCAAAGCCAGTTGTCGGGCAACACGGTGCAAGACCAGCTGGAAAAAGCGCTGGGCAAATTTGCCGCCCAACCGATTCGCACCCTGTGTGCCGGCCGCACCGACGCGGGTGTCCACGGCCTGATGCAAGTGGTGCACTTTGACACCCCGCTGGCGCGGGAAACCGCGTCCTGGGTACGCGGCACCAATGCTTTTTTGCCGCGTGATATCGCCGTGCAATGGGCGCGGCAAGTACCCGATACCTTTCACTGTCGCGGCAGCGCCATTGCGCGCCGTTACGCCTATGTGGTGCTGGAGTCGCCGGTGCGCCCCAGCGTCGAAGCCGGGCGTGTCGGCTGGGTCTACCGGCCCATGGATGAGGCGGCCATGCAGCAGGCTATTGCCCACCTGATCGGCGAACACGACTTCAGCTCTTTCCGCGCCGCGCAATGCCAGGCCAAGTCCCCCGTCAAAACCATCAGCCGGATCGAGATCAGCCGGCGTGGAGAGGGTGAATCCCGGTATTGGCGCTTCGAGTTCGAGGCCAACGCCTTTTTGCATCACATGATCCGCAACATCATGGGCTGCCTGGTGGCCATCGGCCAGGGCAGCCACACGCCCGACTGGCTGGCCGAAGTGGTGGCCGCACGTAGCCGCCAGGTCGCCGCACCGACGTTTTCCCCTGACGGCCTGTATTTTCTGGGACCCGTCTACGAAGACCACTACGGCTTGCCGAACCGCACCGCAGCCTATGATTGGATACCTTGACTGCCCCCACGCTTTTCACTTCGTGTAATGCGCTGCCCCCCGCGGGGGCCGCTGCGCCTGCGGCCCGGCTAAGCCGGTTCCGCGGCCCCGGCTTGAATGAAGAGCTCCTGTGCTGTCCTCCGACCAGGGCTGGCTTATGACTTTTTCTTCACCATCTATGCGTACCCGCATCAAAATCTGCGGCCTGACGCGTGAAGAAGACGTGGACGCAGCGGTCGCTGCCGGTGCTGATGCCATCGGTTTTGTCATGTACGACGCCAGTCCGCGCCACGTCACAGCCCAGCGCGCCGCCGAGCTGGCCCGCCGCTTGCCGCCTTTTGTGACGCCGGTGCTGCTGTTCGTCAACGCATCCGCTCCTGAAATAATAGCTGCTTGCGCCCATGTACCCACGGCCTTGCTGCAATTTCATGGGGATGAAACGCCTGAAACCTGCCGGCAGGCGGGCCGGCCTTTCATGCGGGCCGCGCGCATTCCGCTGGGTGAAAATCCGGCGCTGGACGGTGCCGGTTTCGATCTCGTAAAATACGCGGAAGACTTCAAGGCTGCCCAGGCCATCCTGCTCGACGCCCATGTCGACGGTTATGGTGGCGGCGGAAAAACATTCAATTGGTCACTTCTTCCTCCAAGCGTCAATGCTCACCTCGTTTTGTCTGGTGGACTCACACCTGCAAACGTGACCGATGGCATTTTGCAAGTCCGGCCGCGTTGTAAAACGCTGGCCGTTGATGTGAGCTCCGGTGTCGAGATTTCGAAAGGAATCAAAAGCGCCGACAAAATCAATCAATTCGTCGCAGCCGTCCGGGCTGCCGACGACTTACTTGCAAAGAACCCTTCTCACCATGTTCGATTACCAACAACCTGACACGACAGGCCATTTCGGGATTTACGGCGGCAGTTTTGTTTCAGAAACACTGACCCACGCGATCAATGAGCTGAAAGACGCTTACGCCAAATACCAGCACGACCCGGCCTTTCTCGCTGAATTTCACTCCGAACTGAAGCATTTTGTAGGCCGGCCTTCGCCTATTTACCACGCGGCGCGCATGAGCCGTGAACAAGGCGGCGCGCAGATTTACCTCAAGCGCGAAGACCTGAACCACACCGGCGCGCACAAGATCAACAACACCATCGGTCAAGCCATGCTGGCCAAACGCATGGGCAAGCCGCGCGTGATTGCCGAAACCGGCGCCGGACAACACGGCGTGGCGACGGCCACCATTTGTGCGCGTTACGGCCTGGAGTGTGTGGTTTACATGGGCAGCGAAGACGTCAAACGCCAAAGCCCCAACGTCTACCGCATGAAGCTGCTGGGCGCGACCGTCGTGCCCGTGGAAAGCGGCAGCAAGACGCTGAAAGACGCGCTCAACGAAGCCATGCGCGACTGGGTCGCCAACGTGGACAACACTTTCTACATCATTGGCACGGTCGCCGGCCCCCATCCCTATCCGATGATGGTGCGCGATTTTCAGAGTGTGATCGGCGAGGAATGCCTCACGCAAATGCCCGAGATGACAGGCGGCCCACAACCCGATGCGGTGATTGCCTGCGTGGGTGGCGGCAGCAATGCCATGGGCATTTTCCACCCCTACATCAAGCATGAAAACACCCGCCTGATCGGTGTCGAAGCTGCCGGCGAAGGCATGGACAGCGGCAAACATTCGGCCTCGCTGCAACGCGGCAGCCCCGGCGTCTTGCACGGCAACCGCACCTATGTGTTGCAAAACGAAGACGGCCAGGTGACCGAAACCCACAGCATCAGTGCTGGCCTGGATTACCCCGGTGTTGGCCCCGAGCACGCCTTTTTGAAAGACATAGGCCGCGCCGAATATGTCGGCATAACCGACGCGGAAGCGCTGGCGGCCTTTCACTACCTGTGCCGCACCGAAGGCATCATTCCGGCGCTGGAGTCCAGCCACGCCGTGGCCTACGCGATGAAACTCGCCAAATCCATGCGTGTCGACCAGTCCATCCTCGTCAACCTCTCGGGCCGTGGCGACAAGGACATAGGTACCGTCGCCGACCTGTCGGGTGCGGATTTTTACGACCGCCCGTCCATGCGCGGCCACACTGTCAAAGGAGCGCAAGCATGAGCCGCATCGCTGCAACCTTTGAAAAACTGAAGAATGACCAACGCAAAGCCCTGATTCCCTACGTCACGGCCGGATTCCCCTTTGCCGACATCACACCCGAGCTGATGCACGGCATGGTGGCCGGCGGCGCCGATGTGATTGAACTCGGCGTGCCCTTTTCCGACCCCAGCGCCGACGGCCCGGTGATCCAGAAGGCCGGCGACCAGGCCCTGGCCGCCGGCATTGGCATGGTGCAGGTGCTGGAGATGGTGCGTGTCTTCCGCGAGCAAGACAGCCAAACGCCAGTGGTGCTGATGGGCTACGCCAACCCGATCGAAGCCTACGACCTCAAACGCGACAAAGACGCTTTTGTGCGCGATGCGGCCGCGGCTGGCGTGGACGGTGTGCTGGTCGTCGACTACCCGCCCGAGGAATGTGTGGTGTTTGCCGCCACCTTGCGCGCCCACGGCATGGACCTGATCTTCCTGCTGGCCCCCACCAGTACCGATGCGCGCATGGCACAAATCGCCGAAGTGGCCAGCGGTTATGTGTATTACGTCTCGCTCAAGGGTGTGACCGGTTCCGGCGCGCTCGATCTGGGCGCCGTCGAAGCCATGTTGCCACGCATCCGCCAACACGTCAGCGTCCCGGTGGGTGTCGGTTTTGGTATCCGCGACGCCGCCACGGCCCAGGCCATCAGCCGCGTCGCCGACGCCGTGGTCATTGGCAGCCGCATCATCCAGCTGATTGACGGCCAACCGCGCGAGCAGGTCGCCCCTGTGGTGCGCGACTTCCTCAGCGGCATCCGCCAGGCGCTGGACGGCGCGCCCGGTCCCGGAGACAGCGCATAATCCCCCTTCTTTTCCGGTTTTGCCCCTGCGAACGGCCTGTGCCGTCCGGGGGCCACACCCAACAAGGACATAAGGACCCATCATGTCTTGGCTAGAAAAACTCCTCCCGCCCAAAATCACCCCGACCAACCCGACCGAGCGCCGCAGCGTGCCGGAAGGCCTGTGGATCAAATGCCCCAGTTGTGAAGCCGTGCTTTACAAGACCGATCTGGAGAAAAACCAGAGTGTCTGCCCGCAATGCAGCCACCACCACCGCATGGGTGCCCGCGCCCGGCTGGACGCATTCCTGGACGCCGAAGGCCGTTATGAGCTGGGCCAGGAAGTCTTGCCCGTGGACCCGCTCAAGTTCAAGGACAGCCGTAAATACCCCGAACGCCTGAAAGAAGCCCTGGAAAATACCCAGGAGACCGATGCGCTGATCGTCATGGGTGGCGCGGTGCACAGCATCGGTGTGGTGGTCGCCTGTTTTGAGTTTGACTTCATGGGCGGCAGCATGGGCAGCGTGGTCGGCGAGCGTTTTGTGCGTGGCGTGCATGCGGCCATCGAGCAAAAAGTGCCGTTTATCTGCTTCACCGCCACCGGCGGCGCGCGTATGCAGGAAGGTTTGTTAAGCCTGATGCAGATGGCCAAAACCAATGCCTCCCTGACCCGCCTGGCTAAAAAAGGCCTGCCTTACATCAGCATATTGACCGACCCGACCATGGGCGGCGTGAGCGCCGGCTTCGCCTTTGTCGGCGATATCGTGATTGCCGAGCCCAAAGCCCTGATCGGTTTTGCCGGCCCGCGCGTGATTGAATCCACCGTGCGTGTGACCTTGCCCGAAGGTTTCCAGCGCGCCGAGTTTTTGCAGACCAAAGGCGCCATCGACTTCATCTGCGACCGGCGCGAACTGCGTAAAACCGTGGCCAACTCCCTGGCCATGTTGCTGCGCCAACCGGCCGACGCCGTCGCCTGAAACCCGGCCAGCCCCCAGGGCCGCAAGACGCTATCCAATTCATAGCTGCTTGCGCCCGCCTCTCAAGGGCTAGAGGCCTATTTCATGCATGAATATGGGCTTAACCCGCCTACTCCGGCATTTTCCGCCAGCACCGCAGGACCAGCGGCCACAAGCCCAGCACGAGGACAGCTGATCGTGGGAAGATATTGTTTACTGAAGAATTTCCCAGGCCGAATTGATGTCGTCTGAAGCCCTCACGCTTTTCTCGCTCCCGCTGTTTCCGCTGGGCACCGTGTTGTACCCCGGCGGCCTGCTGCCGCTGCGGATTTTTGAAGTCCGTTACCTCGACATGATCGGCAAATGCCACAAGACCGGCGCGCCTTTTGGCGTGGTCGCGTTGACACGCGGCGCCGAGGTCCGCAAGCCTGAGGACGAAGCCAGCGAAGCCTTCCATGCCGTGGGCACGCTGGCCACCATCAGCGCGTTTTCCATGCCGCAGCCCGGCCTGATGATGATCCGCTGCACCGGCATGCAACGCTTCGAGATTTCCAGCCGCGAAAAACTCAAACACGGCTTGTGGATTGCCAATGTGACCCGCCTTGACGACGACCAGGCGGTCAAGGTCCCCGAAGACTTGCGCGGCGCCGCCAATGCGCTGGGCAAACTGATTAAAACCCTGCAAGAGCGCGCCGTGCCGGCCGACGAGATGCCGCTGCAACCACCCTACCAGCTCAATGACTGCGCCTGGGTCGCCAACCGCTGGTGCGAGTTGTTACCCATGCCGCTGGAGCTCAAACAACGCCTGATGATGCTGGACAACCCGCTGGTCCGGCTGGAACTGGTCAGCGACATCCTGGAGCGCACCGGCATCGCCATGTGAGGCGCTTAAATACGTGTTCCGCCCACGCGCCGCCCAAAACCGGCGCTTAAAAACCTAAAATCAGGGTTTTGGGGCCTTTTCCTTTTTCCCCTTTGGCCGGCCTGCTACCCACCGGGCAATCCGGCCTACTGCTTTTTTTCAAGAACCTTTGCCCATGTCCAACAACACTACATCTTCCCCGGCCGCTGCAGCCACTCCCGTGCAGGACGAAAACCAGCTGATAGCCGAACGCCGCGAGAAGCTCAAGGCCATGCGCCAGCAGCAGGCCGAGGGACGTGGCGTGGCATTTCCCAACGACATCAAACCTTCGCACCGCGCCGCCGAGCTGTTTGCCGCGCACAGCGAAAAAACCAATGAAGAGCTGGAATCATTGGCCATCACGGTCAGCGTGGCCGGCCGCATGATGCTCAAACGCGTGATGGGCAAAGCCAGTTTTGCGACCCTGCAGGATGCCTCCTTCGGACCCTCGAATGGACGCATCCAGCTTTACATCAACAACGAAGGTGTGGGCGAAGAAGTCCACAGCGCATTCAAACATTGGGACCTGGGCGACATCGTGGCGGCCAGCGGCAAGCTGTTCCGTACCAAGACCGGCGAGTTGTCGATTCATGCAACCAGCCTGCGCCTGGTCACCAAAAGCCTGCGCCCCCTGCCCGACAAGTTTCATGGCGTGGCCGACCAGGAGGTCAAGTACCGCCAGCGTTATGTGGACCTGATCACCGATGCGGCCGCACGCCAGCGTTTTGCGGCCCGCAGCAAGGCCGTGTCGACCATGCGCAGCTTCATGGTGGAGCACGAATTTCTGGAAGTCGAAACACCCATGCTGCACCCGATTCCGGGCGGCGCCAATGCCAAACCTTTTGTCACGCACCACAACGCGCTGGACCAGCAGATGTTTCTGCGCATCGCGCCCGAGTTGTACCTGAAACGCCTGATTGTTGGTGGGTTCGAGCGTGTGTTCGAGATCAACCGCAGCTTTCGCAACGAAGGCATCAGCGTGCGGCACAACCCCGAGTTCACGATGATGGAGTTCTACGCCGCCTGGTGGAACTACCAGGACTTGATGAGCTACACCGAAGACCTGATCCGCCACGTCGCCACACAAGTGGCCGGCGGCACACAGCTCAGCTACCAGGGCAAAGCGGTGGACCTCAGCCAGCCCTTTGAACGCCTGACCATCCGCGAAGCCATCGTCAAACACACTGACGCCGGCACGAATGTAGACGACGCCGCCTGGCTGCTGGCCGCGCTGAAAAAACTCGGCAAGTTCAGCGCCAAGGACAAGTTAGAGGCCCGCTCGCTGCCTAGCCTGCAGGTCATGTATTTTGAAGAGACGGTCGAAGAAAAACTCTGGCAGCCGACCTTCATCATGGAGCACCCGACCGAGATCTCACCGCTGGCCCGCGCCAACGACACACGGCCGGAAGTGACCGAACGGTTTGAGCTGTACATCACCGGCCGCGAGTTCGGCAACGGCTTCAGCGAGCTCAACGACGCCGAAGACCAGGCCGCACGTTTTTCCGCGCAATCCAGCGCCAAGGACGAGGGCGACGAAGAAGCCATGTATTACGACGCCGACTACGTGCGCGCCCTCGAATACGGCATGCCGCCCACCGGCGGTTGCGGCATCGGCATCGACCGCCTGATGATGCTGCTGACCGACAGCGCGAGCATTCGGGATGTGATTCTGTTCCCGGCGCTGCGGCGCGAGGCCTGAGGCTTGAAGCCGCCGCACCTGCGCTTCAATCATTGGACAGGGTGTGGCGCTTGATGTGAGGGTTTAGGCGCCTGCTGGCTAAGGCGCTAAGCGCTTCGTCGCAAAGATGGTTCCGTTCTCTACCTTGACGGCGAGGTGATGCCGAGAGGCTATGTCTTGAAGAACGGTGTCCCATGGTACGCACTCGTAGTTAAAAGCGCCGGCTCCACTGACCGACGGATCTGCTGCCAATTTGTTGCCCGAAAAATCTGCAAGGACTTGCAATGTTGCCTTCAGTGGCATGCTTGTGAAGTTGATTCGCAACTCCTTGCCGACACATGTCCTCTTCTCGCCAGGCGCTGGCGCATTCGACGTGGCACTCGTCCTGGCGTTTGGCGCGGCTGGACGGGTCGTGGTGATTGATATTTCACGCCCCGTCTCGCACGGGGAGGACTGGTACTCCACCTTGCCACCTGCGCGCTCGCATTTGTAGATGGCGGCAAAGGCACTTTGCTGGCAGGTGACGATGAGAAGCAAAAACAACAGACGATTCATAGGTGAAAGTTCTCCTGAAAAAAGACTCTGGACGCCTAAGGTCATGTAGATCGCAAAACTTCAGCGGCCTGAAAAACTAGACGGGAAGCCAGCGCCACCAGAAGGGCTGACGTGCTTCCTGGGCGCCCAGGTCACGCAGCAGTTTCACAAACTCCAGTCGCCCGTGCTTGCGGGCCGCTTGCAAAGGCGTGAGACCATCAAACTCTGAGCGCAGGTGCGGATCAGCGCCATGCGCCAGCAGGTAGCGTGCAATCTCTCCATGCCCCTGGACCAGGCTGGCGACCAGCGGTGTGCACAGTATCTCGGGGTGCTGGTAGTTGGGGTTGACACCGTCACGGATGTGGTAATCCACCAGCGAGAGATTACCCGTCAGGGCGGCCTGGTATAAATCTTTCCAATCTCCTGCGGACATGATCTACCTCCGTTGTTCTGATCTATTTTGTGAACTATACGCGGCACGCCCTGGCCGGCTGGCTCGCTCGGCAACTGCAATCGTTGGGCTTTTTGGGGCTGCTCTAGCCGAGCTTGAATTGCTATCAATTAAATAGCTTTTAGCGCCCATTTATAAAGGGGCTGAAACCTGTTTTTATGCATAAACAGCGTCAGCAAAATGCCTCCATGAGAAGAAGATCCGGCGCCTGAGCATCAGATCAGCAGCGTGCACATACGGTGCGAGCGCGCCAACACCCCATTCACAGCAACCCAGCGCCGGGCAGAAACGTCGGCGGCGGCGCCTGCACCGGCTCCGCCCTCTCCACCGGCAAGCGCAAGTCATCCAGGTAATCCCGCGCAATGTTGACCGTGCTTTTCACGCCCAGTGACGCAAAACGTTTGTCCAGCCATTCCTTGCCACATGACACCCCCAGGTCATGCAGGGCATGGATCAGGTCTTTGTCGGTGGACGCTTTGGTGCGTGCGCTGTACTTGTCCATCGCCTCGCCGCCGTCGACGCGGTGCATCAGCACGTCCTTGTAATGAGCCGGGTCCAGCCTGCCTTCGGCCAGCAGGCGCTTGACGAAATCGATGGCGCGCATTTCGGCAATCAGTGACGCGTTGAAGGTAATCTCATTGATCCGGTCCATGATCTCGCCGGGTTTCGTCGGCAGTTCGTCGCGCTTGATCGGGTTGATCTGCACCAGGACAATGTCGCGGCTGTCGCAGCGGAAAATCAAGGGGTGAATCGCCGGGTTGCCCGAATAACCGCCGTCCCAGTAATGATCGCCCTCGATCTCCACCGCCTGGAAGACCATGGGCAGGCAGGCCGAAGCCATGACGGCATTGGCCGTCAAGCGTTGGCCTGAAAACACCTCGGCCTTGCCGTTGGCGACCCGCGTGGCCACCACGAAGACCTTGGGCGTGCTGGAAGCGTGTGTGTGGCGCGCGGCGCCCAGACGCTCGAAGTCGACCTGCTTTTCCAGAAAATCCTTCAGCGGATTGATGTCGAAGGGGTTGCGCTGGTAAGGCGACAGCGCGTTGGACCAATACTGCTTCATGGCATCGGTCCAGAGTTGCGTGGCCCAGTTGTCAACACCCATCTGCCCGAACAGAATGCCGAAGGGCGCGCGCTGCATCTGCGACAGCGACGAGGTCAGCGCGCCCATGTCCACGATGCCATTCCAGAAGCTGGCGAGCGCCTGGCGCGCGGCGTCCAGCCGGTCGGCCCGCGACAAATCTTCGGCGATCGCAAACCCATGGGCCAGCGCCACCGCGTTCATGGCGCCGGCGCTGGTGCCGCTGATGCCTTCCAGATCGATGCGTCCGTCCTCCAACAAGGCATCCAGCACGCCCCAGGTGAAGGCGCCGTGCGAGCCCCCACCTTGCAGCGCCAGGTTGATACGCGGGGTGGGCACATCAGCCGTGTGCACGGCGGCAGGGGTGGTGAGCTGGTTCATGTCACCAGCTTAGCAAGAATTGGACACAGCACCATGAAGCCCCCGACTGCGCGGGGACAGGGCTGCCGGACTAAAATTCGCCACCGCACACGCCCGCCCTTTCGCACGATCCCCCCATGAAATACCTGACGGGTTACCCCGACACCCTCCAGACCCAGGTACGGGAGTTGGTCGCGCAAGACCGCCTGGGCGCCTTGCTCCGCAAAAAATATTCACACACACACGAGATACGCACCGACAAGGCGCTGTACGACTACGTGATGGATTTGAAAAACAATTTTCTGCGCAACGCCGAGCCGCTGAGCAAGGTGGCTTTTGACAGCAAGCTGCAAGTCATCACCCACGCGCTGGGCACCCACACCACGGTGTCCCGGGTGCAGGGCAATAAACTCAAGTCCAAACGTGAAATCCGCGTGGCCAGCCTGTTCAAGGAGGTGCCGCTCGAATTTTTGCGCATGATTGCGGTGCACGAGTTGGCACACATCAAGGAAAAAAACCACGACAAGGCTTTTTACCAACTATGCACCTACATGGAGCCGGACTACCACCAGTTTGAACTGGATTTGCGCCTCTACCTGACGCATGTGGATGCGGGTGGCGCCTTGCCGTGGTCGGCCAGCCTGGGTGGTCAGCGCTAAGACACTACTGATTTAATAGCTGCTTGCGCTCGCCCATCAAGGGCCGGAGCCCTAAAACGCTTGTAAAAATCAGGGGAGCAGGCCCATCGCGTGCATATAGGCCGGGTGCACCATCAGTGCGTCCCAGTCGTGGCCCGCCGTGGTCGGCAGCAAATCGCGCCGGCGCAACTCGCTGGACTCCAGTGGCTCCCATTGGCCCTTGAGCTGACCTTGCGTCAGGCCGTCCAGCAACTCGTCCACCGCTTCGCCCTTGCCCACCGACTGGTTGCACAGCAAGACCATGTCGCAGCCGGCGTTCAGCGCCGCCATCGCGGCTTCGGTGTAGCTAACTTCTTTGCCGTCCAGCAAGCGGGCGCCGGCCATGCTCAGGTCATCGCTGAAAATCGCGCCGCCAAAACCGAGTTGGCCGCGCAGGATGTAGGTCAGCCATTTTTCGGAGAAACCCGCCGGGCGCGCATCCACCTTGGGATAAATCACATGGGCCGGCATCACGCTGGTCAAGGTGGTGTTGAGCCAGTCGTAAGGCGCGGCATCATCGGCCAGAATGGCTTTGAGGCTGCGTTTGTCGACCGGAGTATCGGTGTGTGAATCCCCCTTCACAAAACCGTGGCCGGGGAAATGTTTGCCGCAGTTGGCCATGCCGCTTTGCAGCAGGCCGTGCATCAGGCTTTTGGCCAGCAGGCTGACCACGCGCGGGTCGCGGCCGAAAGCCCGGTCGCCGATGACGCTGCTGGCGCCGTAGTCCAGGTCCAGCACCGGCGTGAAACTGAAGTCCACGCCGCAGGAACGTAACTCGGCGCCCAGCACATAACCGCAGGCGGTGGCGGCGTTGGTCGCAGCCATCTGGTCCTTGATCCACAACTCACCCAGCGCACGCATGGGCGGCAGGTGCGTGAAACCGTCGGTACGGAAACGCTGGACGCGACCGCCTTCGTGGTCCACGCAAATCAGCAGGTCCTGGCGCACTTTTTTGATGTCGCTGCACAAGGCGGCCAGTTGCGCGCGGTTTTCCCAGTTGCGGGCAAACAAGATGATGCCACCTGTCAGCGGGTGTTTCAGGCGCTGGCGGTCGGTTTTGCTCAAGCTCAGTCCGGCAATGTCGATGATCAGGGGGGCGTGTTGGCTCATGGGTGTTCAGTCTTTAAAAAAATGAGGAAGCGAGTGGGGCCGGACTTAGCTGGAAGCCTGGTATTCAACCACCACAAAACTCGCGGCGTAATCGGTTTCGTCGGTCAGGGTGACGTGGGCGACAAGCTGCTTCGCCTCGAACCATTCCTTGAGCGCACCATGCAAAACAATTTCGGGCTTGCCGCTGGCGGCCTTGGTAATTTCGCAATTGCGCCAGGTCATGGGTAGACGCATGCCCATGCCTATGGCTTTGCTAAAAGCTTCCTTGGCCGAAAATCGCGTGGCCAGGTAACGCAGGCCACGTTCGGGCCAACGCGCGCTGCGGGTTTTCCAGGTCGCGAGTTCGGCGTCGCTGAGAATTTTCTGCGCAAAACGCTCGCCATGGCGTTCCACGCTGGCGCGCACGCGGCGTACATCGCAGATGTCGGTGCCGATGCCGTAAATCATGAGAATGTGGCCCCCACGGTCGCGCACTGCGTGTCGCTCCCTGCCCCCCGAGGGGGCCGCTGCGCCTGCGGGCTGGCAAAGCCAAACCCGCGGCCCCGGCTGGTGTGAAGACCTCCCACGGTCGCGCACTGCGTGTCGCTCCCTGCCCCCCGAGGGGGCCGCTGCGCCTGCGGGCTGGCAAAGCCAAACCCGCGGCCCCGGCTGGCAAAGAAAAAAAGATGCAACACCGTGTCCATCAGGCGACGGGAGACGCATTGTCTATGCAGCGCAAGTAGTCTTTGACAGTCGCGTCATAACCCAGCTCCAGCGCGTCGGCAATCAGCGCATGGCCAATCGACACTTCCAGCACGCCGGGCACGGCCTGCAAAAATTCCGTGAGGTTGTCGCGGTTCAGGTCGTGGCCGGCATTCACGCCTAAATGGATGGCTGCTGCCGCCCGTCCAGCAAGGACAAAGGGCTCCAAAGCCTTGTGTTTCTCCGGCGTATTCCAGGCCCGTGCATAGGTCTCGGTATAAAACTCCACGCGGTCCGCCCCCACGGCTTTGGCGGCCGCCATGGCTTCGGCGACCGGGTCCATGAACAGGCTGACGCGCACGCCCCGGTCGTGGGCTTCCTGGATCAGCGGTTTCAGGCGTTCGGCATCGGCGGGAAAACTCCAGCCGTGGTCGCTGGTGAACTGGTTTTCGCTGTCGGGCACAAACGTGCACTGGTGCAGCGGCAGGCCGCGGGCCGACAGGTTGTGCACAAACTCCATCAGGTTCTGGCAGGGGTTGCCCTCGACATTGAACTCTCGGTCCGGCCAGTCTTTCATCAGCGCGGCCAGCTCATACACGTCGTCGCTGCGGATGTGCCGCTCGTCAGGCCGCGGATGCACGGTGATGCCGCGTGCGCCGGCTTCCAGGCACAACTGCGCCGCACGCAACACATCGGGAATGCCCAAGTGCCGGGTGTTGCGCAGCAGGGCAACCTTGTTGACATTGACCGACAAAGCGGTTTTGTGACTTGAAGTGGAAAGAGGGGCGTGTACTGTCATGATGCTTGCCTGTTGATTACGCGGCCTACAAGGCCTGCAGATCGATCATCATCTGCCGGGTTTTAAGAACCTTCACATCGCAATGGTAGTGCAGCAGCGCGCGCAACTGCGTTTTAAGCTCGGGCAGATGGTTGACGCAGGCCTGCACCGTGTCGGTGAAAGGCGCGTCATCGGCCAGGGAGTCCTGCAGGCTCAGCCACTGCCCGCCTTCCAGGCTGGCGCGGTCGTCATCGTGTGCCTCGCGCAGCCCGGATTCGGCCACCAGCACGTAGCGGGTCTGCGACTGCAGCGGCGCCAAGGTCGCGGTCTGCGCATCCAGCGTCGGCAACAAACCAATGTCACGCAGCAGGCGCAACTCAAACGCCCGCAAGGCGACGTGCAAGGTGTCGGTGTTCTGGCTGGCCAGCAGTTGCACGGTGGCGGCATAGGCGTCAAACAAGGCCGGGTGCGGGTCGTCGCGCGCCAGCAGACGCATCAGTAATTCGTTGAGGTAATAACCCGACAACAAGGCATCACCCGTCGGCATGACATGGCCGCCCTGCCACTCGGCGCTGCGCAACATACGGATTTCAGCGTCGCCGCCAAAAGCCACATGCAGTGGCTGCAGCGGCAACAGGATGGGCCTGAAATTGGAACTGGGTTTTTTCGCGCCGCGCGCCACCAGCGCAATCCGGCCGTAGCTGCGGGTGAAAACTTCCAGGATCAGGCTGGACTCGCTCCAGTCGTAGCGGTGCAGCACATAAGCTGGTTCGTCGCTGATGCGTTTGGTGGCCAAGGCGACAGGGTCAAAGGAGGGAAAACGTGCCAGCCAGGGCCACGCGCACTCTCGCAAGCCAGCCGGGGCCGCGGGACTGGCTTTGCCAGACCGCAGGCGCAGCGGCCCCCTCGGGGGGCAGGGAGTTACGCGAAGCGAACGACCGTGGGGGCAACATCACTCATACCCGAAGGTTCTGACTCTGGCCTCGTCGTCGGCCCAGCCGGAACGGACCTTGACCCAGATTTCCAGGAACACCTTGCCGCCGGTCAACGTCTCCAGCTCGTGCCGCGCTTCTGTGCCTATACGTTTGAGCTTTTCGCCTTTTTCGCCAATGATCATGCCCTTGTGACCGTCACGTTCAACCACGATGGTGGCGGCGATACGGCGCAACTCACCCTCTTGCTCGAACTTGTCGATGATCACGGTCGAGGTGTAAGGCAACTCGTCGCCGGTCAGGCGAAACAGTTTTTCGCGCACGATCTCGGCGGCCATGAAACGTTCGCTGCGGTCCGTCAGCTCGTCGGCGCCGTACATCCAGGACTGCTCGGGCAGGTATTTTTCGCAGATGCCGAACAGGCGTTCAACGTCTTTGGCGCTGTTGGCCGACATGGGCACAAACTCGGCGAAGTTGTGGCGCTCCTGCATTTCCTTGAGCCAGGGCGCGATCTCGGCGCGGCGGTGGATCAGGTCAAACTTGTTGGCCAGCAGGATGGCCGGGGTGCCGGCCGGCAACAGGGACAAGACCTTGGCGTCGGCCTGGTTGAACTGACCGGCCTCGACAACAAACACAATCAGATCCACGTCGTTGACGGCGCCGACCACGGTTTTGTTCAGCGAGCGGTTCAGGGCGTTGCCGTGCCGGGTCTGAAAACCTGGGGTGTCGACAAACACAAACTGGCTGGCACCTACCGTGCGCATGCCGGTGATGCGGTGCCGCGTGGTTTGTGCCTTGCGCGAGGTGATGCTGACTTTTTGCCCCACCAGCGCATTGAGCAAGGTCGATTTGCCGACGTTGGGTTTGCCCACAATCGCGATCAGCCCGCAACGCTGGCCTTCGACCGGCGGCGCATTGTTGGCTTGCGAAGTCATGGCCTTGGCCAACATGGCTTCCAGCGCCGTGTTCTGCGCCGACATGCCCACGTCAGCATCTTTCGCTGGCGTGGCATGGGCGGGCGCAGCCGGCCGCGTCGGTTTTTTGGAGGTGTTTTTGCCTGGGGTCGTCATGGTTTTCGGGTGCCTGTTGACGGCTGCAGAGGCAGCCGTCGGGGTTGTCAATCGAGCGTTTTTACGTATGCCAGCATGGCCGTCGCCGCGGCTTGTTCGCCGGCGCGCCGCGAGCCGCCTATGCCACGTTCAGCCCGCCCGAATTCGCTGATTTCGCATTCCACATCAAAGGTCTGCTTGTGGGCTGCGCCCAGCGTTCCCACCACGCGGTAGATGGGTAAATTCATTTTGCGACCTTGCAGCCATTCCTGCAACTCGGTCTTCGGGTCTTTGCCGATGGCCTGCATTTGCGGGTTGATTTCCACGTCCTTGAACAGGCGGCGCACCAGTTGGTCGGCCTTGGCAAAACCGGCGTCGAGGTAGACCGCGCCAATCACCGCCTCCAACGCATCGGCCAGGATGGAGGGACGTTTTTGTCCGCCCGACTTGGCCTCGCCTTCGCCCAGGCGCAGCAACTGCGGCAAGCCGAGCTGGACCGCCAGCAAATGCAGGGTGTCCTGCTTGACCAGGTTGGCGCGCACACGCGACAAATCGCCTTCGGGCAGCTCGCTCAGGCGTTCGTAGAGCAAACCCGCCACGGCGAGGTTGAGCACGGAATCGCCCAGAAACTCGACGCGTTCATTGTGATCCGCCGAAAAGCTGCGGTGGGTCAAGGCCTGCTGTAGCAGGCGGGGATTGGAAAATTCGTGGTCCAGGCGCTTTTGCAAGGCCAGGAGATCAGGGCTTAACAGGGGACTGGCGCGCACTTACTTGGTTCGACCCGTGTATTTGAGCAGCAGATATGCTGGCCCAGCGATATGGATTTCCTTGTTGTAGGCAAAACTGACGACGACTTTGTCACCCTCTTTGCTGACTTCAAGGTCTTTGCCGGTGATCGACTTGATGTCGTCGATCTGGGCGGCTTTGTCAAAAATGGTTCTAACTTCAGGGACCGAAGAGCCTTCTTTGGCTTTGTTGGCCGCCTTGGTCACGGCCTGGAATTCGATCAGCGTAGGAACAGCCTGGGCCGCGATCACGCCGGCGAAAGCCAGCACGCCGACCACAAACAGAACCCCAATGAACGAAATGCCCTCTTGCCGATTTTTCATGTGTTTCTCCCCTCCAGCCTTGCTAAGTGAGCCCCATGCCTGGCTGCTGTTCTGCCGTGCTGGTGCAGCCTGCCCGGCAATGCGCCGTTCAGTCAATCTTGCCAATCCGCTTGAGGCTGCCAAAATTCATCCAGACAAAAAAGGCTTTGCCCACGATGTTGGCCTCGGGAACAAAGCCCCAGTAGCGCGAATCCTGCGAATTGTCGCGGTTGTCGCCCATCATGAAGTACTGGCCCTCGGGCACCTTGCAAACCACGCCCTCGCTACTGTAACGGCAATTTTGCTTGAACGGAAAGTCCATGACTTCCCGCTCGTCCAGCCCGGCACGGCGATCATTGTCATTGAGCAGGCGGTAGGTTTTGTTGCCGTTGGTTTCCTGAAACTGCTTGGCATAACGCAAGGCGTCTTCATCAAAGAAGTCCGCCAACTCCACTTTGGGCAGGGGTTTTCCGTTGATTGTGAGCTTTTTGTTCAGGTAGGCCACCTCGTCGCCAGGCACACCAACCACACGCTTGATGTAGTCCAGGCTGGGCTTGGGCGGGTAATGAAACACCATCACGTCGCCGCGCTGCGGGCTGTTGTTGTCGATGATTTTGGTGTTGATCACCGGCAGACGCACGCCGTAGTGGAATTTATTGACCAGGATCAGGTCGCCGACCAGCAGGGTTGGGATCATCGAGCCCGACGGAATCTTGAAAGGCTCAAACAGGAAGGAGCGCAGCAAAAACACCACCACGATGACCGGGAACAGGCCGGCGGTCCAGTCCAGCCACCAGGGCTGCACGATAAGTTTGGCCCGGGCTTCTTCTATATTGGTGTCCACCTTGTGGATGCCCTGGGCGGCCAGTTCTGCGCGGCGCTGTGCATCACGTGCTTCCAGGCTGGTGGCGGCCTTGCGGCGCTGCGGCCAGAAGTAGAACTTTTCAGCCAGCCAGTAGAGGCCGGTAACCACGGTTGCCAGGAACAGCAGCAGGGAAAAATTGCCTTCGACCATGCCCATGTACCAGGCGCCGCCGTAGCCAACAAACACGGCCAGCACCAGCGCGGTGAGTGTACTCATGAAGCGCAGCATTATTCTTCTACCTGCAAGATGGCCAGGAAAGCTTCCTGGGGCACTTCGACCGAACCGATTTGTTTCATGCGTTTTTTGCCCGCTTTTTGTTTTTCGAGAAGCTTCTTTTTGCGCGAAATATCGCCACCGTAACACTTGGCGATCACGTTTTTGCGCAAGGCTTTGATTGTCTCACGCGCAATAATGTTGGCCCCGATGGCGGCCTGGATGGCGACATCGAACTGCTGGCGCGAAATGATCTCGCGCATCTTGGCCACCACTGCGCGGCCGCGGTAGGCGGACTGGCTGCGGTGAACAATGATGGACAAGGCATCGACCTTTTCGCCGTTGAGCAAAATGTCCACCTTGACCACGTCGGACGCCCGGAACTCCTTGAACTCGTAGTCCATGGAGGCGTAGCCACGCGAGACCGACTTGAGCTTGTCAAAGAAGTCCAGCACGATCTCGCCCAGCGGCATCTCGTAGGTCAGCATGACCTGTTTGCCGTGGTAGGCCATGTTCATCTGTACGCCGCGCTTGAGGTTGGCCAGCGTCATGACGGCACCCACATAGTCTTGCGGCATGTACAGGTGCACGGTGACGATGGGTTCGCGAATTTCGTTGACCTTGCCGGCGTCGGGAATCCTCGATGGGTTTTCGACCATCATGATCTCGCCATTGGCCATGAGCACCTCGTAGACCACGCTGGGCGCGGTGGTGATCAGGTCCTGGTCGAATTCGCGTTCAAGCCGCTCCTGCACAATTTCCATGTGCAGCAGGCCCAAAAAGCCGCAGCGAAAGCCAAAGCCCAGCGCCTGGCTGACTTCTGGCTCGTAGTGCAGCGACGCATCATTGAGCTTGAGTTTTTCCAGCGCATCGCGCAGCGAGTCGTACTCGCTGGCTTCGGTCGGGTACAGGCCGGCAAACACCTGCGGCTGGATTTCCTTGAAACCCGGCAAGGCTTCGGTGGCGGTCGCCGCCGCGCCGCCTGTGCCCGGCTTGATCAGGGTCACGGTGTCGCCGACGCGTGCGGCCTGCAACTCCTTGATGCCGGCAATGATGAAGCCCACCTCGCCCGCTTCCAGCGCGGCACGCGGTTCGGTATGCGGCGTGAACACGCCAAGCTGCTCGGCGTTATAGGTCGCCTCGCTGGCCATCAGCTTGATTCGTTCGCCTTTGGCCAGGCGGCCATCGACCACACGCACCAGCATGACCACGCCCACATAGGCGTCGTACCAGCTGTCCACAATCATGGCGCGCAGTGGTCCGTCCGGATTGCCTTGCGGTGGTGGCATCCGGGCGATCACGGCTTCCAGGATTTCGTCGATGCCCATGCCGGTCTTGGCCGAACACGGAATCGCATCCGTCGCGTCGATGCCGATCACGTCTTCGATTTCCTGCTTGGCGTTTTCGGGATCTGCATTCGGCAAATCCATTTTGTTGAGCACCGGCACCACCTCGACGCCGAGTTCGAGCGCGGTGTAGCAGTTGGCGACGGTCTGTGCTTCAACACCCTGACTCGCATCCACCACCAACAGCGCACCTTCACAGGCCGACAACGAACGACTCACTTCATAAGAGAAGTCCACATGGCCCGGTGTGTCGATCAAATTGAGGTTGTAGATCTGACCGTCGAGTGCCTTGTATTTGAGCGCAGCGGTCTGCGCCTTGATGGTTATCCCACGCTCTTTTTCCAAATCCATGGAGTCGAGCACCTGCGCACTCATCTCGCGATCCTGCAAACCGCCGCAGCGCTGGATGATGCGATCAGCCAGCGTGGATTTGCCGTGGTCAATGTGCGCGATGATCGAAAAATTTCTGATGTGATTCATCAAAGGGGACGCCTAAGTACTTGAAAGTATTGCGAAGAGACCTGCGTCAATTCGCGAAAGCCATAAAAAAGGGCGCGTCACTTATGACGCGCCCTGAACCAACAATCTATGGCAACTGCGATAGTTGGAAGCTTCATTGTAGGCAAAAAGCCAGCAACGCATAGCCTCGAAATTGCCAAACCGTTCTCGTTGCGAGCCAACAACAGGGATCTTATGCACAACTTATTCACAATTTTAACTGAGAGGCTCTGGACAACTTGTGGGTGATCTGTGGATCAGCAGTGAATAGAGTTAATTCATGCCAGGTGTTAGTTTTTTAGGCGCTTGATATATGGGAATGACCCAAAACCTAGCCCTCATTCTACCAAAATTCGTCATTAGACAGATTTAAATGTTAGTGCTCACAAACATTAATTTGCTTTTCAAGCAAGGAAAAATATTTTTTAAAGCTTGAAGAAGCGGCTTATTTTGAACAAAACCCCCAACCCGGACAGGGTATGGGGGCCTTCAAAACGCGGCATCTCGCGATGCCATCCCACCCGGCGGCTTATCGGAGGGGGCGAATCAAGGCGTATTGTGTCCACTCGCTGCGCCGGAAAAGCACATTGATGGCTTTGCCTTTTTCCACTTTGGCGAGCACCGCTTCAAAGTCCTTGATGCCGGTAATTTCGGTGTTGGCAATCGCCAGAATCACATCGCCTTCGCGCAGTCCCGCGCGGGCCGCCGCACCTTCACTCGCATCAACCTTCACGCCACCTTTGAGTTTGAGCTCCTTCTTCAAGGCATCAGGCAACTCGCTGACCACCAAGCCCAAAGCCTGGGCGGGGCCGGCCACCGGTGGTTTGCTTTCGGTCGACTGGGCTTTGCGCGCCGGCTTTTCCGCCTCGACCTCACCTATCGTCACGCTCATGTCACGGGTGCTGCCGCGCCTGAACACCGTGACCGTGGACTTGGTGCCCGGCTTCACATTGCCGACCAGACGCGGCAGGTCTGTCGCCTTGTCAATCGTCTTGCCTTCAAACTTGGTGATGATGTCACCGGCCTCGATGCCGGCTTTTTCTGCCGGAGAAGCCGCCTCGACGCCGCGCACCAGCGCACCTTGCGCCTTGCCCAGTCCGATGGACTCGGCAACGTCCTTGCTGACCTGGTCAATCTGCACACCTATCTTCCCGCGGGTGACACGCCCGGTGCTGCGCAACTGGTCCGCCACACGCGAGGCTTCGTCGATGGGAATCGCAAACGAGATGCCCTGGAAGCCGCCTGAGCGAGAGTAGATCTGGCTGTTGATGCCGACCACCTCGCCACGCATATTCAGAAGCGGGCCGCCCGAGTTGCCGGGATTGATCGCCACGTCGGTCTGGATGAAAGGCAGGTAGTCCCCGGTGTCGCGCTGCTTGGCGCTGACAATGCCGGCGGTCACGGTGTTTTCCAGGCCAAAGGGCGAACCGATGGCCATCACCCATTCGCCGACCTTCAGGCGGCTGATATCGCCAATTTTCACCGCCGGCAAACCCGTGGCGTCGATCTTGACCACAGCCACGTCGGTGCGTTTGTCAGCGCCAATGATCTTGGCCTTGAACTCGCGCTTGTCCGTCAAGGTCACGATGACTTCGTCGGCGCCTTCCACGACATGGGCATTGGTCATCACAAAACCGTCTGACGACAGGATGAAACCCGAGCCCACACCACGCGGCTGATCTTCATCCGGCTGGTTGCGGTCCGGGCGTGGTGCGCGCGGCATGTTGGGCGGCACCGGAATGCCGAAACGCCGGAAAAATTCGAGCATCTGCTCGTCGGCACTGTTCGCCGCGCCGGCTTTGACTTTTTCCAGCGTCCGGATATTCACGACCGAAGGTCCAACCGTCTCCACCAGGTCCGTGAAGTCAGGCAGGCTGCGGGCTTGCGCCATCACCGACTGGACAGGCATCAGCGCCAAGGTGCTTCCCAGCGCCAATGCGCCAGCAGCCAAATAAGTACGGCATTGTTTCCAGATCGGTTTATGCATCATCAGCCTTTGAGAAATTGTCGGAGCAGCAAAAATACATGGGGTCATGCGTCCTCCTCGCCATGACGGCGGAAGAGGTTTGGATTGAAATGAGGGCCTTACTTCTTGCGTTCAAGGCCATCGGCAAACAAGCGCAAGGTGGACATGGGCACTTCACCCATCGCGGTCAGCCAGAAAGCATCCATGCGCCGGGTCAGCGACTGGGTGGCGCCCATGGAGAGTTTGGATTCCTTGGTATGGCGCTGGCTGTCAAAAGGCTCGACAAACAACGACACGGACGCGAGGCCATCCGAGAATATCCACTGCATGGGCTCGCCCTGGGACTGCGCGGTATCCGGGCGCTTGTAGCAACTCATGGGCTGGAAACCGGCCACGGGTGTTTTCAGCACCCAGCCTTCGGCGTTGGCCGTGGTTTTGACGAGTTCGGGTTTTTCGACCCGGTAACCCTCGACCTTGTTCATCATTTGCGCCAGCTTGTCGAGTTTTACGGGGGCGTCGAACTGCAACTCTGAAAATGCGGCTTGCTCCAGCACCTTGCCATCGGTGTCCAGCGTCTGCAGCTTGACCACCAGGCCCTTTTTCTGCTCGGCCCAGACGCGGTAACCAAAACGCAGCTTGTCCTTGGGAATCAGGGCGATCACGTCGGCTTCCAGGCCCGCCACACGCTCACGGCCTTCCTGTCGGGCTTTGTAGAAGTCGGCAATGTGGCTGTCGGTGGATTTGAGCAGTTCGGGGAACAGGCCTAAGGACTCGCGCTTTTCGGTGCGCACCACCTTGTGCTCGGGCAGAAAGGTCACGACCTGGTCGTTGTGCCGAAAAATGGAGCGCGCCGCACCCGTCAGGGTTTCAACACGTTCGATTTGCTGTTCGCCATCGCACACATGCCAGATCTTGGCACTGGACATGACACCGCCGGACGACACCACAAACGTACCCACATAGGAGCGGTTCCTGGAGGCTTCGTGCATGCGCATCAACCAGTCGTTGATATTTTTGGATTCCGCCGCCGACGCCGGGGCCAGTGTTGCGGGCGTTTGGGCCGCTATGTAATTAGTAGCTGCTAGAGCACAGCCAGCAAGGGCTACAAGGCGAAAAAGCTTAAAATTCATGGCTTGGGGCAGGCGGCGCGTGGCGTGCAGGCAATGCTTCAACGCCGCTCGCCCTGGGGCGTTTCAAAGGTGGCGTTGCGCAAAAATCCCGAAGGCATCTGCAAGGCCGAGGTGCCGCCAAACTGCTTGTGCGCGGCCAGCAGTTCTTCCATGCGGGCATCACGCAGCACGGCGCCCTGATCCGACATCACCAGCACCTGCTGTGCTGGCTCGGCACGGGCCAACTGCGGCGCCACTGACGGCGCCAGCAAACCGCTGCCGACGTTCCAGGTCACCGCCACCACGGCGGCCACAGACACAAAACCCGCGATCATCTTCCAGCGAAAGCTGGTATCGTTGACAGCTTCATTTGCAGGACGGCCCGCAGGCAACACCCTGGTTTGCAATGCCAAATCAGAATCGACAGCCGGCACCACCTGATGAAGCGGCTCCTGGCTCAAGCGGGCACGCAAGCGGGTGACAAAGGCGGCGTCCGAGGTCGGCGCCATGGCATCGGGCGAACGCAACACGTCACCAATCAAGTGGTAGGTATGCCAGCTGTCCAGCGCCTGGGCATCACCTTCACACACCGCCAGCGCACGCGCGAAGTCCTCGCTCTCCAGCTGGCCGTCGGCCAGGGCGGAAATCAGTTCACTGTTTTGCGATATCGGTTTCATGGTGTCAATGGGCAGTTGGTGCCTGCCGGGTTCAATCATTTGCTTTGGCTGGCAAGGAGGTGGCTATGCTTTTCAAAACCTGTGCTTCCACTGGGCGCTTCTTACCAGCGCTTGCCAGACTGATTTTCCAGCAAGGGCCGTATCCTCTCGGAGATCGCTTCCCGGGCCCTGAATATCCGTGAACGCACGGTACCAATCGGGCAATTCATCGCCTCGGCGATCTCTTCGTAACTCAAACCTTCAATTTCCCGCAGGCTGATGGCCTGACGCAACTCCTCGGGCAAAGCCTCCATGGCCGCGTTCACCATCTGGGCAATTTCCTTGCTGGCGAGCACGGCTTCCGGGGTTTCTGAACTCGTTAGTTCATTTTCCAGCGGGGAAGTTTCATCGTCCTCGCCCGATTTGAATGAATTTTCCGAAACCGTCGGGTTGCGTTTGAGATCCATCAAGGATTTTTTGGCGGTGTTGACGGCAATCCGGTACAGCCAGGTGTAGAACTGGGCCTCGCCCCGGAACTGGGCCAGCGCGCGATAAGCCCGAATAAACGTTTCTTGCGCAATGTCTTCGACCAGGTCCACATCACGCACCATGCGCCCTATCAGGCGCTGGATGCGGCGCTGGTATTTGATAACCAGCAGCTCAAACGCCTTCTGGTCGCCCGCCACCGTGCGCTCGACCAGCAAGGCGTCGCTGTCATCGGCCGTGGCGGGTTCGGGAGGAGGAATGTTGGCGCTCATGAAGAAAGACGTGGCGGAGAAGGTTCAGCTGCCGTATCCACAGCAGCAGTTAGCAAGGCATCAAAGGGCATGGAAGCCGGTAATGGCTTGCGCCGCGAATATACCGCACGGCGCAAATCCAGCCAGCGTTCCGGCATGGCGCTCCGGCCAGCCCACAACCACAAGGTGGCGTGGTCGTGGTTCTCCAGCTTGAGCAAGAGCATGCGCTGAAAATCAAGCGCCACCGTCAGCGCTAGCGCCGCGGTCCCGGCCTGGTAACCCTGGCTTTCCCAGGACCAGACCTGCCCGTCCCAGCGCAACTGGCCCACAGGCGAATTTTTCCATCCCCAAGCAGCCGCAACACCGGCGAGCAACACGGCGGCCAGCCCCAAGCCAAGCCGCCAGTCCAAGCCCGGCGCGGCACGCCACCACAACATCAGCACAATGAGCCCTGCCAACCAGAGGCCTAACAACACCCCGGCCTGAAAACGCGAACGCCCCAGCGGATAAACAACCGATGGGGCGTTATGCATGATCAGGGCAGGCAGTGATAAGGCTGGATGCTGAAGCTGTGAGAGGAAAAGGTATCAAACCCGCTTGAAAACCAGCGAACCGTTGGTGCCGCCAAAGCCGAAGTTGTTTTTGACCGCAACATCGATTTTGGCGTCACGCGCCGTGTTCGCACAGTAGTCGAGGTCGCAGGCCGGATCCTGGTTGAAGATGTTGATCGTGGGCGGAATCTTTTGATGATGCAGCGACAACACGGTAAACACCGACTCTATGCCACCCGCGCCACCCAGCAAATGCCCGGTCATGGACTTGGTGGAACTCACCACCAGGTTTTTCGAATGGTCTCCGAAAGCGGCCTTGATGGCATTCGTTTCGTTCAGGTCACCCAGCGGCGTGGACGTGCCATGCGCATTGAGGTACTGGACATCGCCGACATTGACGCCTGCGTTTTTCAACGCCATGGTCATGGAACGGCGCGGCCCCTCCACGTCGGGCGTGGTCATGTGGAAAGCGTCGCCGCTCATGCCGAAACCGACAACTTCAGCGTAGATCTTTGCGCCGCGCGCCTTGGCATGTTCGTATTCTTCCAGCACCAGAACACCGCCACCCTCGCCCAGCACAAAACCGTCACGGTCCTTGTCCCAAGGGCGTGATGCGGTTTTGGGGTCTTCATTGCGGGTCGACATGGCACGGGCGGCCGTGAAGCCACCCACACCCAGAGGCGACACTGTCGCTTCGGCCCCGCCGGCCACCATGACGTCGCAATCGCCGTATTCAATCATGCGCGCCGACAGGCCAATGGCATGCAGGCCGGTGGTGCACGCCGTCGCAACGGCAATGTTGGGCCCCTTGAACCCGAACTTGATGGATACATGGCCGGAGATCATGTTGATGATGGACGCCGGCACAAAGAAAGGCGAAATGCGACGTGGGCCGCGGTTCGTCAGTTCGGCGTGCGTCTGCTCAATCATCGGCAAACCGCCAATGCCCGAACCGATGTTGCAACCTATCCGTGTGGCCATCTCGTCGCCGAGTGCATCGCCGGTAGGCAAGCCACTGTCGGCCACGGCCTGGCAGGCTGCAGCCAGCCCCAGGTGAATGAAGCGGTCCATGTGCCGGGCTTCTTTTTCGGGGATGTAATCCGCGATGTTAAAACCTTTGACCTCACCGGCAAACTTGCAGGCATAACTGCTTGCATCAAATTGCGTGATCAGATCAATACCCGACTGACCCGCCAGCAAATTGGCCCAGCTCTCAGACACCGTGTTACCCACGGGACTGATACAGCCCAGACCTGTCACAACGACGCGACGACGGCTCATGCGCAAATCCTGAAGAAATTCCCGAAAGGCCGGACATGGCCTTTCAAGCTGGATGAAAAAAGACCGAAGTCTTTAGGCTTTTTGGTGGGTGTTCGCGTAGTCGATCGCGTTCTGGACCGTGGTGATCTTTTCGGCATCCTCATCGGGGATTTCAATGCCAAATTCGTCTTCCAGAGCCATCACCAGTTCTACGGTGTCAAGCGAGTCAGCGCCCAGATCGGCCACAAAGGCTTTTTCGTTGGTGACTTGGCCTTCTTCCACGCCAAGTTGTTCGGCAATGATTTTCTTAACACGTGCTTCGATATCGCTCATAGTTCCCTCTAAGGGTTGTGAATTAATCCGTGATTTTAGCGTTGTTAGGTTTCTTTCCCTAACCCGCCAGCCGGACGGATAAAACCCGGCTTGTTTCCAGCGCCTGCAGCATGCCTTCGCCGCGCCATTTTTCATGGCGCTGGCGAAGCAAGGCTGGCAGTCGCCGGATGATTACATATACATGCCGCCGTTGACGTGCAGCTCCTGGCCGGTGATGTAGGCGGCCAGCGGGCTGGCGACAAACGCCACGGCGTGGGCGATGTCTTGCGGCTTGCCCAGGTGGCCCAGCGGAATCTGCCCCAACAGGGCTTTTTGCTGCTCTTCCGGCAAATTGGCGGTCATGTCGGTTTCAATAAAACCCGGCGCCACGCAGTTGACCGTGATGTTGCGGCTGCCCAGTTCACGGGCCAGCGCCCGCGTCATGCCAGCCACACCGGCTTTGGCTGCGGCGTAATTGGCCTGGCCGGCATTGCCGGAAGCGCCCACCACCGAGGTGATGCTGATGATGCGGCCATAACGCTGCTTCATCATGGTGCGCATCACGGCGCGGCTCATGCGAAACACGGCTTTGAGGTTGGTGTCCAGCACCGCATCCCAGTCTTCGTCTTTCAGGCGCATGGCCAGCGTGTCGCGTGTGATGCCGGCGTTGTTGACCAACACTTGCAGGCCGCCGTGGGTCTTGACGATCTCGTCGATCAGCGCTTCGGCTGCGGCCGCATCGTTCACATTGAGGTTTTTACCGACACAACCCGGAAAAGCCGCCAGCGCCTGGCTGATTTTGGCCGCGCCCTCGTCGGTGGTCGCCGTGCCTATGACTTTCAGGCCCTTGTGCGCCAGCTCCAGCGCAATCGCAGCGCCTATGCCACGGGAGGCTCCGGTGACCAGGGCCACCTGTCCTTCAAACTTGATTTCGCTCATGCCAGCAACTCCTTGGCTTGCGCCAGGCTATCGGGATCAAACAGGGCTGCACCTGTCAGTTCCGCATCAATACGTTTCACCATGCCGGCCAGCACCTTGCCGGGGCCACATTCGACAATCGTCGTCAAGCCGCGCGCCTTGATGGCCAACACACATTCGACCCAGCGCACCGGGCCAAAAGCCTGCCGGTACAAGGCGGCGCGAATTTTTTCGGCATCGGTCTCGACCGCCACGTCGATGTTGTTGATCACCGGGATGGTAGGCGCGGCAAAACTCAGGCTGGCGAGCTTTTCCTTCAGCTTGTCGGCGGCGGGTTTCATCAGGCTGGAGTGAAACGGGGCCGACACCGGCAGCGACAAGGCACGTTTGGCACCATTGGCCTTGAGGACTTCACAGGCTTTTTCAACGGCAGCCTTGCTGCCGGCAATCACCGTCTGCATTGGATCGTTGAAATTGACGGCTTCCACCACTTCCAGGGTGTTAGCGCCAAAGGTGCGAAGTGCTTCGGCACAACCTTCGATCACGCGGGAGGCTTCCATGCCCAGAATGGCGGCCATGGCACCCACACCCACCGGCACGGCATCCTGCATGGCTTGCGCGCGAAAACGCACCAGCGGCGCCGCCTGCGCCAGACTCAGGACGCCAGATGCGACCAGCGCGGAATATTCACCCAAAGAGTGCCCGGCCACCACCGCCGGCACGGCGCCGGTGTCGGCCAGCCAGGCGCGGTAAGCCGCCACACCGGCCACCAGCATCACCGGCTGGGTATTCGTGGTCAGGCCCAGCGCTTCTTTCGGGCCGTCCTTGATCAGTTGGGCCAGGTCTTCGCCCAGCGCATCCGATGCTTCGCGCAAGGTCTCGCGCACCACGGGGTGTTCACCCCATGCGTCCAGCATGCCAACCGACTGGGAACCTTGCCCAGGAAAAACAAAAGCAAAAGATTTCATGAAGTTATGAATCAAAACAGCCTCTAGCCCATACAGAATGGGCGTGGACAGCTATAGATTTAAGAGTACCGCGCCCCAGGTGAAACCGCCGCCAACACCTTCCAGCATCAGCGTGTCACCCTTCTTGATCTTGCCGCTGCGCACGGCCACATCGAGCGCCAGTGGAATCGAGGCGGCCGAGGTGTTGCCATGCTGGTCCACCGTGACGATCAGCTTGTCCAGCGGCATCTTCAGCTTTTTCGCCGTGCTGTGCATGATGCGGATGTTGGCCTGGTGCGGAATCAGCCAGTCGATGTCGCTGTCCTGCAAGCCGGCCTTGGCCAGCGTAGCGCGTGCCGCCTCTTCCAGCACACCGACGGCCAGCTTGAACACAGCTTGTCCGTCCATCTTCAGCAGCGGATCACCAATCACCTGGCCGCCGGCCACCGTGCCCGGCACACACAAAATGCCGACATATTTGCCGTCAGCGTGCAAGTCGGTCGCCAGAATGCCCGGCGTGTCCGATGCTTCCAGCACCACGGCGCCAGCGCCGTCGCCAAACAACACACAGGTGGTGCGGTCCGAAAAATCGAGAATGCGTGAAAACACTTCCGCACCGATCACCAGCGCCTTGGTGGCCGAACCGGTCTTGATCATGGCGTCGGCGACGGTCAGCGCATACACAAAGCCGCTGCAAACTGCCTGCACGTCGAAAGCCGGGCAGCCGGCGATGCCGAGCTTGTTTTGCAAAATACAGGCGGCCGACGGAAACACCATGTCGGGCGTCGAGGTGGCGACAATGATCAGGTCAATGTCTTTGGCCTCCAGGCCGGCGGCCTGCAAGGCGTTTTTGGCGGCTTCGAGACCCAGGTCGCTGCTGCAGACATCCGGCGCAGCGAAATGGCGTGCACGAATACCGGTACGTTCGACAATCCACTCGTCGGACGTTTCAACACCCTTGGCGGCCAGTTCGGCAGCCAGTTCGGCGTTGCTCAAGCGGCGCGGCGGCAAATAGCTGCCAGTGCCTGTGATGCGTGAATATGGGCTCATGGATGAATTAGTGTGCGGGGGTAGGGTCAGCAAGCACCGCTGCGGCTGCGGTTTCCGTCGGCACCGACGCGGCCCTGGCCAGCAAGGGCGCAGCATGTGCAATACGTTCTTTCACCCTGTCCAGCAAGTTGTTGCGAGCTGCATCATAAGCCCGATTCAAAGCCCGCTCGAAAGCAAACGCATCCGCTGAACCATGGCTCTTGAACACCAGGCCGCGCAGGCCCAACAAGGCTGCACCGTTGTAACGTCTGTGGTCCAAGCGATTTTTAAACGCAGATAACACCGGATAAGCAATGATGGCTGAAATTTTCGTAAAAATATTTCGCGAAAACTCAGCCTTGATAAACCCGCCAATCATGCTGGCCAGGCCTTCGCTGGCTTTCAGCGCGACATTACCGACAAAACCGTCGCAGACAACAATGTCCACCACGCCTTTGAAAATATCATTGCCTTCCACATTGCCGTGAAAATTCAAATCCCCACTTTTGGAAGCAGATCGAAGCAATTCACCGGCTTTTTTAATGACTTCACTTCCTTTGATAGCTTCTTCGCCAATATTGAGCAGGCCGACACTGGGGTTGGACTTGTTCTCAATGGCTGAAACCAGGGCGGAGCCCATCACGGCAAACTGAAACAAGTGGTCTTCGGTGCAATCAATATTGGCACCCAGATCCAGCACCGTGGTCGCGCCACCGGCCGCATTGGGCAATTGGGTGGCAATCGCCGGCCGATCAATGCCGTCCAGCGTCTTGAGCACGTAACGGGCAATCGCCATCAACGCACCGGTGTTTCCGGCCGAAACCGCCGCCTGGGCGACGCCGTCTTTCACCTGGGTGATGGCGACACGCATGGACGAGTCTTTTTTGCGCCGCAGGGCGACCTCGATCGGGTCGTCCATGGTCACCACCTCCGTCGCGGCCAATATCTGGCAGCGTGGATGGGACTGAATGCGGGAGAACTGCGGCTGCGCGGCCAGCATGTCGGGCTGACCGACCAGCACAATCGCGGCCTCGGGATGCTTATCCAGAAAAGCCAGGCTTGCAACCACGGTGACGGACGGACCAAAATCCCCCCCCATGGCGTCGACAGCTATCCTGATCATGGCAGGACCCGTGCAGTCAAAAATAATGATTTCAACAAAACAAAGGCCCGCAGTATGAGTGCGGGCCAGTCGTTAAAGCGTGGGATTACGCTTCAGATTTTGTTTTCAGCACTTTACGGCCACGGTAAAAACCGGTGGGGCTGATGTGGTGACGCAGATGCGTCTCACCCGTGGTGGACTCGACAGCGATGCCTGGAACGGTCAACGCGTTGTGGGCGCGGTGCATGCCACGCTTGGAAGGTGATTTTTTGTTCTGCTGGACGGCCATAATCCGCTCCTGAGGGGGTGTAGGGTTGGTAAATTACGCCACTCACCCATCACGGGGTTGCAGCGCCAAGCCTTTGATTATAGCGCGATACCGCCAGGTTTTCCAGAGGCGGCTTTCGCGGCCCGAATACCGGGCTCCTGGCGACACCCGAAATACCCCTGAAAACCCCGCGTATCACGTCTATTTTTTGAGTTTTGCCAGTGCGGCAAATGGATGGGGTTTGGCATCTTCCTGCTCGGCCAGTTCGGCCTCGCCGGCACTGAACACCGGGCTCTCGGGGCAGGCCTCATGCATGGGCACCAGGGGCAGCGCCATCAGCAATTCGTCTTCCAGCACCTCCAGCACATCGAACTGCGGCGCCATCACCAGCAGGTCTTCTTCGGACTGGTCGTCCTCGGCCATGGCGATGTTTTCATCGGCAACAAAGCGGTACCACTGATCCACCTCAACAGTGGTGGGCACGGCGCCCATGCAGCGCTGGCAAGTCAGCGGCAGAACAGCCTTGGCTTGCAGATGCAGCCAGACCACATCTTCCGCGCCGGGCTGCGGCCGCAACTCGGCGACAGCTTGCCAGTTGATGGCCAAATCGGGCTGCAGACCATGTAATTCGTGCGCCAGGCGCTCCATATTTTGTAGCGGCGTGATTTCGATAAGCGGCAGGCCTTCTTGGGCAAAAGCCTGCATATTGAGCCGCTGGGCATTAAGATTTTTCGACATGACAAGCAGTGTAAGAGAATCGCAGCATGAACCCTGCCCTTCCCACGGATGCCCGCACCGGCCTCTCCGACATGCCTTCCCGCGCCCTGATTCTGGGCTCGACCTCGCGGTATCGCCGCGAATTACTGCAACGCCTGAACATTCCTTTCGAGGTCGCCGCGCCCGATGTGGACGAAACCCCGCAAGCCGGCGAAGCCCCGGCCCAACTGGCCCAACGCCTGGCGCTGGCCAAGGCCCGCGCAGTGGCCGCCAACTTCCCGAACGCCGTGGTCATAGGCTCCGACCAGGTCGCCGACTTGAACGGCCAGCCACTGGGCAAACCCGGCACCCACGAACGGGCGGTGGCCCAGCTGCGCCAGATGCGCGGCCAGACCGTCATCTTCCAGACCGCGGTGGCCGTGGTCTGCCTGCAAAGCGGTTTCGAGCAGACCGACCTGGCGGCGGTGAAAGTGCAGTTTCGCGCGCTCAGCGACGAGGAAATCGAAAACTACCTGCAGGCCGAGCAACCCTATGACTGCGCTGGCAGCGCCAAAAGTGAAGGCCTGGGCATTGCCCTGCTGGCCTCGATCCACAACGACGACCCGACCGCCCTGGTCGGCCTGCCCCTGATACGCACCTGCCGCATGATCCAGGCCGCCGGCATCCCGCTGTTATCGACCCAGAAAGCCACGTCATGACCGCCACACCCAAAGGCAAGCTCTACCTGGTGCCCGCCCCCCTGGACTTCGGTTGCGCCGTGCAGGCGCCGATTCAGGACGTGATGCCGCTGGGCACACTGCAAGTGGCGGCCACCTTATCCCACTGGATTTGCGAAAACGCAAAAAGCACACGCGCCTACCTCAAACGCGTGGGCGAGGTGCAGCCCCTGCTGCTGCCGGTGCAAGCGCAGCAGATCACCGAGCTGCCGCGCGAAGTGCATAAAAAAGGCGATCACAGCGGCAATTTTGATGCGCGGCCGCTGCTCAAAGCCGCCCTCGAAGGCCACGACATGGGCCTGGTCAGCGAAGCCGGCATGCCAGCCATCGCCGATCCGGGCTCATCGGTCGTGCGTGCGGCGCATGACCTGGGCCTGCAGGTGTTGCCGCTGGTTGGCCCCATGTCCTTGATGCTGGCCCTGGCCGCCAGCGGCCTGAACGGCCAGAACTTTGCGTTTGTCGGTTACCTGCCGCAAGACGGCGGCGAGCGCAGCCAGCGTATCCGGGAGCTGGAGTCGCTGGCCCTGAAAACCGGCCAGACCCAGATTTTTATTGAAACGCCTTATCGCAACACCGCCCTGTTGCAGGCGCTGCTGCAAACCCTGCAACAAAACACCCGCCTGGCCCTGAGTGGCGGCCTGACCATGTCCAACGGTTGGTCGCGCAGCGCACTGGTCAGCGGCTGGAAGCGCGACAAAGCTGCCGCGCCGCTGGATTTGCCCACGGTGTTCTGCATAGGCCGCTGAGCACCCTTCGCCTTCTGCTCGCCCGTAAAAAAGCCCGCATGCTGCGGGCTTTTTTGGCTGAACCAGCGGTGTTTAACGAATCGCAGGAATCGCTTTCAGCGTATGCATCGCGCCGTCGCCGATGGCCGCGCCAAACTTCTTGGCCAAGCGTTCGGCCACGTTTTCGCGGCGTGTGTAGTCGATGATTTCTTCGGTCTTGATGACCTCGCGGGCCACGTATTCCAGCGAACCGAGGTGATCGGCCAGGCCCAATTCGATGGACTGCTGGCCGGTCCAGAACAGGCCGCTGAACATTTCAGGCGTTTCCTTCAGGCGTTTGCCCCGGCCGGCCTTGACCACGGTGATGAACTGCTGGTGAATCTGGTCCAGCATGGTTTGCGCATACGCACGCTGCTTCTCGGTTTGCGGGCTGAAGGGGTCCAGAAAACCCTTGTTTTCGCCGGCGGTCAGCAGGCGGCGCTCCACACCGACTTTGTCCATCAGGCCGGTGAAACCAAAGCCGTCCATCAACACGCCGATGCTGCCAACGATGCTGGCCTTGTCGACGTAAATGTTGTCGGCCGAGGCGGCGATGTAATACGCCGCCGAGGCGCAGGTTTCTTCCACCACGGCATACACCGGCTTTTTGTATTTGGCCTTGAGGCGAACGATTTCGTCGCTCATCATGCCGGCCTGCACTGGACTGCCGCCAGGGGAATTGATCAGCAACACCACGGCTTTGGAGCCTTCATCCTCAAAGGCGGCACGCAAGGCGGCGTTGACAAACTCGGCGCTGGCATCGGCGCCCGCCGCGATTTCACCCTTGATCTCGACCACCGCGGTGTGGGGGCCGCTGACGCTGGTGGTGGCCGTGCTGCGGTGCAAACCAAACCAGAGCAGAAACACAAAAAACGCCAGCCAGGACAGGCGCACAAAGGTCTTCCAGCGGCGTGTGGCTTTTTGCTCGTTCAAGGCGGCAAAGGCCAGCTTCTCCAGCGTGACACGCTCCCAGCCCGGGGTCAGCGCCTTGGTGTCGCGACTTGCTACGTTTTCAGGAGCTGCTTGGGCAGTCTGATCAAGGGCTGGAGGCCGATTTGGCTTGTAGTTCTCGTCGTCGGACGGATCGGTGCGGTTTGAATCATTCATACGGTAGTTTAGAACTCCATGGCTTTAAGTTTGTAGGATGTATGCCAGAAAATAAGTCCGTCGCGTTCCGAAAGGCCGATCTTGACCAGCCCGCCGTGGCAAGGGCCACCGCTGCATTGTCCGGTATCGGGCCGGTAGACGGCACCGTGGCTAGCGCACAACAACCACTGCCCACTGTCGTCAAACACCCGGTTCGGCTGCCAGTCCAGCTCCATCGCCACATGGGTGCAGCGGTTCAGGTAAGCGTGTGGCTGGCCTTCAAAACGGATGGCAAAGGCCCGGCAGGTCTGACCCGCGTAACTGACATCAAAAGGCACGGCCTCGCCGCCTTCGGCCAGGTCGGAGGTCCGACACAAGGCAATCGATATATCTGCCGGGTCTGCCATCTCAGGCGTGCTGGATCAACCAGTCGTATAACTCCTGCACGGAATGGGCAATAAACCGCGGACTGAGCACAGCAAAAACATCGCTTTCGTGGGCGCCGTAACTCACACCCACGCTGGGGCAAGCGGCATTCAGCGCCATTTGCAAATCGTGGGTGGTGTCGCCAATCATCAGTGTGCGGGCAGGCGTCACGCCAAACTCGTTCATCAGCTCGTGCAACATGCGCGGGTGCGGCTTGCCGACGGTTTCATCGGCGGTGCGCGAGCCGTCGAAACACCCCTTGAGTTCCACCGCCTGCAGGGCTTCGTCCAGCCCGAGGCGGCTTTTGCCGGTCGCAACCGCCAGCTTGTGGCCACGGCCTTTCAGCGCGGCCAGCAGCGGCAACACACCGTCGAACAGGCTGATGTCGTGCTGGTGGGTGATGTAATGGTGGCGGTAACGCGCGCCTAGCTCGGGGTATTTATCTTTCGGTACGTCGGGCGCGGCGTGGGCCAGGGCCTGCATCAGCCCCAGGCCGATCACATAGGCGGCGGCCTCGTCGCTAGGCACGGTGCCGCCTACATCGCGCACCGCGGCCTGGATGCAGCGCACGATGATTTTGGTCGAGTCGAACAGCGTGCCGTCCCAGTCGAAGGCAATCAGGTCAAAGTTCAGGGGCTGGGACGGGGATGGCATGGGCGGTGAAACTCTCGAGATCGGGCGGAAGTGCGGCCAGCAGCTCAATACGCTTGCTACTGGACGGATGGGTGAACTTTAACCGCCAGGCATGCAGAAACATGCGTTTGAGCGCGGGTCCGGCCACTTCTTTTTGCAAGGCCTTGTTGAGTTCGAAGTCGCCGTATTTGTCGTCGCCGGCAATCGGATGGCCTTCGCTGGCCAGGTGCACACGGATCTGGTGTGTGCGACCGGTCTTGATGGTGACCTCAAGCAAGGTGAACACCTGGCCCGGCATCCCGGCCGGCGGGGCCAGCCTGGCCTTGACCTTGACCAGGGTCACCGCACGCATGCCGTCTGGATGGTCCTTGCCGACCACCTGGACGCGGCGTTCGCCGTCGGCCAGCAGGTATTTTTGCAAGGGCTTGTCCAGCACTTTTTTGTTGGCCGGCCAGGCGCCGCTGACCAGGGCCAGGTAAATCTTGTCAGTTTCACGCTCGCGAAACTGCTCTTGCAGGTTTTTCAGCGCCATCCGCTTTTTGGCGACCAGCAAAATACCGCTGGTTTCCCGGTCCAGCCGGTGTACCAGCTCCAGGAAGTTCCAGTCCGGGCGCGCCATGCGCAGTTGCTCGATCACCCCAAAGGCCACACCGCTGCCGCCATGCACGGCCACACCGGCCGGTTTGTCGATGGCCAACACGTGGTCGTCTTCAAACAGGATGGGGAACTCGCGCGAGGGCGCATAACCGCCGACGGTGGACGCCGCCCCATGACGGGCGACCTCGACGGCCATGGCCTTGGCTTTTTCGTCGGCCCGTTCGGAGGTGCGCACCGGCGGCAGGCGTACCACATCGCCGGCCGCCACGCGGGTGTCGGCCGAGACCCGGCCCTTGTTGATACGCACTTCGCCGCTGCGAATGATGCGGTAGACATGGGTTTTGGGCACGCCCTTGAGTTGGCGGATCAGGAAGTTGTCCAGCCGCTGGCCGGCAAAGTCCGCGTCCACGGTCACCAAGGTGGCTTGCGGCACGGCTTTGGCCACGGCGGATTCTGCTACTTTTTCAGGCATGGGAGAGGGGTTTGAGGGGAGCGGAGAAAAAGTCGGCCGGGCGAGTCTGGACGCGGCCGGGGGTTTACCCGGGCGCCTTGTTTTGCCTGAACCTGCGCCTATAATGTGTTTCACTAGCGACAAGCTGTAAGTGGTTGATTTGTCTGGGAGTTTAGTCCACACACCAATCAACGTGCTACCAACAGCCTTGCTGGAAGGTCGACGCCACTGGCAGCAAATGCCCGCAAGCGCACGGTGCCAGGCACCCCGCGGCGAGAAAATGCTGTGCAGACGAGTCGACGTTTTGCGAATACAACTACGGAATACGATGTGTTCAGCCCCGCGGGCTGGACACGGATCCAAGCGAGATCTGGTCTTTGAATGGATAGCCTGCTGATGACAACACTGGTCGTACTGATGAATTTATGCCTGCGGCGCTTTTTAGCCCCGCTTTCAGGCATTAATCAGCCGCCAGCCCTTGTCCTTCGGGCACAAGCAGCTACGAATTTTGTAGCAAATATCTATCAGACCCTGATCCGCTCCATCCACGCGCCTACGCCCAGACTGCGCAGCTGACCGGTTCACACCAGTCGCTATAGCGCCGTCAAAGGCTCTCCGGCAATTCCCCACGTTCGCACAACGTCTGCTCCGGCGTCGTTTGCCCATTTTTCGGGCAGTGATGATTTGAGACAGAGAAGAACGAAGGGATCCCCATGAAACGCATGCTGGTCAATGCCACCCAGGCCGAAGAACGCCGCCTGGCCATTGTCGACGGACAAAAACTCCTCGACTACGAAATTGAAATTGAAGGGCGCGAACAGCGCAAGGGCAACATCTACAAAGCCGTCGTGACACGTGTCGAGCCCTCGCTCGAAGCCTGTTTTGTCGACTACGGTGAAGACCGCCACGGCTTTTTGCCGTTCAAGGAAATCTCCAAACAATATTTCGCCCAGGGCGTGCCGGTCAGCCAGGCGCGCATCCAGGACGTGATCCGCGAAGGCCAGGAAATCCTGGTCCAAGTCGAAAAAGAAGAACGCGGCAACAAGGGCGCGGCCCTGACGACCTTTGTGTCGCTGGCCGGCCGTTACGTGGTGCTGATGCCTAACAACCCGCGCGGCGGTGGCGTGAGCCGCCGTATCGAGGGCGAAGACCGGGCCGAGCTCAAGGAAAACATGGACCAGCTGGAATACCCGGCCGGCGCCAGCATCATTGCGCGCACCGCCGGCATTGGCCGCAGCGCTGCCGAGTTGCAGTGGGACCTGAACTACCTGATCAAGCTCTGGACCGCGATTGACGGTGCCGGCAAAGAAGGCAAAGGCGCTTTCCTGATTTATCAGGAATCCAGCCTGGTCATCCGCGCGATTCGCGACTATTTCAACAGCGACATCGGCGACATCCTGTTCGACACCGACGACGTCTACGAACAAGCGCGCCAGTTCATGGCCCACGTGATGCCCGAACACGAGCACCGCGTCAAACGTTACCGCGACGACGCCCCGCTGTTCTCGCGTTTCCAGATCGAGCACCAGATCGAATCGGCTTACGCTCGCACCGTGCAACTGCCCTCCGGCGGCGCCATCGTCATCGACCACACCGAAGCTTTGGTCTCGGTCGACGTCAACTCGGCCCGCGCCATCAAGGGCGGCGACATCGAAGAAACCGCCACCCGCACGAATCTGGAAGCCGCCGATGAGGTGGCGCGCCAGATGCGTTTGCGCGATCTGGGCGGCCTGATCGTCATCGACTTTATCGACATGGAAGAGTCGCGCAATCGCCGCGACGTGGAAAACCGTTTGCGCGACGCGCTGCGGCAAGACCGCGCCCGTGTGCAGTTCGGCACCATCAGCAAATTCGGCCTGATGGAAATGAGCCGTCAGCGCCTGCGCCCTGCCCTGTCGGAAGGTGCTTCGATTCCTTGCCCGCGTTGCGGTGGTTCCGGCCACATCCGCGACACCGAAAGCTCGGCACTGCAAATCCTGCGCATCATCCAGGAAGAGTCCATGAAAGACAGCACAGCCTCGGTGCTGTGCCAGGTCCCGGTCGATGTGGCGTCTTTCCTGCTGAACGAAAAACGTTCGGAAATCGCCAAGATCGAAATGAAACAGCGCATCAACGTGCTGCTGGTGCCCAACAAGACGCTGGAAACGCCGAACTACCGCCTGGAACGCCTGAAACACGACGACCCGCGCCTGGACAACATCGACGCCAGCTACAAGATGGCGGTAGAGATCGAAGATCCGACCACCGTCACACGTCGCAGCCAGGAAAAGCACAACAAGCAGGAACCGGTGATCAAGGGCGTCTTGCCCGATGCACCCGCCCCTGCCGCTGTGCCCAAGCCGGCACCCGTGGCAGCCGCACCCGCCGCCGCCAAACCCCGTGCGCAGCAGCCTGCAGCACCGGCGGAAAAAGGTTTCTTCGCCAAGATCAAGAGCTTTTTTGTCGGCGACGAAGCAGCACCTGCTCCAGCTCCGGCCAAAGAAGTCAAAAAAGACGAACGTAGCGAAGGCCGTCGTGACGAACGCGGTGAGCGTGGTGAACGCAGCGAGCGCGGCGGTGAACGTGGTGGCCGTGATGGCCGTCGCGGCGGACGCGGTGGACGCGGCGCCGAAGGCCGTGGTGGCGAAGCACGTGGCGGCGAAGGCCGTCCGGAACAGCAGCCACGCGAAGCACGTGCCGGCGAAGGCCGCGGCGAACGGGGTGAAGGCCGTGGCGGTGAGCGCCGCGAGCGTCATGCCGAAGGCCGCAACGAGCGTCCGAACGCGGAAGGCCGCGGCGAAGCTGCGCGTCAGGAACGTCCTGCCGCGGAAGCCCGCAACAACGAAGCCCGTCCAGAACGCACAGAGCGTCCTGAGCGCGCCGAACGCCCTGAAGGCCAAGCTGGCACCGAAGGCCGTGGCGAACGCAATCGCCGAGGCCGTGGTGAGCGTGGCGGTGAACGCGGCGAGCGCGCCGCCGCACCGGCACGTGATGCCGAGCAGCAAGACCTCGCCCTGGCCAACCAGGCGGCCATGGCTGCCGCCATGGCCGGCGATACACCGCAACGCCAGGAACGTCCGGCCGCAGACGCCGGCCGTGACGGCGAACGCCAGCCAGGCGGCCGCAACGAAGCCCGTGCTGAAGGCCAGGGCCGCCGCGAACGTGGTGACCGTGGCAACCGACGCAACGAGCGCCGTGACGAAGGCAACGCCCCGGTCACCGGCAACGCGTCCGACAACTTCGACGCGCCCCAAGCCGCATCGAATCTGGACGAAGCCGGCAACCCGGTCGTCTCGGCCGATACACAGAACCGTGCTGAAGGCGAAGACCGCCAGCCGCGTGAACGCCGCAGCCGCGACCGTTATGGCCGTGACCGCCGCGAACGTTCCGAGCGTGGCGACCTGCCCGCTGATGGCAGCGCCGAAGGTGCTGCACCCGCTGTCGCCGCTGAAAATTTTCAGCCAAATCAACCTGTAGCCCAGGAACAGCATGCGCCGGCAGCTACTGAATTTGTAGCAAATGCCGAACCCGTGCGAGCGCCGTATGTCGCACCCCAGCCAGCACCCGTGGCGGCTGCACCGGCCATCGTGACGCCTGTTGCGGCTGCAGCACCTGCCGCCGCTGCGCCAGCCGACCGTGCCTTGCCAAAGGTTCAATCCTATGACCTGCCGCTGCAAGACCTGGCCCAGGTGGCCAATGCTTCCGGCCTGCAATGGGTGAACTCGGACGCTGGAAAAATTGCCGAAGTTCAGGCCGCCATGGCTGCCGAGCCCAAGCCGATTCACGTTCCACGTGCTCGCCCACCCGCGCCTCAGCTGGACGCCAGCCCGCTGGTCCTGGTCGAAACCAAACGCGATCTGGGCAACATGAAGCTGCCGTTTGAGCAGGGCTCAGCCCCCACCAGCGACAGCACGGTTTAATACACAGGGGCCGATTCGGCCCCTGATTAACCCAACAAAAAGGGCAGCTCTCGAGCTGCCCTTTTTCTTTTCCGTCACCGAATACTGCGGTCCACCCCTGTCTAACCCCGGGTAGCCGCAGCGGACAGCGGCTGCAAACTGGCACGAAGAAAGTCAATCAGCACACGGCTTGCCTGCGACGGGTGCCGATTGGGCATGGTCAGGATGAACAAGCGGTCCCCCAACCCTTGCGGGCGCCATTCGGGCAATACAGCCACCAGCCGGCCGGCCGCGACGTCCTCACGCACCGCATAACCGGGCAGCAGGCCTATGCCGGTGCCGGCGTTCACCGCATCCAGCAGAAACGGGAAATGCTCGGATTGCACGCGCGGGAGAATGCCGACGCACGAGGAAACGCCCTCTGAATGCAGCTGCAACATGAAACGACGGCCCGGGTAGGGCGGGCAGACCATGGCGCACCTGGCCAGGTCTTCCGGTCCATTCAACAAAGGCTGGGTGTTCAGGTAGGCCGGTGTCGCATACAGGCCCCAATCGATGCTGCAAATCTCCTTGGCCACCTGGTCCAGCGGCGGGGTCGACGTCACACGCAGCGCCACATCGATCTCCGCATCCAGCAAGTCAAACACACGGTTGGAAAACAGCACACGCAAGGTGATGCCGGGATGGGCCTGCACAAAACCCAGCAACTGCGGCTGCAAAAACAGCTTGCCCAGACCGGTCGGAATGCTGAGCCGCACATGACCACTGACCGTCTGACCCAGCGAATCGATGGCCGCTTGCGCCGAATTGCACTCGTCCAGGATGCGCAGCCCATGCTCGTAAAGCGTCTGACCCTGCTCGGTCACGGCCAGTCGGCGCGTGGTCCGCCGCATCAGGGTGGTGTTCAGTTGCGTCTCCAGGGTCTTGAGCTCGCGGCTGACCTGCGAACGCGTGACACCGCGCCGCCTGGCGGTTTCGCTCAGGCTGCCGCTATCGCAGATCTCCAGAAAACTTTTCAGCAGGTTGAAGTCCATAGGTTTTTATTGTCACTACTTTTGCAACAGTGCTGTCAATTCATTTGATATATGCAAATAAACGAGTGACAAATATACTGGACCATCACCACCAAGCACCTCAAGGAGAGCGAGATGTTTAGCGATCAATTGCTGGCCCATAAACGTTATCTTGTGACCGGCGGCGGTACCGGCCTGGGGCTGGCCATGGCGCAGCGGCTGGCCTCGCTGGGCGCCGACCTGCACTTGTGCGGACGCCGCGCCGAGGTGCTGAATGAAGCCGCCGAGGAGTTGCGCCGACAGTATGGCGTGCAGGTGAACACCCATGCGCTGGACATCCGCGACCCGGCCGCGGTCGACGTTATGGTGCAGGCGATCTGGGACGAACACGGCGGTCTCGACGGCCTGATCAACAATGCGGCGGGCAACTTCATCAGCCGCACAGAAGACCTCTCGGTCAATGGCTTTCATGCCATCTCCGATATCGTTTTTCGTGGCACCTTTTACGTCACGCAAGCCGTCGGCAAACGCTGGATCGCCAGTGGCATGCCGGGCGCCATCGTGTCCATCGTCGTGACCTGGGTGTGGACCGGCTCGCCGTTTGTCGTGCCTTCGGCCATGTCCAAGGCCGGCATAGACGCCATGACCAAGTCGCTGGCCGTCGAGTGGGGCCGCTACGGCATCCGCTGCAACGCCATCGCCCCGGGCGTGATCCCGACCGAAGGTGCCACCGCACGGCTGCGTCCCCAAGACGACCAGCAAGACACGCTGGCCCGGCAAAATCCCATGCAACGCATAGGCACACCCGACGACCTGAGCAACCTCGCGGTGTTCCTGCTGGCGCCCGGCAACAGCTGGATGAACGGCCAGACGATTGCCATCGACGGCGGCGACAGCCTGGCCAACGGCGCTTACTTCACCCAGTACCTCGACTGGAGCGACCAGGACTGGCAAAGCGCGCGTGAACGCATCCGTGCGCGCGATGCGCAGGATAAAACCCGCGAGGTCGCGTGATGGTGGCGGCACTGCAATTTGGCGCACTGCACCGCTCCGGCGATGAGTTGCTGCAACGCGCCACCCGCCTCGCCGGCGGCCTGCGCCAACTGGGCCTGCGCGAGGGCGATGCCGTGGCTGTGCTGCTGCGCAACTGCGAGCAGTTTGTCGACATCGTGCATGCCTGCCGGCTCGCCGGCATTTATTACTGCCCGATCAACTGGCATTTCACACCGGCCGAGGTGGCTTTTCTGCTGCAAGACAGCGGCGCGCGCGCCCTGATCGCACATGGCGACCTGCTCGATACAAACGCCGGTGTGCTGCCGGACGGCCTGACCGTGCTGGCCCTAGGCGAAACCCGACGCCCTGACGCCATCGCCTATGAAACCTGGCTGGCGCAAAGCCCGGCCTATGACGGCCCCGAAGTCGCCCCGCGCGGCCATCTGGCCTATACCTCGGGCACCACAGGCAAACCCAAGGGCGTGGTACGCCTGCCCATCCCCCTGGCCAACCTGGCGCAGCAGCAGGCCCGCATCCAGCGTGTGGTCGAAGCCACCTTTGGCATATACCCCGGCTGCCGCGCCCTGCTGCCCGCGCCGCTGTACCACAGCGCACCCGGTGTCTTCATACAAAACGGCCTGCTGCATGCTGAGCTGTTGGTGCTGATGGCGCGTTTTGAACCCGAAGCCGTGCTGGCCGCCGTGGCCAGACACCGCATCGATGTGCTTTACCTCGTGCCCATCATGTTTGTGCGCCTGCTGCGGCTGCCCGAGGCGGTGCGGCGCCAGTACGACCTGACCTCGCTGCGTTTTATCGGCTCCACCGGCGCGCCCTGCGCGCCCGACGTGAAACGCGCCATGATCGAATGGCTGGGCCCGGTGGTGTATGAAACCTACGCCTCCAGCGAGGCCGGCATGATCACCATGATCGACTCCCAGCAGGCGCTGACCCATCCCGGCAGTGCCGGCCGGTCGGTTGAAGATGCCATCATTCGTATCCTCGGCGAAGACGGGCAGCCCTGCCCGCCGCTCACCCCCGGCCTGATATACGTGCGGCAACCGGCCTACCCCGACTTCACCTACCGCGGCAACCCGGCGGCGCGCCAGGCCGTCGAACGCGACGGCCTGATCTGCCTGGGGGATATCGGCTACCTCGATGCCGAGGGCTACCTCTTTGTCTGCGACCGCGCCTCGGACATGGTGATCTCCGGCGGCGTGAACATCTACCCTGCCGAGATCGAGCACGAACTCGGGCGTTACCCCGGCGTGGCCGATTGCGCGGTATTTGGGGTGCCCGACGCCGAATACGGCGAGCGTCTGCACGCCGTGGTGGAAGCCGCGCCCGGCGAAACCCTGGAACCGCAGGCCATGATCGACTGGCTCAAGTCGCAGCTCAGCGGTTTCAAAGTGCCGCGTGCCATAGAACTCGCACCGCTGCCACGTGACGACAACGGCAAGATCGCCAAGCGCAAATTGCGCGATGCGCACTGGGCCGGACAAAGCCGACGCGTCTAGCCCCTCACCGATTCAAACCACAACAACGCATCAAGTCATCAAGTCATCCAGGAGACAAACCATGAAAAAAATACTGTTCCGCGCCGCCCTGCTTGCCTGCCTGTGCGGGTCGGCCATGGCCGCCTTTCCCGACAAGCCCCTCAAGCTGGTCGTGCCCTACACACCGGGCGGCTCGGCCGACATGCTGGCCCGCGCGCTGGCCGAGGGCATGGGCCGCCAGCTCGGTCAGGCTGTCGTGGTGGAGAACAAACCGGGCGCCAATACCATGATCGCCGCCAGCGCTGTGGCCAGGGCCCCGGCTGACGGCTACACGCTGTTGCTGGCGAGCAGCGCCAGCATGGTGCTCAACCCCATGCTGTACCGCAAGATCAGTTATGACGCCCAGCGCGATTTACGCGTGTTGTCGGTGGCCGCCGAAACACCGCTGGTGGTGGTGACCAATGCCCAGGTGCCGGCCAGCAACGTACGCGATTTTGCTGCTTACGCCAAAGCCAACGCCGGCCGCCTGAACTACGCGTCGGTCGGCCTGGGCAATCCGCTGCAACTGGCGAGCGAGATGTTAAAAATCGAACTCGGTATCGATCTCACACACGTGCCCTACAACGGCAGTGCCCCCGCACTGGCGTCCCTGCTGGCCGGCGACGTTCAGCTGATGGTCGACGTGGTCAGCACCTCGCTGCCGCATATCCGTTCCGGCAAACTCAAGGCACTGGCCGTCACCACACGCCAGCGTCTGGCGGTGTTGCCCGACACCCCCACGGTGGCGGAAAGCGGTTCGCCCGATTTTCATGTGGTCACCTGGTTCGGGATTGCCGCGCCCAAAGGCATTGCCGAAGCCGATGCAGCCAAGCTGCAGGCCGCCGTGTCCAAAGTACTGGCCGATCCGCAGTTTCGCCGCAACTTCGAAACCCAGGGCCTGCTGGTCCTGCAGCCGCAGCAGCCGGCCGAAACCACCGCCTATGTGGAACGTGAGCGCACGCGCTGGGCGACCGTGATCAAGTCACACAACATCGTGCTCGATTGAGCATCAGGTCCGCCGGTGCTGGTATCGGCCGAAGGCCCGCTGGTGCTGGTCGAAACCAAACGCGATCTGGGCAACATGACGCTGCCGTTTGAGCAAGCTGCACCTGCTGCAGGCGAACGCACGGAGTAATCCTGGCACAGTGCCGGTTTGGCACTTCACAAAAAAGGCAGCTTTCGGGCTGCCTTTTTTTGCGACCTTATACATGGCGTACCCACGCTTGGCGTTTTAATGGGTTTCTGCAAACCATGGGGTTCTGATTTTTCGCAGAAACTTACGCAGAGACGCATAAATTCAAAAAAACCACCTCTTGACAAGAAAATTCGGTTTATGCGAAATAATCATTGCGCTCTGCGAACTCTGCGTTTAGCATCTGGGCTTCTTGGCAGAAAATGGGACATGCAAAATGGCACTCAAAGACAAGGCGCCTACAACGCCCCCACTTATTTCGTTCAGCTCGTACACCAGTTTTCTCAATGACTTACGGGAACACGGCGCCGTGCCCGCACGTATTGACAAGACTCTGATGTCGAAAGCCTCGGGCTCTCAGAGCTCTGGAATGATCGCCGCGATGAAGTATCTCGGGCAAATTGATGATTTGGGCAAGCCCAGTGACTCATTCAAGCAACTGATTCTCGCCAGTGACGAAGCGCGCCCACCCATGTTGTCAGATCTCTTGAAAGAGCGATACACCTTCATATTCTCTGACGAATCTTTTGATCTCCAGCAGGGAACAAGCGGTCAGATGGCGGAAAAGTTTCGTTCACTCGACATTAACGGAAGCACTCTGACAAAGACGATTGCGTTCTTTCTTGCTATGGCTAAGGCGGCTGGCGTGAAAGTTTCTCCTCACATCAAAGCGCCATCCCAACCCAAGGGGAATAACGGTGCGAAGAAGCCCCTAAAGCGGCGAGAGGATGAGTCCGCTGCTGTTGATATGGATGATGATGACTTGGACGATAGCGCCCATCGGTTTGAAATACCCATCCCCGGCAAAACGAGCGTGAAGGTTATTGTCCCGATGGATTTGGATGCAGATGACTGGGAAATGCTCCAAAGCATGATCACCGTGTACATCAAACGCTGGAAAAATTTCCGTCCACAGGAGCCGCAATGATTAGGAGATAAGGCGACCACAGTAGCAAGGGCTTGCCCTGCTGTGGCGGATGGAAGGACCCTTGTAGTGCGTATTCTTGGCAGAGCAACACTACAAGGGCCGTGGCGAGCCACCTTTCGGGGCCAGTTCCCGCTTACGACCCGAGCCCAAAGGCTTGGCGAAACGACTTCAAACGTTTTGCGTTTGAAGATTTAAGGCGATTCATCCGGCAGGGCGAACCCGTCTTCTGAACACACCTTTTCCCGCTAGAGAAGGTAACAGTTTAAACGCCGTGCGACGTTCAGGCAAGTATGGCCCTGCCACCTTCATAGGAGATAGGCATGCCCTATTCGACCGCACTGAAGAACGTCTTTGTACGCGCGTACCGCCGCTTCCGCCTGGGGCAGTGGGAAAACGTGCGCCAACACTACCGTTCACATCCTGGTCAGCTTGACTTCGGATTTTAAAAAAACTAGGTAGTACTTTTCCCGCCACCTGGTTATCTAGGTGGCGGTTTTTTGCCGCTGGCAACGGCTTCATGATGATCATGGCCTTTCTGAATAGCTTGCCCGACTCATCAACGCCCGACTCCAGCGCCTATGCCTCAAACCGCCTTGATTGCTCGGGGTCGCCGGACGAACTTCCAACCCCTAGCCCCGCTGGGCGATGGAGGGGGACTTCATTTGGCAATGTGTGCTGCTACCGCGTGCATGAATGGCCGTCTGTGGATCGACGAGGACGCGCTTTGCGCGTCCTCGTGTCCCCGCATCCGTCCCCACCCCCTTCTGGCTGCGCCGAGGAGCGGAGGTTCAGTCGGATCAGGGCGAGCGATTGTCTGAGCCGAAGGCGAGTTCGAGCTCGACCCCGACTGGACCGAGCACCGCAGGTTGCCCGTAGCGAAGCGCAGGGACGCAGACAGCGGGGTCGCCTTTTCTTTGCTCACTTTCTTTTGGCGAAGCAAAAGAAAGTGAGTTGCCGCCGGGCAACCCCGGCTTGCAGGCTAACTACAAACTAAGGAATCAAAGAAGACTTCAACATGCCCCCGAACAGGGCCCCAGAAACTAAGCTTCAGCCGCCCGCTTATAAGCCAACGCAGCAGCCGCCGCATCATCCCGCTGCTCAGCCAGCAGCGCCAGCGCCCGCCAGGCATTGCGGTGCAAACTGGGATCCTGCAAGGCCTGTGCGGCCTGGGCCAGCAGTTGCTGGGCCTTGCCCCAGAGCTGGCGCTTCAGGCAGGCCATGCCCGCGAGGTATTGCAGATTGGCATCCCGTGGACGCTGTTGCTGCGCGGTTTCGATACGCGCCAGCCAGACCGAGTCGATCGAGTCCAGCCCGGCTTCCAGCACCTGGATCAGTTTGATGCGCTGCTTGTCGCCGATGTCGGAGCGCGGCTGCATCACCGGCTCCCAGATTTGCAACAACCAGGCGCGGGCCAGGTCGGCGTCGCCCTGCAAGGCCATCAGGCGCGAAGCCGCGTGAATCACCAGCTCGGGCATGGCGCGTTCGGTGGCATCGAGCGAGGACCAAGCGGTCTGCAACTGCGCCGGGTCGTGGGCCGCGCCCAGCAATTCCAGCGCCAGGCCGCGCACCAGGCTTTGCGCAGCGGCCGGCGAAAACGCCCGGTGTTTGGCCAGCAAACGCGCGGTCTCCAGCGCCTGCACGGTTTGCCCGGACTGCCGCGTGGCGCGCAGCTTGGTGCGCAGGGCCAGGGTGCGGCGTGACGCGCCTTGCGGCATCTGGCCCAGCAACTCCAGCGCGGCGGCGGGGTCGCGGTCGTCCAGCGCCCAGCGTGCGGCGCGCAGCTGCACACCTTCGCGGGTTTCCTGGGCGCTGCGGTGTGTGCTTTTTTCGAGCGCCTGCTGCAAATGTTCGTCACGCAAAGGCTTGTTTTGCAGCGCCTGCGCGCTTTCAGCCGCCAGCAAATGCGCCAGCAGCCGGAGCTGGGTCGCGCGTGCGGCGTTGTAGCTGCTGACATCGCTGGAAGTGTGTGCCAGGTGGCTCAGGCTTTTTTCCTGCACCAGGGCGTTTTGCGCCAGTTTGGTGGAGCGGATAAACCGCCCGGCCATCAGGTGCGACAAGGCATCCATGAAGGCGGCGTACATGGCCCTTTCCTTTTGCTGGGCACGCCAGCGCCTGGCTTCTGCCGGCAGGGAAAACACCGCCGAGGCCGCACGCAGCGCCACATACAGCAGCGTGAAGAAACCGGCCAGCAACAAGACCAGCAGGTTGAAGGAAATGTCGATGCGGTGTGGCGGCCAGAACAGTGTGACCACCGCCTGGTTGTTGCCGGCCACCAAGGCCACCGCCACCGCAATGCCAAACAGGGCCAGAAGCCAAAGTGCGCCACGCATGGTAATCCCCTGCCTAGCGGCCCGCGGCCGCGGTGGCCAGTGCGGCCAGGGTTTCGTCCAGACGCGGCAACTCGCTGGACTTCGCCTGGTTTTGCACCTGCTGCAACAACTGCATGGCCGCCTGCGTTCTGCGTGACGCCGGGTCGAAGTATTTGCCCATCAGCGCAGCGGCGCCGGCCAGGTCGGTGCGTACGCTGGCGGTTTGCCGCGACAGCAGGCCGAGCCGCGCATTGAGCAGTTTGAGCTTGATGTTTTCACGCAGGAAAAACGACTGTTCGGGCGCCAGCAAGGCCGCATCAGGCTGGTCGATACGGCTGACACGCAACAAGCCACGCGCTTCATCCCGCACACTCTGCCAGGTGCGCTGCCACCAGTCTTTCAGCGCCAGGCGATCCAGCAAGGCCAGCGCCGCATTGTTGGATGTCGCCGGGCCGGACGCGGCACGCGCCGGTGCGGGCGCGGCGGTGGTTGCGGGGGTTGCAGCCGGGCGGGCGCCAGTGCCCGTGAACATGTCGTTGGCCAGCGGCAAATCGTCCACCAGCCGCGTTAATTCGTCGAGTTTGAGCAACAGGCCAGGCACATCGGTCACCGTGGTCGCCTTGATACGTTCCACATCGCGGGCAATGGCCCGCTGCAAGGGGTTGAGGCGCGGCTGCGCGGCCCGTGCCAGCCGCTGGTCGGCCGACTTGAGTGCCGCCAGCATGGGCTCGGCGCTGCCGGTCAGTTGGGCCTGCTGCTGGGCCAGGCGCAAGGACGATTCCACGTCGACCACCAGGTTTTCGTCGCGCGAACGCGAGAGGCTTTGCATCAACTCTTCGAGCTGGGTACGCTGCAGGCTGACTTCGCTGAGCCGGGTTTCCAGCACGGTGAGACGACTGGTCAGCTCGCGTGAGCCTTCTTGCGCCTGCCTGGCCAGCGTGCGGGCTTCAATCGATTGTGCTGTCGCATCGCTGCTGCGCCGTGCCAGTTCTTCCTGGATGCCGCCCAGCTTTTGCCATAACAAGGCGCTGAGCAACAGGCCGGCGGCCGCCAGCAACAGGGTCAGCCAGGCCCAGAACCTCGGAATCAGCCAGCCGTTGGCGGTTTTGTCGGACTCAGGCGCCAGGCCCGCAGCCCGCTCGTCCGCGCGCTCCGCGGGGGGCGTGGGCAGTGGGGTGGGAGTGGGATCGCTGTCGCTCATGGTGGTATTGATTCTATCGAGGCCACGATGTCACGCAGCGCCGGGCGTGACTCGATAACAACACCCCAGCCCGCCGCACGCACGGCTTCGGCAATGCGCGGATGGGTGGCGACGGCGCGGGCCTGCGACCAATCCTGAGGCGGCAGGTGGCCCACCGCCTCGGAACTGCTGAACAACCAGACCGAGCCATCCTGGGCCGCGGTCGCCATTGCTTGCCGCTGCGGCGCCGTGAACACAGGCGCGCGCCGCTGGTAAACCGCCAGAAATTCCAGCTCGGCACCGGCCGCCCGCAGCTGCTGCGCCAGCCAGTCGCGGCCATTGCCACCCGCCGAAACCTCCGCGCCCGGGCTTTGCCCGCGCACGATCAACACACGCCGGCCCTGCCAGGGGCGGTTGGCCACCTGCGCCCACAAGGCTTCGGAATCAAACTGAGGGGCATCGGCCGCTGGCGCATCAATTCGCCCGGCCGGCACGCCCGCGCCCAGCAAGGCCTCCACGGTGCCCGGTCCGGGGGCCATGAAACGCGGTCCGCCAGAGGGCTCATTCGCTATGACATTCATAGCTTCTTGCGACCGCCCCCTATGGGCTGGAGCCTGATTTGATGCAAAAAAATTATCCACCGCATTGGCGCTGACAAACATCAGCGCGGCATAGGAATTGATCTCGCGCCAGGCCTGCTGCAGGCCTTCGGCCTCGGGCAAGGCGGCAATCTGTATCAGCGGCAGCGCCTCGGCCTGCAGGCCCAGTTGCTGCAAGGCCTGCACCCAGCGGCGGGCATCACGCTCGGGCCGGGTGACGATGATACGCACGGGGGTCAAACCACCGGGGTGTTGCTGGTCCAGACCGCACCACCGGCGCGCAGCGAGGCGGCCACCTGCTCGCCCAAAGCTTCGGCCTCGGCAAAGGTACGCACCACCGCCTGCTGCTCGGCACGCACCAGCGGCTGGCTGGAGCCCTGGCCATCGGGGCCGGGTTCGCCCCAGGCGGCCTCCAGCCGCATCTCGCCCGTGGCTTGCGGCGTACGGATAAACGCGGCCAGCGGCATGGAGCAACTGCCACCCATGGCACGCGACACCGTGCGTTCGGCCGTCACGGCCAGCCAGGTCGGCTGGTGTGCCAGCGTCGCCAGCGCATCGATCAAGTCCTGGCGGTCGGCCCGCACTTCGATGCCCAGGGCGCCCTGGCCGGCGGCCGGCAACATCTGCTCCGGCTCGAAGGCCTGGCGAATCCGTGAGGCCAGGCCCAGGCGTTTCAAACCGGCCGCGGCCAGCACAATCGCGGCGTATTTTCCTTCGTCCAGCTTGCGCAGCCGGGTGTCGAGGTTGCCGCGCAGCGGTTCAATCTTCAGGTCGGGCCGCAGGCTTTTCAGCAACACCAGGCGGCGCAGGCTGGAGGTGCCAACGACCGCGCCAGTCGGCAACTCGGCCAGCGAGGAAAAATGATTGGACACCAGCGCATCGCGCGGGTCTTCACGCTCCAGCACACAGGCCAGTGCAAAACCTTCGGGCAGGTCCATGGGCACGTCTTTCAGCGAATGCACGGCCAGGTCGGCCCGCCCTTCGCTGAGCGCCACTTCCAGTTCCTTGACAAACAGGCCTTTGCCGCCGACCTTGCTCAGCGAACGGTCCAGGATCTGGTCGCCCAGGGTGGTCATGCCCAGCAGGCTGACGCGCCAGCCGAGGCGGGTCTCCAGCAGGGTTTTGACATGTTCGGCCTGCCACAGCGCCAGCCGGCTTTCGCGGGTGGCAATCACGACGTGGGGGGGTGTTGGGGAATCTGCGCGCACTCGTAACCTGTTCGTATCTAAGGGGGTTCCCGAATGCTAGCATGCTGCACTGCAATACAAGTGCTAACAAGAGGTGAAACCATGGTGACAACAGCGCGCGTGAAGACCCCCAAAGACCAGCCAGCGGGGACCCCCCAGAACAGTGAGCGCCCACGCGCCCGCGCCAAGGACAATGAACGGCCGCTGGTCGAAGACATCCGTCTGCTGGGCCGCATCCTGGGCGATGTGATCCGCGAGCAGGAAGGTGTGGCCGCCTACGAGCTGATCGAGCAGGTGCGCAAGTTGTCGGTGGCTTTTCGCCGCGATGCCGACCCCGAAGCCGACAAGTCGCTGAAAAAACTGCTCAAAGGCCTGTCGGGCGACCAGACCGTCAGCGTGATCCGCGCCTTCACCTATTTCAGCCACCTGGCCAACCTGGCCGAAGACCGGCACCACATCCGGCGCCGCGCCATCCATGAACGCGCTGGCGACACCCAGGAAGGCAGCATCGAAGTCGCGCTGGCCCGTTTGCGCTGGGCCGGCATCTCGCCCAAAACCATTGCCAACACCCTGGCGCATGCTTATGTCTCGCCGGTGCTGACCGCCCACCCGACCGAGGTGCAGCGCAAAAGTATTCTGGATGCCGAACGCGACATTGCCCAGTTGCTGACGGCGCGCGACGAGATCAAGTCCCACGCGCTGGCCGTGAACGCCGCGCGCGACGCCTTGACGCCGCGCGAGCTGGCCGCCAACGAGGCGCAATTACGCGCCCGCGTGATGCAGCTGTGGCAAACCCGGCTGCTGCGTTTCACCAAACTCACGGTCGCCGACGAGATTGAAAACGCACTGAGTTATTACGAGTCGACTTTTCTGCGCGAAATTCCCAAGCTGTACGCGGACCTGGAGCGCGCACTCGGCAGCCAGCCAGTGCACAGCTTTTTGCGCATGGGCCAGTGGATAGGCGGCGACCGTGACGGCAACCCCAACGTCAGCGCCGACACCCTGGACTACGCACTGCGCCGCCAGGCCGATGTCGCGCTGCGCCACTACCTGACCGAGGTGCATTACCTGGGCGGCGAGTTGTCGCTGTCGGCCATGCTGGTGGACTTCACACCCGAGATGCGGGCACTGGCCGAAAGCTCGCCCGACACCAATGAACATCGGCTCGACGAGCCTTACCGCCGCGCGTTGACCGGTGTCTACGCCCGGCTGGCCGCCAGCCTGAAAGACCTGACCGGCGGCGACGCCGCACGCCACGCCGTAGCGCCGCAAAACGCCTACCTGACGGCCGAAGAATTCCTGGCCGACCTGCGCACGATTGCCGCCTCCTTACACGCCAACCACGGCGGCGCCCTGGTCGCGCAACGCCTGCACCCGCTGATACGTGCGGTCGAGGTGTTTGGCTTTCACCTGGCCACGGTGGACTTGCGCCAGAGTTCGGACAAACACGAAGAAGTAATCGCCGAGCTGCTGGCGGTGGCGCGAATTGAAGCCAACTATTCCGGCCTGGATGAAATGGCCAAGCGCGAATTACTCACCCGCCTGCTCAATGATGCGCGGCCCCTGCGTGTGATCAGCACCACGTATTCGGCCCACACCCAAGGCGAGCTGGCGATTTTCGAAACCGCCAAAGTCATGCGCCAGCGTTTTGGCATACAGGCCATACGCCACTACATCATCAGCCACACCGAAACCGTCAGCGATTTGCTGGAAGTATTGCTGCTGCAAAAAGAAGTCGGCCTGATGCACGGCATCCTCAACGACCCCCACGCTCAGCCCTCCGGGTCTGTCGCTGCCCCCCAAGGGGGCGGCCGCGCCTTGGGGCGGCCCGGCGGCGCGGCGATTCACCCGTCCACGCACGACCTGATCGTGGTGCCGCTGTTTGAAACGATTGAAGACCTGCGTAATGCCGCGCCCATCATGCGCGAGTTTTATGCGTTGCCCGGCATGGCTAAACAAGTTCAACGCAGTGGCGCCGAGCAGGACATCATGCTGGGCTACTCGGACAGCAACAAGGACGGCGGCATCTTCACCAGCAACTGGGAGCTGTACCGCGCCGAGATCGCGCTGGTCGAACTCTTTGACCAGCTCGCCAACTCACACAACATCCAGTTGCGTATGTTCCACGGCCGCGGCGGCACCGTGGGCCGCGGCGGCGGCCCCAGCTACCAGGCCATCCTGGCGCAGCCACCGGGGACGGTGCGCGGGCAGATCCGCCTGACCGAACAGGGCGAGGTGATTGGCTCCAAATACGCCAACCCCGAGATCGGCAGGCGCAACCTGGAAACCCTGGTCGCCGCGACCCTGGAAGCCACTTTGCTGCAACCGACCAAACCGGCCACCAAGGCCTTTTTGCAGATGGCGGCCGAGTTGTCGCAAGCCAGCATGGCGGCATACCGCGCGCTGGTTTACGAAACCCCCGGCTTCACCGAGTATTTTTTCAGCGCCACACCGATACGCGAAATTGCCGAACTCAACATAGGCTCGCGCCCGGCTTCGCGCAAGGCCTCGCAAAAAATCGAAGACCTGCGCGCCATCCCCTGGGGCTTCAGTTGGGGCCAGTGCCGCCTGACCCTGCCCGGCTGGTACGGCTTCGGCGCAGCGATTGAACAAATGCTGAATCACGGCGGCACACCGGCCAGCCGCAAGGAAGCCTTGGGCCTGCTGCAAAAAATGTACAAACAGTGGCCCTTCTTCCGCACCCTGCTGAGCAACATGGACATGGTGCTGGCCAAAAGTGATCTGGCGCTGGCCTCGCGTTACTCGGAGTTGGTGAGTGACGTACGTCTGCGCAAGAAGATTTTCAGCGCCATCGAAACCGAGTGGCACCGCACGGCGGAAGCCCTGGTACTGATCACCGGCGACAAACAACGCCTGGCCAACAACCCGGCGCTGCAACGTTCCATCCGCCACCGCTTTCCCTACATCGATCCGCTGCACCATTTGCAGGTCGAGCTGGTGCGGCGTTACCGCGAAGGCCAGGCCGACCAGCGGGTGCAAACCGGCATCCATATTTCGATCAACGGAATTGCGGCGGGCTTGCGCAACACGGGTTGAAGGCCTCACCGCGCCACAAGCCGAGGCCCTGCAAGCAGCCATCGCTATTGTTTCGATAGCTGCTTGCGCTTATCCTGCCTGGGCTGGAGGCCTAAAACACTTAAGGAATTCGCCAAAACTCCTTGAAAAACCCAAGCCCCGTCAGACTGTGTGAACCTCGGCCAGCATGGTCCCACCGCGACGCAGGGTGTTGAAAATGGGACAGGTGTCTGTGAAATGCGCCAGCAAGGTGGCCGCCGTGCCGGCGTCCACACCGCCCAGCGTGAACACCAGCCGTATCCACTGGTAACGGGTCTTGTCCTGCAGGTCGCGCTGGAAAGCAGCGGTCACGTCGGCAGATAGTAGCGGCAGGCCCAGCTCTGCCGCCCGGCCCTGGATCAAACCAAGCCCGCACGAGGTCAATGACGCCAGCAGCAACTGCCCGGCCTGCACCGCCTCGCCCGGCCCGCCCGCCGCCGGGCGCGAATCCGAGACGAAATGATTCCGGCCCGCGCTGACCACAAAACGACCCGTCACATCGGTGGCATGGGTCTGGATCGCAACGATTTCGCCTTCGGCGGCCGCCTCTGGCGTACTCATGCGGCTTTCCTCTCGGCCTTGGTCGTCGCGCGTTCGCGCCACGCGCCGTGGGCCGGCCGCTCCAGGTCCAGGTGCTCACGCAAGGTGGTGCCGCCATAAGCGCTGCGAAAGAGTTTGCGGCGCTGCAATTCGGGCACCACGAGACGGACAAACTCTTCAAACCCGCCGGGCTGGTAAGGCGCGCTGATCATGAAACCGTCAGCGGCACCACCGCGAAACCAGTGCTCCAGGCCATCGGCCACATGGCCGGCCGTGCCGACCAGGTCGCCTTCGTAACGGCTGCCGTAACGCTTGCCCAGATCACGCAAGGTCAGTTTGTCGCGGTCGGTCGCCTCGCGCACCTCGTCGTAGTGACCCTTGACGCCGGGCACGTCAATGTCGGGCAGGGAGGCATCGAGCGGGTACCGGCCCAGATCCACGTCCAGGTGGTAAGACAAGGTCGACAAACCCGCCACCGGGTCCACCAACTCATGCAAGACGCGTGATTTTTCTTCGGCCAGCGCCTGCGTCTCCCCGACCAGCGGCGTGACCGCAGGCAGGATTTTCAGGCTTGCCGGATCACGGCCTTTTTTGGCGACGCGGGCCTTCATCTCCGAATAAAAAGCCTTGGCGCTGTCAAAGGAGTCGTGACTCACAAAAATCACATCGGCCCACTGGGCGGCAAAGTCGCGGCCCCGGTCCGACGCGCCAGCCTGCACGATCACCGGGTAACCCTGAGGCGGGCGCGGCACATTGAGCGGCCCACGCACCTGGAACCATTCACCCACGTGGTCGATATGGTGCACCTTGGCCGGGTCGGCGAACAGCGGTGTTTGGCGGTCCAGCGCCAGCGCATCGTCTTCCCAGCTGTCCCAGAGCTGGTGCACGACCTCCAGGAATTCGTCGGCGCGGTCATAACGCTTGTGGCGCGGGATCTGTTCGCTGCCTGAAAAATTGCGGGCCTCGGCATCCTGGAACGAGGTCACCACATTCCATGCGGCACGGCCCGCACTCAGGTGGTCCAGCGTTGCAAACGAACGCGCCAGGTCAAAGGGCTGGTAATAACTGGTCGAGCGTGTGGCCGTCAGACCCAGATGTTGCGTCACCGCGGCCATGGCCGTCAGCACCACCAGCGGGTCCAGCCGCAGCGAGCCCAGTGCCCCGTAGCGCAACTGGCTGTCATTGCTACCCTGAAAACGATCGGGCACCGCCAGAATGTCCGCGAAGAAGGCCATGTCGAACAGCCCCTGTTCCAGCGTGCGTGCGATGTTCTGGTAATAACGCGCGTCCAGCCAGCCGGATTCCGACGCCGGGTAACGCCATCCGCCGGGGCGCCCCGGCCCGGCGGTGATGAAAGCGGCCAGGTGAAGCTGTTCTGCTGGTTGGCGTGCCATTCAAACACCTGCCAGTTCTGCGGCCACGATACGTTTGATCGGGTCGAACTTCGGGCTCAGGAGAAAACTGCGTACGTCAATGCGGCGCGGCAACACACCCAGGGCGTGGAAGTTGTCGGCCAGGTCCTGCGTGGCAGCGGCGGCGGCAGCGTCCACCGGCCTGAGTGTGGTGGCGGTGGACTCGGACAGGCGCACGTCAGTCACCAGTTTTTCGAACACACGGCGTTCGGCGCTGTTGATGTCAAAGCCGCCCAGCGAGGACCACAAGGCCACGGTTTCGGCCGGGTGTTGGTTGATGTAAATCTGCGTGTCGCGGATGACACGCACAAGTTTCGCCACGGTTTTCGGGTGTTTTTCTGCCACCTCCGCACGCGCCACGTAAAACGCGTAGTCATAAGTCTTGACCTTGGGCAGCGTACGCACCTTGTCGCCCAACCGCGCCTGCGCCAGGCTGGCCGCATGTTGCCAGTGAATCCAGGCTTCCACACTGCCCTGCGCAAAAGCGGTGTAGGCATCGGCACCGCTGAGGCTCACCGCCTGCACATCACTCAGGCGCAGGCCAGCAGTCTCCAGGTACTTGATGAGGCTGTAGGTGCCGGTGGTGCCGTTCTGGTGGGCAATTTTTTTGCCCTTCAGGTCGGCGGCGCTGCGAATCGTCGAATCGCTGCGGACAAGCAGGTCCACTGTGTTGACCGGTAACGCAAACGCCGCCAGCGGCACGATGGGCACACCCGCGCCAACCGCGTTGACAACGGCCGTGGCCGTGGCAAACGTAAAGTCAACGCCACCGGCCTTGATCGCCTCCATCACCGGCAACGAAGCGGTGAAACCCGGTTGCCAGATGACCTTGGTGCCGAGTTCGGACTCCAGCGTGCGGCCGTTGGCGCCGGCACGCAGTGACGCCCAGCTGCCGGTGCGGCCATCACCAATGATGGCAATGGTCAAGGGCGCTGGCGCGGCAGCGGTCTGCGCCAGCGTGTGGCCGGTGATGCCGGCCAATGCCAGGCTGGAGACCTGCAGCAGTCGGCGACGGGTGGTGCTGTCGGGCGGTGAATGGCTCATGTTGTTTTCCTTTTTTAAACAGATTGGGAGAGATGTTGATGCGGGCTCAGCCCTGCGCCTCGGCGACCAGCAGGTCATCGAGCAGTTCTTCCTTGAGGGCGGCAAGAAGCGGGTCGCCGCGATGGCGCGGACGTGTTTGTGTGAGGGACAGGTCACGCGCGATGCGCTGCTCGCGCATCACCAGCACCCGGTCGGACAGCAGCAGCGCCTCTTCCACGTCGTGGGTGACCAGCACCACGGTGCGGGGACGGCGCACCAGCAAACCTTGCAGCAAAAGCTGCATGGCGGCGCGGGTGATTGCGTCCAGCGCGCCGAAAGGCTCGTCCAGCAGCAGTACCTCGGGCTCGTGGATCAGCGCACGGGCCAGTGCCACGCGCTGGCGCTGACCGCCCGACAGCACAAACGGGAAATCCGCTTCGCGGCCCGCCAGGCCGACAGCGGTCAGCAGCTGGCGTGCGTCGTCATCGCGTTGGCGCAGGCCGAGGGTGACGTTGCGTAACACCGTGCGCCAGGGCATCAGCCGGTCTTCCTGGAACATGATGCGAATGTCCGGCTGCGGCTGGCTGGCCTGGATCGTCAAACGGCCTTGTGTGGGTTCGTCCAGCCCGGCGAGGATACGCAGCAAGGTGGACTTGCCCACGCCGCTGGGCCCGATCAGCGAGACGAACTCGCCGGCGCCGACCTGCAGGTCGATGGCCTTGAGCACATCGCGCTCGCCGAAGGACTTGCCGACACCGGCCAGGTGAAGCGAGGCGCCGCCGCTCATGCCGCCACCCCGTTGGCGTAAGCCGGGTGCCAGCGCAGCAGGCGCCGCTCTACCAAACGTATCAAAAGATCGGCCAGCCAGCCCGCAATCGCGTACAGAAAAATCGCCAGCACGATGATGTCGATGCGCAGCAGCTCGCGCGCGTTTTGCACCAGGTAACCGATGCCGTCCCGCGAGGCAATCGTCTCACCGACCACCAGCGTCAGCCAGGCCACGCCCAGGGCATAACGGATGCCGACCAGAATGGGTTGTAACGCGCCCGGCAGGACCACCGAATAAATCAGCTCGAAGCGACCCAGGCCATACGAGCGGCCCAGTTCGACCAGTTTGGGGTCCACATTCCGGATACCACTCATGGTGTTGATGTAGACCGGAAACAGGGTCCCTAGCGCGACCAGCAGCACCCGGGGTTCTTCACCAATGCCGAACCACAAAATCATCAAGGGCACCAAAGCAAGGTGCGGAATGGTGCGAATCATCTGGAGCGAACGGTCAATGGCGCTGCGCGCCAAAGCTGAAAGCCCGACGATAAAACCCAGCACCAGCCCCGTTGATGCACCCAGAACAAAACCAAACAGGACGCGCCGCACGCTGACGTAGATGTCATGCAACAAGCTGCCATTGCGCCAGAGTTCCAGCCCGGCCTGCAACACCTCCAGCGGGCTGGGCATCACCGAGGACGAGAGCAAGCCCCAGGCCGACGACAGTTGCCAGAGCGCGATCAACGCCGCGGGCAGCACCCAGGGGAGTATCAGCCAGCCGTACGCGGAGGATGAAGAGGAAGCCTTGCGGCGCTTCGGCGCCGCGCGGGCAGGTCGCAGCGGGGTCGCCACACCAGCATTGAGAGGAATAAGAAGTTCAGCCATGGCGTGATTGTTTCGGCCCTGGCTTCAAAGCGGAACTACCGATTTTTCATGATTTTTCTCCTAACTCATCTAAGACGAATTCCTGCGTTAGAAACTTCCAAAACATGGGTTCCCTACCGGCCAGGGAAAGCGATGAGGGGTGCAACAGTTCAGCCTTGTCACGCCCGCGCAAGACCGGTGCGTGAACAAATAACCCTCAAACCAATGTGGGTGTGAGGGCTTTCAAAGGTTTTCAAGGCCTTTGAAATCCTCTGGCATAGGCGCTGTAGGCCTTGTCCTAGACCAAGTCCAGCGTCTTCCGATGGCGTCGCCGGAGGACGCTCCCTAGCATGGAATCAACCATCGAATAACACACCGGCATCCCGCCGCGCGCTGTTATCCATGCTTACCGCCTGGAGCGCACACATCATGACGACCCACAAGATCAGCGCCGATTCGTCATCGGCCAGCCCCGACTTTGTCTCAGCGGACGCCGCCAGCCTGGCCTCCCACATGCACCACTGCGCCAGTTCGCACCGCTTCTTTCCCCTGTATTCGGCGCTGCAGTCGGCCCATGGCCTGGTGAGCCCGCGCATTGTCACGGTCGCCGCCATTGTGGCGATCAGCCTCGCTCTGCTTGCTGCAGCCTGAAGGTGTGAGCACAGCTGTCGTCCACCGGCTGGAACCCTTAAGTCCCTACGCCAGGAAGCTACTGCTCACCCGTCACGGGGCGATACAAGCCCCGATACGGGCCGAACTTTTCGGCGCCCAGCGCTTTGAACAACATGGCCGCAGCCTGGCCAAAGCCCAGGCCATCCGGCCGGCCGGCAGCGCGGACTCAGGCCCGCCTTTTTTTCCACGCGTACAGGAAAACATACATGCGCTTCGCCAGGCCTATGACTACATTGCCCTCACCTCGCGCAGCGGCCATTACGTCACGCCCGCAGCGGAATGGCTGCTCGACAACTTCCATCTGATTGAAGCGCAGCTTCAGCAAATCCAGGAGGGCGTGCCCCATCGCTATTACGCGGATCTGCCCAAACTCGCGGACAAACCGCTGGCCGGCCTGCCGCGTGTCTACGGCATTGCCTGGGCTTACGTAGCGCATACCGACAGCGTGCTGGACCCGGTGTTATTCACCGCTTTCCTGCATGCCTACCAGGACGTCAGCGAACTCAGCCTGGGCGAACTCTGGGCCTTGCCAACCACCTTGCGTGTGGTGCTGCTGGAAAACCTGCGCCGCATGGCCGATCGCATCGCCTGGAACAAGGTCGCGCGGGAAGTCGCACACGCCGCCTGGGATTCGGCGGACGCCCTGAGCTTGCAAGACCTGGATACGTTACACGCCGATATGCAAAGCCGTGGCCTGGAGCGCAACTACCTGACCCAGCTTTGGCAACGCATGCCCACCGAGTACGTCGAGCCGATTCTCCCGCTGGTCCATTGGACCGAACAACACTGCCCGGATGGCCTGAGTCTGATCGGCGAGGGGCAAACCACGCAGGTGGAGGCCAACCTCACGGTCAGCAACATCATCACCACGCTCAGGCTGATCGGACAGCTTGAATGGACGGAACTGATTGAGCCCGTCAGCCACGCCCTGCAGGTTCTGCGCCGCCTGCCCAGCTTTTCCCGGGAAAGCGAGATGACGCGCCAGCAGATCACGCGCGCCATGGAAAGACTGGCCCAGCAAAGTGGTAAATCCGAGCGTGCCGTCGCTGAAGCCGTGCTGGCGGCCGCCCAGCAGCCCGGCCAATCAATGGCCGCACAAACGGCCGGCTACCACCTGATCGGCCCCGGGCGTCCGCTGCTGGAAGCGGCCCTGAATCCGACCGATCTGCCAGTCCAGTCGAGACCGCTTGCACGGAACTGGCGCGCCTGGCGCTTGCCTCTTTATGCCGCGGTCTGGATCGCCGGCACGGTGGCCGCGCTTTATGGGGCGGTGCATCCGCTGGCCGCCCTGCAGGGACCGGCCTGGGTCGCGGTGTTGTTGATGGCCTGGCCCGCGTCCGAGGCCGTGGCGGCCCTGATCCACCGGCTGGTGGCAGAGTCCACCCGCATCCAGCCGCTGGCGCGCCTGGACTTCGCTGCGGGCATTCCGGCGGAACACCGGGTGCTGGTGGTCATCCCCTGCATGCTAGTCTCTGCGGCCGCCAACAGCGAACTGGCACACCGCCTTGGCCTGCACTGGCTGGCGAGCCGCGAAACCCATGCCCAATTCGCCTTGCTGACGGATTGGGTCGATGCGGACACCGAAACCCTGACCACGGACCAGGTTTTGCTTGAGGACATCCTGATGAAGGTGCAGGCGCTCAATCACAGCTACCCGGCGCCCGAAGGCGCAGCCCCACGATTTCTGCTGCTGCATCGCCCGCGCACCTGGTCGGCCACCGAAGGGCGCTGGATAGGCTGGGAGCGCAAACGCGGCAAGCTCGAAATGCTCTTGCGGCAACTGGCCGAGGGTTCAGCCTCTGCCTTTGCGCCGCTAGACCCGCGTATGCACCTGGCAACGGGCATCCGCTACGTGCTCACGCTGGACAGCGACACCGGCCTGCCGGCAGGTTCGCTGCGAGAACTGGTGTCGATCGCGGCCCACCCGCTGAACGCGCCGCATGTCGATCCCGAGCGCCGACGTGTCACCGCCGGCTACGGCATTTTGCAACCGCGCGTGGTCACACCGCTGTCGGCGCACCATGAACGTTCGCCCTATCACGCCATGTTTGCTGGCCAGTGCGGCCTGGACCCCTACAGCAGCGGCGTGTCCGACCTGTACCAGGATTTGTTCGACATGGGTAATTTCACCGGCAAGGGGCTGCTGCATGTGGCAGCCTTTCACGCCGTGCTGGACAGGCGCATGCCCGAAGGCAGCATCTTGAGCCACGATTTGCTCGAAGGCAGCATCGCGCGTTGCGGCTATGTGGGTGATGTCGTGCTGATGGAGGACCACCCGCACCACGCCGGTGTTGCGGCGTCCCGCATGCACCGCTGGACACGCGGCGACTGGCAGTTGTTACCCCTGATGCTGAACCCCGGGCGTTACGGCATTGATGCACTGGGCCTGTGGCGCATGGCGGACAACCTGCGTCGCTCGTTGCTGGCCCCGGCCTGCCTGCTGCTGCTGGCCTGGGTGATGGCTACAGGCGCACTGCCCCTGGCGACAGCCCTGGCCTTTGTGCTGGCGGCCCTGTTGGCCGGCCCCTTGCTGGGGGCGCTGACCGGCCTGGTGCCCACACGCCGCGGCATCGCCTGGCTGCATTTTTTCGATGTCGGCGTACGTGATGTGTTGCGCGGTTTCGCTGCCATGGCCTGGCAGTTCAGCCAGCTGTTTGTCCAGGCCGGCCTGATGCTGGACGCCATGGCGCGCGCGCTCTGGCGCATGTTGCTGAGCCGCAGGCAACTGCTCGAATGGACCACCGCCGCGCAGGCGCAGGCCTCGGCCAACTACAAGCTGGGCGCCTTTGTCCGCAAACATGCGGCGGCATCGCTGCTTTGCCTGGTCCTCGCGCTGGCCGCCTGGTGGAGCCCGCACCCAGGGGCCGGGCCTGTTCTTTTCCTGCTGTGGGCGCTGGCACCGCTGCCGGCCTGGTGGGCCAGCCGGCCGGCGACACGCGCGCTGGCGCTGGACGCGGATGATAGTGACTACCTGGATCAACTGGCCCGCCAGACCTGGCAGTTTTTTGAGCGCTGTGTCGGGCCCGAGGACAACCACCTGCCACCGGACAACCTGCAGATGACGCCCGAGCCGACCATCGCCCACCGCACCTCGCCGACCAACATCGGCCTGTACCTGCTGGCTGTGGCCTGTGCGCGGACGTTTGAATGGATTTCCACGGCCGAGCTCATCACGCGGCTGCAAGCCACGCTGGACACGGTGGAGCGTTTGCCCAAGCACCAGGGCCACCTGCTGAACTGGTACGACACCCGAACCCTGCAGGTGCTGGCGCCCGACTATGTGTCCACCGTCGACAGCGGCAACCTCGCGGGCCACCTGCTGGCCACCGCACAAGCTTGCCTCCGACTTTCGGAGCAAGAAGGCACAACGACGGAGCAGCGCGCCCATCTGAAAACGCTTGCCAAGCGTTGCGAGCAACTCTGCATGGCGATGGACTTCAGCAGCCTTTACAACGCCAAACGCAACCTCTTCCACATTGGCCTGCGTGTGCACGAGCAGGTGCTCGACGCCAGCTACTACGACCTGATCTCCTCCGAGGCCAGGCTGACGAGTTACCTGGCGATCGCCAAGGGCGACGTGCCCCGGCGCCACTGGCTGGCCCTGGGCCGCGTCTTCCTGACGGTGGGCATCACGCCTGGGCTCAAGTCGTGGTCGGGTTCCATGTTCGAGTACCTGATGCCCTCGCTGGTCATGGCCGAGCCGGACCAGGGCCTGCTGCATGTCTCGGGACTGGCGGCCGTGATGGAGCAACAGGCTTACGGCCGGGCGCAGCAACTGCCCTGGGGTATTTCCGAGTCCGCGTATTTTGGACAGGACCACACGCTGGCCTACCAATATTCGCCCTTCGGTGTGCCCCGCCTCGCCTTGCGCCGCACGCCACCGGGCGATCGTGTCGTGGCGCCGTATGCCAGCGTGATGGCCTGCATGTTCATGCCGCATGACGCCGTGGCCAATCTGCGCCGGCTCGAATCGATAGGTGCCCGTGGTGACTACGGTTTCATCGACGCGGTGGATTTCACCGTCGCACGGCAGCCCGGCGCGCAGGCGCTGAGTCTGGTCAACACCTTCATGGCACACCACCAGGGCATGTCGCTGGTAGCGCTTTGCAACGTGTTGTGCCAGGAGGCGCCGCGCCGCTGGTTTTCCTCGGCGCCGCTGATCCAGGCCCACGACGCATTGCTGCATGAAAAAACGCCGCGCCAAATCGTAGCCAGCGCCGACCCGCGCACCTTGCCGGAACCGGAAGACATCGGGGAAACCACGCTCTACCATGCACGCGAGGTGGACCCCGCCGCACCCGGCTGGCAGCCCACCCAGTTGCTGTCCAACGGCAACTACAGCGTGGCGCTGCGCGCCAATGGCGCAGGGCTCAGCCGCTGGCGCGCCAAAAACATCACGCGCTGGCGCGATGACCTGCTGCGCGACCCCTACGGCACTTTCATTTACCTTCGCACCACCGGCGAGGAAGGGGTCGCATCGCTCACCTTTCACCCCGCGCCCCATCCCGACTGGGTTTACAAAGCCACGTTTCTGGCCGACTGTGTCCAGTTTGAGGCGAAGTCGGAGGAACTCGAAGCCACGACCACCGTGCTGGTCAGTCCGGAGGATGACACCGAAATCCGCACCGTCATGCTGCACAACCTTTCCGACCGCGACATCACGATCGAGGTGATTTCGTGTTTTGAGGCGGTGCTGGCCGACCCGCGGGCGGATGAAACGCACCCGGCCTTTTCGAATCTGTTTGTGGACACCCAGTGGCATCCAGAGTGGCGCGCCCTGCTGCTGTCGCGCAAACCGCGCCTGCAAGGCGACCCGGTGATGGCGGTTGCGCATTTCCTGGCCGATGCAGAGGCCCATGTGCAAGCCATTGATTTCATCGCCGACAGGCGTTCTTTCCTCGGGCGCAACCGGATGACCAGTCAGCCGGCCTTGCTGGCCGAGGCCAGGCAGGAAAACGGCGCGCCCCTCAACGGGCTGGACCCGGTCGCCGGCCTGCGGGTGCGGGTAGGCATTGCGGCGGGCGGCGTGGCCAGGCTGAGCTTTGCGACCGCCGCCGCCGAACAGGCCGACGAACTGATCACACGCATCGACAAATACCTGCAACCCATGCACGTGGAACGCGCGACCCGCATGGCGGCGACGCTGGCGCAGGTGCGCCTGCGTGATCTGGACGTTGCCCCGGAACGCCATGCCGCCCTGCAGGACCTCAACACGGCGCTGATGTACACCGCCACGCGCCCCTTGACCGAACGCGGGCCGCTGGACCAGCGCCAGCTCTGGCGCTTCGGCCTGTCCGGCGACAAGCCCATCGTGCTGGTGCGCATTCACGCCAGCAACGGCATGGCGCTGGTGCACGCGTTGCTGCGAGCGCAACCCCTCTGGAGCTTCGGCGGCCTGGCCGTCGATGTGGTGGTCATCAACAGCGAAATCAGCTCCTACCTGATGCCGCTGCAACAAGGCATCCTGGCGCTGCGCGACCGCACGCGCCAACAGGCGGAAAACAGTTTCCCGAACAGCGACGCAGGCGGATTTTTCCTGCTGCGCGACCACGAGCTTGCGGCCTCGGAAAAAGCCGTGCTGGCAGGTCTGGCGCGTTTTATCTTCATCGCGGACGGCCGCCCGCTGGAGCAGCAGGTGGCGACACTGCAAGGCGCCAGCGGCCTGCGCCGCCGCGCCGTGCCAGCCAGCCCAGCGGTGGCAAGGGCTACCGTGGCAGACCCCTTGTCCGTCCCGGTCGCGGCGGAGCGCTCACCGCTGGGCCGCTTCGACGCGGTCAGCGGAGAATTCCAGTTCCAGCTGGACAGCTTGCATCGCCCGCCACGCCCCTGGGTGAACGTGATTGCCAATCCCAATTTTGGCTTTCAGGTGTCCGAGGCTGGCGCGGGCTACACCTGGGCCGTCAACAGCCGGTTGCAGCAGCTCACGCCCTGGTCCAACGACCCGGTGCAAGACCCGGCGTTTGAACACTACTTGCTGCAAGACCTCGACAGCCAAAAGCTGCTGGCCTTGAGCCCATCTACCGAAAGCGGCTCGCAGCTGGCTTATCAGGTGCGGCACGGCCAGGGCTACACGGTGTTTGCGTGCCAGCACGGGGATGTCCAGCTGGAAACCACTTTTTTTGCAGACCGCAGCGATGCCGTCAAGATCGTTCAGCTGAAGTTGCACAACCAGGGCAAGGCGCCGCGCCATCTCCGCGCGCTGGCGATGGTGGAATGGCAGCTAGGCGCGGCCCGCCAGGAACGCCGCACCGTGCACGCCTGGAAAGTCCCCAACCAGCCCACCGTGTTTGCCCAGCAGCGTGAAAGCCGGGCCGGCTTCGGCGGCAGCAGTGCTTTTTTGTCGCTGGCCGGGCTGCCTGATCCCGTGCAATGGACTTGTGACCGCAGCGAATTTTTTGACGCTGCCGGCCGCCTGGTGCTTCCCGACATTCTGGGCCAGCAGGCTGGCGCCGCGGCAGACCCGTGTGCGGCCCTGTCCGGCGTTTTCACGCTGGACGCAGGCCAAAGCCTGGAACTGGCTTTTTTTCTCGGCCATGCCACGGATGCGGCGCAGGCCCAGCAGCTGGCACGCGACTGGCACGACAAAGACCTGGCCCAAGCACTGAAGGGCGTCAAGCAGTATTGGACTGAGCTGCTGGGCCAGGTCCAGGTGCGCACGCCCGACCCGCTGTTTGACGCGTTGCTCAACCGCTGGCTGCTGTACCAGACGCTGAGCTCGCGCCTGTGGTCCAAGGCCGGTTTTTACCAGGCCGGCGGGGCCTTCGGGTTTCGCGATCAATTGCAGGATGCGATGGCTTTCGCCCTGATCGAACCCGACCGGCTGCGGGCACAGATTCTGCTGAATGCCTCGCGCCAGTTCCCCGAAGGCGATGTGCAACACTGGTGGCACGCGCCGGGCGGTGAAGGTGTACGTACACATTTTTCGGACGACTTGTTGTGGCTGCCTTTTGCCTGCGCGCATTATGTGGACGTCACCGGCGACTCCGGCATCCTGGACGAAGACGTGGCCTTCATCGACGGGCCGCCCATCCCCGCCGGTGCGGAAGACGCTTATTACGCGCCACAGCCCAGCGCCCAGACCGCCTCAGTTTTCACCCATTGCGCACGCGCCATAGACCGCAGCCTGGCCACGGGCGCGCATGGTTTGCCCCTGATGGGCACCGGCGACTGGAACGACGGCATGAACCGCGTCGGCCATGAGGGCAAAGGCGAGTCGGTCTGGCTTGCCTGGTTTCTCTGCGCGGTGGTGCAAGCCTTCGCGCCACTCGCCGAGTCCTGCGGCGACAGCGCCCGTGCGCAGAAATGGCGGGATGCCCGCGAAGGCTGGATCAGCGCGCTGCACAGCCACGGCTGGGACGGCGCCTGGTTCCGCCGCGCCTTCTTCGACAACGGCGCGCCGCTGGGTTCGTCGACCAACACCGAATGCCGCATTGATTTGATCGCGCAGGCCTGGGCCGTGTTGTCAGGCGCATCCAGCGAGGCCTTCACCAAACCCGCGATGCAAGCCATGAACGAACAACTGGTCGACCGCGAGGCCGGCCTCTTGCGCCTGCTGACGCCACCGCTGGCAAACTCAGCCAACAACCCCGGCTACATTCAGGCCTACCCGCCTGGCGTGCGCGAAAACGGCGGCCAGTATGCACACGCCGGTGTGTGGGCCATGATGGCGCAAGCCTTAAGCGGCGACACCGAAGCCGCGTGGGAAAGTTTCCAAGCGCTCAGCCCGGCCCACCGCAGCCAGCATCCCACACGCGGCCCGGCCTATGAGCTGGAACCCTATGTGATGGCCGGCGATGTGTACGGCGCGCCACCTTATGTCGGCCGCGGCGGCTGGAGCTGGTACACCGGCTCGGCCGCCTGGCTGCACCGCGCGGCGTTGGAGACGCTACTGGGTTTGTCGGTACGGCAAGGGGAAATGTCGCTCACGCCCCGCGTGCCCGCGCACTGGCCCTCGTTTGAGATCACGCTGCGCCTCACAGAGCGAGTGGTGATCCTTCGCTGGCAGCGCCCAGGTGTTGCCCTTGATGACGACTTCAAGCCTGATCGCGTGATCACACCGGGACAGGTGGTTCTGCTGGCAGACCTGCCGGCGCAAGTACGACTGCTGGTGCAGGCAGAAGCTTGAAGCGTCCTTCGCTATCACTTCAATAGCTGCTTGCGCCCGTGGAATAAGGGCTATACGTACTTTTTTCTTATAAAAAGTGGTCTCAAGCGGGCTAAAAAGATAGTGCATTTTATTTTCAAACATACCGTTCAAGCGCTTGACCCTCTCGTAGCGGCACGGTTTACGATGCCTGCAACTTGGAGATTCAGGCATGTTTTTGAAGATTGGTGAACTGGCCCGGCGCACGGGTCTGACGGTGCGCGCCTTGCGCCACTACGGGGACATCGGCCTGCTGACGCCCTCGGCGAGGTCGGAAGGCCGGTACCGGCTGTACGGCCGCGAGGATGTCGCCAGGCTGTACCGCATTCAGGCGCTCAGACGCCTGGACATTTCCCTGACGAACATAGTCGCCATCCTGGACAAAGAGGCGGGTGGACTGTCTGAAGTCGTGGCCCAACAATTGACACGGCTGGACCACCAGATTCGCCAGGCCAACACCTTGCGGGCTCATCTCGCCGAGTTGCAAAAGCAGTTGAGCAGCAACACCGAGCCCGGGCTGGACGATTGGCTGGTGGCCCTTGAAAGCATGGTCGCCGGCAACAAATATTTCAGCGACGAGGAAATGGCCAGCTTGAGCACGCAACGCAGCACGCTGGCGGAAACGCGCCAGACCGAAAAAGCCGCGCTGGCCGCGACGCTGCGAAACATGCTGGACACCGGGGTGTCGCCAGACAGTGCCCAGGGCATGGCCCTGGCACGCCGCTGGATTGAACTGCTGCTTGAGGAAGCCGGTGGCGACGAAGGGGTGTTGATCAAGATTTACACCATGCACTGGCATGAGCCGGCCCTGCATGCACTCACGGGGGTGCATCAGGCCGGTATGCAATTCATCTCACACGCCATGGCCTACAACCGTTTGGAACTGTACGCAGGGTATTGCAATGACCATGACATCAAGCGTCTGCGCCAGCACTACGTCCAACAAACCGACGCCTGGCCGCCGCTGATTGCGGCCATACGCGAACACATGTCTCGAGGCGCGGCGCCAGACAGCACCGACATGCAGGTGCTGGCGCGTCGCTGGCAAGCCATCTCCCTGGCCAAAGCCTGTGGCGACCCGCAATTGCAAATCAAACTTCAGAGAGCGTTTCAGAACGAGGCCGCCTTGCGCCTTGGCTCGGGCATAGACCTGCCCTTGACCAGCTACGTCAACCAAGCCATTCGACAACTTGAATCACCCCTTGCCCTTTAATCACGCCCCAGAAAGAACCATGACTTCGACGCAGCCAGTCCACCCTCATTTCTTCACCGGCAACTTTGCGCCTATCCAGCAGGAACACGATCTCCCGGCGCTGGAGGTCAGCGGCACCTTGCCCCTGGAACTGTCCGGCGCCCTCTACCGCGTCGGGCCCAATCCCCAACATACACCGCGCGACAACAACTACCACTGGTTCACCGGGGACGGCATGGTGCATGCTTTCTACATCGAGGCGGGGCAGGTCTCTTATCGCAACCGCTGGGCCCACACGCCCAAATGGACGCTGGAGCACCAGGCGGGACAAGCCCTCTTCGGCTCCTTTGGCAACCCCGCCACCAGCGATCCCGCCGCGCTGGGAAAAAACAGCGGCACGGCCAACACCAACGTGGTCTGGCATGGCGGCCGACTGTTTGCACTGGAAGAGTCCCATCAGCCCTTCGAACTCGACAGCCACACGCTGGCGTCCAAGGGACACCAGAGTTTTGGCGGACGCCTGACGACACGTTGCACCGCCCATCCGAAAGTTGATACCGACACCGGCGAGTTGCACTTCTTTGCCTACTCGCCCGACGGCCCCGGAACACCCGGCATGTTGTACGGGGTGATGGACAAGCACTGCGAAATCACCAGCCTGCAATCTTTCGATGCACCTTACGCCAGCATGGCGCACGACTTCATGCTGACCCGCAAGCATGTGTTGTTTCCCATCATGCCCCTGACCACCAGCGTGGAACGCGCGATGCGCGGCCAGCCGCTGCTGGCGTGGGAGAGTGGCAAGCAAACCCACGTGGGCGTGATGCGGCGCGGTGCATCGACAGACACAATGCGCTGGTTTGAAGCCGAGGCTTGTCATGTGTTTCATGTGATGAATGCCTGGGACGATGGCGACACCATCGTCGCCTATGTCATGCAGTCGGATGTCGCGCCCGGCTTGCCCGACGCCCAAGGCCGGCCCGGCGACCCGGGAAAAATGGCTGCCCGCTTGTGCCGCTGGACCTTTGACCTGGCAGGCGACAGCCCCGGCTTCCAGCGCGAGTACCTGGATGACCTGGTCGCCGAATTTCCGCGCATCGACGACCGGTATGCGGGCCTGCGCAACCGGTATGGTTTTTACACCTGCCATGCCACGGCACGCGACCGGGACGACTCGGAAAGTGTTCTGTTTGACAGCCTGGCCTGTTTCGATTTTGCGACCGGCCAACGAAGCCTCTACACCCTGGCGGCCGGCGATGTCGTCTCAGAGCCCGTGTTTGTTCCGCGCTCCGCGGACGCCGGCGAAGGGGATGGCTGGTTGCTGGCCGTGGCCTGGCGCGAACAGGAAAACCGCAGCGACCTGTTGATCATCGACGCGATGAACCTCAGCGCAGGGCCGCTGGCGATTGCGCACTTGTCACACCGGATGCCGTTTGGGTTTCATGGAAACTGGCGGGCCAATACCTGAGATGGCCAAGCGCGCGGCCGTGCGCCAGAGCGCCCTTTCACCTCATGCGCGTCCTTTGGATGCGGGGGCCGTTGCTTCAAAGCGCTCATCCATACCAGCCGGCACGGCCGCCTTGGCCATCATCGCCACCAGACCAGCGGCGATGAGGTTGGCGCAGAGGCTGGCCAGTATCGGCAAGGTGTAGCTGCGCTGGAGGTCAAAGGCAAACCCGGCGGCGCTGGGACCGATCAGGGTGCCAAAAGCCACACTGGTGTAAAGCACACCGATGATGCTGCTGACATGGCGTCCGCCGAAATAGTCCATGACCAGCGCCGGGAGTATCGCCACAAAGCCGCCGTAGAACACACCATAGGTAAACGCAAAAACCGCCAGCGCCCAAAAACTGGCCGACACCGCCCAGACGGCCAGCGCGAGTGCCATGCCCACAAACATGACCCACAGTGTGCGCGGTCTACCCATGCGGTCCGCCAGGCCGCCCAGGAAAAAGCGTCCCGCGGTGCTCCCGACACCAATCACGCCCAGCAGCAGGACCGCCAGAGACAGCAGAACACCATGGTCCAGCGCGTAGGGAAGCAGATGCACAAAAGGCACAAACAGCCCGAAGGAGCCAACCAGGCAGGCCGCATACAGCCCGATGAAGCGCCGGGACTTGATCGCCTCCCGCACGGAAAGACCTGACGGCTGCCGCAGGTGTGCGTCCGCTGGCGGAGGATCACCATCGGGCCCCAAGCCGCGGGCACGCGGGTCGTTCTCGATCAGCAGCGCCATGCCCGCCCCCAGGATGGCCGCCAGACAGCCCAGGACGAGGTAGGCGTTGCGCCAGCCCATCGCCTCAATCAGGATTGACGCCAGAGGCGGCATGACCAGGGTGCCGACACCAATCCCGCTCACGGCCAGTCCGGAAGCAAAGCCGCGCCGTTTGACAAACCAGCGCTGCACAGCGCCCAGAACAGGCACATAAGAGCAACCCACGCCCAGTCCCACACCCAAGCCGTAAGCAAGATACACCTCCACCAGGCTGCGCGCCATGCCAGCCAGGATCAGGCCCAAGCCGGTCAGCAACATGCCGACGACCGCCAAGCGGCGCGAGCCCCAGCGGTCGGCCAGCGGACCACTGACCACGCCAAGGCCGAAGTACAAAAAACCGGCGAGCGAAAACACCAGGGACACCGAACCGCGCGAGGCGCTGAAATCCCGCTGCAAGGATTCGAGAAAAGCGCTGAAGGTATAGGCGCTCCCGAAGCCCACAAAGGTCACGGCGAAAGCGCCTGCCACCACCCACCAGCCATGAAAAATGCGGGCCCCGGCCGGCGCGGGTGAGTGGTTCAAGAACGTCCCCCGGTCAGGCCTGCGGCTGAGGACAAGCGGCGCGTCTTGCCTTCTTGCCACGGATAAAGGAAGCTAAAGTGAGAGGGATTGATCAGGTGCCGCAAAACTGTCTCCTGTGCGTGGAATTATTTGCCAATTGTGGACGGTGGAAGATCAGCGTACAAATCAATTTTTCGGTCGTATTCAGACAAAAAATCAGCGCGTCCAACTCGCGGGCATCGCCTGGCTCAAGGACTGTGCTTATTACCTCGTCTACCCGAAAAACCGCCGCGCTTGCCTTGAGAAAATCACCTATGCCACTTCAGCGCATGCTTGTACGTCAATGAGCTGCGGGCGCCTGCGGCGGCAGTCCCTGGCCCGTTCGCGCGCGTTTTCTGCAGCTGGCGCCGCCTGATCGGCATTTCGTCGCACGCTCCGCGACGCCGCGCAAACGCGCGTGGATACTTCGCCTGCTCATCCCCGCAACACCACCCAACACTAAAGGTATCCATCCATGTTTACCCGTTCCCTCTTTGGTTTTCGTGCCCTCCCGCTTGTCATGGCAGCGGCCTGTGCCCTGCTGCTGCAACCTGCCGCCAACGCCGCCGAGGCGGGCTTTCGCCAAATGACGGTGGCCGCCAACAGAGCGGAGGACAAGCCCGCCCACTTCGCGCTTTATTACCCGACGCCTGATGCGGCCCGGGTGATTGCCATGGGGCCGTTCCCGCAGACCGTGGCCATCAACGGCGCACCAGAGTCGAAATTCAAGGGCCTCATTGTGATCAGTCATGGCACGGCCTCCACCGAGACTGGCTTTGCCACGCTGGCGCAAGCGCTGGCGCGCAACGGCTACCTGGTTGCAAGTGTCGAGCACGTGGGCGATACCTGGCAGGACCAGTCGATGCGTGCCACGCCGGCGCGCTACTTTGCCGAGCGGCCGCGCCAGGCCTCGCGCGTGATCGACACCTTGCTCGCCGACCCGCAGTGGCGCGCACGCATTGCCAATGGTGCCGACGGGCGGCCGCTGATCGGTGCATTAGGCCATTCGGCGGGCGGCTACACGGTACTGGCGCTGGCAGGCGGCAAGCCGGTGCTCTCGCGTCTGCGCACGCATTGCGAGACCGAAGCGGAGCTGGATCCCGTCCTGTGCAAGTTGTCGCGCGCCATGGGCGGCGCCTCGGTGCAGGCCGGCGCCGCCGCGGACGGGCAGGAGGAGCCGGTGCAGGCCGATACGCGCGTGCGCGCAGTGATGGCATTGGCGCCTATGGGCGTGGCGTTCAGCGCGTCCTCGCTGGCATCGATCACCGTGCCGGTGGCCATTTACGCGGGCGAAAAAGACACCTTCCTCGTGCCGCGCTTCCACGCGCAATGGATCATGCAGAACATGCGCGGCGCCAACGCAACGCTGCAACTCGTGCCCAATGCAGGACACTACGCGTTCATGAACACACCGACGATGGACCTGCCCTCACCGGACGGCAGCGTGGCCGGGGACCCGCAAGGTTTCGACCGGGCTGCGTTCCTGGACCGCCTTGCACAAGAGTCGATCGCATTTTTCGACAAGAATTTGCGATAACTGTGAGTACGTTATTACGTCGAACGCGGACATCCCACTTTTTTTAAACTCAAATCTATCTCGACAAATCACCGCGAACGCGTCCTACCGGCTATGCGCGGTGATCCATGTCAGACGCGCATGAATACCGCGCCCACAACCCCAACCTAAACGAGGTTGGGAATCGCCACATCAGGATTCACGTCGGCCTCATAGTCCACACCTTCGACCGCGAAGCCGAAGAGGCGTAAAAATTCGGTCTTGTAACCGGCGAAATCGGTGAGTTCGTAGAGGTTCTCGTTGGTGACCTGGTTCCAGAGTTCCTGCACGCGGGCCTGCACCGCTGGCGCCAGTTCCTTGTAGTCCGCGCGCAACCGGCCTTCTTCGTCCAGGTGCGGCGAAGCGCCATACAGGCTGTCGGCATACAAGCCGTAGACCTGCTCGATACAGCCTTCGTGGGTGCCCTGCTCTTTCATGACCTTGAACAGCAGCGACAGGTAGAGCGGCATCATGGGGATGGCCGAGCTGGCTTGCGTGACCACCGCCTTCAGAACCGAGACACGTGCATCGCCGCCCTTGGCGGCCAGGCTGTCGCGGAGGCCCAGCACTTTGTGGTCCAGGTCTTTCTTGGCGGCACCAATGGAGCCGTTCCAATAAATATCGCGGGTGACCTGTTCGCCCAGGTAGGTAAACGCGGTGGTCTTGGCGCCATCGGCCAGCACACCGGCCGCCTGCAACGCGTCTATCCACATCTGCCAGTCTTCACCGCCCATCACGGCCACGGTGTTGTCGATTTCTTCCTGCGTGGCCGGCTGCAAGACCGTCTCTTTGACAACTTCGTTGTCGGTATCTATGCCACGCAGGTTGACGGCCTTGCCGATGGGTTTCAGTGTCGAATTGAAGACCTCGCCGGTCTTGGGGTGGGTGCGCCTGGGCGCTGCGAGGCTGTAAACCACCAGATCCACCTGACCCAAGTCCTGCTTGATCAGGTCAATGGTTTTTTGCTTGATCTCGTCGGAAAAAGCGTCGCCATTGATGCTCTTCGCATACAGGCCTTTGTCCGCGGCGAAACGATGGAAAGCGGCCGTGTTGTACCAGCCTGGCGAACCGGGCTTGCTCTCGCTGCCGGGGCGCTCGAAGAAAACGCCCAGCGTGTCCGCGCCGCAGCCGAAAGCCGCGGTGATACGTGCGGCCAGGCCGTAGCCGGTTGACGCGCCCAGCACCAGGACTTTTTTGGGGCCGCTGGCAATGGCGCCTTGGGCAGTGACGTAGTCGATTTGCTGCTTGACGTTGGCTTCGCAGCCCGTGGGATGGGTGGTGACACAGATGAAGCCACGCACGCGGGGTTTGATGATCATGATAAGTTCGCTGGTGAGATGCCGAGCCTGCAATGAAGAGGCACAAGAGACTTCAAACATTGTAAGCAAGGCGATTGACCTGCCAAATTCATGTCCAATATGCGCATGACACAGCCGCAGCAACCCGACCCGCAGAACCAAGCCCTGCCCGCCATCCTTCAAATCGAAGACCTGTGTTTTGCTTACCCGGAACGAGCCTTGTTTGCCGACTGGTCGGCCGCCATCCGGCCCGGTGTGAGCCTGGTGCGTGGCGGTGACGGGCGTGGCAAAACAACCTTGCTGCGTCTGCTGGCGGGGGTCTTGCCCGCCGATGCCGGGCGCTTGCAGATCAAGGGCATCACCTTGTTGGATCAGGCGCCGGCCTACCGCCAGCAACTGTTCTGGGTCGATCCACGGACAGATGCTTTCGATCAGATGAAACCGCAAGCATTTTTTGACGTTCAACGCGGGTTTTATCCCGGGTTTGATGACGTGGCGCTGAAGGCCTTGATCGAAGGTTTGGCCCTGGCGCCGCAGATGGACAAACAGCTTTACATGTTGTCCACGGGTTCCAAACGCAAGGTCTGGCTGGCCGCGGCCTTTGCGTCGGGTGCGGCGCTGACCTTGCTGGACATGCCTTTTGCCGCGCTGGACAAGGCTTCCATCGCTTTTGTGCTGGCGTTGCTGCAAGAGGCGGCGGATCACCCCACACGTGCGTGGGTGGTGGCGGATTACGATGCGCCCCGCGATGTGCGCCTGAGCGGCCTGATGGATCTCGGCGATTGACTTCGCCAGTCGCTATCAAACAAATAGCTGACTACGCCCACCCTATATGGTCTACAGGCACTTTTTCCTTAAAAAGTTCGCATTTCCCTAAAAAACGTTCAGCCCCTTGAGCATCACGATCAGGATCAGCAACGGCGAGACATAACGCAACAGGAAAAACACGGTGCGCACCAGTTTTTCATTACGCAACTGACCGTGGTTGCTCAGTGACTGCCGGAACTTGTCAAAGCCCCAGACCCAGCCGACGAACAGGGCGATAAAAATGCCGCCAGCCGGCAGCAGGATGTTGGATGACACCACATCAAACAAATCGAACAGGTTCAGGCCCCAGAGCTTGAAGTCGGCCAGCCTGCTGTTGCTCAGCGCGCAGCCCGAACCCAACAGAACCAGCAGCAACAGGGTCAGCAAGGTGGCCTTGGGACGCGACAGGCCCCAGCGCTCATGCAGGATCAGCACCGGCACTTCCATCATCGACAACATCGCGCCTGTGGCCGCGACGGCCGCCAGCACAAAAAAGATCACCATCAGCACCTGCCCCGCCGGGATCTGGGAAAACACCGCCGGAATGGTGATAAACACCAGGGCCGGCCCCGCGGTCGGCGCAAAACCAAAGGTGAACACCGCCGGAAAAATGGCGATGCCGGCCAGCATGGACACACACAAGTCCGCACTCATGACCCGGAAGGTGGTCTGCGGGATGTTCTGGTCGTCGCGGAAATAGCTGCCATAGGTCATCATGGTGCCCATGCCCAGCGAGAGCTTGAAAAAAGCCAGGCCCATGGCCGTCAGCACCACCGACGCGCTCATTTTGCTGAAGTCGGGTTTGAAGAGAAAAGCCAGACCCTCCAACGCCTTGTCCAGCGACAGGCTGACCGCACACAACAGCAAGAGCAGCAAAAACAAAAGCGGCATCAGTTTTTTGGTCAAGGCCTCGATGCCCTTGGTCACGCCCATCAGCAATATGCCGCCTATAAACACCAGCACACCCCACTGCCACAAGAGTGATTGCAGCGGGTCGCTGATCAAGGCGTTAAACGCGGCCTCGGTCACCTGCGGATCGCTGCTGAGAATGGAGCCGCGTAGCGCCTTGAGCACATAGGCAAACACCCAGGCCACGACTTCGGAATAAAACGACAGGATCAAAAAAGCGGCCAGCATGCCGGCCACGCCTATCAGCCACCAGGGCTGCCGGTTCGGCGTCAGGGTTTGCAGGGTGGAGATGGGGTTGGCCTTGGCTGCGCGGCCAAGGCTGATCTCGGCCATCATCACCGGCAGGCCGATCAGCAAGGTTGCCAGCAGGTAGACCAGCAAAAAACCCGCACCGCCGTTGGCCCCGGTCAGGTAGGGAAACTTCCAGATATTGCCCAGGCCGACCGCCGAACCCAGGGTGGCGGCCAACACGCCAAAACCAGAGCTAAAACCGGCCCGCTTCAGGCCGGAGGGGGGTGGCGTCTGGGTTGGGCGGGTCATGACGGTCTTTTCAGATGGGCTGACACACTATCAAATATATAGCTGTTAGCGCCCGCAGTATAAGGGCTGAAGGCCAAAAAGGCTTACGAAGCTCTCATTTCGATCCGGGACTGCCAAGCTCATCGTCGGCCGAATAAGAAGTCCGCAGGTGCGCCGGTTTGACCGTGCGCTTGCGCAAACGGATGTTGAGCATCTCCACCCCGATGGAAAAAGCCATCGCAAAATAAATGTAGCCCTTGGGCACATGGTGATCGAACCCTTCGGCGATCAGCACCACACCGACCACCACCAGGAAGGACAGGGCCAGCATCTTGATGGTCGGGTGTTCGGACACAAAACGGCCGATGGCGCCGGCAAACAGCATCATCATGGCGACCGAGGCGATCACCGCGGCAATCATCACCGGCAGGCTGTCGACCATACCGACGGCCGTGATGATGGAGTCCAGCGAAAACACCATGTCGACCACCATGATCTGCAGGATCACCGCGGTGAACGTCGCCTTGACGGCGCTGGACGCGTGGCCCTCCTCGCCTTCAAGCGACTGGTGGATTTCGCCGGTGCTTTTCCAGATCAGGAACAGGCCGCCGGCGATCAGGATCAGGTCGCGCCCGGAGATCTCCTGATTCAGCACGGTGAACAGCGGCGCCACCAGCCCGATGATCCACGACAAGACCAGCAACAGGCCGATACGCATGAACATGGCCATGAACAGGCCCAGACGGCGCGCCAGCGCCTGCTTTTCCTTGGGCAGCTTGTCGACAAGAATCGAAATAAAGACGATGTTGTCAATGCCCAGGACCAGCTCGAGGGCGGTGAGCGTGCCAAAGGCAATCCAGGCTTGCGGGTCGCTCAGCAGTTCCATCATGATATTAGTTCTTTCTTTTCATTGATCTAGCGCGGCCATGTTAGCGCCCGCTGGAGTTCAACACCAGCAGGGGCGGCGGGACTGGCTTTGCCAGACCGCAGGCGCAGCGGCCCCCTCTAGTGGGGCAGCGCAGTACGCGAAGCGACAAGCGTGGGGGCCATCTAGGACCCGAGGAATTCGCCAATCGGCTTCAAGTCGTCGACCCGGTCACACACGGATTTCACGATCATCATGATGGGAATCCCCAGCAGCAGGCCCCAGACACCCCAGAGCCAGCCCCAGGCCAACAACCCGACAAACACCGCCACCGGGCTCAGGCGACTCGCCCGGCTGGTCAGCCAGGGCGTGATGAGGTTGCCCACAATGGCGTGGATAAGCAGCGAGGCGCCGCCCACCAGCAGCGCCATGTTGAGCGAGCCAAATTGCAAAAAACCGACCAGGGCCGAAGCCGCCGCCGTGATCAGGGAACCCACATAAGGCACGAGGTTGAGCACACCGGCCGCTATGCCCCAGACCGGCGCGTTGTCCAGCCCAATAGCCAGCAGCGCCAGCCAGGTCAACACGCCCACCAGCGCGCTGGTCAACAGCTGCACCTGCAGGTAGCGCTGGATCTGGCCGGTGATTTCCTGCAGCGCCTGCAGGGTGATTTTTTTGCTGCTCAGACTGGGCCCGGCCAGCTTGATCAGCTTGCGCCGAAAGGTATCGCCCGACAGCATCAAAAAGTAGGTCAGGAAAACCACCACCGTGGTCTGGCCGGCCAGGGCCAGCAGGCCGATGGTGCCTGTCCACAAATAATCCTTCACATTAAAACGCGAAGGCTCGACCACCACCCGCATGACGCCGCGGTTGGGGCCTGAGGCGGCGGCACTCTCCTGGGCGGCCTGCTCTATTTGCGACGCGGCTTTTTGCATGGTTTCCAGCGCGCCGTCCGGTTTGCCGCGCGTTTTCACGGTTTGCCTGAACTTCTGCGCCGCCGCCGGCAGCGACTCCAGCAGTTGCGCGGCCTCATCGCTGAGCGAATACGCGGTGGAGCCCATCGCGCCCACAATCGCCAGCAGCAGCACCGCCGAACCCAGCCAACGCGGCACACGTTTGATTTCCATCCAGTTCACCACCGGCGACAGCGCGTAGCTGAACAAGACGCTGAGCATGACCGGGATAAACACCGCCTTGGCCCAATGCAGCACAAACAAGCCGGCCAGCAAGGCCAGCACCATCAGCGACATATTGCGGATGTCCACCGGCATGTGCAAAAGCACCCGTGACGGGTCGGTCAAAGTCGCCGCTTCAGGCTCTATCGGTGGTGCGGGGGCAGCGTCTTCTTTGGTCATGCAGGGTCCTTGTCAAGCTCTGTGGGCCGGCCCCTCCGGCTGGGGGCTGAAACCGGGACGGGGTGGTCGCCGTCATCCCAGCGCCTCATTCAAACCGAAAACTGGCGCCAAGCCTGTAGGACGCCTGCACCGAAACGCCGCAGCGGCCGCGCTGTCTGCGCCGCTCCGCCCGTTCTTCAGCCCGCAATGGCTTCCCGCACCGCGCTGAGCTGGCGCCGCGACACGGCCAGCAAGTCGTCAATGCCGTTGAGCCGCAACGCCCAGCCTTCGCCTTCTTCGGGATCAAAATGTTTTTCCAGGGCGCGCACGGCGCGGCGTGCCACCAACGCGTTGCGGTGGATACGCATGAACTGCGGGTAACGTTCTTCCAGCTCGTTCAGGCTGCCGTCAAGAATGTAACTTTTGCCGGCGGTACGCACAGTGACATATTTCAGCTCGGCCTTGAGGTACAACACCTCGGTCAGCGGCACCCGTTCGGTCCGGCCGCGATCCTGGATCACCAGGTGTTCAGCAGTCAAATCGGGCTGCAGCCCTTTGACCGCCTGCGCAAGTCGCTCTACTTTTTGTAGCGCCTGCTGCAGGCGCTCCAGCCGCACGGGTTTGGTCAGGTAGTCCACGGCTTCGAGTTCAAAAGCCTGCACCGCGTGTTCGGAGTGGGCCGTCACAAATACCACTGCCGGCGGTTGCGGCAGGCGGGCAATGGCCTGCGCCAAGCTCATGCCGTCGGCGCCTGGCATACGGATGTCCAGCAGCACCACGTCGAAACTTTCACGGCGTAACGCGTCCATGGCCTGCACCGCGTGGGCGGCTTCGGCGGCCACCGTGGCGGCCGGCGCCGTGCAGTCGCCCAGCAAGGTGCGCAGGCGGGAACGTGCCAACGCCTCGTCATCCACAATCAATGCCCTGAGGCTTGCCGTCATAGGGGAATCTCCATCCTCACCTGGAACACACCGTCCTTGAACACGGTCTTGAACTGCGCCTGCACATCATGCAGCAGCGCCAGGCGTTCGCGCACATTGGCCAGCGCCAGCCCGTGGCCGCGCTCGCCCACGCCAGCTGGCGTGGAATTGGTCACCTTGAGCACCACCAGGCCGCCGCGGCGCACGGTCGAGATTTTGACCTGCGCGCCCGCCGCGCTGGGCTCCACACCATGGCGCACGGCATTTTCCACCAGCGGCTGCAACAGCAAAGGCGGCAGTTTCGCCGGATTGGCTTCGGGGTCCAGGCTCCACGACACCTGAAGGCGGTCGCCGAAACGGATTTGCTCAATCGCCATATAACGCTGCGCCAACTCGATTTCCTGACCCAAAGTCACCGACTCGGTGGCGTCGGCCAGCGCGTGGCGAAACAGCTCGGCCAAATCTTCCAGCACGGTCTCGGCCTTGGCCGGCTCGGCCCGGACCAGGGCGATGGCGCTGTTGAGCGTATTGAATAAAAAATGCGGCCGGATGCGCGACTGCAGCTCGGCGAGCCGCGCCGCGGTCGCGGCTGGCGTACGCGCCTTGGCGCGCCAGACCAGGCCGGCGACCAGCACCGACGACAACAAGGCCCCAGCGGCGGCACTGGCCCACCACGGCGCCGGGTCCAGCAAACCCATCATGACCAGCAGACCGCAGCCGTACAGGCCCGCCAGGGCGCCCAGGCCAATACCACCCACCCACTGAAAAGCCTTGCGCAGCCGGGCCAGGTAGCTCTTGAGAACACAAGCGGCGATCAGCCAGGCCAGGGTGGCCGGCAACACGCCGCCGGTCAGCAGGGAGAAACGCAGCAACCACTCGGTCAACTGGCCAGCGCCGAACATGGCGCCGACACCCACCACCGCCTCCACAAACAAGACCGCCCGCAACACCACCCCCACATTGCAGGCATCAAAAACAGTCACCCGCGCCGGCTGCCGGGCTGGTGCGTCCTCCGGCTGGCTGAGGCCGCCCAGCACCGAGGACTCGTCAAATGGGGATAGGTCGGACGGAAGGCTCATGAAAAAGGGGCTGCCGGTTGTTCTTGGTGGGTTTCGCAGGGGCGGCTTTGTCACCGTTTGAAGCCGGGCTTTTCAGCCCGGCGGGCACACAGATAAAATCAAGGTCATTAGTATTGCACCAGCGGCAGCCTTAAAACCGGCGCCAAACCCCTACTTACCCGCAAATTAAGCGCCCTGCCCCCGGCACCGCGCCCGTGATGCCGGCAGCGGCACCCCCAAAGAAAGCCTGAAGTGAGCCAACTCGACAAAAAATCCCAAGCCTGGTCCGCCCTGTTCTCCGAACCCATGAGCGACCTGGTCAAACGCTATACCGCCAGCGTGTTTTTTGACAAGCGCCTGTGGCAGGCCGACATTGCCGGCTCGCTGGCCCACGCCGAGATGCTGGCCGCACAAAACATCCTGGGCGCCGCCGACCACGCGGCCATCCAGCAAGGCCTGGCGCAAATCAGCCAGGACATAACATCCGGCGCCTTTGAGTGGAAGCTGGACCTCGAAGACGTGCACCTGAACATCGAGGCGCGCCTGACCCAGTTGGTCGGCGATGCCGGCAAACGCCTGCACACCGGCCGCTCCAGGAACGACCAGGTCGCCACCGACGTGCGCCTGTGGCTGCGTGGCGAAATCGACCTGATAGGCGGCCTGCTGGTCGACCTGCAAAAAGCGCTGGTGGATATTGCCGAGAAAAACGTCGAGGTCATCCTGCCGGGTTTTACCCACCTGCAGGTGGCGCAACCCGTCAGTTTTGGCCACCACATGCTGGCTTATGTCGAGATGTTCGCACGCGACGCCGAACGCTTGCTGGATGTGCGTAAACGCGTGAACCGCCTGCCACTGGGCGCCGCCGCCCTGGCCGGCACCAGCTACCCGCTGGACCGCGAACGTGTCGCCAAAACCCTGGGCATGGTCGATGCCCAGGGCCTGCCCCAGGTCTGCCAGAACAGCCTGGACGCCGTGAGCGACCGCGACTTTGCGATTGAATTCACCGCCGCGGCCTCGCTGGCCATGATCCACATCAGCCGCCTGAGTGAAGAACTGGTGTTGTGGATGAGCCAGAGTTTTGGCTTCATCGACATCGCCGACCGCTTTTGCACCGGCTCGTCCATCATGCCGCAGAAGAAAAACCCCGACGTGCCCGAACTGGCCCGCGGCAAAACCGGCCGCGTGGTTGGCCACCTGATGGGCCTGATCACCTTGATGAAAGGCCAGCCCCTGGCCTACAACAAGGACAACCAGGAAGACAAGGAGCCGCTGTTCGACACCGTGGACACGCTCAAAGACACGCTGCGCATTTTTGCCGAAATGGTGGGCGGCATCACCGTCAAACCCGAAGCCATGGAACGCGCCGCCCTCAAGGGTTATGCGACCGCCACCGACCTGGCCGACTACATGGTCAAGAAGGGTTTGCCCTTCCGCGATGCGCATGAAGCCGTGGCGCACGCGGTGAAAGCCGCCATTTCACACGCGGTCGACCTGTCGGAGCTGCCGCTGGCCGTGTTGCAGCAATTCAACCCGAAGATCGAAAAAGACGTGTACGACGTGTTGAGTCTGCGTGGCTCGCTGAACGCCCGCAACATCCTGGGCGGCACCGCGCCGGCGCAGGTGCGGGCACAAATTGCGCGGCACCGCGCTCGGCTGTAAAACGTCTGCCGGGGCAGTGCTGCCTCCCAGGCCCGCGCTATTCCTACCGGGCCAGTGACAACTCAATGCGGCGGGCGACCAGGAAACAAAGGCCTGGCAAGCCCGTCCCCCAGGCGCTGGGGGCGGTCCAGCCGCAAGGCGACCCTGGCCACGCCGTAGAGCAAGGTGAAACAGCCCAGCAGCAGCGCCGCATCGATCCACCAGGCATGGGCATACGGGTTGGCGCCCCAGATCGCCAGCACCAGCAACACAATCATCAGGTGCGCGCAGAACACCGGCAGCGACGCCGCGCCCAGGGTTTCCAGCCAGCGTACGCGCCTCACCCGTGCCTTGAGCCAGGGACCGAAATGAATGACGACGGCCATCAGCGCCAACAGGTCGAGCAGGCGAAGCGGCCCCAGCAACCATTTGTCAAACAGCAGGTTCAAACGGTCATTGCCCCCGAAAGCCGCCTGCCCGCCTTCGCCGTAGTGCCGCCAGATGAGGCCCGCCCCCGCGATCAGCACCGCGAACACCATGGCCCAGCGCGGAATCGCCAGCGGACTGGCCGCCTCGGCCGATCGGCCTGCCCCCATCCACAGGCCCAGCACCCACAACAACTGCCAGGAAAAGGTCGCGAACGAGCCGGTTTCATGAAACGGCACGCTCAAACCGGTCACGGCCACCGTGGCCTGATAAACCCACAGTCCCAGGCCCAGCTGGGCAAGCCCCCACACCAGCACACTGCCCGCCACGATCCAGAGCCAGCCGTGCCGCAACGCATGCGCCAGCACCCAGGGACTGACCAGCATGAAAAGGATGTACATCGGCAGGATGTCCAGCAGCGGCGGCGTATAAATCAGCATCAAGCCGGTGAGCAGCGCCGTCGCGGGGTGCGCCAGGTAAAACGACATCAAGTCCTTGACCGCGGACTGGTCAATACGCAGGCCGACGGCGGCAATGACGGTGAACAGGAAAAACAGCATCGCCGCGTGGCAGGCGTACACCTTCAAGGCCCGACGCCAGAACGCACCGCGCATGGCCTCTATCCCTTTTTTCCGTGCCATGCGGGCATACACCATGCCGGCCATATAGGCCGAGAGCAGCACAAAACCTTCGGCCGCCGAAACAAAGCCGAAGGGCTGCCCCAGCGGCGAACTCAGGCGTGTGGGCAGGTGGGTGAGGGTCATCAGGACCAGCATCAGTCCCCGAAGTGCGTCTAGCTCCCAGCGTCGGGTCATGTCAGTGTTTTGAGCGAAGTCCGTGGTGGCGCAAGCGATGCGGGGAAACGACCACCGCCTGTCGAGCCAGGGCAAAACGGTTATTGTACGAAGCACCCCAAGCAGCTGCCCCCATCTAGGCAAAGGCAGTAGGCGCCTGCAGATTGCGCGGCTGGCAGCGGAGAGCAGCACCCTCAACGAAAATATTAAGCCTCACCTAAGCTGTACGCCTCACACTGTGTGACTTCAAGGAAACCCCATGCGACTGTTGCTGGTTGAAGACGACGCCATGATTGGCGAAACCGTGCTGCACGTGTTGCGTGCCGAGCACTATGCGGTGGACTGGGTGCGCGACGGCAGCATGGCCGATGCGGCCCTGACCAGCGAGAAGTACGACCTGGTGCTGCTCGACCTCGGCCTGCCCAAACGCGACGGGCTGGAGGTGTTGCGTTCATTGCGTGCCCGGCGCAACACCACCCCGGTGCTGATTGCCACGGCGCGGGACGCCGTGGGTGAACGGATTGCCGGTCTGGACGCGGGCGCCGACGATTACGTCGTCAAACCGTATGACACTGACGAACTGCTGGCCCGTATACGCGCCCTGATACGCCGCAGCGCGGGCCGGGCCGAACCGGCCTTCGAACACAAAGGTGTGAGCCTGAACCCGGCCACCCGCGAAGCCAGCCTCAACGGCCAGCCGGTGTCGCTGTCGGCCCGCGAATGGGCCGTGCTCGAGCCCCTGCTGGCCCGCCCCGGCGTGGTGTTGTCACGGACCCAACTCGAAGAAAAACTCTTCAGCTGGAAAGACGACGTCAGCAGCAACGCGGTGGAAGTTTATATTCACGGCGTGCGCAAAAAACTCGGCAACGACATCATCCAGACCGTGCGCGGCTTGGGCTACCTGGTGCCCAAAGAATGACACGACCCACAGGCCCAGACGCCAGCACCGCCCCGGAGCCCACGCCAGCCAGGGCCGCGGAGCCGGCTTTGCCGGGCCGCAGGCGCAGCGCCCCCTCGGGGGGCAGCGAAGGACACGCAGTGCCGAGCGTGGGGGCTCACTCCCTGCGCGAACGGCTGCTCTGGTTTGTGCTGGCCGCCATTTTGCTGGCGGCCGTGCTGCAAGCCACCACCGCTTACCGCGGCGCGCTGCAGCAGGCCGACGCCATGTTTGACGACCACCTGCAGCAAATGGCCCGCTCCTTGCGCAGCGGCATTCCGCTGGGTTCCCTCCTGCCGGACAACGTGGATGACTCGGGTTTTGACCTCTTCGTGCAAATCTGGGGACAGGACGGCACCCAGATTTTTCGCTCCACCCGCTCGGCATTGCCGCCACGCGCGGTACTTGGTTTTTCGGATGTGGAGGCCCATGGCAACCGCTACCGCGTGTACACGCTGCAAACCCCCACACAAACCGTGCAGATCGCGCAAGACCTCAACGCCCGCACGGCACGCGCGCGTGCACTCGCGGCGCGGGCGGTGTTGCCCTTTGCCCTGCTCACGCCCTTGCTGATGCTGGTGGTTTGGTGGGTCATCAGCCAGTCCCTCGCCCCCATAGAACGGGCGCGGCGCCAGGTTGCCGGTCGGGCGGCCGACGATTTTTCACCGCTCGCCGATGAGGGCTTGCCCGACGAAGTGCGGCCGCTGGTGGAGGAGTTGAATCTGCTTTTCGACCGGGTGCGCAGCGCCTTCGATGCCCAAAAGACCTTTGTCGCCGATGCCGCGCATGAATTGCGCTCCCCGCTCACGGCGCTGAAACTGCAGGCGCAGGCCTTGCGCCGCACGGACGACACACCGGCCGACCGCGAAGCCGGTATCGCCCGCCTGAACCAGGGCATAGACCGGGCCATCCGGCTGGTGGAGCAGTTGCTGGTGCTGGCGCGCGAGCAGGCCAACACGGCGCAGCCTCCCACCGCTGGCGAGCCCGTCGAGCTGCAGGAAGTGATCAAGCTGGCCGTGGCCGATGTGTTGCCGCAGGCCGCGCGCAAACACATCGACCTGGGCCTGACCCAAGACCCGCCGGCGCAGCCGGTGCTGGTCAACGGGCAACGCGAAGCGCTGCGCATGATGCTGCGCAACCTGCTCGACAACGCCGTCAAATACACACCCGCGTCAGGCCGGGTCGACGTGTCGCTGCAATTGCAGTCCGCAGGGAACGGACCCACAGACCAATGCCTCCTGGCGATTGACGACAGCGGCCCCGGCATAGCCGCAGAAGACCGTGCGCGCGTGTTTGACCGTTTTTACCGCGCCAGCGATGTGGCGCTGGCGTCCGGCAGCGGCCTGGGCTTGGCGATTGTCAAAACCATTGCCGACCGGCATGGCGCCAGCTTGCGGCTGGACCAGTCGCCTCGCTTGGGCGGCTTGCGTGTGGAGGTCTGCATGGATGTTGCACCCGCCGTGACCACTGCCAGTTAGCATGAGGGTGTCGACAACCACCACGGGGTAGTCCTTTTGCTTCCTCTTGCCCTTGTTTCCCATTTTGTTTTTGTGCTGGCCGGCCTGCTGGTCTATGCGGTAGGCACCCACACCGGTGGCCAGCGTCGCCACCCCTCTGCCGCACTGGCCTGGGTGTTGACCATTGCCTTGCTGCCCTATGTGGGCCTGCCTTTGTTCCTGGTGCTGGGCACGCGGAAATTCGCCCGCCCCTCGCACACCTTGCAGCACACTGTGCTCGCCCAGCGTCCGCACGATGACGGCCTGCAGGCCTGCGCCATCGCCACGCTGGCCGGCATGGGCCTGGCCCCACCGGCTGCCAGCCGACAAGTCCACTTTCATGCCGATGGCCAGGCCGCCTGGGAAGGGCTGGCCACGCTGATCAGCAGCGCCCAGGCACAACTGGACATCTGCACCTTTGTCCTCGGCAACGACACGCTGGGCCGTCGCGTGGCGGGCTTGCTCGCGGAGCGGGCCGCAGCCGGCGTTCGTGTCCGTTTGTTGCTGGATGCTGTGGGCAGCTGGCGCACATCCATGGCCCAGGTGCGCCATTTACGCGCCGCTGGTGTGCAAGTGCACTGGTTCATGCCCTTGCTGCACAACCCGCTGCGCGGGCGCGTCAACCTGCGTAACCACCGCAAGCTGGCCATCGCGGACCAGCAGCGCCTGTGGAGCGGTGGCCGCAATCTGGCGGCGGAATACTTCAGCGGCGAGCATCACCAGCCGCCCTGGCTCGACCTGAGCTTCACGCTTGAAGGGGCGCTGGCCGAGCAGGCTCAAGACCTGTTCAACAGCCACTGGCACGACAGCCGCGGGCCCACGGGGGACGGCGACCAGCCCGGCACCGAAACACAGGCCGTGCCGGAACAAACCGAAGCAGCCGCTAGCAACGAGCCACCGCAACACCTGGCCCAACTGGTGCCCAGCGGCCCCGACCAGGCCGAGGATACGTTTTACGAGCTGCTGCTCACCACCTTGTTCCGCGCCGAGCGGCGCGTGCTGGCGGTCACACCTTATTTTGTTCCCGACGACAGCCTGCTGAAGGCCTTGTGCCTGGCCGCACGGCGCGGCGTGCAGGTGGAATTGATCGTGCCGGCACGTTCCAACCACCGACTGGCCGACATCGCGCGTGCCCGCGCCCTGCGCGACCTGGTGACGGCCGGCGGCCAGGTGCGGCTCGCTCCCGGCATGGTGCATGCCAAGGCCGTGGTGGTGGACGATGCCCTAGCCTTGTGTGGTTCGCTGAACCTGGACGCACGCAGCCTGTTTCTGAATTTTGAACTGATGGTGGCGTTTTACGCCAGCGAAGATGTCAGCACCGTCACGCAATGGATAGATGGCCATTTCCACGCCTTGCCCCTGTACCAGCCGGCCCAGCCTTCACTGCTGCGGGACACCGCCGAAGGACTGGTGCGCTGGCTGGGCTTCCAGATTTAGGCTGCGCTGACTACCCCCGGCGTCCCTTCCTGGATGCTTAAGCCCCGCCTAAGACTGCGTCCTCATAGTTAGGGGTATCGGCACCGACGTGTGCCTCCTGACTAAAGGATCAACACCATGAAAACTGCAGCCTTGAAAAATACCTCGCTGGTGCTTGCCTTGCTGGCTGCCGGCGCCGTGGGCGGCGCCGGTGTGGGGGCGTTCAATATCTTGCACACGCCATCCATGGCAACCCCCGCCCTTGTGGCCAACACTTCGACGGGCGCTCTCAGCTCGCCCATGGCTTTGCCAGACTTTTCGCAGATCACCGAGCGTTATGGTCCGGCGGTGGTCAACATCAGCGTGACCGGTATGACCAAGGTGAAAGACGGCTCCCCGCTGGCGCAAGACGACGGCGATGACGACACCCCTTCCGGCGATCCTTTCTTTGAATTTTTCAAACGTTTCCAGCAAGGCCAGGGCGGGCCAGGCGCCGGACGTGGTGGCCAACAGGAAATGCCTACGCGCGGCCAAGGCTCGGGTTTCATCGTCAGCGCGGACGGCATCATCCTGACCAATGCCCATGTGGTGCGCAACGCCAAGGAAGTCACGGTCAAACTGACCGATCGCCGCGAGTTCCGCGCCAAGGTCCTGGGGGCCGATCCCAAAACCGACATTGCCGTGTTGCGCATTGACGCCAAAAACCTGCCCGTGGTCACCCTGGGCAAAACCAGCGACCTCAAGGTCGGCGAATGGGTGCTGGCCATCGGTTCACCGTTTGGTTTTGAAAACACCGTGACCGCCGGTGTGGTCAGTGCCAAAGGCCGCTCCTTGCCCGACGACAGCGCCGTGCCCTTTATCCAGACCGATGTGGCCATCAACCCCGGCAACTCCGGTGGCCCGCTGTTTAACGCCCGCGGCGAAGTGGTCGGCATCAACTCGCAAATCTACAGCCGCAGCGGCGGCTACCAGGGGGTGTCCTTTGCCATCCCGATTGACATCGCCAACAAGATCAAGACCCAGATCGTGACCACCGGCAAGGTTGAACATGCACGCCTGGGCGTGGCGGTACAGGAAGTCAACCAGGCTTTTGCCGACTCCTTCAAGCTCGACAAGCCCGAAGGCGCACTGGTCTCGACCGTCGAAAAAGGCAGTCCGGCCGACAAGGCCGGCTTGCAGTCCGGCGACGTGATCCGCAAGGTCAATGGCCAGCCCATCGTGTCCTCGGGCGACCTGCCGGCCGTGATCGGCCTGGCCGCCCCCGGCGACAACGTGACGCTGGAGATCTGGCGCCAGGGCGCGGCCAAGGAGTTGAGCGCACGTCTGGCCAATGCCAACGACAAAACCAGCGAAGTCGCCAGCAAAAAAGAGGCGCAAGGACAAGGCCGGTTGGGCCTGGCGCTGCGTCCGCTGCAAGCTGAAGAAAAGCAGGAAGCCGGCCTGGACAACGGTCTGGTCGTGCAGCAAGCCAGCGGCCCGGCGGCCCTGGCCGGCGTGATGCCCGGCGACGTGTTGATCTCCATCAACGGTTTGCCGGTGAAAAATGTCGACCAGGTGCGGGCGGCCGTGGCCAAGGCAGAAAAATCCGTGGCGCTGCTGATCCAGCGCGGCAACGACAAGATTTTTGTGCCGGTCAACCTCGGCTAAAGACCGGCCATCGCCGGTAGACCAAGGCGGGCTGCGGCCCGCCTTTTTTTGTCCTGAATTGTTTGACGCATGTGGCCACGAGACACCACCAAGACCACCATGCTTCACCCGAAACCCTGATCAAGCCCAGCCCTTTGCGTGCAGCACGACAAAGCTGACCACCAACATTGAGCATTCGCATCAGGCATCAGGCATCAGGCATCAAATATGCCTCCAGCCCGCATGCTATAAACGCAAAATGCTATGAAATTAATAGCATCTCGTCAGCGCAAGAAAAGACGTGGGCGCCACGCCAGGGTGAGCGCCACGGCGATGGCGGCCGCCGAGATCAGGAGAATCCACAAGACGCTGCCAAAACTCGGCCCGTCCCGGTACACACAAAGCGCGTAGCTGAGCCCCAGCTGCAAAAACCCGCAAAACCTCAGCCAGGTCTGGTGGGGCGCGAAGGCCGCAGTTTGCCCGTTCGCCGCCGCCCAATGGCGTCGCATGGCCAGGGCCAGGCAGACAAACGCGCCGTAACTCGCCAGGCCCGCCGCCAGCAGCAACAGGGCCGACATCAGGATTGCGCTTCCAGGGTCTTCGGCAGGCCGCGCTCTTGCGCCACTGGGCTGAGCGGCAACGCGCGCCCAAGCCGTCGTGCGCCCACGGCTGACAGCAGCGCCAATGCCAGCAACCACACATCCATGCCCGCCACCGCCCATCGGCCGGACGACATACTTCGAAGCAGGTGGTCACCTGTTGTGACGGCATTGAGCAGCACACACAACAGTGCCATGGCACAGATGGCCCAAGCCTGCTCACGCCAGGCCCCGGCAGGCCGCAGCCAGGCGTGGAAGAAACACCCCACCCACACAAGGTAGAACGCCCAAATTTCAAGAGCGGCCCGCTCCTGGCCGGCAAAACCAGCCCCGAGGGGAAGCAGGCGGTTGGCAGCGAAAAAAGCAAGGGTGGCGATGATGATGCCCGTGACGCTGCCGACGGTGAGGCCTTCGACCACGCGCACCCCGGCCAAGCCCTTTTTCGCATGCCGAGCCCGGCGGGCTCCGATCCAGAACAGGAACCCGGTGGCGATCAACACGCAACCCGACAGGCCCGCCAGGAAGTACAACCAGCGTAACGTCCAGTGCTCGAACTGGATGAAATGCAAACCCGAGATAAAACGCTGCGCCGTCATCACCGGTGCCGCCTCGAAGTGGCGCAACACCTTCCCCGTGCTGGCATCGAAGTAGATCTGGTCCAGGTTCATCGTGATGTCCCGGGCATAGGAGCGGCGAATTTCAACGTAACTGTTGGCGTCCCCCGGATGCCAGACGCGCACAAAATACGGATGTCCGCCCGCCCATTCGCGCTCGGCACGGTCCACCATGGTGTCCAGCGAAGCCAACGTGCCAGGCGTGCCGGTTTTGGGGCGTGTGTAACGGCCATAAACCTCGGCCGTGTAAGCCGTTTTGGCCTCCTTGCCGCCGCCATAGGCCCCCAGGTGCGCCTGCGGAAAATAGATGCCCATGAAGATGATCAAACCGGACAACGTGATCATGAAATGGAAAGGCAGGCCGAGCACCCCGGTGAGGTTGTGCAGGTCCAGGCTGCTGCGTTGCAAACGACTTTTCGGCCGGAAGGTGAAGAACTGGCTGAAGATCTTCTTGTGGATGACGACGCCCGACACCAGCAACACCAGCATCGCCATGCCGGCAAGACCAACCAACCATTTGCCCAGCTCCACCCACTTCAGGTGCAAGCCGTAGTGGAAGGGAAAGATGAAGCCGCTAGCGGCCAGGGTTTCCTGATCCGCTATCAGTTCATAACGCGCAGGGTCAAGCTCGCGGGCGACACTGTTCCCGGCATTGTCCCGGTAAGAAAAACCCAGCACCGGCTCGCGTTCGGTTGGCAGATCAACCCGCCATTGCCTCGCCTTGGCGGGAAGCAGCGAGGCGGCAACATGCGCCACACGGTCCAGGGAAATACGCTGTGTGCTCGCTGCCAGACGCGTCCCCGGCATCATCCAGCGGTCGATCTCGCGGTCGAACACACTCAAACTCCCCATCCAGAAGATGGCAAAGAGCAGACTACCCAGCACCACCCCGGCCCAGGTATGCAGCCAGGCCATGGACTTGCCGAAAGTGTGTTCCATCATCGGGCTCCCTTATTGCACCAGCCACAACAGGCCGGTCATCACCATCGCGCCGCCGACCAACACGCCCCAAAGTCGCGCCACGCTCCTGACGCTGAAAGCCCACAGCAGCAGCGCCAAATACGCGACAAAACCCAGCATCGCCGCCAACACCACCGCTTCGCCTCGCGCCATGCCCAGGCGGACCATGACGGCCCCCGCCCAGGTGACGCTCAACGCGGTCAGTGCGTAGCCGCCGAACACAGCGCCCAGCACGCGCAAGCCGACGCGGGCGATTCTTGCCACACCGTGATCGGCGTAGGGGATGGACATGTGTTGGCCTCAACGTTCGTGTGATGTCAAAAGGCGAGCGAATAACCCAGCGTCACCGTACGTCCCCGTCCCGCGAAATAACGTTTGGGTTCGACCAGCGCGCTTTGCGAGTAATACGTGATGTAGTCCTTGTCGAACAAGTTGGCGACCCCCACACGTACCTGGCCTTTGGCCAGCTTGTAACTCAGGGTGGCATCAACCAGCGTGTAACCCTTGAATTTTTTGGCCGGATCGTCGAAGGATTGACTGAACGCATGTTGTAGCTGCACGAACGACCCCAACTTCCCGCTCCAGTCTGCGGACCAGGTGGCGATCACGCGATTGGGGGCGACGTTCAGGCCGTCGAGTTTGGCGTCCAGGCTGCCGTCCTCATTGCTGTCATACCGCCCCTTGGTGTGGGCATAGGACAACTTTCCCCGGTGCGCCGCGTTGAAGCGATAACCGAGGCTGGTATCAACACCTTGAATGCGGGTTTTTTCCCGCGCCATCAGGAAGACGCCGTTGAGCGGGACGATGCGCGTGCCGAAATCCGAATCCGATTGGAAATAACTGGCTTCGACATCCCAGCGGCCTTTGCGGATACGCGTACCGGCCTCGACACTTCGGGTCAAGATTGGTTCGAGATTTTGCATGTTGCTGATGCGCTGCCCCGGCGTGTTGATGGAGCGCAGCGCCCGTCCGATGTCCGGCATGCCGAAGCCCTCGGAATAGCTGGTGAACAGGCTGACATCCTGGACTGGGGTGTACACAACGCCTGCGTTGAGCAGCGTCTCGTTGAACTTCAGCTTGCCGCCTTCGACCGCGACGTTTTTGTTCGCCGCCAGCGTACGGTAGCTTTCTACCGCCAGGTCGGCCATTTCCCTGCGCACGCCGGCATGCACCGTGACCTTGTCGAAAAGTTGGTATTCACCCTGTGTAAACAAGGAGAGGTTCCGGTATTCCGATTCGGGCACATAGGTTCGCCCGGTGCCGTACAAATCCTGCTTGCCCTTGTCGAAAAGCGTATCAAAACCGGCTGTGACCTTCAGACGCCCGTCCAGAAGGTCGGCTTTTGTCAGACCGACCTTGCTGCCGTACTTGGATGCGACGGCCCGGGACTGATCGTAGAGCTTACCCACGGGCGCGATCGACGCGTCCTGGAAAGTCGAGGAAATATCCGCACCAAACAGGCCTTCGAATTCCTGGTTGAACAACATCGCTGACAACTCCATGCCCGCCAGGTTGTAGTGGTTGTAGCTGATGCTGGAGGTCAAGACCTGGTTCGAGGGCGGCGCGCCTTCGGGCGTGCCTTCGATGGAGGTGGATGGCGTCCCGAGTTGCCGATCGCCGGCGACGCCGATGTAGTTGGCCTTCGACTTGATTTGGTAACGATTGACGGCGAGTTGCAGGCGCTGGTTGTCGTCGATCCGGTAACCGAGCTTGCCAAGAATGTCGTAGCTCCGGGAATCCATGAGATCGCCTTGCGTCGTGTCCGCCCCGATCGTGCGGCCACCCCCATCCCGGTACAGGCCCTGGTTGTCATAACCGATGGAAAACAGGTAATCCAGCTTGTCCTTGCGCCCATCCACGCGGTAGGTCGTCTTGTAGCTCATCACATCGGAGCCCAGGTTCGACGTCGGCATCGTGGCCTGCACATCAATATGCTGGTTGAAAGATCCGTTGGCGGGTTGCCGCGTGATGATATTGATCGTTCCGCCAGTGGCACCCAGGCCATTGATGGCATTGGCGCCCTGAATGACCTCAATGCGCTCCACCATGGCGAAATCGATGGTGTGGGCCTCCCGGCCGGTAGGCCGCATCGGATTCGATTGCGGCACGCCATCGATCAAGATCAAGGGAGTGCGTCCCCGCAACGTTTCACCGGAACCGTTCATCTTGCCGCGACTGGGCGTATAGGAGGGAAGAATGCTGCTCAAGACGTCGGACGAGTTTCCCGAAATGGCCAGTTGCCTTTCGATTTCTTCCTTCTTGATGATGATCACCGTTTGAGGCGCCTTGTCGGCCTCAATATTCGATCGGGACGCTGTCACGACCACAGGCTTCAGAGCCGCGTCTTCCGCACCGGACGCCTGGTCTTTAACCTGGGCTTGCAAGGACGGTGCTGACAGTGTCACGATGGCCACCAGCATCGCCACCGACAGCGGGCGACGTTTGAATGGCATTGACTTGAACGGCTTCACAGAGTTCTCCTGGTTGGATGATGTAAAAAACAGAATTGACGGATGGACGGCAAGGACAGGCCTGCCCCACAGAGATGCACTTCAACGGTGCTCATCAAGGAACGAGGTGCGCCGGGATGGATGTCGGTACGCGGCGTGTGCCCGTTCGCCGTTTTACCGAGCCGGTCAGCACGGCCGCGCAGATAGGTAGGCGCGCGGCTCGCGCACTTCACGCCAGTCAAGCGGGCGGCTAAGAATGCGGGAAAAAGTGCCCTGCGCCAGATCGGCAGCGTTGTAGGCACCGCCCATTTCTTTGCGTAACCAGCCATGGTGGCTGGCGTAAAAATCGGCAACAGGATCACAAACGGCTGCGAGGTTCAAACGAGGCTCCGGGAAAAGGAGTGGTTTTACGCTGGCTAACCGAAGGAATGGCGTGGCTGGCTACATGATAATAAGAATTATTCTCATTATTTTACATGGCTTGCGTGATGCCCATCGACCCGGACCCTTGGCCAGGGTGAATACATGGCCCTGCGCCCTGGTCCGGAAGCGGACACCTGGCTGGATTGACAAGGAACAACGACCTGACCCGAGTTGTTCGCGGCGAGCCGGTTGCACCCCCACAAAACGAGTGATCGGCTCTGGCCGTCGGTGTTCGCGGCTGATCTTGCTGCGGTTCGCCTTTTTTCATGATTCACGGGTTAGGCCGCTTGCAAATCGGCTACGCTTTGCCTCCTAACAGGGAGGAAACGTGGCCTTATCCATAACAAAAACAATTGCTGTCCTGATTGCCGCCAGCGCTTTGCAGGCGCAGGCCTTGCAAATTATCAGTGTGTCGCCCCAAGGTGAAGTCGCCCGCGTGCGCCAGGTCGTGGCCAAGTTTGACGAAGCAGCCGTCAACTTTGGCGACCCCAAAGCCCCGGCCCCGCTCAACCTCAGTTGCAGCGACGCCCAGGCCACCAAAGGCTCGGGCCGCTGGATCAGCGAACGCGAATGGGCGTTTGAATTCGAGAACGACTTGCCACCCGGCGTGACTTGTTCACTCCATGCGGTGCCCACCTTCAAGTCGCCCAAAAGCCAGCCCCTGGCCGGCAGCAGCAGCTATAAGTTCAACACCGGCGGCCCCTTCATCCAGAACCTGCGCCCCGGGACTTACCAGCGTATTGACGAGGAACAGTATTTCCTGTTGCAGCTCAATGGCCCCGCCACGCTTCAAAGCATCCAGGACAAGGTCTGGTGCGCGCTCGAAGACCTGGGCGAACGTGTCCCGGTCAAGCTGATTGAAGGCCAGGAACGCGAGGCGCTGCTCAAATCGCAAAACCTGGACAAGGCCGCGGCCAAAGACCCGCTGCGTTTCGTCACCCTGGCCTGCAACCGGCGTCTGACACCGGCCAGCAAGGTGCAACTGGTGTACGGCAAAGGTGTGAGCACGCCCAGCGGTGTGCCCAACAGCGTAGAAAAACGCTACAACTTCCAGGTGCGCGAACCGTTTTCAGCCAGCTTCAACTGCGAACGCGAAAACGCCCAATCCGCCTGCCTGCCGATTCGGCCCATGAGCTTGAACTTCAACGCGCCCGTGCCGCGCAAGCTGGCGGAAGCGATCCGCCTGAAATCGGGCTCGGACACGCTGAAACCGGTGTTTGATGCCGAAAGCGGTGACGCCTCGGACGTGGTCAGCAACATCAGCTTCAAACCGCTGTTTGCGGAATCCACGCCCTACCTACTGGAACTGCCCAGGAACTTCAAGGACGCATCGGGCCGCACGCTGCGCAATGCCGACAGTTTTCCGCTGAAAGTGGCGACCGGCGCCATGCCGCCATTGGCCAAGTTTGCCGCCTCACCCTTTGGCATCGTCGAACGGTTTGCCGAACCCAACACAAAACCCGGCGACCCGGCCCTGCTGCCGGTCACCCTGCGCAATGTGGAAACCGCCTTGCAGGTCAAAGGGCTGGCGCCTGCCTCAGCCGGCAAGGTCAGCGACCTGCAGCCCAAAACTGACGCCGACATCATCGCCTGGTTCCGCAAGGTGCAGCGTTATGACGGCTACCAGGTGTCCCGCAAGATGGCGGCGGCCGAGCTCAAGGGCACGCTGCCAAACAGCCTGGACCAACAGGACAAGGACTATGTGCAATCACGCATGTTGTCGCTGCTGGCCGGCCAGGCCGGGGTGAAAACACTGGACCTGCCCCAACCTGCCAGCGGCGACCCGCGCCCGTTTGAAGTGGTCGGTATTCCACTGTCACCAGGCTTTCATGTGGTGGAGATTGCCTCGAAAAAACTCGGCAACTCCCTGCTGGACGAGCGTCACGGCGCCAACCGGACCATGTATGTGCGCACCTCCGCGCTGGTCACCAACCTGGGTGTGCATTTCAAGCTGGGCCGCGAGAATTCGCTGGCCTGGGTCACCACCCTCGACAAAGGTACGCCCGTGGCCGGTGCCACCGTGCGTATCTCCAGTTGCAGCGGCACCGAGCTGGCCAAGGCCGTCACCAATGCGCAAGGCATTGCGAATTTCAGCGGTCTTGCGTCCGATCCGCCTCGCTGTTCCGGCGAAGACTACAACAGTGCCTACTTTGTCAGTGCGCGCGTGCGCAGCGCAGGGCCGCCCCAAGCAAGCACAGCCCCCTCGGGGGGCAGTGCATTACGCGAAGCGAAAAGCGTGGGGGCCGAAGAAGACTTGGCCTTCACCTGGAGCGACTGGCACAAAGGCATAGAACCCTGGCGCTTCAATGTGCCGACCAGCCGCGACCCGCGGCCCGATGAACGCGCGCACACGATTTTTGACCGCACGTTATTTCGCGCCGGTGAAACCGTGTCCATGAAACACATTTTTCGCACCGAGACCAGCCAAGGTTTTGGCCTGGCTGAGCTTGCCCCTGCCACGCTGATCGTGACACACGTGGGTAGCGGCCAGCAATATACCCAGCCGATGAGCTGGCGCAAGACCGCCACCGGCGGCCAGAGCGCGGAAAACACCTTTGCTATCCCACCCGCAGCCAAACTCGGCGTTTACGAGGTGCAGCTCAAGGGCAGTGGCGAGCGGTCGCGAACTTTTGGCAGCGGAGAATTCCGCGTCGAAGAGTTCCGCCTGCCGGTGCTGGAAGGCCGTATCCAGCCGACGGAGAAAAAAGCCCTGATCAACGTGAAGGCGGTGCCCACCGAGGTGCAGATCAACTACGTTGCCGGTGGCGGCGCCGTCAATCTGCCGGTGCGTGTGTCGGCGCTGGTGCGTGGCAAAACCCTGAACTACAGCGATTACGAAGAATTCAATTTTTCGCCGCCACGGGCCAAACGCGGCGAAAGCGCTGAAGGTGAAGAGGAAAACACCGCCTCACAAAACCAGCGCGTGATCGCCGACAAGCTGCCGCTCACGCTCGATAAAAACGGCGCCGGCAAGGTCAGCATCGCCGACGTTCCCATCGCCAAACAGCCGCAGGAGTTGTTGCTGGAAGCCAGCTACGCCGACCCGAATGGCGAGGTGCAAACGATTCGCAGCGTCTCCACCTTGTGGCCGGCCGCCGTGGTCGCCGGCATCAAGACCGAAGGTTGGGTGTCGAGCAGCCAGAAGATCAAGTTCCAGGCGCTGGCGCTTGATTTGAGCGGCAAGGCCGCGGCTGATGTGTCCCTCGACGTGAAGGCCGTGGCGCGTATCGTCACCACCAGCCGCAAACGCATGGTGGGCGGCTTTTACACCTACGACAACAAGACCGAAACCAAAGACCTCCGCAGCGTCTGCAGCGGCAAGAGTGACGCGCGCGGCCTGTTGTTGTGCGAAACCAAGCTCGGTGAGCCGGGCGAGGTCGAACTGATCGTGACGGCCAAGGACAAGGACGGCAACACCATCCAGGCCGCCAGTTCGGTGTATGTCACCAAGCAGGGTGAACTCTGGTTTGGCGGCGAAGACCATGACCGCATGGACGTGTTGCCCGAAAAGAAAAGTTACCAGCCCGGCGAAATCGCCAAATTCCAGGTGCGTATGCCCTTCCGTTTTGCCACCGCCCTGGTGGCCATTGAACGCGAAGGCATCATCGAGACGCAGGTGGTGCAACTCAACGGTCAGGACCCCACCATCCAGCTGAAGATCAAGGACGGCTGGGGTCCGAATGTGTATGTGAGTGTGCTGGCCTTGCGCGGCCGGCTGCGTGAAGTGCCCTGGTACAGCTTTTTCACCTGGGGATTCAAAGCTCCGCGCGAGTGGTGGACCTCCTTCTGGTACGAGGGCCGCGAATACGTGGCGCCCACCGCACTGGTCGATCTGAGTAAACCCGCTTTCCGCCTGGGGCTGGCGGAAATCCGTGTCGGCACCAAAGCCCACCAGCTCGATGTGAGCGTGAAAACCGACAAGGAAAGTTACCCGGTGCGTGGGCAAGCCAAGGTCACCATCACCGTCAAACTGCCCAACGGCCAACCGGCCGCCAATGCCGAGGTGGCGCTGGCCGCGGTCGACCAGGCGCTGCTGGAACTGATGCCCAATGACAGCTGGAACCTGCTCGACGCCATGTTGCAGCGCCGCGCCTGGGGCGTGGAGACCTCGACCGCACAAATGGAAATCATTGGCCGCCGGCACTACGGGCGCAAGGCCGTGCCGGCCGGCGGTGGCGGCGGGCGCAGCAATACGCGTGAGCTGCTGGACACCCTGCTGCTGTGGAACCCCAAGGTGCAGCTCGATGCCAAAGGCCAGGCCCAAGTGACCGTGCCGCTCAACGATGCGCTGACGACCTTCAAGATCGTAGCAGTGGCCGATAGCGGCACCAGCCTCTTCGGCACTGGCCAGACGTCTATCAAGGCCACGCAGGACCTGCAGATCATCAGCGGCCTGCCACCGCTGGTGCGTGAGGATGACCAGTTCCGTGCCCAGATCACGCTAAGAAACACGACCAACACCGCGATGAAGGTCGAGGTCAGCCCGCGCGCCACCCTGCTCGACCTGAAACCGCAGACGGTGGACATTCCGGCCGGCGAAGCACGCGAAGTGGCCTGGATGGTCACAGCACCGGCGCAACTGGCATTGAGCCGTGCGGAAGCCATCCTGTGGGAGATCGAGGCCAAGGACACGATTAGCGGCGCACGCGACGGCCTCAAGGCGCGCCAGCGCATCATCCCCGCCGTGCCGCTCACGGTGCAGCAGGCGACGCTGGTGCAGGTCGATGGCTCATTCACACTCGACGTGAACCTGCCGGCCGATGCCTTGCCCGGCCGTGGCGGCCTGAAGATGTCGCTGCAGCCCAAACTGGCCGAGGGCATGGACGGCGTGCGTGACTGGTGGGCCAACTACCCGTTTGCCTGCCTGGAACAAAAAACCAGCAAGGCTGTCGGCCTGCGCGACGGCAAGCTCTGGCAGACCGTCATCAGCCAGATCCCGACCTACCTCGACAGCGACGGCCTGGCCAACTACTTCCCGCCACGTGATGGCGAAGCCGCGCGCGGCAGCGATGCCCTCACGGCCTACCTGCTGGCCGCCACACATGACGCAGCCAGCATCAACCCCGCGTTTGCCTTGCCGGATGAGGTGCGCGCGCCCATGGAGCGCGGCCTGATCGCCTTTGTGGAAGGCCGCATCCAGCGCGAGTTCTGGAGCCCGCGCAAGGACCTGGATGTCCGTAAGCTGGCCGCCATCGAGGCCCTCTCGCGTTACGGCAAGGCCCAGGGCCGGATGCTTGGCAGCTTGACGATTGCGCCGAATCAGTGGCCCACGCACGCCGTGATCGACTGGCTCAACATCCTCAAACGTGTCGCCGACGTGCCGCAGCGCGAGCAGCGGCTGGCCGAGGCCAACCAGGTCTTGCGCTCACGCTTGTCCTTCCAGGGCACCAAGCTGATCTTCAGCACCGAAAAAGACGATTACTGGTGGTGGCTGATGGTCAACGGTGACGTCAACACCGCACGCCTGATGCTGGCCGTGATGGATGACCCGACCTGGAAAGACGACATGGGACGGCTGGCCAACGGCTTTATCGGCCGCCAGCAAAAAGGCGCCTGGCACACCACCACGGCCAACCTCTGGGGCGGCCTGGCGCTGGACAAGTTCTCGGCCAAGTTTGAAGCCACGCCGGTGGCTGGTGTGACCAAAGCCACTCTCGCAGCAGCCTCGGCCAGCGTGGACTGGAACAAGGTGGAGCGCATCAAACCAACGGACGCCTTAGGTGCACCCAACCAGACGACCTTCTTCGGTGCGCCGACGTCGCCCGGCAACCTGCGCAACAACAGCATGTTTTTGCCGTGGACCAGTCCAGGCAAGGACACGCTGACGGTGACGCAGCAGGGCATGGGCAAGCCGTGGCTGACCTTGCAATCAATAGCTGCCATCCAGCTGAAAGCGCCTTTCAACGCCGGCTACCAGATCAAGAAATCCATCACCCCGGTGGAGCAGGCCGTGAAAGGTATCTACACACGCGGCGATGTGATTCGTATCACGTTGGAAGTCAACGCCAGCGCCGACATGACCTGGGTGGCGATCACCGACCCGGTGCCCGGCGGCGCCACGATTCTGGGTGGTGGCCTGGGCCGCGACTCCGAAATCGCCACCAGCGGCGAGAAAAAATCCGGCGCGGGCTGGCCAGCGTTTGAAGAACGCAGCTTCGAAGCCTTCCGCAGTTATTACGACTACCTGCCCAAGGGCGTGGTGAAAATGGAGTACACGGTGCGCCTGAACAACGTCGGCGACTTCGCCTTGCCGCCCAGCCGGGTGGAAGCGCTCTACGCCCCCGAGATGTTTGGCGAAGCGCCGAATGCGCGGGTGAAGGTGGAGGCGGCGAAGTGAAGGCGGCCACCCCATGAACACCCGGCTCATAGGCCGCATCGGCCAGGTGATAGCCGTCCTCGGCGTCGGCATGAGCTTCTTCAGCGCCCAAGCTTATGGCGGGGCCATCAACTGCCGGGGCTGGAACCAGATCACTTGCTTTTTCCACGCTATCTTCTGGCTGCTAGGAAGCCAGGTGGTGGCGGCGCCGCTCCAGTGGATAAGCGTGAAGAACACACAGGGTACGGCAAGAGTCCTGACTGTCCTGGGCGCGACGATCAGCACGCTGGTGGTGATAGGTCTAGGCGCGACCTGGCTGTCTTTTCACCTCGCCATTCAACACCCCTGAGCCTCATGACATTTCCCCGTGGCATCGCCTTAAAACCCCTGCTGCTGGCAGCCCTGTTCATGGCTGCCCCGGCAGTGTTCGCTGCGGCCACATTTGATGAAGTAAGACGCGAATTTCGTCCCTCCGACACGCTGATTCTGGATCGCGACGGCGAAGTCATCCAGCGCCTGCGCCTGGACGCCACGGTGCGGCGCGGCCAGTGGGTGGCGCTGCCCGATGTGTCGCCGGCCTTGCGCACGGCGTTGGTGCTCAGCGAGGACAAACGTTTTTACGAACACAGCGGTGTCGACTGGCGCGCTGTCTCGGCTGCCGCCTGGGGCAATTTGTGGAACACCAAAACCCGCGGCGCCTCCACCCTGAGCATGCAACTGGCCGGTTTGCTGGACGAGGACTGGCGCGCCAGTGCCGGCGGCCGCAGCTTGACACAAAAAATCGGCCAAACCGTGTCGGCCCAAGTGCTGGAGACGCGCTGGCGCAAGGACCAGATCCTGGAGGCTTACCTCAACCTCGTGCCTTTTCGCGGCGAGATTGTCGGCATCGATGCGCTGAGTCGCACCTTGTTCGGCAAGGCCGCACACGGGCTGGATGAACGCGAGGCCGCCGTCGCCGCCGCGCTGGTGCGTGCGCCCAATGCCAAGGTGGCGCAAGTGACACAACGCGCCTGCGGTGTGCTCAAAATCATGCAAGCCCCGGCCAAGGCCGACTGCGACGGTCTGGACATGTTCGCCAGCGCCGCTTTGCAGCGCAAGGCCTTCGACAGCAGCGAAGGCGTGGCACCGCACCTGGCGCGGCAACTGGTGCGCCATACATCTGCGGGGCCAGCAGGCAAAGCAGCCACCTTGCCCTCCACCGTGCGTGCGCCCCTGCAACGTTTTGCGGTGCAAACCCTGAACCAGCATCTGCGCGAACTGCGCGGCCGCCATGTCGAAGACGGCGCCATCGTGGTGCTGGACAACGCCACCGGCGAGGTGTTGGCCTGGGTCGGCTCATCCGGTGAACTCAGTGCTGCGGCCGAAGTTGATGGGGTGCTGGCGCTGCGCCAGCCGGGCTCCACACTCAAACCTTTTTTGTATGCGCAGGCGATTGCCGAGCGGCGCATCACCGCCGCCTCGCTGCTCGAAGATTCCTCCTCGCAGATACAAACGGCGGGCGGGCTCTACATTCCGCAAAACTATGACCGCCAGTTCAAGGGCCTGGTGTCGGCACGCACCGCACTCGGCGCATCGCTCAATGTGCCGGCTGTGCGCACGCTGGTGATGGTCTCGCCCGATGCCTTTCACAAACAGCTCAAGGAGGCCGGTTTGCCCCTGAAAGAATCGGGCGACTACTACGGCTACAGCCTGGCGCTGGGCAGCAGCGAGGTGTCGCTGCTGGCGCTGACCAATAGCTACCGCACGCTGGCCAATGGCGGGCGCTTCAGTTCCACCTCGCTCAGCCGAAACACCAAACCCGTGTTCACGCCGGCGATTGACGCCCGCGCGGCCTTCATCGTCACCGACATCCTGGCCGACCCACTGGCGCGCGCCCGCACCTTTGGCACCGACAGCGTGCTGGCCACACGCTTCTGGAGCGCCGTCAAAACCGGCACCAGCAAGGACATGCGCGACAACTGGGCGCTAGGGTTTTCGCAGCGTTACACCGTCGGCGTCTGGGTCGGCAACGCCAGCGGCGCGCCCATGTGGGACGTCAGCGGCACCAGCGGCGCCGCGCCCATCTGGGCCGCGCTGATGAAGCACCTGCACCAAACCGAAGCCAGCCGTGCGCCCGCGCCGCCCGCCGGCGTGGTGCAAAACGCCATCCGGTTTGGCGCGCAGGCCGGCGCCCCCCTGGAAGCGGCACGCCAGGAATGGTTTATCCGGGGTACGGAACAAACCCTGTTCGCTATGAATTCAGGAGCTGATAGCGCTCATCCCGAAAGGGCTAAAGGCCCAAAAAGCTTAAGAGATTCGACCCCGGCGCCTGACACGCCGGCGCGTATCACTGCCCCCGCCTCCGGCACCATCATTGCGCTGGACCCGGACATTCCGCCCAGCCACCAGCGCGTGAGCTTCAGCGCTCAAGGCCGCGACCTGCGTTGGCGGATGGACGGCAAGCCGTTGGCACGCGGTGCGCAAGCCCAGTGGTTGCCCTGGCCGGGCAAACATGTGGTGCAACTGGTGGATGCCGGCGGCCAGGTACTCGATGAAATCCGGTTGGAAGTGCGCGGTGCGGGTGTGAAGCCGGACAAGCGCTGAACCATCCCCTGGAACAAGCCCCTCTGGGCCCGATCACTCAGTGGGCGCTCAGTGCGTTAGCCAGTAGCGCGCACAACTCGGGCAGTTCCCCGTCATCGACAGCGCTCAATTCAAGGCCGATGCGGCCCTGCGCCACGCGGTGCGGCGCCACAGCCACGACCGGGTCACCGCTGCGCAGCAGCTCCAGCACACGCGCCGCGTCGACGCCAGTCACCGCCACATCGATCAGGAGCGACAGCCGATCGAACCCGTTGCCTTGGGGGTCGGGTATGCGTTGCACGGTCACGCCCGGCCATCGGCCTGCCGACGCAGCCACCACGTCGACCTTGCGCTGCTGAGCTGCGCGCCAGGCGGTGACCGGCAAGCTGTCGCGTAACTGAAGCGCCGTCAGCACACCGGCCAGCGCCTCTTTCGTTGGTTTCATGCCCCGCCCAATACCGCCGTGCTGCGCATCCAGCGCTGCAACCAGGTCCGCACGGCCCAGCACCAGGCCGGCTGTGGGGCTACGCAGGTACTTCTGCCCGCTGAGCAGCAACAAATCGGCACCACCGGCGACCAGTTCCTGCACGCGCCAGTCCTGGGCGGCGGCATCCAGCACCAGGGGCACGCCGGCCGCACGCGCCAACGCCAGCAGTTCACCCGTGGTAACCGGCCCCGAGCCGTCGGCCAGATGCGACTCGACTGCCAGCACGCAACATGCCGTGCCGAGCGCCAGTTCAGCGGCCACGTCCACCAGCGTTTCGCACGGCTCGGCTTGCGCCCCCGCCAGCCGCACCGCCTGGGTGATCACCTGGCCGTAATGCACCTGCTGGGCAGCAAGCATCACCACGCGATGGCGCATGCCGCTGTTGTCGGGCAGTTGCGCCACACGCCCGGCATCGGCGCCCGCCATACACGCAGCCACGGCCAGCGTGACGGCTGCCGCGCTGCAATGCGTCACGCAAGCCGACTCCGCGCCACTCCAGGTCGCCAGTTCGCGCCCCACGAGCGCCTGCAAATCGGCCAACACCACATGGCGCTGCAGCATCTGCGCCACGGCGTCGGCCACGGCAGCGTCGCTACGCGAGACGCCGTAAGGCGTGGGTGTCCCCCAAGCGTTGATGACACGTTTCAGGGCCGGTGGCGTGGAAGGGATGAAGGCTGGCATGAAAAAATTCTGAGATTGTGCGCCCGCAAACAAATTTCTTCAAACTGGGCACCCTGCAAAGCGTGCCCCAAGCCCAGGCACACGGGTCTGAAAATGCGCAGCGCCAACTTAAAAATGACACAAGACCCGCCGCGTTAAAGGCTAACGCTAGCCACACCGCACAATCACGGCATGAACACACCCATCGACCTCATCACCCTGCGCGTGGTTGTCACCGCGGCCGACCTGGGCTCCATCAGCGCGGCCAGCGACCGCCTGCAACTGGCGGTGGCCGCCGCCAGCGTGCGTATCACGGCGCTGGAAGACACCCTGGGTTTCCGCGTGTTCGAACGTTCACCGCGCGGCGTGCAGTTAACCCCGGCCGGCCACATGCTGGTGCAGCGCAGCCGCGAACTGCTGACCGGCGCCGACCGGCTGGCCATGGACTTGCATGACTACAGCCACGGCCTGCAAGGCCATGTGCGTGTGTTGGCCAATTCTTCCGCCTTGCTGGAAGTGCTGCCTGGCCTGCTGGAGACCTTTGCACGCACCCACCCGCTGATACGCATAGACCTGGAAGAACGCGGCAGCCCCGACATTCCGCTGGCACTGCTTGAAGGCCGTGCCGACCTCGGCATCGTGGACCTGGTCCATGCGCCCCAGGGCATCACCTTGGCGGACTTTTTCAGCGACACGCTGGTGCTGGTCACACCGGCCAAGCACCGGCTGGCCAACGCCAGGCGGGTGGCGCTGAAAGACCTGCTGGACGAGGATTTCATCACCTTGTCGGACGGCACCGCCCTGTCCAACCGGCTGATGGCTTCGGCGGCAGAAGTCGGCAAACCAATTCACATTCGTATGCGCATGCGGGGTTTCGACGCGGTCTGCCGCATGGTGGCCGCCGGCCTGGGTGTCGGTGTGTTGCCGCTGGAGGCGGTGGCGCCGCAACTGGCTTTCCTGCCGCTGAAAGCCGTGCGCCTGAGCGATCCTTGGGCCAGACGCACACACCGGCTCGCCACACGCAGCGGCGTTGCGCCCTCACCCGCCACCCGCACCTTGATCACTGAGCTCACCGCTTAGGCGAACCCCAGAGCTTTCGCCATCCGCGAAAGCCGCCTTACGCCGGCATGCTTGCCGCTCAAGCAGGGCTTTTCTAGACTGGCCAGCACACCCCAACAGGGCCGTACACGGCCACGGAGACACCATGAAGATCACACGCGTCAGCGCCACACCGCTGAACCTGCCGGTATCGGTCAGCATTTCGGGCCGCACCACAACCACCTCACTCTCGGTCTGCCTGGTCGACATCGAAACCGACACCGGCTTGATTGGCACCGGCATGACGGCCATCACCGAAGAAGAAGTGATTGGAAGCATCGTCAACGACATCGCCGCACCGCATCTGATCGGGCTGGACCCGATGCGCCATGAACAACTCTGGGACAAGCTTTACTGGCTGCTCACACCGCGCGGCCAATCGGGTTATGGCAGCCATGCCATGGCCGCGCTGGACCTGGCCTTGTGGGACTTGAAAGGCAAGGCACTGAACCAGCCCTGCTGGCGCCTGCTGGGCGGCGCGCGCCACCAGGTACCGGTCTACGCCACCTTCGGCTTCGCATTTTTCGACCGCGAGGAACTGGCCGAGGCCGCCAAAAGCTGGGTGGCACGCGGCTTCAAGCGGCTGAAGATGACGGTTGGCCACCACGGCCTGCAGCGTCGCGACGAACCGCGGCCGCTGGACGAGGTGATTGCCGAAGACGTGCAACGTATACGCGCCGTGCGCGAAGCCGTCGGGCCTGATGTGCAGATCTACATCGATGCGAATTGCAGCCTGGACTACTTCCACGCCCTGTCGCTGGCCCAACGTGTCGAGCCTTATGGCATCAGCTTCTTCGAAGAGCCGGTGTCGCACAACGACATTCCCAATCTGGCCAAGTTGCGCGCCAAAACCTCCATCCCGCTGGCAGCCGGACAAAACGAAGGCCTGGCCAGCCGTTTCCGCGACATGCTGGTCGCCCAGGCGGTCGATGTGGTGCAGCCCAACGCCTGTATCAGCGGCGGCTTCACGCAGTGCCAGCGCATCGCCGGCATGGCGGCGGCTTTCAACACCCGTTTTGCCAACGGCGGCGCCTGGCCGCACCACAACATGCACCTGCATGCCGGGCTGGCCAACGGCTCTCTGGTGGAGTACCACTCGGTCGCCGTGGAATGCTGCAAGCTGGTGTTTGACGGCCTGCCCGAGCCGAAAGCCGGGGTGCTAACCTTGCCCGAAGCACCGGGCCTGGGTTTTGTGCCCAACCGCGAACGGATTGCCGAGCTGGCCCAGCGACCGCTGTCACGCGGCATCGGCAAGGCTTGATGCCAAAGGGCCGTTAGAGCCGCATCGCTATCAAAAATAATTGGAGACAACCATGATTCACGCGTTTTCCACCCTGCGCCGCCGCAGTGCCGTGCTGGCCGGCCTGGCCACCCTCTTCACCCTGGCCAGCGGCGCTGCCCAGGCCCAGGCCTACCCGAACAAACCCATACGCCTGCTGGTCGGCTATTCGGCTGGCGGCGGTGTGGATGCGATGGCACGTCTGTTGGCGCCGCGCCTATCGGCCTTGCTGGGCCAGCAGATTGTGGTGGACAACCGCGCGGGTGCCGCCGGCCTGATCGCCGGCGACGCGACGGCCAGAGCCACCCCAGATGGTTACACGCTGATGTTGGGCGACAGCTCGCTGCTGATCGCGCAACACCTGCAGCCGCGCATGAGTTTTGATCCGGTCAAAAGTTTCACGCCGGTAGCCGGTCTGTTCACGCTGCCACTGGTGATCGTCGTCGGCAACGACTTTCCGGCCAAGACGCCCAAGGAGTTTGTGGCGCTGCTCAAGGCCAACCCGGGCAAATACTCGTATGCCACCTCTGGCGTGGGCACGGTGCACCACCTGGGGTTTGAAATGCTCAAGGGCCAAACTGGCGCTTACGTGGTGCATATTCCCTACCGCGGCGCGGCGCAAATCGCGTCCGACGTGATCGGCAAACAAGTGCCCATCGGTGTGGTCAGCGCGACCTTGGCCATTGCTCAGGCCAAGGCCGGCAAGCTGCGCGCGATCGCCATCATGAACCCCGTGAAGCTGGCCGGTGGCGAAGACATTGCACCGCTGGCGGATGCGTTGCCCGGCTTTGACGCCGCACCACGCCTGTATCTGCTGGCGCCTGCCGGCACGCCGGCCGCGATTATCGAGCGCCTCAGCGAGGCCACCCGCAGCGTGATGGCCGCACCCGACATGGCACAGGCCGCCGCTCTGCAAGGCGCGGTGCCGGCCTTTATGGCCGCCGGACCGCTGGCCACCGACATTCCGCGTGAATCGGCGCAATGGGGCAAGGTCGTGCGCGAGCAGAAAATTTCCGCCGACTGAGCAAATTTCCGACGACTCCCAAATTTTTTCAAACCGCATCAGGGCAAACTCGTTAGGATGACGCCCTAAGAGCCTGTTTACGATTTATAAGGGGTCGCGCAAGTGGATATTCGGGATGGGCTGCAAGGCGTAAAACCCAAGGCAAGGCTGGTGGCCTTGTCTGGTTTTGCAACGCGGCAGACCGCCCGAAGATCCACTTGCCCTTCGGGTTGGGACGAAATCGGGCGATTTGCCCACCAAATCCCTTGCATGGGCCGGGGCCCCATGCGGCGAGATGTTGGCAAGCAACTCATCCCGATTGCGCCCCAACGCGACCCCTTATAAATCGTAAGCAGACTCTAAGAAGAAAGCCCCCATGCCCGTGATCACCACCATTGAAGACCTGCGCGTTCTGGCGCAAAAACGCGTACCCCGCATGTTCTACGACTACGCCGACTCCGGCGCGTGGACAGAAAGCACTTACCGCGCCAACGAAAGCGACTTCCAGACCATCAAGCTGCGCCAACGCGTGGCGGTCAACATGGAAAACCGCAGCACCGCCACCCAGATGATTGGCCAGAACGTGGCCATGCCGGTCGCCATCGCGCCCACCGGCCTGACCGGCATGCAACACGCCGATGGAGAAATCCACGGCGCACGTGCCGCCAAAAAATTCGGCATCCCGTTCACGCTGTCGACCATGAGCATCTGCTCGATCGAAGACGTGTCCACGGCCACCGACCGCCACCCCTTCTGGTTCCAGCTCTATGTGATGAAGGACCGTGCCTTCATCGAAAGCCTGATCGACCGCGCCAAGGCCGCCAACTGCTCGGCCCTGGTGCTGACGCTGGATTTGCAAATCCTCGGCCAGCGCCACAAAGATCTCAAAAACGGTTTGTCGGCTCCGCCCAAATTGACGGTCGCCAACATCCTGAACCTGATGACCAAGCCGCGCTGGTGTTTAGGCATGCTGGGCACGCCGCGCCGGCAGTTCGGCAACATCGTCGGTCACGTCAAGGGGGTGGAGAACATGGGCTCGCTGGCCGAATGGACAGCCAAGCAGTTTGACCCGGCCCTGAACTGGGGCGATGTGGAGTGGATCAAAAAACGCTGGGGCGGCAAGCTGATCCTCAAGGGCATCCAGGACGTGGAAGACGCGAAGCTGGCGGTCGACTCAGGCGCTGACGCGCTGATTGTGTCCAACCACGGCGGGCGCCAGCTCGACGGCGCCGAGTCCTCGATACGTGCCTTGCCGCAGATTGTGGACGCGGTCGGTAGCCAGATCGAAGTCCACATGGACGGCGGCATACGCAGCGGCCAGGACGTGCTCAAGGCACGTGCGCTGGGCGCCCAGGGCACCTACATCGGCCGCTCTTTCCTCTACGGTCTGGGCGCCATGGGCGAAGAAGGCGTGAGCAAGGCGCTGCAGATCATCCACAAGGAGCTGGACCTGACCATGGCGTTTTGCGGCCACACCAACATCAACACGGTGGACAAACGCATCCTGCTGCCGGGCACGTTCTAAACCCGGTCAACGCTGAGCTACAGGCGGCGCGCCGCGAAGGCCGCGTGGTAATGCACCACGCCCTGGGCCAGATGCGCGCCAAACGGCAAGGCCAGAAAATAATCGGGTGGCACACCGTCCAGAACCAAGGCCGGCTGATGGGTAAAGCCGAAACGGCCGTAATAGGCCGGCTCCCCCAGCACCACACAACCGTGGGCGCCGTCGGCTTGTAGTCGGGTCAAACCTTCGGCGATCAAGGCCGTGCCCACACCCCGGCCCTGGCAGGTGGGCAACACCGACACCGGGCCCAGGCCGTACCAGTCGGGGCTGCCATCGGCGATACCCACCGGCGAAAACGCCAGATGGCCGATCACCACCCCCTTCTGCTCCGCGACCAGCGACAGGCTCAACACGCCGGCCTCGCGCAAGGCATCAACAATAAATTGCTCGGTCTGCAAGCTGTGTGGATGACACTGGAACGCCGCCGCCGTCAGGCTAAAAATCGCCTCGACATCGGCCGCTTTTTCTGAACGAATGATGAGACGGTCTTCAGCAGGCACGGGGCAAACTCCGGTGGTTGGAGGGGCGGAGACACCTACATTTGATCTCAATTTCGGCCAAGCGCATAATGGTTAACCCTTAAATAAAAAAGCATTTCTTCCGCAGTCCTGGCTAGCGGAACATGTTGAGGACGCTGGGCACGGCTTCTCCTGGGCCGCCGCTGCAGACCACGCCGACATGGCCGGAATGCAAGAACAAGGCCTTGGCCATGAGCACCACACCTCTTCACAGCGCTGAAGAGCGCCGCAAACGGATTTTCGCCATTGTGGGCGCCTCGTCCGGCAATCTGGTGGAATGGTTCGACTTCTATGTGTATGCCTTCTGTGCCATCTATTTCGCGCCGGCCTTTTTCCCCTCCAGCGACCCGACCACGCAGTTGCTGAACACCGCCGGCGTGTTTGCCGCCGGTTTTTTGATGCGCCCGATTGGCGGCTGGCTGTTTGGCCGGATTGCCGACAAACACGGCCGCAAAAATTCCATGCTGATCTCGGTGACCATGATGTGCGCCGGCTCGCTGGTCATCGCCTGCCTGCCCACCTACGCCAGCAGCAGCAGCGCCTGGGCCCCGGCGCTGCTGCTGCTGGCGCGCCTGTTCCAGGGCCTGTCGGTGGGTGGCGAATACGGCACCACCGCGACCTATATGAGCGAAGTGGCGCTGCAAGGCCAGCGCGGATTTTTCTCCTCCTTCCAGTACGTTACGCTGATAGGCGGGCAGTTGCTGGCCGTGCTGGTGGTGGTGATCCTGCAGTTTGTGCTGAGTGAAGACGAGTTGCGCACCTGGGGCTGGCGCATTCCTTTTGTGATCGGCGCGATGGCTGCCGTGATCGCCCTGTTCCTGCGCCGCTCACTGGAAGAAACCACCACCGCCGCCTCGCGCGCCAACAAGGAAGCCGGCAGCTCGCTGATTTTCTACACCTTCACCACCTACATGCAGAAGTACCTGGTCAACTCGGCCGGTATGTCGGTCAAAACCGCCAGCGGCATCATGACCTTCGCGCTGTTTGCCTACATGCTGATGCAGCCCTTCTTCGGCATCTTGTCCGACCGCATCGGCCGGCGCGCCTCCATGTTGTGGTTTGGCGGCCTGGGCACCTTGTGCACCGTGCCCATCCTGATGACCTTGCAAAACGTGACCAACCCCGTCGTGGCTTTTTTGCTGATCATCCTGGCCCTGGCCATCGTGAGTTTTTACACCTCCATCAGCGGCCTGGTCAAAGCCGAAATGTTTCCGGCCGAAGTACGCGCCCTGGGTGTCGGCCTGGCCTATGCCGTGGCCAATGCGCTGTTTGGCGGCTCGGCCGAATACGTGGCCCTGGGCCTCAAATCACTGGGCCATGAGCAGGCGTTTTACTGGTACGTGACCGGCATGATGGTGATCGCCTTTTTGGTCGCCTTCCGCCTGCCGCGCGAAGCCCGTTACCTGCAGCACGAACGCTGAGCGGCCGGACACCCGCTCAATCGAGCGAGAGCTGGCGCTCGCGAATCAGCTTGTGCCAGAACGCCGTTTCGTTCTGCACGAAGCGGGCCAGATGCGGGCCGTCAGAGGGCGTCACCTCCAGGCCGAACTCTTCCAGCCTGGCCTTGATCTCGGGCACCATGATGAACTTTTGCATTTCTGCCGACAGCCGCTCCACGATGTCCGCCGGCGTGCCCTTGGGCACATACAAACCTTGCCAGGCCACGGCCTCGAACTTGGGCAAACCGGATTCCGCCAGGGTCGGCACATCGGGCAATGAGGCAATCCGTTTAGGCAACAGCACGGCCAGCGCGCGTACCTTGCCGGCGCGAATCTGGGCCAAGCCACCGGCGGTATCCACCACCATCATGGGTAGCTGCCCACTCATCACATCCTGGATCGCCATGGCCGTGCTGCGGTAGGGTACGTGCACGATATAGCTGGCGCGGCTGATCCAGAAAGCGATTTTCGAAAAGACCGGCCTGACCTGCTCCGTCGGCGTGGCACCCAACAAACTGCTGGCCAAGATGGCCAGCGAGTTCAACAAGCCCAATGGGATTTCCGTCATTCACGAAGCCGACCTGCAGGAAAAAATCTGGCCGCTGCATGTACGCAAGATCAACGGCATAGGTCCCAAGGCCGGCGAGAAGCTGGCCAAGCTGTACGTTCAGACCATCGGCGAGCTGGCCGCGCAGGATCCTCAATGGCTGGTGGCCCACTTCGGCAAGGCCACCGGCGCCTGGATGCATGAAGTCGCCTGGGGCCGCGACGACAGCCCGGTGCTCACCGAAAGCGAGCCCGTCAGCATGAGCCGCGAAACCACCTTCGAGCGCGACCTGCATGCAGTGCGCGACAAAGCTGCACTGGGCGCCATTCCCAGCTTCATTCACATCAGCAACGGCAAGCTGGGCGATGTCAATGTGCTCGATATTCTGCCCGTCGAAGCCGGGGCCTTCTACATCATGGATCGGGGCTATCTGGACTTCGCAAGGCTGTACACGCTGCGTCAGCGAGGGGCCTTCTTCGTCCCCCGAGCGAAGTCCAATTTCAATGCCCGACGGTGACCCCGGCCAAGGTTGACAAGGCCACTGGCGTGGTGTGCGATCAGATGGGTGCACTCAATGGCTACAAGAGCGCGCGCGACTATCCCGAGCATCTGCGCCGGGTGCGGTTCAAAGATCCCAAGACCGGCAAGACGCCGGTGTTCCTGACCAACAACACGACGCTGCCTGCACCGGTCATCGCGCAGCTTTACAAGAATCGCTGGCAGATGGAATTGTTCTTCAAGTGGGTCAAGCAGCATTTGCGGATCAAGAAATTCCTGGGTACCAGCGAGAACGCGGTGAAGACGCAGGTCTGGTGCGCCATCGCCAGCTATGTGCTCATCGCAATCGTCAAAAAAGAACTTCGCCTGGATGCCTCGCTCTACACTTGCCTACAGACTTTGTCTGTCTCGGTTTTTGAGAAAACCCTGATTTCATGCGCCTTGCAGGCCGATGACTACAAAATTCAACCACCACCCGACGCTAACCAATTGATTTTGTTTGGGTTTTGACCGGACACTACTGATGTAATGAAATGCAAAGGACGGGAGCATCCGGCCGCAGATGCGGCCGGCTCCCAAACCCGTCCTGCGGGAAAATCAGAGATCAAGGGTCAGAGAGCTGCTCTTGCAGCCCGATACGCAAACCATCATGACCTTGTTGGAGGCGCGCTCCTTGGGGCTGAGGATCGAGTCGCGATGGTCAGGCTCGCCGGCGAGCACGCGGGTTTCGCAGGAGCCGCACACGCCTTCGCAGCAGCTGTGATCAACCTCCACCCCGGCGGCCAGCAGCGTGTCGAGCAGCGACTTGTCCGGCGCGATGGTGATCGTGCGGCCGCTGCGGCGCAGCTCGACGGTATAGGTCGCATGCGCATCGGGCGATGCAGCCACTTCCACGGCGCTAAAGCGCTCGATGTGGGCGTTCTCGTGCCCGAGTTCCTCGCAGGTTTTCTCGAAGGCGTCGAGCATGACTGTCGGACCGCAGGCATAGTAGTGCGTCTGTACCGCGGGCGCCCGAACCGACAGCACTTCGGGTGTCCGATCCGACAGCAGCGCCCTGAGGTCGGGCGGGCCGCCCTTCTCGTCGTCGAAGTGCAGCATCAGCGGCATGCCCAGCGCTTCGAGTTCGGCCACAAAGGCCGCGCCCTGGCGTGAACGTGCAAAGTACATCACCTCGAAGGACCGCCCGATCGCCTTGAGCCGGCGTGCCATAGACAGAATGGGCGTGACGCCGATGCCGCCCGCGATCAGCACCGTGTGCCCGGCCTCTTCGTGCAGCGGGAAGTTGTTGCGCGGCGCGGAGATGGGTAGACGCATGCCGACGCGCAGCTGCTCATGCACGCAGCGCGAGCCGCCGCGGCTGGCGCGGTCGCGCAGCACGCCCACCACGTAGCGGTTGTGCTCCTCACAGGCATTGGACAGCGAGTAGCTGCGCTCCATGCCGTTGGGCAGGTGCAGGTCGATGTGCGCCCCTGCCGTGAAGGCAGGGAACTCGGTGCCGGGTACCGGGCGCAGCTCGACGCTGATCACGTCGTCGGCCTCATGGCGCAAGGTGTGGACAAAGGCGTTCAAAGTAGTAGACATGATTTCGCGCGGGATGAAGGTCCATCAGGCCTGGGCGCCGGCCCCGGGCGTGGCCGCGGCCTCCAGCTGCTCGTCCGCGAGGTTGCGCAGATGGCGGCGCAGGCGAGTCACGCCGATGTCGTGCTGGTACAGGTTTTCACGCTGGTTGGCGTCGGGCTCCATTTTCTCGAGCATGACGCGGTCCTGCTCCAGCACCGCCCAATGGCGCGCCTCGAGGCGGTTGCGGTACAGGAAGCGCCAGGTGTCGCGCTGCCACGCCGAGACCTTGCGGCAGCGCCAGAAGAATGTCGCCGTCATGTTGTCCTCCATCGGGGTCGCGCAGGCGACGATGGCGAAGTTGCCGCCCGGGCCGCCGGTTTTCGGGTACGGAATTTCCAGGCGCATCCAGTGCACACCGGTACTGCCCCATTCCGTCCAGTCAAAGTTGACGCCGCGCTGGCCGGTCTTTTCAAACACAAAGCCGATGTCGGTATTACGGATCTGGAACGTGGCCGTGCTGTCGCCTTCGGCCATGGAATGCGACTGCTTGTGCAGGAAGGTGCCGTGCATCGGGTCCATCACATTGTCGAGCGCATAGCGGTAGTCGCTCTTCCACTCGGCGTAGCAGAGGAAATGCGAATACTCGGGCGAGCTCAACTCCTCGGGCAGCGTCATCGGCGGCGGTGTATCGATGTTCACGTCGCTGTTGTAGAGAAAAATCGCACCGTAGGCTTCCTGCACGTGGAAGGCCAACGCTGCACGTGAGCTCTCGAGCTTGCAGCCCGGGCTGCCCGGCACCTTGGTGACGGTGCCGTCGCAGCGCACTTCAACGCCGTGATACGGGCACGCGAGCCGGTCACCGAGCACCACGCCCTGCGACAGCGGCGCGCCGCGGTGCGGGCAATGATCTTCCAGCGCATGCAGCTGGCCAGCCGCATCGCGCCAGAGGGCGATTTTCTTGCCCAGCCGGCGCAGCGATACAGGACGCTCGCCGACAAACTCGGACGGGCAGATCGGATACCAGAGATTCTTCAGGCCGTCCTTCAACAGCGCGTCAATCGGATCCTTGGTGAAAGAGATGGTGTTCACGGTTTCTCTCCTTAATTGCCGAGCCGGGCCATCAGGGCCTGAAAGTTCTGTTCGGTCCAGGCCTCGCCGTTCTCGGCGGACGGACCGGTGCGGTTCAGGTAGGCCACCAGTTCGGGCAGCGCATGCGCGCCGTCGGCATAGGCGCGCTCGATGGCGTCACCCAGCAGGTCTTCAAACGTGGGGGGCGGGCGCTTGCGTGCCTGGTGGGGGTCGAGATAGCGGTCGGTTTGCATGGTGGATATCCTTCGCTTTCAGTCGGCCTGGATGCCGAACTCCTTGATGATCTTGCCGAAACGGTCATAGTCGCCAGCGTTGGCCTTGGCCAGCCGCGACGGTTCGCCGCCGGCCGGCAGCGCGCCGAAGGTGGCCATCTTGGCAGCGATGTCGGGCATCTTCAGAATCTCGTTGAGGTGGTTGTTGAGCGTCTTGACGATGTCGGCAGGCAGACCCTTGGGCCCGAACAGCCCTTGCCAGGCGCCGACCTCCACGTCCTTGTAGCCCAGCTCGGCCAGCGTCGGCACGTCGGGCGCCAGCGAGGAGCGCTGGGGATCCGCCACGGCCAGCACCACCACCTTGCCGGTGGTGACGTGCGGCGCCACGGGGCCTAGCGTCATGAACGTCACAGGCACATGGCCGCCCAGCACGTCGTTGACCGCCGGCGCCACGCCGCGGTAGGGCACGTGCGAAAGCTTCACGCCCGCGGCCTTGTTGAACATCTCGCCCAGGATGTGCATGGGCGAGCCGCTGCCGGGGCTGGCATAGGACAGCGGCTTGGTCTTGGACATCGCCACCAGCTCCTTGAGATCCTTGGCGCCTGAGGCCGTGCTGGCCGCAACGAACAGCGGCTGGATGGCGGTCTGGACGATGGGGGTAAAGCCGTTGAGTACGTCGTAGCTCGAGCCTGAGCCCGTCTTGAGCACCAGTTGCGCGATGGAAAACGTGCTGGGCGCGAGCAGCAGCGTATAGCCATCCGCCTGCGCCTTGGCAACATAAGCGCTGCCGATGAGGCCACTCGCGCCGGGACGGTTGTCCACGATCACCGGCTGGCCCAGGCGGGACGCCAGCTTTTCGGCGTACAGGCGCGCCATGGCATCGGTATCTCCGCCGGCAGGATAGGCCACGACCAGCGTGATGGGTTTGCTCGGATAGTTCTGCGCCAGCGCGCTGCCGGTGGACAGGGCCGCACCCAGAGAGGCGGCGATGGCGATGACCTGGCGACGGGTGTAGTTCATGGGGGCCTTTCAGGTGGAGTGAACGATGCAAGCCTTGTCGTTGGTTGCGGGAGGGGTTATTGGGCTTCGATCTTTCGGCTCTTGATGATGGGCGCCCAGGTCGCGGTCTCCTTGCGGATCACGTCACCAAACGCGGCCTCAGTCACGATCCAGACGCTCAGGCCCTGTTTTTCCAGCTGCGCCTGGGTCGCAGGCGTGTTGAAAATGCGTGTGACATCGCTGGCCAGCTGCGCGAGCACAGGTGCGGGCGTGCCTTTGGGGGCCATCAGGCCGTACCAGGACGTCACCGCCACACCGGGCACCCCGGCTTCGGCCAGTGTGGGTACATTGGGCAAGGCGGCGGCGCGCGTGGGATCGGTCACGGCCAGCGGACGCAGCTTGCCCGACTGGATGTGCGGCAGCAGCACAGGCAGGTTGCCGATGATCATGGGGACCGTGCCACCCAGTACGTCATTGAGGCCAGGCGCCGACCCCTTGTAAGCCACATGCAGGATGTCCGCGCCGCTTTGCTGCTTGAACAGCTCGCCCGCCAGGTGCAGGCCACTGCCCACGCCCGGCGAGGCATAGCTGATCGTGTCCGGTTTGGCCTTGGACAGCGCCACCAGCTCCGCGACCGTCTTGGCCGGCAGCGACGGGTTGACGGCCAGCACGTTGGGTGCCTTGGCGAGCGACGCCACCGGCGCGAAGTCGGCCTCCACGTTGTAGCCCAGCTTGGGCATCAGGGTGGGGTTGATGGTGAGGTTGCCCGCAGGCACCACCAGCAGCGTGTGGCCGGTGGGCGCGGCGCGCTTGACCAGATCAATGCCAATATTGCCGTTGGCGCCCGTGCGGTTGTCGACGATGGCGGGTTGCTTGTAGCGCTCGGTCAGGCCAGTGGCGAGTATGCGCGCCAGCGTGTCGATCGGGCCGCCCGGCGGGAAGGGCGCGACGATGGTGAACGGCCGAGAGGACAACTGCTTGTCGACTGCGCTTTGCGCCTGCGCCCACGGCAGCAGGCCGGTGCAGGCGATGGCCACGGAGGTTTTGAGAAGGAAACTGTATCGCATGATGTCTTACTTTCTGTCGGTGATGAATTGGCCCTTGGGGGCATCGGCGCTCTTCTGGCGGCGCGTGTTGCCGTCGATGCCGCCTTCGATCGCCCACTCGGCAAAGACCGTGGGGCCGGGCTCGAAGTCGCGCGGTTGCCAGTCGGCGGTGAGTTGGTCTTCGTCGGCGTAATACTCGACCAGCGCGCCCGCCGGGTTGCGGAAGTACCAGAAGTAGGCCGAGGAAATCGGATGCCGGCCCGGGCCGAGCTGGGTGTCCCAGCCGCAGCGCGAGATGTGCATGCCGCCGCCGAACACCTCGTGGATGTCACGCACGGTGAAGGCCACATGGTTCAGCGCGGCGTCACCGGCGGGGCGCTGCAGCAGGAAGATGTCGTGGTGGCCGCCTTCGGGCGCGCAACGCAGGAAGGCACCGCGGCCGGGGTAGTGGTCGGAGGCGGCGAAGCCGAAGCTCTCCAGATAAAAGCGCTCGCAGGCCACCACATCCTTCACGAAGAACACCACATGCCCCACTTCGATGGGCGTGGCGCGCTCGTAGGCCGGGCTGGCCTTGTTGATGCGGTTCTTGCGATTCCAGGTGTTGTACTCGGCGCTCTCCACGTCGATCTTGCACTTGCGCGTGAGCTGCAGGCGCACCGACAGGCCGTTGGGGTCGGTGCAGCCGATACGCTCCACCTCCTGCACAAAGCCCGGCTGCTGGCGGATGTTGTCGGCATAGCGCGCGAGGTCGGCCTCGCTCTCCACGCCCCACACCACCTGGCGCAGCGTGGGCCCGGCTTCCATGGCCGGCGGCAGGCCGGCACGGCTGCTGGCGGCCACGATGACGCGGCAGCCGTTCAGTGTTTCGAAGACGAGTTGGTCGGCCTCTTCGCCGACCAGTTGCAGGCCCCAGTCCAGGAAAAAGCGGCGGCAGGTCGGCAGGTCGTCTGCGCCGTAGGTGATTTCGTCGATACCCAGTACGCTCATGTGTTGGCTCCTTGTGTCGTGGGCCGCTTTAGTTGGCCCACACCAGCGGTTGTTCATTGAGGCCCCAATATAGGCTCTTCTGTTCCATGTATTGCAGGATGCCCAGACGCCCCTTCTCGCGACCCAGGCCGCTGTCGCGCCAGCCGCCGAACGGCGTGGAAATGGAGAACTGCTTGTAGGTGTTGATCCACACCGTGCCGGCCTGCACCGCGCGGCCGATACGCCAGGCCCGCTTGTAGTCGCGCGTCCAGATGCCGGCAGCCAGCGCGTAGACGCTGTCATTGGCCTGGGCAATCAGGTCTTCTTCGTTGTCAAACGGCATGGCCACCAGAACCGGACCGAAGATCTCCTGCTGGCAAATCTGGTCGGTGTTCTTCACGCCTTCGAGGATGGTCGGCAGGTAGTAGTTGCCGCGCGCGTACAGCTCGCCTTGCGGACGTGCGCCGCCGGTGCGCACGCTCGCGCCCTCGCTGCGGCCCAGTTCCACATAGCGCTCGATCGATTCCCGATGCCTGGCGGTGATCAGCGGGCCCATCTGCGTACGCTCGTCGGCCGGATCGCCCACGCGCAGTGCAGCGGCGCGCGCGCTCAGCCGCTCCAGGAATTCGCTGTACAGCTGGCGCGCCACAAAGAGGCGGGAGCCGGCGATGCACGACTCTCCCGACGAACTGAAGATCCCATACAGCACGCCATGGACCGCGTGGTCGAGGTCGGCATCGGCTAGCACCATGGTGGCCGACTTGCCGCCCAGCTCCAGCGAGACCGGCATCATCTTGTCGGCCGCGATGTGGGCAATGTGCTTGCCCGTGCTGGTGCCGCCCGTGAACGACACGCGCTTGACCAGCGGGTGCTTGGTGATGGCGTCGCCGATGACCGAACCCCGGCCCGGCAACACGCTGAGCAACCCTTTTGGAACGCCCGCCTCTTCGCAGATGGCGGCCAGCTCCAGCGCCATGAGCGGCGTGGCCTCGGCCGGCTTGATGACGACCGCATTGCCTGCCGCCAGCGCAGGGGCAATCTTCTGCGCTTCGCTCGCGATCGGCGAGTTCCAGGGCGTGATGGCCGCCACCACGCCCATGGGCTCGTACACGCTCATGGTCATGAAGTCGCCGCGCGACGGGGTGATGGTTTCTTCCAGCGTTTCGCAGGCACTGGCGAAGAACTGGAAGGTCGCGGCCGCACTGGCCACCAGGTTGCGGGTTTCGGTGATCGGCTTGCCATTGTCCAGGCGCTGGCGCTGGGCCAGGGGCTCGGCACGCTCGCGAATCAGCGAAGCCACACGGTACAGAACGGCCGCACGCTCATGCGGTTTGCGCTGCGCCCAGCCGCTGGTGCGAAAGGCGTGGTCGGCGCGCGCAATGGCTTCATCCACGTCCGCCAGGCTGGGCGCGCGCAGGCGGGCCACCACTTCGCCCGTGGCGGGGTAGAGGCTGGCGGATTCGTCGCCGCCCCCCAGGCGCATTTCGCCGCCGATGTTGATGGGAAGCAGGGCTTTCGATTCGGTGATCAGCGACACGGGGTTCTCCTCAGATAGCCAGCGCGCGGCCGCGGTTGAGCAGCGCACGTACCACGCTGTACACGGTCAGCGCGGAAGTTTTGGGATTGGCCGCCAACGGCTTGCCACGCATGGTCAACTCGAACTGACCAAACGCACCCCGTGCTGCCACATGGTGGACGTTTTCCGTCACGCCAGGATCGGCAAACAACTGCACCTGCGTGTGCTGCATGCCCAAACCGGCCAGCGCGAGCGTGGCGGCAACATTGGCATTTTTCGGATAGAGCCGTGCCGCCTGCTCAGCGCTGCCCTCAAAGATGCAATGCGCGGTGGTCAGGCTGTCGAGGTCGCAGACAGACTCGGCCGGCGTGCCCTTCCACGCGCCGGGCGGCTTGCGGCCGGTGTACACCACCGAATCGAGCCCACCCACACGTGCGGCGGCCAATGCATCGATGCCGCCCATGGCGCCCGACAGCAATTGCACCTGCGTGCCGCCGCGCCGCGCGGCCTGCTCCAGCATCTGCAACATGCCGGGCGCGCTCAGTGCGCCCACCGAGGCGACGACACAGGGAATGCCGCGCTCGAGCGCCGGCACCACGTGCTCGGCAATCGCGCCGTGCCCCGCGCACTCGACGACCAGGTCGGGCATGTCGTCCGCCGTCAGCGCCTCCAGCACACGGGCCTGTGGTGCCCAGTGGGCGACCGTGGTCTCGGTCTGGGCACGTGCCGCAGCGGCCGTGACCACGCGGTCCACCACCACGTCGGGATCGCCGTGGATCAGCTCCAGCACGCTGGCGCCAATCGCACCGCAGCCAATCATTGCAACTTTCAGCATGGCGTCACATCCTTCAGGCGGGTACCGCGAGCTTGGTCGGCGGGCCGGCAAACGCGGTTTTGAAGCTGCCGATGGAAAGCATGTCGATCTCCAGGATGAACGGGCCGCGCGCGGCGAGCGCCTGGTCCAGCCCGGCGGGCAGATCGGCGAGATTGCTGATGCGCGTGTGGCCGAGCTGCAGCGAGGCGCACAGCTGCGCGTAGTCCGGCGTGTGCAGGTCGACGTAGCAGCGGCGGCCGCCGTACTGCGCATCCTGGATGTTCTGGATCACGCCGTAGCGCTGGTCATTCATCAGCACGTACACCACGTCGGCCTGCTCCTGCACGGCCGTGGCGAGTTCGCCGAGGTTCAGGATGAAGCCGCCATCGCCCGACAGGCAGAAGGTCTTGCGGCCCGAGCCGGTTGTGGCGGCACCCACGGCCGCACCCACGCCCATGGCCAGGCCCTGGCCGATGCCGCCGCCCAGCGCATGCACGCCGGCTCGGGGGTCAAAAATATGCAGTTGACGGTTGCCCCAAGTGCTGTTGGACACCGTCACGTCACGCACCCAGTTGAAGCTGCGGCCGGCAGCCTGCTGCAACTGGCTTACCAGTTCGGTGTAGGGGCCCAGGCCGTCCAGCAGTATTTTCTCGGCGGCGAGGCGCGCGGCGCGCAGGTCGGCCATGAAGGCCGGGTCAATCGACAGGCGGCCTTCGAGGCGATCGGCCAGACCTTGCAGCACCAGCCCGGAGTCGCCATTCACGAAGTAATCGGTGGCGTAGCAGCGGCCTTCGGCAGCGGGGTCGGCATCCACGCGGTACAGCGGCCGCGGCAGCTTGAGTTCGTACTTCAGGGTTTCGTTGCCGCGCAGGCGCGAGCCCACGACCAGCATGGCGTCGCAGGTCTGGTAGAAATTCTCGACCGGCTTGTGCAGGTTGTAGGCGCCGAGCGAGCGAGCATCGTCTTCGGCCACGATGCCGCGGCCCTGGGTGCTGGTGACCACGCCCAGGCCCAGGGCCATGAGGCGAGCCACCGCCGCGCCAGCGTGGCGGGCGCCGCCGCCCAGCCACAGCAGCGGTCGGCGCGCCTTGGCCAGGCGATCGGCCAGTTCATCCAGCGCACGGGCCGACGGCTCTTGCACCATCACGGGCAGGGGCTGCAGATCGCTCGGCAAGGGCATCAGCGCGGCCTGAATATCAATCGGGATTTCCACGCTGACCGGGCCGGTGGGCGCCGTCAGCGCGGTCTGCACGGCCAGCTTGAGGGTGCTGAGCGCGGTCTCGACACTGCGCACGCGGAACGCGGCCTTGGACACGGCCTGCAGCATGGTGAGCTGGTCGGGCGCTTCGTGAATGTAGGACAGGTTCTGGTCGAGGTAAGGTGTCTCGATCTGGCCCGTGAGGTGCAGCAGCGGCGTGCCGGCCGTGAGCGCTTCCACCATGGCGCCGGCGGCGTTGCCGGCAGCCGTGCCGGTGCTGGTCAGGCACACGCCGAGGCCGCCGGTGGTGCGGGCATAGGCGTCGGCCATGTTGGTGCCGCCGGCTTCGCCGCGCGACATCACGAAACGGATCTGCCCGCGCTCGTGGATGGCATCGAGGATAGGCATGTTGTGGATGGAAATCACGCCGAAAGCGGCCTTGACGCCGCACTCCTCGAGGAATGCGGCAATGGCGGCGCCGACCGTGATTTGGTTGGGGTTAAGCATGATGGGAAAGACCTCCGGAAACATCGATGTGACTGCCGGTCGTGTACGACGACAGCGGGGTGGCTAAAAAGAAAATGGCGCGCGCGGCCTCTTCGGGCAGACCCAGGCGGCCCAGTGGAATGCGTTTGCGGGCGGCGAGCTCGCCCGTCCAGGCGGCCCAGTCGAGGGCGCGGTTCTCGCGCGCCTCGAAGCGGCGGCGCCATTGGCCGGACTCGATCAGGCCCACGAGGATGCCATTCACGCGCACATTCATGGGGGCGAATTCGGTGGCCATGGAGCGCACCAGGTTCTTGATGCCGGCACGCGCGGCCGACGTTGCCACCATGTGCGGCTCGGGCTGAGCGGCCAGCAGGGAGTTGACACACACGATGGCAGGGTTCTTCTGGCCCTGCAGTTGCGGCAAAAAAGCGCGCGTGGGGTAGATCACCGAAAAGAACTTCAGATGCAACTCCTCGGTCCAGGCGCTGTCATCGGTGTCGGCGAAGGTTGATACGCGGCCCTGGCCGGCGTTGTTCACCAGGATGGCGGCTGCGCCCAGTTCGCGTTCGCTGTCGGCGGCAAAACGCTGTACATCGGCGGTATCCAGCACGTTGCAGGGCGCGGCGTACAGGCGGGCTTGCGGGAAGCGCTCTCGCAGTCCGGCCTCGGCACCCTGCAGGCGCTTTTCGTCACGGCCGCAGAAGGCCACGGCCGCGCCGCTTTGCAGCAACAGCTCCACGGTGGCCAGGCCGATGCCTGACGAGCCGCCGGTGACGACAGCTACGGTCCCGTTCAAATCGATGAGGTTCATGGTCTTTGAGTTCAGCGCGAACGCAGCGCGACGACCTTGTCGGCGATCCCGCTGCGCGGTTGGTAGTTCAAGAGGCTCGACAACTCGTCGGCCGAAACCCGCACGGACTGCACCAGCGCGTCGATGCGGTCGGCATCGATGTGGCCTGACGGTATCGTGGTGCCCAGCGCAGCGACGATGTGGCTGCTCTCATCGCGCACCGGGGCGGCGATGGTGGAGATGCTGGCCTCGTAGAAGCCCTCGCCCAGCACATGGCCGCGCTGACGGTCGGCCTCGACCATGTTGAACAGCTCCAGCACGGTCTTGGGCGTGTTGTCGGAAAACACTTCGAGATGGTCTTCCGGGTAGAGTGCGCGCAGCTCGGGCAGCGTGAGGTTTTCGAGCAGGATGCGGCCGAGCACCGTGGCATGCGCTGGCAGGCGCGTGCCTATGCGTACCGCGCTCGCAAACGGCGTGGGCGGCGAGACCTTGGCGACATAGACAATGGAGCGGCCATCGCGCACCACCAGGTTGCAGGGGTAGCGGATCTCGTCACACAGGCGCGCGAGCACGGGCTGGCCCAGCTCGGTCAGTTCCAGCGAGGACAGGTATTCGAACCCCAGGCGCAGCACGGCCATGCCCAAGCGATAGTCGTTGCCATTGTCGAGACGCTCGACAAACCCCATGGCCTCAAGCGTGTTGATCAGCCGGAACACCGTGGAGCGCGGCAGGTCGAGTCGGCGCGCCAGCTCGGGAGCACTCAGCGTGCGGCTGTCACGTCCGAATTCGCCCAGCAGGCGCAGGCCGCGCTCCAAGGCGGGCACGATGTATTTGTCGGTGCTGTTGTCGTCTGCGGTGTTGTCACTCATGTTGTTTCACTCCAGTGGGTTGCCGCACAGCGCGCGTGATCAGGCGCGCGACCGCCTCGGGTTGCTCCACAGGGCTGGCGTGGCCAGCGCCCTTGATCAAGTCAAAGGGCGCAGCATACAAGTCGGCCCAGCCACGGCAGGCGGCCGGTGGCGTGACGACGTCAGCATCGCCACAGTGAATTTCCACGGGAACCTCAAGATCGCGGCTCGCACCCAGATCACTCGCGCACAACAGCTCCACCGCCTGCAGATAGCCCGCCGGCTGCAGGCGTGCGGTGTTCCACTGCACCCAGGCCCGCGCGGCCGCGTCGGCAGCGGGCGAGAGCAGGCGCTGCGCGATGCGTTCTGCCAGCCCGTCCACGCCAAGCGTGTGCAGCGCCTCGCGGCGGTCGGTGCGCACACGCTCGCTCGCGGCAGCCTGTGCGGCGCCGCCGTAGCCGCCCGCGGGGCTGATAAACACCACACGCGCCACGCGGCTGGCACCCATGTCGCGCACGTAGGCAGCGGCCATCAGCGCCCCCAGCGAATGGCCCACCAGGACACAGCGACGCACATCCAGCACCTGCAGCAACTCGTGCAGGCGCGCGGCGTAGTCGGCATCCCGGGGGGCATCGCCCGCCAGCGGCGTGGAGTCACCGTAGCCCGGCGCGTCCCACGCAATGACATGCGCCTGCTCGCCGGCCATCACGGCAGGATGCAACCACGAGGCGGCGCCCGAGCTGATGCCATGCAGCAGCACAATGGTGGGGGCATCACCGGGCACACCGCATTCGCGCACCGCGACGCGCGCGCCCGAAGGCAGCGCCACGATGCGCTGGGGAAAGCGGCTATCCAGCAGCGCGAGTGGCGCCTGCAGCAAATCGTCAGCAGTGCGGGTTACGGCATCCATGACGTCAATATTCAGCGTTTGATCTTCGCAAGCGGGTGCTCGGCCGGGTAGGTCGGGGTGATGGGCTTCTTGGCGCCCAGCATCACGCACAGCAGCGCGTCTTCGTCGCCGATGTTGATCTCTTCGCGGTACACACCCGGCGGCACCGACACGACGTCGCGGTCGGTCAGAATGGTCTCGAAGCGCTCGCCGTCCTTTTCCAGGACCAGCTTGAGCTTGCCGCGAATGAGGAAAAACACTTCTTCCACATCGGTGTGCAGATGTGACGGGCCTTCGTGGCCGGCCGGGATCACCATGGTCGAGAAGGTGAAATTCTCGGCCGCGATGGTGGTGCTGTCTGCCGCCACGCCGGTGCCGCCCGTGCCGATGTAGCGCATCTGGCCACGGCGGTACTTGGGGTCGAAATCGGCCTGGAACTTCAACGCGTCGAAGTCGTACTTGCGGGTGGAGAAACGCGCCACGCGGCTATCCATCCAGGAGGCGAAGTCCGCGCCCTCGGGTTGATCCCAACTTTTGGGAAGTTGTTGCTGCTCGGACAGATCACTCATGGATTGTTTACTCCTTTGATGTTGAATTTGAATTTGCGTTTAACGCATGACGAAGCCGCCGTTGACGGCAAGAACCTGACCGGTGACAAAGCGGGCCAAATCGGACAACGCATACAGCACCGCGCCAGACACATCCTCGGGCATCTGCTCGCGCTGCAGGGCGCGCTGATCGACGTATTGACGGTGCCGCGCCTCAGGCACGTATTGGGTAGCCTCCACCAGCACCAGGCCGGGGGCAATGGCATTGACGGTGATATTGTCCGGACCAAGCTCACGCGCAAGCGAGTGCGTCATGGCAATCACGGCACCCTTGCTGGCCACATAGGCCAGCAAATTGGGCGCACCCCACATGGCAGTGTCGGATGCGAGGTTGATGATGGCGCCGCGTCCACTGGCGCGCAGCGCGGGGCGGCAGGCCCGCGTCATGAGCCAGGTGCCGCGTACGTTAACGCTCATCACCTGGTCCCACTTGGCAATCTCGATGTCATCCATGCCGCAGCCACCCGAATCGGTCACTGCGGCGTTGTTGACGAGACCGTCCAGGCCTCCGAGGTTGGCAACCGCCTGCTCGGCGCAGCGCTGGATGGACGCCGGATCGCTGACATCCACCGCCATACCACTGACGTCAAAACCCTCGGCAAGCAACATCGAAACAGAGGTCTGCAGCAAGTCTTCGCGCAGGTCCGCCAGCACCACCCTGGCGCCGCTCTCGCACAAAGTGCGGGCAAAGCAAAAACCCAGACCACGAGCGGCACCCGTGACAAGGATGCGGCGGCCCGCCACAAGCCCTGCCTGGCTAAACGCGACCATGAATCACCTCCGTGCAGGATTGCCCGGAGGCGGGATATCCCGAACCGCGCGGACAGCCTTCGATGCGGACGACTTCAAACATGAGAGACCTTTACTGAAGATTCTTTAATTTTGTTTCACTAGTGAAACATTGATTAATTAGAGAAACAATAAAAGAAGATTAATACTCTTTTTGATCAAAAAAATAGGTGTAAACCCTAGTTGATCGACTCCCAAGGCGAACGAACATGTCAAGGACAGCGAACGCAAGGATCCGCAAAAACGAACAGCACAAGCCTGGATAGCGTCATCAATCAGCGGCGCTATGCTTGCGCAGTGACCTATGACCTGACTCAAAGCCGCCGCATTGCCCACCTCGACATGGATGCTTTTTTTGCATCGGTCGAGTTGCTGCGTTACCCGCAACTCAAAGGCCTGGCGGTGGTCATAGGCGGTGGACGCCGCAAGGTGGACGACCAACTGCTGGCGGCCCAGCCCGAACGCCTGCCGCGGTTTATCCCGGTGGCGGATTTCCCGCTGCTGAAAGATTATGTCGGCCGCGGTGTCATCACCACGGCCACCTACGCGGCGCGGCAGTTTGGCGTGGGTTCGGCCATGGGCATGATGAAAGCCGCCAAACTGTGCCCGCAGGCGATTGTGCTGCCGGTGGATTTTGAAGAAGTGCGGCGTTACTCGCGGCTGTTCAAAAGCACCATCACCGAGATTGCACCCCTGATGCAGGACCGCGGCGTGGACGAGGTTTATATCGATTTCACCGACGTGCCCGGCGGCCAGCGCGAAGGTGGCCGCGTGTTGGCGCGGCTGATCCAGAAAGCGATTTTTGAGAAGACCGGCCTGACCTGCTCCGTCGGCGTGGCACCCAACAAACTGCTGGCCAAGATGGCAAGCGAGTTCAACAAGCCCAATGGAATTTCCGTCGTTCACGAAGCCGACCTGCAGGAAAAAATCTGGCCGCTGCATGTGCGCAAGATCAATGGCATAGGCCCCAAGGCCGGCGAGAAACTGGCCAAGCTGCAGGTGCAGACCATCGGCGAGCTGGCCGCACAGGACCCACAGTGGCTGGTGGCGAATTTCGGCAAAGCCACCGGCGCCTGGATGCATGAAGTCGCCTGGGGTCGCGACGACAGCCCGGTGCTCACCGAAAGCGAGCCCGTCAGCATGAGCCGCGAAACCACCTTCGAGCGCGACCTGCATGCGGTGCGCGACAAGGCCGTTCTGGGCGCGATTTTCACCGAACTGTGCAGCCAACTGGCGAACGACCTGCAGCGCAAGGGTTACGTCGCCAAAACCATTGGCATCAAGCTGCGTTACGACGACTTCAAGATCGCCACGCGGGACCAGACCATCAGCAGCTATACCGCCGACGCCAAAACCATACGCCACACCGGCGGCCTGTGCCTCAAACGTGTGCCGCTGGAACGACCGCTGCGCCTGCTGGGCGTGCGCGCGGCGGCACTTGTCAGGGCGGACAGTCCCGAGGCACTGGCGCCGACTGGCACGGCAACAAGTCGTGCGGGCGTAGAGACCGCATCAACCACCGCATCGCTGTTTTGAGCGCCATCATGATCCAGCGCTGGCTCAAGCGTATCGCTTTCACCTTGCTGGGCCTGGTGCTGCTCATGGGCCTGTATCTGGCGATGGCCTGCGCACTGATGTTCTGGCCCGCCCATGCCAAGCCATCCACCGCAGCCTCTGACGTGGAGGCCTGGGTACTGAGCAACGGCGTGCACACCGACCTCGTGTTTCCGATCCACTCGACCAGCATCGACTGGCAGCAGCTTTTTCCGCCCACGGATTTCAAGGCCGTGCCGCCCGACGCCGAGTTCATCGCCATCGGCTGGGGCGACCGCGAGTTTTACCTGAACACACCCACCTGGGCCGATCTCACGGCCTCGCGCGCCGTCGGTGCGCTGCTGGGCGGCAACCGCGCACTGATCCACGTGACTTACCTGCAGCGCGGTGAGTTGCGCAACGGTGCTTACAAGCTGCCGCTCTCGCAAGCGCAGTATGTGCAGCTCGTCGATTACGTGCGTGCTGCGTTGCCTTCAGGCCAGGCCACACCTATCTCGGGCGCGCACTACGGCCACAACGATGCCTTCTACGAAGCCGAAGGCGGCTACAACTTTGTCGAGACCTGCAACACCTGGACCGGGCGCGGCCTGCGGCACGCAGGTGTGACGGTAAGCCGCTGGACGCCCTTTGATTTCAACGTGGTGTGGCATCTGCAGCCAGCCACGCCCTGAGCCTTAGGGCTCAGTCCAGCCCGTCGAAGTCCGCGTCATCCGGCCCGATGTGTGCGGGTGAGCGCCAGCCGGCGTCGCGCATCGAACGCGCCACCTGTTTCTCCACCCCCATCAGCACCGCGAACAGCGCCATGCGCACCGGGATACCGTTGTCGGTCTGGCGGAAAATCGCGAGCCGGGGATCGTGGTTCAAGTCCACACTGAGGTCGTTCGCGCCCGGCCGGCCGTCGCGCGGCAGGGGGTGCATCAGGATGGTGTCGGGCTTGCAGACCGCATCCACCAGCGCCTTGCGCACCTGGAACTCGGGTGTGTAACCCTCGATCTCCTCGCCCGCAAAACGTTCTTTCTGGATGCGGGTGGCGTACACCACGTCCGCGCCGCGCAGACCTTCTTCGAGCGACTGGGTCTGCTCGATCACGTGGCCGTGGCGTGCCACTAGTTCCAGCAAGTAGGCCGGCATCTCCAGCGAGGGCGGCGCGATCAGCGTGAACTTCAGGTTGCGGTAAAGCGCCAGCAGCCGGATCAGCGAGTGCACCGTGCGGCCGTATTTCAAATCACCAACGATGGCCACATGGGTGCCATCGACCAGCTTGCCCATGCGCGAAAATTCACGCTGGATCGTGTAGAGGTCCAGGATGGCCTGGCTCGGATGTTCGCCCGGACCATCGCCAGCATTGATCACCGGGATGTTGGTGGCTCGCGCAAACTCGGCCACCGAACCCTGGTCGGGGTGGCGCACCACGAGCGCATCGACATAACCACTCATCACGCGACTGGTGTCGTAAATCGACTCGCCCTTGGCCATCGACGAAAAGGTAAACCCCGTGGTGTCGCACACCGTGCCGCCTAGACGGCAAAAAGCGGCGCCGAAACTCACCCGCGTGCGTGTGCTGGCCTCGAAAAAAAGACTGCCGAGCACGGCGCCTTCAAGAATACGTGTCACCTTCTGGCGCCGCGCGATGGGCTGCATGATGTCGGCGACCTGGAACAGGTCTTCCAGACTGCCGCGGTCGAACTGCGCCACCGACAGCAGGTGCGGCCGGCCCTCTGCCGCGATACGCTGACCGATGCTGCGGTCGTCCGCCGCGCCCCCGGCCACCACCGCACCCAGCGCCTCGCGCTGCAGGATTTCGGCGACAAATTTGCCCACCATTTCCGGCATGGCACGCGACTCGCCGGAGTCGTCCGGCAGCAGCCAGGTGTCGAGTGCGCGGCGGCGAACACCCAGCCGTTCAGAGAAGGCGTCGCGGGTCAGGTTGAGGCGACGCATGGCGTCGCGCAGGAGATCTTGTTGCTGGCTCATGGATAAAAGTATACGCCATGAGCTTTATATCTTTTGATAATTCACGCAATGCGTATACATCAAAGAAGAGGCGATTTCAACGCGTGGGCACGCCGCCCTGCCACTGCGGCCAGTTCGTCACGATGTGGTCCACCACGCGCGAACCCACCGCCGCGATATTGTCCACGGTTTCGGCAAAACCACCTGCGGTTTCGCCCGGCGCCGGGTCCAGGTGCTGCAGCGTGGTCTCCCCGGGGCTGCCCTGGTCGAAGTTGACCGCGCCGCGCAAGCTCATCACGCGATCCGTGCCATGTGTGCGTTTGATCACCAGGGTGATGGCGGCGGCTTCCATTTCGGTGATCGTGTAGTCGTCGGCGCCATAAAGTTTGGCGATGTACTGCGCCTGTTTGGACATGCCGGGGCCGTGGAAAAAAGTATCGCCCGTCATGTGGGTGCCGGCACTGACGGCAGGCGCGCCGCGGGCCGCCTTGTCGGGATAACGCTGCCGATACTTGCGAGCACCGTCCGAGTCCTTGAGTGGCATGTCGGCGGTCAAGTTCATGGCCCAGTTAAGCAGCGCCGGGTTGATCTGGAAGCGGCGGTAGTCCTCGTAACCCTTGCGCGGCATAAAGGTCGGTTCGCCGGCCTTGTTTTCCTCGGGCGCCCAGCGGTGGCCCAGGTCGTAGTCCACCAGCCAGCTGGCCCAACTCACGTCGCCTATGGTGCCGCGTGCAGGTGGTGTGCCGCCCACGCCCGACAACACGTAATAGGCCTTGGAGAAATCAAAGGCCGGGTTCAGCAAAATCGCCTGCATGGAGGCCGAAGAGTTGACCTTGCCCATGCCCAACACCGCGCCGCAAACACCGTCGGTGTTGCAATAAACTGGGTTCAAGGCGCCCGGCACCGTCAGCGGCGTCGCGCCCTTCCAGTAACGCTCATACCAGTGCTGGAACTCACCGGCTCGGTCGCCGGTGTTCTGGCCGATCTCGAACATCGCAGCCACAAACACCTTGACCTGAACCGGCGAGGCCACACGTGCACCAGGCGCCGAGGCACAGCCGGCGGCCACGGCCACTAGCCCACACAGCGCCAGCCAGCGGGCGCCTTTCCAGCAACGATCAAACATGTTTTTTCTCCATAAAAAACGAAACGGACGCAAGCGCTGCGTCTGAAAAAAGGCCTGGCCTCCCGGCCTGCGGGAAGGCGCGCCAGATGTTGGAATTGTCCCCCAAGGCGGCCTACCCCAGTTGGGGCCCAGCGGACTGTCATGGGCTGGATCGGCTGGGTAGCGGTATTGGCGCTGGACGCCCCGTGGATTTTCCCTGGTGCCTGCCGGCCATGGCGGCACCGCGGGTTCATGTGCACAGGCGCCTGAACCCGCTGCCAGGAGCTGACTTACGGATAAAAAAGGCCTTCAGCCCAGGAGGAACGGGCGCGAGAAGCTATCAAAACAATAGCGAATAACCAGTTGTCCTGGCCACGCAATCACCGCCCGCCAAGTGCACATCCACGCCGAGGGCGGCGCGGGGCCATCACGAATCAGGCCAGAGCAAACTCGGCCCGCCCCTATTTCAGCGTCGCCAGCCAGGCAATCAGGTCAGCCCTCTCCTGCGCATCGTCCACCTGAAAACCCATGCGCTGGCCCGCCACCAGCTCTTCCGGACCTTCCAGCCACGCGTTGAGTGTCTGCGGCGTCCAGCGCAGCCGGGACTGCGCCAGTTCGGCGGAATAGGTGTAACCCTGAAGGCTGCCAACACGGCGGCCCATCACGCCGCGGTGCGCCGGTCCGATCTTGTTGCTGTCCACCGCATGGCAGGCCGTGCAGCGCGCGGTGTACAGCGCCTGGCCCCGGGACACATCGCCGGCAGGCGGCGTGCGCCACTCCCGCGGCGCAGCGCCGCTTTGCGCCAGTGCCGACCCGGCCAGCAGCAAGGCCGCCATGCCGGACAGGCCGGCCCGCACCAGGGCAGGCCCCATCCCTCGTTTTGCGTTTGTGTGCTTCATGGCAAGGGGTACGCAAACATCCGAAAGCCGGATTCGCCGACGCAGCAAATGCGTGTCGACAAATAGTTGAATCCAGGACCAGAAAAGGAGCGTATCTGCACGGTTACCTTGATTTACATCTTTTACCCACCCCTTGCCGGCACTCTGGAGCCCCGACCATGACATTTGCACCATCCCTGCTCGCTGCTTGCGCAGCCGCCACGTTTTTCGCGGGCGCCAGCCTGTCCGCCCACGCGGATACCGGCAAACTTCTGCTGACCGGCGGCGTCAGCAGCATCGAAGGCGCAGCGGGCGGCGGCCTCACGCCCTGGGCCGTGATTGGCAGCAACGCCACCGAGGGGGAAGTGGGCGGCTCGGCCTTTATCACCACCGTAGGCACCAAAGACTACGGCCTGAACATCATCGGCGCGGCCATAGGCATCCAGGACCGTTATGAGCTGTCGGTGGCCCAGCAGGATTTCAACACCCGTGGCACCGGCACGGCACTGGGCTTGCCCGGCCTGCACCTGAAACAAACCATCGTCGGCGCCAAGGTCCGCGTGCTGGGTGATGCCGTGCTCGACAGCGATACCCTGATGCCCCAGGTTGCGGTGGGTGTGCAGTACAAAACACTGGGCTCGACCGGCCTGGACGGCACCCTGCGCGCGCTGGGCGCGAAACGCGACGGCGTGGACGTTTATGTCAGCGCCACCAAATTGTTCCTGGGTCAAAGCCTGCTGGTCAACGGCACGCTGCGTGCGACCAAGGCCAACCAGAACGGCCTGCTGGGTTACGGCGCCACGCTGGGCGGCGACAACAACAGCTACAGCCTGCAGCCGGAGTTTTCGGTCGCCTACCTGATCAGCAAAAACATCGCTGTGGGCGCCGAATACCGCTTCATGCGTAACAAACTGGAAACCGCAGGCCGCGCGGCCGGCCTGGGCAACGGCCTGCGTTCGGAAGACTGGAAAGACATCTTTATTGCCTGGGCGCCGAATAAAAACGTTTCAGTCACGCTGGCCTATGTGGACCTGGGCGTGATTGTTCCGGCCACCACCGCCAGCCGCAAACAAACCGGCTACTACCTGTCGGCCCAGCTGGCCTTCTGAACTGGCCCGACCCGTACCCGCCCCCGCACCCCCATCACCAAGGAACTGACATGAAAAAAATCCTGATCTCTTTTATGCTGAGCGCCTCCAGCCTGCTGTTGGCTGGCGCCTCGTTGGCACAAACCACCACCACGGATGACCAGTTGTACAAGGCCTTCGGCGAAAAAGCCGGCCTGGTCAGCCTGATGGACGACTTCATGGTCCGGCTGCTGGCCGACCCGCGCACTGGCCCGCACTTCAAGCCGGCCAACCAGCAGCGTGTCAAGGAACAGCTGGTTGAGCAGTTCTGCGCCTTGGCCGGCGGCCCCTGTGTGTACAAAGGTGCCGACATGAAAAGCGCACACGCCAACCTGGACATCAAAAAATCCGACTTCAATGCGCTGGTCGAAGTGCTGCAGCAAAGCATGGACGCCAAAGGCATTGCCTTCCGCACACAAAACCAGATGCTGGCGCTGCTGGCCCCCATGCACCGTGACACCATCACCGTGCGCTGAACGGCGCCACCGACACATACAAGGCCACCCTCTCATGAAAAAAACCCTGCTCACCCTCGCCCTGGCCGCCTTGTCCGGCTGGGCCACGGCCGGCAACCTGCAAGTTCTGGTGCTGGACAAGGAAGGCAAACCCGTGGCCGATGCCGTGGTCGTGGTGCTGCCTGCCAACAAAGGGGAGCCCAAAACAGCGCTGCCGACGCAGGTGACCATCAACCAGGAAAAAATGCGCTTCATCCCCGCCGTCAGCGTGGTGGCGGTCGGTGCCCGGGCCCACTTCACCAACAACGACCCCTGGGATCACCATGTCCGCGGGTCGGCCGCGGGCTTTGCGCAGTTCAATACAGCCGCCAGCGGCGGCTTCGAGCTGCGACTGGACGGCAAGGTCGATGGCAAACCCGCCAAATCGGCAGACGCGGTATTTGAAAAAGCCGGGGCCGTGCTGCTGGGCTGCCACATCCACGGCTCCATGCGCGGCCATGTCTATGTCAGCGAATCGCCCTGGGCGATGCTGACCGGTGCCGACGGTATCGCCAGCATCGAGCAGATTCCTGACGGTGCCGCACAAATCAAGGTCTGGCATGCCGACCAATTGATCGATATTGCCCCCCAGCCAACCACCGTGAGTGCGACACCCGGCAAAGCCACGATGCAGCTCAGCGTGGTGCCACGCCGGCGCCGGATTTAACCGCTTGTTGCCGGGAAAGCCCTGCGCCGGATTGACTTTACCTTTCGCGAAACTTACAGTTAAGCCTCTGCACGGAGGTTTTATGGCGCACCCTTCGACACCCCACCCCAGCAGGCACATCACCCTGGCCGCCTTGCAGCGCATCAAACTCTGGCAACTGGAGCACAGGCGCACCCATCCGCTGGAGTACCACACCTGGGACGCCGTCCTGACGCTGTGGGTCATGGGCTGGGTCGGCTGGGTGCCCACTTTCGCGCTGGGCGACTTCTGGGCTTGCCTGCCGTGCCTGCTGGGCATGGTGGCGCCGCGCTTGTATGTGGCTTGGCGCCTGCGCGCGCACGAAGCCGGGCGTCTCAGGTGTGACTGGCTGGATCTCACCCGCTGACGTACATTGGTCGGCATGAACCCCCTCACCTGCTTTTCGCTCACCACCACCGACCACATCGCGCACCTGGTGCTCAACCGTCCCGAGGCGATGAACACCATGCACCCGACCTTCTGGCGTGAACTCGATGCGGTGCTGACGCAACTGCACAAGGCCGGTGAGGCACGGGTGCTGGTGATTTCCAGCACCGGCAAACATTTCAGCGCCGGCATGGCGCTGGAAACTTTTGGCGGCGCCATCGCCATGGACGACCAGAGCCCGGAAGGCCGCGCCGCCATCTTCGACCTGCTGACCGATATGCAGGCCACCTTCACCAAGCTCGAAACCCTGCGTATCCCGGTGATTGCCGCCATCCAGGGCGGCTGCATAGGCGGCGCGGTCGACATGGTGACCGCCTGCTGCATCCGTTACGCCACGGCCGACGCGTTTTTCTGCATCCAGGAAATCAACATCGGCATGGTCGCCGACGTCGGCACCTTGCAACGCCTGCCCAAGCTGGTGCCGCTGGCCGTGGTCAAGGAGCTGGCCTACACCGGCCGCCGCCTCCCAGCGCAAAAGGCTTTGGGCTATGGCTTGGTCAACGAAGTGTTTGAAACACAAGAAGCCATGCTGGCCGGCGCCTTGTTGTGCGCCCAGGAAATCGCCAGCAAACCGCCCGTCGCCATCTGGGGCACCAAACAGGCCATCCATTACACGCGTGACCATTCGGTGGACGACGCGCTGAAACAAATGGGCTGGCTGCAAGGCGCGATCTGGAGCAACCAGCAGGTGCGCGAAGCCGTAACCGCGATGAAGGAAAAACGCGCGGGCGAGTTCAGCGCCCTCTCGCCGCTCAACAATTTTAAAGAAATCGGGCTCTAGCCCATAGAGAGCGGTCGCAAGCAGCTACTCTTTTGGTAGCAGCTCAAGGCGCCCGACTATTGCCGCGCCATGCGAATATTGGGCGGCAGCGCCTGCGGGTGGCTGGTCCGGAAAGGGTTGATGTCCAGCCCGCCACGCCGCGTGTAACGCGCATAGACCGACAGCTTCAGCGGCCGGCAACGGGTCCAGATGTCCATGAAGATACGTTCGACACATTGCTCGTGAAACTCGTTGTGGTTGCGAAAACTCACGATGTATTGCAGCAGGCCTTCCTGGTCGATGGGGGCGCCGGAATAACTGATCTGCACGCTGCCCCAATCGGGCTGGCCGGTCACCAGGCAATTGCTTTTGAGCAGATTGGACACCAGGGTCTCGCTGACCGATGGCTCGTCCGCGTCGGCAAACAACAGCTCGGGCGCTGGTGTGTAATGCTGGCACTCGACATCCAGCCGATCCAGGTTCAGGCCGTCCAGTTCATGCACGGGCTCCTGGTCGAACAACTCCGGCCCCAAGGTCTTGACGCCCACACCCACACCCACAGCGGCATTGAGATCGGCGCGAATCCGCTCACGCACTTCGCGTGCGTCCGCGAAACGTGTGTTGTTGAAGCTGTTGAGGTAAAGCTTGAAGGACTTGCTTTCGACGATGTTGGGCGACTCGCAGGGCACGGTGATGTGCGCCAGCGCCACCTGCGGTTTGCCGCGCAGGTTGAGCCAGCTCAGCTCAAACGCGGTCCACATGTCGGCGCCGACAAACGGCAAGGCATCGCCCAGGCCCAGTTCTTCACGCTTGCTGGCGCGCGGAATCGGGAACAGCAGCGAGGCGTCGTACTGGTCGATGTAGGCCGAGCTTTTGCCCAGCTGGGATTTTTCGGGGGTGTTCATGAGAGGCTCTTTGCAGCGTTGAGGTGGGGAATCAGCGGTTCCAGCAAACGCTGGACCACGCCGGCCGGCAAGTCGTGGCCCATGCCTTCGATGCCGATCAATCGGGCGCCGGGGATGCGCCGCGCCGTGTCTTCGCCGCAGGCAAACGGCAGCAGTGGGTCGGCCTTGCCGTGGATCACCAGTGTGGGCAGGCGCAAGCTGGCCAGTTCGGCGGCACGCCGGTTGTCGGCGACGATGGCCACCATCTGGCGCAAGGTGCCGGTCGGGTAAAAACTGCGCTGGGCCGCCGCCGCAATCCGTTCGCGCAGTTCGGCGTCCTCGGACGGAAAGCCCGGGCTGCCGATGGCCTTGAACAGCTTGACGTAGTGTTCCAGTGCGGACTGCTGGTCGCTGCCAGCCGGCCGGCCGAGCAACACCCGTATGACTTGCGGCTTGGCCTGCGGCAGGCCGCGCGCGCCGCTGGAACTCATGATGCTGGTCAGGCTCAGCATGCGTTCGGGCGCGGCCAACGCCACACGTTGCGCAATCATGCCGCCCATGCTGACACCCACCACATGCGCCTTGTCCACCTTCAGCGCATCCAGCACGGCCAGCGCATCGGCGGCCATGTCATGCAGCGAATACGGCGACTTCACGGGCAGGCCCAGTTTGTACTTGAGGCTTTCCCAGACCAGGTTGGGCGTGCCCAGGTGATCGAATTTTTGCGACAGGCCGATGTCGCGGTTGTCCAGCCGGATCACGCGGTAACCGGCATCCACCAGGGCCTGCACCATGGCCGGTGGCCAGGCCACCAGTTGCATGCCCAGGCCCATGATCAGCAGAACTGCCGGCCGAGTCATCCCCTCGCTACCAGCGCCGCTGTCCTCGACTTCGATGTCGATGCCATTTGCTCTTATTTTCATAGCTGATTGCGCCCGTCAATCGGTCGCTCCGAGGTTGTTTTCGTCATAAAACTAGCAGAACTCACGCTCGCGCAGCCACTTGGTGGCAATCCACTTTTCACCGGCCAGCACCGGCATGCCGCCGTGCAAGGTGTGGCTGCAGGGATGCGCCTGGCTGTAGTTGAAAAACACCGCATGCCCGCGCCGGGGCACCACCTGCAGCCGCACCTCGGGAAACACGGTGGCGCCGCCCTGCGCCGGCTCCTGCAGGTACATGACCAGGGTGGCGACACGCTGCCCGCCGCGCGCCAGGATGGCGGCCGTGCCGGCTTCCGCCGGGTCGAAATAATCATAGTGCGGCTTGTATTCGGTGCCCGGCCCGTAACGCAAGACTTGCAAACCTTCCCCATTTTCCACCGGCCAGTCCAGCAGTTTGGCAATACGCGCCTCGATACACGCGACCAGCGGGTTTTCACCACGCGTGAAAAACATGCCGTCGCTGGTGCGGTCTTCGTGAATTTCTTCGCCGCCGGTTTCCAGTGCCACCGTCTGCGAGCGCTCCAGGCGCGGCCTGGCCGCGTCGATCAGCGCCTGGCATTCGTCCACACTCAGCAAATTTTCCAGCACCAGCAAGTCGGGCGCACGCATGACGGTGCTCAGGTCCACCCAGCGGTCCCCCGCGTCCAGCCGCAGGCTGGCATCGGCCTGCGCCGGCCATGGCACGGGCAAGGCCGGCGGCGGCAGGGAGGCGGTCAAGGCTTCGGTCGCCACCTGGTGGCTCCACCCGGCCGCCAGCATGGCCTGCAACACCTCCTCTGGCCCGTGGCCTTGGGCGGTCTGCGCGGCCATCCATTCGCGCAGGTCGCGCGTGATGAACTGGCTGACCTGAACGGGGGTATTGGGCAAGGTCACGGTAGCTCCGATCACATGAAAAAAGAGGTGTCAGTCCGCCTGTTGGCGCCTGAACACCAGCCGGTCCGTCGTGGAGACGGCCGGCGTGAAAGAATAACCTTCGGCATCAAAGCTCTCCAGCTTCTTGACGCTGCGCAGCTTGTTTTCAATCGCAAAACGCAACATCAGGCCACGTGCGCGTTTGGCGTTGAAGCTGATGATTTTGTATTTTCCGCCTTTGAACTCTTCAAAAACACAACTCACCACACGCGGCTTCAGGGCTTTGCGGTCCACCGCCTTGAAATACTCTTCGCTGGCCAGGTTGACGATCACCGGCGAGGTGTCCGCCGCCGCGCGTTGATTGAGGTAGTCCGAGATCTGCGTGCCCCAGAAGCGGTAGAGGTTGTTGCCCTGGGGTGTGGCCAGGCTGGTGCCCATTTCCAGCCGGTAGGGCTGCATCCAGTCCAGCGGGCGCAACACGCCGTACAAGCCGCTGAGGATGCCCACATGCGCCTGCGCCCAGACCAGTTGCTGCTCGCTCAGGGTTTTGGCGTCCAGCCCGCCGTAGACATCGCCGTTGAAGGCCAACACCGCCTGTTTGGAGTTTTTGGCGGTGAATTTGGGCGACCAGGCCTGGTAACGCGCCACATTCAGGCCGGCCAGGGTGTCCGAGAGCTTCATCAGCGTGCTGATTTGCTGCGGGGACTGGGTCTTGAGCACCTCGATCAGCTGGGCCGACTGGTGCGTGAAAAGGGGTTGGGTGTGCGCCGCGGTGTGGGCAGGCGTGTCGTAGTCCAGTGATTTGGCGGGCGAGATAAGAAACAGCATGGGTCCTGGGGAATGGGTTGGCAAGCAATCCCCGACTTTACGACACCGCCCCCAGTCAGGCCGCCCGCGGGCCTTTGCTGTTGGCCCTGATCAGCGCAGATCGCTGGCCAGTGATGCCAGCGTTTCTGCGGCGATCGTCACATGCGCCGGATAGTTCCTGTGGTCGCAGCCCAGCTTGACACTGGCACCGGCCTTGACGGCGGCGCACATGGCCGGGTCCAGCTCGAAACGCACAAAATGCACGGCCGAGGTTTTCTCCTCGTTTTCACGGTCCATGTCTTCGTCGGCAATCGCGTACACCCGGGCGTGGCCCTCGACCTCGACAAACAAACGGTCTTCGACACCAATCAGGCGGGCCAGTTCACGTTTTCGTTCGTTGACATCGGGGTACTCCAGCATCAAGGTGCCCTTCCAGTTGCTGCCGTCGGGCAGCAGCGGCGCATAAGCCTCGATCTCCTGCTCTATGCCGTCTTCCTCGAAGATTTTTTCGATGCGCAACATTTCCTGGATCTGGTAACGGATGCTGGTTTCGCTTTCAAACTGCAGGTTGATGAACTCACCCAAACGCACGCTGCGCAGCCGGCGGTGCGCCATGATGGTCGGCTTGTTGTCCTTGCGGTATTGGCTGTAGGCCTCCAGGGTCATGAGGCTGTCGCGGGTGATTTTTCCGGTGTTGTGCATGGCAGGTCGTCCGTTCATTTCAGGCCGTAGGCTGTGCGTATCAAGGTCAGCGGATGTTGTTGCGGCGCTGCGCCCAACTGGTTGACCTCAAAACCCTGGGCAATGTGGTGGCCGCCCAGCGGGCAGTCGCTGCTGATCACATCGGGCAGGCCGCCGTCCTTGTGGCTGGCCATGGCCTTGAACAGCGGCTTGCCAATTTTCATGGCCTGCTGGTGGTACGGCACTTTCACGCCAAAGGTGCCGGCATGGCCGGAACAACGCTCGTGGGTTTGCACGCTGGTGCCAGGCACCATCTTGAGCATTTCCTCGGTCTTCTTGCCGATGTTTTGCACCCGGCCGTGGCACGGGATCTGGTAACTGATCTTGCCCAGCGGCGTGCTGAATTCGGTTTTGAGCAGGCCTTCTCGTTTGCGTGCCATCAGGTATTCAAACGGGTCCCACATGTGGTCCTTGACGAGTTGCACATCGGCATCCTCGGGATACATCAAAGGGATTTCCTGCTTGAACATCAAGGTGCAACTCGGCACTGCGCTCAGGATGGCAAAGCCGTCCTTGGCGTATTTGACCAGCACCGGGATATTGGTTTCCTTGCTGCTGTTGACCGAGTCCAGGTCGCCCAACTCCAGCTTGGGCATGCCGCAGCATTTTTCCTTTTCAACCAGCACATAAGGCACTTCGTTGTGGTCAAGAATTTTGAGCAAATCGTGGCCGATGCCGGGCTCGTTGTAATTGACATAACAGGTCGCATAAATCGCGACCTTGCCGGGCGTCTTGACGCCGTCTTTCACCGCATGCGATGGTGACTCCAGCGCGCTGGGACGGAACTTGTGTGTGGCCAGTTCGGGCAGCCAGGCGTTTTTATCCACACCCATCACCTTTTCCATCACGGCGCGTACCGGTTTGGTTTTTGTGACGGCGTTGACCACCTGCACCACGATGGGAATGCCGGCAAACTGACCGTGCACGTCGGTGGAGGCCAGGAATTTTTCAGCCGCGCCGACCTCGCCTTTTTTGAACTTGATGGCCTTGGCGCGCAGCATGGTGTGCGGAAAGTCCAGGTTGAACTCATGCGGCGGCACATAAGGGCACTTGGTCATGTAGCAGAGGTCGCACATGTAGCACTGGTCGACCACTTTCATGTAGTCCTTCTTGTCCACCCCGTCCACCTCGCCGGTTTTGCTTTCATCCACCAGGTCAAACAAGGTGGGGAAAGCACCGCACAGGCTCACACAGCGGCGGCAGCCGTGGCAGATGTCGAAGATGCGCTCCATCTCATGGAGAGTCGCCGCCTCGTTGTAATAATCCGGGTTTTTCCAGTCAATTGCATGACGGGTAGGCGCTGCGAGGTTGCCTTCTGTAGCCATGGTGTGCCTCTTTGGGGAAGCTCTATAAATCCGATTCTCGGGCGCATGGCAGCGTTGCGCGGTGCTCGGAATCCTCATGCACCGAAGTGCATTCCGGTGTCCTGCGCTCCGGACGCCTTGCCCTGCATCCCGATAATCGAATTTCTAGAGCTTCCCGTAGTAGTGGGTGGGTTTCAGAAAAAATATGCACGGATTTTTTTCCAAAACCCGCCACGCCTTGCAGCGCAACGGGCAAAAAAAATCAATCCACTAGTTCTGCCAGGGCCTTGGTGTAACGATTGGCATGCGAACGCTCGGCCTTGGCCAGGGTCTCAAACCAGTCGGCCACTTCGTCGTGGCCTTCGTCACGCGCGGTTTTGGCCATGCCGGGGTACATGTCGGTGTACTCGTGGGTTTCACCGGCGATGGCCGATTTGAGGTTGTCACGCGTCGCACCGAAGGGCATGCCGGTGGCGGGGTCGCCACATTGCTCCAGCCATTCCAAGTGACCGTGGGCGTGGCCGGTTTCACCTTCCGCGGTCGAGCGGAACAGTGCGGACACATCGTTCTGGCCTTCAACGTCAGCCTTGTTCGCGAAATACAGATAACGACGGTTGGCCTGTGATTCGCCGGCAAATGCGGCTTTCAGGTTTTCTTCCGTTTTGGAGCCTTTGAGAGCAGCCATGGATATCTCCTTCATGGGTGATGAGGTGAAAAATCGCGCCTTGCCTTGAGTGAAATCCTCGAGGGCGGATAAACCTTAGTCCGATTCGGGCGCTGCGTCTAATAACTTGCCTCAATCCATGGAAATGAAAAAACCTATGGGATTGATGCAATTGATAATTATTCTCAACCAGCCCGGCGCTCCGCCGCATCAAGCGCCTTGGCAGCCGCTTTTGATTACGTTATAGTAAATGCGTTATGCATAGGTAAATTTACAACCTGTGCCAGGACGGACTCACCAGGAACCCGTCCCGCTGTTTAACTTGGAGATTGCCCATGGTTGCCCTGATGAAAAATCCGACCCCGTCCTCGCTGCCCGCGCCAGCGCCCGTTCAGCAACTGCACCACTACGCCTACCGCGCCAAAGATGCCGAGGAAACCCGGCATTTTTACGAAGACATTCTGGGTCTGCCGCTGTACCACATCATCCAGAGCGACTACGTGCCCAGTACCGGCGAATACTGCCCCTACACGCACTTTTTCTTTCGCTTGCAGGACGGCTCTTTCATCGCGTTTTTTGACCTGGGCAACGACGAAGCGGCCCTGCCCTCGCCGAACACGCCGCTGTGGGTCAACCACATTTCTTTTCGCGTCAACACCGTGGCCGACCTCGAAGCCATGAAAACCCGCCTGGAGGCCGACGGCATCGAGGTGCTGGGCGTGACCGACCACCACATTTTCAAAAGCATTTATTTCTTTGATCCCAATGGTGTGCGCCTGGAGCTAACGGCCCAGTTGGCCGATGAATTCCAGATGCTGCAGGAAAGCAAAACCGCGCATGCACGCCTGGCCGAATGGACCGCGCGCAAGGAACAGTGGCGCCATGACCGCGCCGCCGGCAAAGCCGCCGAGGCCCTCAAGCCGCAAAGCAACGACCGCCCCGAATACGGAGGCCGCACCGACTGATTTCCCCCCGCGCCGTCCTTGCCGGGGCCATCCACCGCAGAGTGGGCACCCGGGCTGCGGCGCATTTTTTCGCCCCCCCCTTGAACGAGGAGACAAACTTGTTGAATCTGATTTCTGCGGCCCGCCGCACGCTCACTCTCGGCCTGCTCGGCCTGGCCGTCACGACAGCGCCCCTGGCCCAAGCCCAGACCTTCCCCAACAAACCCGTGCGCTGGGTGGTGGGTTACCCGGCCGGTGGTGGCACCGACTTCCTGGCCCGCACCATCGCCGCCCAGATGTCGACACAACTGGGCCAGCCGGTGCTGATCGACAACCGGCCTGGCGCCGGAGCCATCATCGGCGCCGACATCACGGCCAAAGCGCCCGGCGACGGCTACACCATGTTCACGGCCGACAACGGCGTGCTGGTCTACAACCCGGTGCTGTACAAAAAACTGCCCTACGACCCGGCGAAGGACTTCGCGCCTATCGGCCTGATGGCGCGCGCACCGCTGTTGCTGGTGGCAGCGCCCAGCGCCGGCATCAAGGACGCCAAACAGATGATGGCGATGGCCAAGGCCGATCCCGGCAAGCTGAGTTATGGCTCGCCCGGCAACGGCAGCCCGCACCATCTGGCGATGGAACTGCTCAAGAGCCGCACCGGCCTGTTCCTCGTCCACGTGCCCTACCGCGGCGCAGCGCCGGCATTGCAGGACGTGATGGGCGGCCAGATCCCGCTGATGATGGTCGACACCTCCAGCGGCATGAGTGCCATCAAGGCCGGCAAGCTGGTGCCGCTGACCATTCTGTCGGCCAAGCGCATACCGCAGCTGCCCGACGTACCCACCATGGCCGAACTGGGTTTCAAGGATGTCGAGGCCTACGCCTGGCAAGGCCTGGTCGTGCCCGTCAGCACGCCCAAGGATGTGCAAGCCAAGCTGACGCACGAGATGCAGCTGGCCCTCGCCAACGCCGACGTGAAGAGAAAACTGTTTGAGGCGGCCTGGGAGCCGGTGCCGAGCGACGCCGCAGCCATGGCGGCCTACACGCAGTCGGAAATCAAGATCTGGCACCAGTTGATCAAGGACCGCGGTATCACGCTGGAGTGATCCCCCTCAACGCCGTTCGCTATATTTTTTATAGCTTACGGCGCTGACGGGTAATGGGCCAGTGGCCAATTTCGTTCATATACCTTCCAAGGAACCCAAGCGTGCTGGAGACTGAAATGCCCCTACCGTATGCCGACACGGCCTTCACCAACGGCTACGAATTCACGCGCGGCACGGGCTATGTCCTGCCCGAGTACCCCTTCGTCCCGCCCGAAGAGCTGACCACTGGCAAAACCCACCGCCACCCCGTCGTGATCGTCGGCGGCGGTATCACCGGCCTGACCCTGGCCTGCGCTCTGGCCCGCCAGGGCGTCAAGGCCGTGCTGCTGGACGAAGACAACACCGTCGGCGTCAAGGGCGCGTCCTCGCGCGGCATCTGCTACACGCAGAAGTCGCTGGAGATCTTTCACCGGCTCGGCGTCTACGACCCCATCGCCGCCAAAGGCGTGCAATGGAGCGTGGGCCGCACATTTGCCGGCGATGACGAGGTCTACTCCTTCGACCTGGCGCAACAAAGCGCCTACAACCTGTCGATCCAGCCGCCGTTCATCAACATTCAGCAGTTTTATATCGAGGGTTTTCTGGTCGAGCGGATCTACGCCCTCGGCCAGATCGATCTGCGCTGGAACAACCGGATCAGCCATTTCACGCAGAACGCCGACTACGCGACGCTGACGGTGGAAACACCGGCCGGCAGCTACCAGATCGAGGCCGACCATGTCATCGACGCCACCGGCGCGCGCAGCCCGTTTCGCCAGTGGTGCGAGGCAAGCATCACCGCCAAGAAGGGCGATGACCGCTGGTGCATCGCCGACGTGCGTTTCACCACGCACCCGCCGGTGGAACGCCACACCTGGGTCGAGGCGCCGTTCAACGAAAACCGCGCAGTCTGGCAACACCTGATGGGTGACGAGGTCTGGCGCATCGACTACCAGATGGCGCCCGATGCCGACCCGGCCTACGTGAGCCAGGAAGACGTGGTGCGCGAACGCCTGATGCGCCAGTTCGGCAAGGACGTGGGCGTCGAGATCGTCTGGGTCGGCCCCTATGCCTACCGCAGCGAATGCATCGACCAGATGCGCCACGGCCGCGTGTTTTTCATGGGGGACTCGGCCAAGGTGGTCAGCCCCTTCGGCGCGCGCGGCGGCAACACCGGCATCGCCGACGCCGACAACCTGGCCTGGAAGCTCGCCGCCGTGCTGCAGGGCCGGGCCACGCCCAAGTTGCTGGACAGCTACCACGAGGAACGCCACGAGGCCGCGCAGCAAAACGTGCTGGTCACCAACCGCACGGCGCGCTTTCTGCGACCAGCCGACGGCGTGGAGCGGCTGTTCCGCTGTGCCGCCATCAGCCTGGCCAAGCAACATCTGTTCGCGCGCCTCTTCGTCAACACCGGCCGCATGGCGGTCGCCAACCCCTATACCCGCTCCAGCATCTGCGGCACGGCCGGTGGCCAGTCGGTGCAGAACGTGGCCTTCTCATGGACCCGGGGTCAGGCCGGCACCAAGCCCCCCCGGCCGGGCGCCGAAGGTGTGGTCAACGACCTGCTGCAGTGGGCCGCGGGTGACCTGCTGCTGCTGGTGTTCGGCGAGCTGACGCCGGCCACGGCGCAGCGCCTGAAGCAACTGGCAAAACATGCGCCTGTGCGCAGTGTGCAGGTGCTGAGCCCGGGCGATCGGGCGCAGGCGCTCGAACACATCTGGGATACCAATGCCCGCGGCGTCGGCCACCTGCAGGGCGCCTGCCAGGCGTCTGGCCAGGCCTGGGCCCTGATGCGGCCGGACGGCTACCTGGCCGCCACCGGCCAAGCCGTGGACAGCCAGCTGATCGCCGCCGTGGAAAAAACCCTTTGCATGCACTGACCTGCGTAAGAACACCCATGAAAACCGACGCTTCCTTTCAAACCAGCCCCAACCTCCAGGACGCCGATGCGTTCTACGAATGCCTGCTTGACGCCCACCAGGGCCTGAGCCGGGAGCAGTCCGAGTTGCTCAACGCCCGCCTGATCCTGATCCTGGCCAACCAGCTCGGCGATACCCAGGTGTTGCAAGCCTGTATTGCGGCGGCCAAGCCGGTTCCACCCGCTTAACAGGCCTTTAACGGTCGTTTGAAGGCCTCTTGCCCCGCAAAGGCAGCCAGTCGAATAAAATCGGGGCACTGTATCCACCCCAGCGGCATCTCACCAGATGCCGTTTTTCATTGCACCCCATGACCGACTCTGCCAAGCCCACGCCCGCCACACCCGCCGCTGCCGAACCTGCGCCCGCCCGGGTCACCGTGCCCACGCCGGGGCTGGACAGCCTGGCCAAGTCTTTCGAGCCCGCGGCGATCGAAAGCCAATGGAGCCCGCTGTGGGAGCAAAGCGGCCTTTATGAGCCGACGCTGGACGCCGCCAAACCTTCATTCTCCATCCAGTTGCCGCCGCCCAATGTGACCGGCACCTTGCACATGGGCCACGCCTTCAACCAGACCATCATGGACTCGCTGGCGCGTTACCACCGCATGAAGGGCGACAACACCTTGTGGGTGCCTGGCACCGACCACGCCGGCATCGCCACGCAAATCGTGGTGGAGCGCAAGCTGCAGGGTGAAGGCCAAAGCCGTCACGACCTGGGCCGCAAGAACTTCGTCTCGAAAATCTGGGAGTGGAAGGAAGAGTCCGGCTCCACCATCACGCGCCAGATGCGCCGCATGGGTGACTCGGTGTCGTGGAAACACGAATACTTCACCATGGACCCCAAAATGTCCAAGGTGGTCACCTCGACCTTTGTGCAGCTGTATGAACAAGGCCTGATCTACCGCGGCAAACGCCTGGTCAACTGGGACCCTATCCTCAAGTCCGCCGTCTCCGACCTGGAAGTCGAAAGCGAAGAGGAAGACGGCTTCCTCTGGCACATCCGCTACCCGCTGGCCGACGGCTCGGGTTCCATCACCGTCGCCACCACCCGTCCCGAAACCATGCTGGGCGACGTGGCCGTGATGGTGCATCCGGAAGACGAGCGCTATACCGCGCTGATCGGCAAGCAGGTGGTGTTGCCATTGTGCGAGCGCAATATCCCGGTCATTGCCGACGATTACGTAGACAAGGCCTTCGGCACCGGCGTGGTCAAGGTCACGCCAGCACACGACACCAACGACTATGCCGTTGGCCAACGCCATGGCCTGCCCATCATCGGCGTGTTGACGCTGGATGCGGCCATCAATGACAACGCGCCCGAGAAATACCGCGGCATGGACCGCTTCGTCGCCCGCAAGGCGGTTGTCGCCGACCTCGAAGCCCAAGGTTTTCTGGTCGAGGTCAAAAAACACAAACTCATGGTGCCGCGTTGCGCCCGCACCGGCCAGGTCATCGAACCCATGCTGACCGACCAGTGGTTTGTCGCGGTGAACAAAGTTTCAGAACAAGACCCGACCGGCAAGTCCATCGCGCAAAAAGCCATTGATGCGATCGACAGCGGCGCTGTCAAGTTTGTGCCTGAGCAGTGGGTCAATACCTACAACCAGTGGATGGGCAACATCCAGGACTGGTGTATTTCGCGCCAGCTCTGGTGGGGCCACCAGATCCCGGCCTGGTACGACCAGCAAGGCAATGTGTTCGTTGCGAATACCGAGGAAGAAGCACGCATCAAGGGACTAGCGTTCTGGGGCGATAGGCTCAATGACGAATTGCATTTGACCCGCGACGAAGACGTGCTGGACACCTGGTACTCGTCGGCGCTGGTGCCTTTCTCTTCGCTGGGCTGGCCCGAAAAGACCAAGGAGCTGGACCTCTTTTTGCCGTCCAGCGTGCTGGTCACGGGTTACGACATCATCTTCTTCTGGGTCGCCCGGATGATCATGATGACCACGCATTTCACCGGCCAGGTACCTTTCCACCATGTCTACATCCACGGTTTGGTGAAGGATTCCCACGGCAAGAAAATGAGCAAGTCCGAGGGCAATGTGCTGGACCCGGTCGATCTGATCGACGGCATTGAACTGGCACCGCTGCTGGACAAACGTTCGCAAGGCCTGCGCAAGCCCGAAACCGCACCTGCCGTGCGCAAAAACACCGAGAAGGAATTCCCGGTCGGCATCCCGGCCTATGGCGCCGATGCCCTGCGTTTCACCTTTGCCTCGCTGGCCAGCCTGGGCCGCAGCATCAACTTCGACAGCAAACGTTGCGAGGGTTACCGCAACTTCTGCAACAAGCTCTGGAACGCCACCCGTTTCACCTTGATGAACTGCGAAGGCCAGGACTGCGGTCTGGCCGAACACAGCAAGGAACAATGCGCGCCCGGCGGCGAGTTCCACAACTACCTGAGTTTTTCGCAAGCTGACCGTTGGATTGCCTCCACCTTGCAACGCGTGGAAGCCGATGTGGCCAAAGGGTTTACCGACTACCGCCTGGACAACGTCGCGGGCAGCCTGTATCAGTTCATCTGGGACGAGTTCTGCGACTGGTACCTGGAAATCGCCAAGGTGCAGATCCAGACCGGCACGGAGGCGCAACAACGCGCGACCCGCCGCACCTTGATCCGCACGCTGGAGGCCATCCTGCGCCTGGCGCATCCGGTGATTCCTTTCATCACCGAAGAGCTCTGGCAAAAAGTCGCACCGGTGGCCGGCCTGAAAAAAGGCGAGTTCATCGGCCAGGCCGCCTACCCGACCAGCCAGCCGGCAAAAATCGACGAACAAGCCGAAGCGCATGTCGCCAAGCTCAAGACACTGGTGGACGCCTGCCGCAACCTGCGCGGTGAAATGAAAGTGTCACCAGCCACACGGCTGCCGCTGTTTGTCGTCGGCGACCACGCCTTCATGACGCAGTCCGCGCCCGTCATCAAGGCGCTGGCCAAACTCAGCGAAGTCAGGGTGTTTGAAAGCGAAACCGAATGGGCCAAGGCGGCCGAGGCGGCGCCTGTCGCCGTTGTGGGAGAAGCCAAAGTCTGCCTGCACATGGAAGTCGATGTCGCCGCTGAAAAAATCCGCCTGGGCAAGGAAGCCACCCGCCTCGAAGGCGAGCTGGTCAAGGTCAAGGCCAAACTCGCCAACGAAGCCTTTGTGAACAAGGTGCCGCCGGCCGTGCTGGAACAGGAACGCAAGCGTTTGAGCGACTACACGGCGACGCTTGAAAAAATCAGCGAGCAACTGGCGCGCTTGAAATAACCATACGACAGCCGTTCGCAAAAAAGCCCCGTTCAACGGGGCTTTTTTAGTTCTGCGCGAAGGTTCCCCGTCAAGCAGGGGCCGCGGAACCGGCTTCGCCGGGCCGCAGGCGCAGCGGCCCCCTAGGGGGGCAGGGAGCTACACGCTAGTAGAGCGACCGTGGGGGGCTTCATCTATTCATGAACTCCGGCTCGCCCCACTGCGACGGTGACACAGCGCCTGGCAGTTCCATGTCCATGGGGGCGCTGGGCATGAAATCCACACCGCGCGGTCCGGCCGTGATGGCTTCATGCATGCGGTGCGCCACATACCAGCTAGAGCGCAGCCGCGCTTCACGGGTGTGTGAACCCAGGCGGGGCGTGATGAACAGGTTTTTCAGCCCTCGGACCGGCGTGTCGTCCCGCGTGAAATTGTCCTCGGCACCGTCCAGAATGCAGGCCTCGATACGGCCGTCACTCAGGGCGGCGGCCAAAGCGGTTTCATCAAACAGGGCGCTGCGGCTGATGCCCACCCACAACTGCCTGCGTTTGCAGGCGGCGAGCAACTTGTCGTTCACAAAACCGCGAAAACGCGTGGCATACAACATCTGCACCGACACCGCATCCGCCTGGCTGACCAGTTCGGTCAGGGTCACCGGTTGGATACGCAAACGCTCCCAGATAGGCGCGGTGTGGTGGACCGCCGGGTCATAACCGATCAGGCGTACGCCCAGGCCCGTGAGCATGCCGGCCAGCGTGTGGGCTGTCGGGGCCAGGCCCAGAATGCCGACGGTGCTGCCGTGTAGCTCGCGGCCCATCTGCGCCGTCGGGTGGCGCTTGCCCATCAGTGCCGACACCACACCACGCCGGTACAGCAACAACAAACTGCTCAGCAGGTATTCGGCGTTGGAGCGCACATTGGCGCTGCTGGCATGGATCACCTTGATGCCGCGCTCCCTGCAGGCTTCCAGGTCGGTGTTGTCGCTGCCCACATGCAGGCGGCCAACCGCTTTGAGTTTGGGCAAGAAATCCAGAAACTCGCGGGTCACCACGGTTTGGCGGGGGAAAACAAGGCCGCGGGTTTTGTACGCGGCCTTGCGCAAGTCCACCAGATCGTCCGCCAGTTCGGGCCTGTAGGCCACGCTGTGCCTGGATTCAAGCCAGGCCATGGCCTCCGGAACCAATGCGTCAAGAAGTAAGATGTCCACTCAAAGCCCCTTTTGCCTGGCCGCGAATGGCCTTGTTTGTTATTCTTGCTGCACGCCTGACCTGTATCAGCAACGCAACACTCTAGCCTTATTCAAATTACATGTCGATGAAAAAAGTCACCGCTTTAAAGAAGGCCGTTTTCCCGGTCGCCGGCCTGGGCACTCGTTTTTTACCCGCCACCAAGGCCCAGCCCAAGGAAATGTTGCCCGTGGTGGACAAGCCCTTGATCCAGTACGCCGTCGAAGAAGCCTACGCAGCCGGCATACGCCACATGATTTTTGTCACGGGTCGCAACAAGCGGGCCATCGAAGACCACTTCGATACCGCGTACGAACTGGAGAGCGAGCTGGAAGCCGCCGGCAAACAGCAGTTGCTGGCCCTGGTGCGCTCCATGCAGCCCGATGACATGGATTTCTCCTATGTTCGCCAGCCGCGATCGCTGGGCCTGGGCCATGCGGTCCTGTGCGCCGAACATCTGGTGGGCCACGAACCCTTTGCCGTGTTGCTGGCCGACGATCTGATGGTGGGCATGCCGCCGGTGCTGGCCCAGATGGCGGCACAGTTTGAGGAATTGCAGCAATCGCTGCTGGCGGTGCAGGAAGTGCCGCTGGAGCACACCCGCCGCTACGGCATTGTCGCGGGCGAAGCGGTCAACGAACGGCTGATGAAAGTCAGCAAAATGGTCGAAAAACCCGCGCCGGAGCTTGCGCCTTCACGCATGGGCGTGGCCGGCCGCTACATCCTCACGCCCGCCGTGTTCCGGCACATCCGCAACCAGCCGCGCGGCGTTGGCGGGGAAATCCAGCTGACCGACGGCATTGCCGGTTTGATGAGCGAGGAAAGTGTTTATGCCTTCCAGTACAGCGGCAAACGTTACGACTGCGGCAGCAAGGAAGGTTTTCTGGAAGCCACGGTGGAGCTGGCGCTGCAGCATCCGGACGTTGGCGAACATTTCCGCAATTACCTGAAGAATCTTCAGGTGCGCTAAAGGCTCAGCTAGCAGTAACTGCGCGCGTGCGCAGCGCAGGGCCGCCCCAAGTAAGCACAGCCCCCTCGGGGGGCAGCGCCTTACACGCAGTGAAAAGCGTGGGGGCGAGTTAACGGCGTTTGAGCACGTGGATGAAGTCCGCGCCTTCGGTTTGCTGTTCCACCAGCTCGTTGCCGGTCTGTTTGGCAAAGGCCATGAAGTCGCGCGTGGAGCCGGAGTCGGTCGACACCACCCGCAACAGTTGGCCGCTGCTCATTTCAGCCAGCGCTTTTTTGGCTTTCAGGATAGGCAGCGGGCAGTTCAGGCCGCGGGTGTCGAGTTCTTTGTCGATATGCATCATGTGTCCTTGGATTGCCGCCATTTTAAGCATTCCGAAAGACCGCACCGGATGCGCGCTCAGCGCCCGGCAGTTCATGCGAAACACAGTCGCTATAAAAATAATAGCTGCTTGCGCCCATTCCTTATGGGTTGGATGCCAATCTGGCTTGTAAAAACAAGAAATCCCGGTCCTGCAGCAGCAGGCCGGGATGTTCGGGACGGGCATCACGGCTAGCGCCGCACCGCTTATTTCATGCCAAATTTTGCCTTGGCATCGTTCAGGCAGCCGTCTTTGGCACCGCCCGCCAGTGAATCACAACGCGCCTTGGCAACTTCGTAGTTGGCGTCGCGCTTGTCGACAGCCGCATCTTTTTGGACGCCAGCCATGTCTGCGGCCTTGTCCTTGTTCGCGTCTGCGCTGACTTTGCTGACCTTGGCGTCGGCCTTCGCGGTGGTACGCGCTGCCTGGGCTTCTTTCACACAGACGGTTTTGGTGTTGCCGGCCAGGTCGTCACATTTCTCCTTGGCCACGTCATACGCTGCATCGGCTTTGGCATCCCGTATTTTTTTGTCGTGGCTGGGGTTGGGTTTGTACTGGGCTTCCAGTTCGGCCTTGGCGACTTTTTCAGTGCCCTTGGCTTCCGCCTGGCAAATGTCTTTGGCGTTGGAACTCAAGGAGGCGCATTTGTCGCGGCTGGCCTTGTACTCCATTTCAATGCGCTCTTTCTGGACCTTGTATTCGTCCTTGGACAAGGCCATGGCATTGCCGGCAAACGTGCAGGACACCGCCAGCGTGAGCATGATTAGCTTTAACTTCATAATGTTTCCTTTAGAGGCGTGATGGTTGGAACGGGAGAAGCACAGCGGCACACCTTTTCAGGTGTGGGTGGCCCTCAATAACGTTCGAAAAAGTTGGTGGGGTTGCCTTCATGAAACGAGACCACCTGTTTTTCAGCCTCGTCTTTGGCAATGCCGTAACGCTCTTGAATACGGCCCAGCAACTGCTCGCGTTTGCCGTCGATGACGTCCAAATCGTCGTCCGTGAGCTTGCCCCACTGCTCCTTGACCTTGCCTTTGAACTGCAGCCAGTTCCCTTCAACTTGATCCTTGTTCATGCTGACCTCCTGAGGTAAGTTTGCATCGCGTACCGAATGTTTGCGATAGAGAACTTCACCTTACGTGGGAGGCCGCGTCACCCGGGTAGGTTGAGGCAAAGGATGGGCGTAGGTGGGTGCCTACAGTCGGGCACACGCTCTCAGCGAAAAAATTCGCGTTGGTTTATTTCGCGCGCAAGGTGCGACCCAGCAGCAGCACCGGCAACAAGCCGACCAGAACCAGGGCCAGCGCCGGCAATGCGGCTTCGCCCAGGCGTTCGTCTCTGGCCAACTGGTAAGTCACCACGGCCAGGGTGTCGCTATTGAAGGGACGCAGCACCAAGGTGGCAGGCAACTCCTTCATCACATCAACAAACACCAGCAGCGCAGCCACGCCCACCGAGCGTTTGAGCAAGGGCCAATGCACACGCGCCAACAGCGCCGCACCGGTGCTGCCCAACATGCGTGCGCTGTCATCAAAGCTGGCGGGAATCCGCGAGTAGCCACTTTGCACCGACTGCAGCGCCACCGCGGTGAAACGGACCAGGTAAGCCCAGACCAGCCCCAGCACCGTGCCTGTGACCCAGTAACCCGCCGCGGTTTGCGGCGCGGCGGCCTGTAGCCAGCCCACCGGCAACAACAGACCCACCACAATCACGGCACCCGGCACGGCATAACCCAGGCTGGCGACTTGCACGGCGGCGCGTGTCATCAGGTGAGGCTGGCGCCGCAGCGCGAAGGCCAGACCCAGGGCCACGGCGGTGGCCAGGGCGGCGCTCAAACCGGCCAGCCACAAGCTGGTCATGGACCAGCGCCAAAATTGTGTCCAGGGCAACTCGCCCCAGCCGGCCACCAGGGGACGAAACATGAACAACACGGGCAACACAAAACCCAGCGCAATCGGCAGTGCACACACCGTCCAGGCCATGCCGGCCCGCAGGCCGCGCAATGGCGTGGGCGCCGCGTCGGCGGCCCCGGCGCGCCCACCCCGGCTGGTGGAAAAACGCATGCGTTTTTGCGCGTGGTGTTCAATCTTCAGCAACACCGCCACCACCAGCAACAACACCGTGGCGAGCTGGGCCGCAGCCAGGCGGTTGTCCATGGACAACCAGGCTTTGTAAATACCGGCCGTGAAGGTCTGGATGCCGAAGTAGCTGGACACGCCGAAGTCGGCCAGGGTTTCCATCAGCGCCAGCGCCACACCAGCGGCCACCGCCGGTCTGGCCAGCGGCAAGGCGACCTCGCGAATGCGGCGCGACAAGGGCGCGCCCAGCAAGCGGGCGGCCTCCATCAAATGCACGGCCCGCTCGGACAAGGCGGTGCGCGCCAGCAAATACACATAGGGATACAGCGAGACCGTGAACACCAGCACCGCACCACCCAGGCTGCGTATCTCGGGCAGCAGGCGGCCCTGCAGGCCAAAACTCGCACGCAGCCAGCTTTGCAAAGGCCCGGCGTATTGCAGAAAATCGGTATACGCATACGCCACCACATAAGCCGGCATGGCCAGCGGCAACAACAGCGCCCAGGCGAAAAACCGCCGGCCCGGAAACTCAAACAAACTCACCGCACTGGCCGTCGCCATGCCGAGCACGGCCACACCCAGGGCGACCGACAGGCACAGCAGCAGCGAGGTGAAAGCGTATTCAGGTAAAACGGTTTGCAGCATTTGCTGCAGGATGGGCATGGCCTGGGGATCGACTTCAAACCAGGACAAGAACACCGCCAGCACCGGCAAGGTGAGCACGGCCATCAACAGAAACAGCAGCACGGACGGGATGAAACGACGAAGCATGAAGTCCAAAAAGAAAGCGGCAATCGCCGGACAAACCTGATATCCGCACCTAGCCACGGACTTGGGGCCCGGCAAATGCAAACAAGAATTGTAAGCATCTACAATTCACAGCATGTTTTTGGACCTTTCCAACTTGGTCGTGCACTATGCGGGCCGCTCCCGCCCTGCGGTGGACGGCGTGTCGCTGGGGCTGCTGGCCGGTGAGATCGGCGTCTTGATCGGCCCTTCGGGTTGCGGCAAAACCACCTTGCTGCGCGCCGTCGCCGGCCTGGAACGGGCGCAAGCCGGCAGCATCTCGCTGGCCCATGAAACGGTCAGCGGCGGCAAGATTCATGTACCTGCGGAAGAACGCCGCATCGGCATGGTGTTTCAGGACTACGCCTTGTTCCCCCATTTGAACGTCGGGCACAACGTGGCTTTTGGCCTGACCCATTTGAAGCCGCAAGAGCGCCGGCAACGGGTCGAGGAAGCGCTGGACCTGGTCGGCCTGGGCAATGTGCAAAAACGTTTCCCGCATGAGTTGTCAGGCGGCCAGCAACAACGTGTGGCATTGGCGCGTGCATTGGCGCCCAAGCCGCGCCTGCTTTTGCTGGACGAGCCTTTCTCCAACCTCGACGTGGATTTGCGCGAACGTCTGGCCCACGAGGTGCGTGGTATTTTGAAACAAGCCGGCGCCACCGCGCTGTTGGTCACCCACGACCAGCTCGAAGCCTTTGCCATTGGCGACCGCATTGGCGTGATGCATGAAGGCCGCTTGCACCAGTGGGACGACGCTTATGCGCTGTACCACCGGCCGGCGTCCCGTTTTGTCGCCGATTTCATCGGCCACGGCGTGTTTACCCGCGCCCATATCACGCAGCAAGGCGACAACGTGGTGGTACACACCGCGCTGGGTGACTTGAGCGATGTACTGGAATGTCCGCTACCCGGCGCCTATGCCGATGGGGTGTGTGACCTGCTGCTGCGCGCCGACGACATCGTGCATGACGACGCAGCACCGGTGAAAGCGCAGATTTTGCGCAAGGCGTTTCGCGGCTCTGAATTTTTGTACACGCTGAAGTTGCAGACCGGGGAAACCGTGATGGCCCACGTGCCTTCACACCACGACCATGCCCTGGGTGAATGGATTGGCATTCGAGCCGAAGTCGACCACGTGGTGACTTTTCAGCGCGAATAAACCCGCTTCAAGGCCGGGTACCGCGCAGGCCTTCCACTTCTTTTTGCAGATCAGCCGCCCAGCTGCGCCGATCACGGCCCTGGCAGTGTTGCGGCTCGCCAAAAATTACTTCGGCACGTAACTCCCTGACGCACAAGGTTTCCCAGATCGACACAAAGATGGAATCGTCATCGATGTAACGCGGCGCAAAACAAGTCAGCCCGGTGCCCGCGTCGACAAAACGCAAGGCCAGGGGCTGCACAGGCGCGTCCGCAGCAATCGCCGCCTGCAGCAAGTTGGCGTGAAACGGCTTGAGCGTGATGCTGTCGCCGGTCGTGCCCTCGGGGAACACGGCCAGCACCTCGCCCAAACGCAGGCGCTCGGCCATCTGGTGCACCAGACGGTGCGCATCACGCTTGGATGTGCGTTCTATGTACAGGGTGCCGGCGCCACCAGCCAAGGTGCCTACCAAGGGCCAGTGCTGGATGTCAGACTTGGAGACAAAACGGCAATAACGCGAGGCGTGCATCACCACGATGTCCAGCCACGACAGGTGGTTGGCCACCAGCAGCGCCGGGCCGCTGGCCACAGGCTGGCCCTGCACCACCAGCGTGATGCCCACGCCCCGCAACATGGCCTGGGCCCAGGCGTGAACCCGGGCTTCTTTGGCGGGCTGATCCAGCTGGGGAAACAAACGCCAGATGGTCCACAGACCTCCGGCGATATGGCCCAGGGCCCACAACAAGCGCCAGGCGGCGCGAGCCCGGGACATGCGGCTCAGGCCTCGTACGCGAGTTGTCCGCCGACCAGGGTCCAGCGCACACGGGCTGGCAACTGGTAACCGGAAAACGGCGTGTGTTTGCCCTGGCTGCGCAAGGCATCGGGCTGAACTGTCCAGTCGGACTGCGGATCAAACACACAGATGTCAGCCACCCCGCCCCTAACCAGTTGCCCGGCACTGGCTTGCAGCGTCCCCAGTGCGCTGCCCAGGACCCGGGCCGGCTCGCTGGTGAGTACCGCCAACGCGCGAGGCAAGCCCACGCCGCTGTCCTGACCCCACTTGCAGGCCAGACCTAACAAAAGCTCCAGCCCGGTGGCGCCTGGCTCGGCTTCGGCAAAGGGCAAAGTTTTGGCATCGGCTTCCACAGGCGTGTGATCGGACACCAGCGCATCGATGGTGCCGTCGGCCAGCGCCTGGCGCAAGGCATCGCGGTCGCGCTGCTGGCGCAGCGGCGGGTTCACGCGCATGCGGCTGTCAAAATAACCAATATCGGTATCGGTCAGGTGCAGGCTGTTGATGCTGACATCGGCCGTCACGTCCAGGCCATCGACCTTGGCGCGCGCCAGCAAGGCCACGCCCGCCGCGCTGCTGATGCGACACACATGCACACGGGCGCCAGTCACACGCACCAGCTCGAAAAGGGTATGCAACGCAATCGTTTCGGCAATCGCCGGTACACCACTCAAGCCGAGACGCGTGGCCAGCGCCCCGCTGGCCGCCACGCCGCCGCCCAGCCAGCTGTCCTGCGGACGCAACCAGACGGTGTAACCAAAACTGGCCGCATATTGCAGGGCACGCAGCAAGACCTGGGTGTTGACCAGCGGCACGTCGGCCTGGCTGAAACCGACACAACCGGCTTCGGTCAGTTCGACCATTTCCGTCAGCGCTTCGCCCTTCAGCGCGCGTGTCAGCGCCCCCAGCGGAAAGACTCGCGACTGGTGCATCTTTTCAGCACGGAACTTGAGCATCTCGACCAGGCCGGGCTCATCCAGCACCGGATCGGTATCGGGCGGACACACCAAGCTGGTCACGCCGCCGGCAACGGCGGCGGCCAGCTCACTTTCGAGCATGCCCTCGTGTTCATAACCCGGCTCGCGCAGGCGCGCCGACAAGTCAATCAGGCCAGGCGCCACCACACAGCCCGTCGCGTCTATGGTTTTGTTGGGTGAAAAATCGCTGACCGCTTCCTTGAGCGAAACAATGCGCCCGGCGGCAATCGCCACGTCACGGACTTCGTCGAACCCGGACGCCGGGTCGATCACACGGCCGTTTTTGATCAATATCTTCATGTTGGTTCTCCGCAGCGCGCGAAATGACAAGCGTCAGAAGCTATGTTTTTCCGCAGGGCCGCCCCAAGGAAAAATGCGCCCCCTCGGGGGGAAGCGTAGTACGCGAAGCGACAAGCGTGGGGGCTCATATTCATGCTTCATTTCCCGCCACAATGCTCATCACGGCCATACGCACGGCAATGCCAAAGGTGACCTGCGGCAAGATCACACTTTGCGCACCATCCACCACGGCCGAGTCGATCTCGACCCCGCGGTTGATCGGGCCGGGGTGCATGACAATCGCGTCGGGTTTGGCGAGCTGCAGTTTTTCATTGGTCAGACCAAAACTTTTAAAAAACTCATGGCTGCTGGGCAACAAGGCGCCGGACATGCGTTCGTTTTGCAGCCTGAGCATGATGACCACATCGGCGCCCTTGATGCCTTCTTCCAGCGTGTGGCAGACACGCACGCCCATTTGCGCCATGTCGGCCGGCACCAGGGTTTTGGGGCCCACCACACGCACCTCGGGGCAGCCCAGCGTGGTCAGCGCATGAATATCCGAGCGGGCCACACGCGAGTGCAAGACGTCGCCCACAATCGCCACCGTGAGCTGGCTGAAGTCTTTTTTGTAGTGGCGGATGGTGTACATGTCCAGCAACCCTTGTGTGGGGTGGGCATGGCGGCCATCGCCAGCGTTGATCACGTGCACATGGGGCGCCACATGTTGCGCAATCAGGTAAGGCGCGCCGGATTCGCTGTGGCGCACCACAAACAGGTCGGCCGCCATCGCGCTCAGGTTGGAGATGGTGTCCAACAGCGACTCGCCCTTGGAAGCCGAGGACCGTGCGATGTCGAGGTTGATCACATCGGCCGACAGCCGCGTCGCCGCGATCTCGAAGGTGGTGCGGGTGCGGGTGGAGTTCTCGAAGAAGAGATTGAAGACACTCTTGCCGCGCAGCAAGGGGACTTTTTTGACCTCGCGATCGCTGACGCTGACAAAATTGGCAGCGGTGTCGAGGATCTGTGTCAGTGTGGCCTTGGGCAGGCCTTCAATGGACAGCAGGTGAATCAGTTCACCATTTTTATTGAGCTGTGGATTGCGTCGGTACAACACAGTCAGACTTTCCGCAGAGCCGCGAGGCTGCCAATGAAGGGGTTCATGTCATCGCTCCTTCGACTTGAAAATTGAAATGGCCGTCATCGCCGCGGGCCAGCGCCAGCGACTGCGAGGCCGGCAAGGCCACACGGGCGGCCGCAAAATCGGCTTGTATGGGCAACTCCCGCCCACCCCGGTCCACCAGCACCACCAGCTTGACGCTGGCCGGCCGGCCGTAGTCAAACAACTCGTTGAGCACCGCACGGATGGTGCGCCCGGTGTAAAGCACGTCATCCAGCACGATCAGGTCGGCGCCGTTGACGTCAAAAGGCAACACGGTCTGGCCGCTGGCAGACAGGCCGCGCTGGGCAAAATCATCGCGGTGCATCGCCGAAGACAAGGTGCCTACCTCGTCCGTCAACGCCAGGTCGGCGCGCAGGCGTTCGGCCAGCCAGACCCCACCGGAAGCCACACCCACCAGCCGGGGAGCTTGGGCATAACTTGCCAACAGCTGCCGCATGGCCCGCAGCACCTCGCGGTACAAGGCTTCGGCATCCAGGGTCAAGCTGGTCATGACAGGCTCCTTAGAAATTGCTCCAGGATGATGCAGGCCGACGCCGCATCGGCATCACTTGCGCCTTGCGACAAGGCCTCGGTGGTGCTGTAACGTTCATCCACCTCGAACACCTGCAGGCCAAACCGGCCACGCAGCTGGCGGGCAAACTTCAGGGCACGTGCGGTGTTCTCGTGGCTGGCGCCGTCCGGGTGATATGGAATACCCACCACCAGCGCGTCGGGTTGCCACTCGCGGAGCTTCAGGGCAATGGCGGCAAAACGGGCATCCCCTTGGGCGGCTATGCTGCCCTGCGGCGTGGCCGTGTGGGTGATGCGGTTGCCGGTAGCCACCCCGGTGCGTTTGAGGCCAAAATCGAAAGCGAGAAATGTTTGCAGGGCAGCGGCCACGACGGGCGGGGGCACTGCCCTCATGCGTGCCCGGCCTCGGGCGACAACATCCAGCTCTGCAAGCCCAGCAGCATCAGCGCCTTGTCATAACGCTGCTCGACCGGCGTATCGAAAATCACCGACAAATCCGCTTCCACGGTCAGCCAGCTGTTTTCGGAAATTTCGGACTCCAGTTGTCCCTCGCCCCAGGCCGAATAACCCAGCGAGACAAACACCTTGCGCGGCCCGGCACCCGTGGACAAGGCCTCCAGTACATCCTTGGAGGTGGTCATTTCCAGCCCGCCCGGAATGGTCATGGTCGAGGCGTACACGGACTCGCTGCCCGGCAACATACATTCATGCAGCACAAAACCACGCTCGGTTTGCACCGGCCCGCCCTGAAACACCGGCGATTCAGTCAAGTCATCGCGGCGCAAAGGCAGCGCCACCTTGTCGAACAGATTTTTGAGGTTGATGTCGCTGGGTTTGTTAATCACCAGGCCAAGCGCGCCCCGGTCGCTGTGCTCGCACATATAAACCACGCTTTTTGCAAAAGCCTCGTCGTCCAGCCCGGGCATGGCAATCAGGAAATGGTGAGTGAGATTGATCGGTGCAGAATCCATGGCCATGGCGTGATTTTACGCGCAGCAGGCGTGGACGTGGGAAGAAAAAACCGGGCGCCAGGCCCTGCCCGCGCCATGGCCGCCGCCACGCAGATTTCGCCCCACAAAAGGTAAGCCTCCAACCATGACTCAACACTACCAACGCGGCCTGATGTGGTTCCGGCGCGATCTGCGGGTGAACGACAATGCCGCGCTTTTTCATGCCCTGAAATCGTGCCGGCAGGTCTTTTGCGTTTTTGTGCTGGACAGCGAGATCCTGGATGCCCTGCCCCGCGCCGACCGACGGCTGGAATTCATCCGTGAATCGCTGCTGGACCTGGACGGTCAGTTGCAGCGGCTGGGGCGGCAACACGGCCTTGCCGATGCCGGGCTGATCGTGCTGCAGGGCCAAGCCGTCGACACCCTGCCGACCCTGGCGCAGGCCTTGTCCATCGATGCCGTTTTTGCCAACCACGACGACGAGCCGCAGGCGCTGGCACGTGACGCCAGGGTGGGCACGGCCCTGGCGCAGGCCGGCACAGCTTTTCACAGCTTCAAGGACCATGTCATTTTTGAGCGCCAGGAAATACTGACGCAAACCGGCAAGCCTTACAGCGTGTTCACCCCTTACAAAAACGCCTGGTTGAAAAAAGTGGACGACTTTTACCTGCGGCCCTATCCGGTCAGGCTTTACGGCGCGGCACTCGCCGCCCGGCCTTTGGCCTACCGCGCTGCCGTACCCACACTGGCCGACATCGGTTTTGTGGCAAGCAACCTCGCCACGCTGAAAATCCCCACCGGCAGCAGCGGTGCGGCCAGTCTGTTTGACGATTTTGGGAAACGCATGGGGAGCTACCACCTCACGCGTGACTACCCCGCCGTCAAAGGGCCAAGTTACCTGGGGATACATCTGCGCTTTGGCACGGTGTCCATCCGTCAACTGGCGGCCACGGCTTTCGGTTTGTCTCAGCAGGGCAATGAAGGCGCGGCGGTCTGGCTCAACGAGTTGATCTGGCGTGATTTTTACGCGCAAATCCTGAGCAACTTCCCGCATGTGGCCACGCGGGCCTTCAAGCCGGCCTACGATGCCGTCGTCTGGGAACAGGGGCCGCGCGCCCAGGCGCTGTTCCTGGCCTGGTGCGAAGGCCGGACTGGCTACCCGCTGGTCGACGCGGCCATGGCGCAGATCCGGCAGACCGGCTATATGCACAACCGCCTGCGCATGGTCACGGCCAGTTTTCTGGTGAAAGACCTGGGCATCGACTGGCGCTGGGGCGAAGCTTATTTTGCGGAGCAACTCAACGACTTTGATTTGTCGGCCAACAACGGCGGCTGGCAATGGGCTGCCAGCACGGGTTGTGACGCGCAGCCTTATTTCCGTATCTTCAACCCGACCAGCCAAAGTGAAAAGTTTGATGCTGATGGCAAGTTCATCCGCAAATACGTTCCGCAACTGGCCCGACTGCCCACGGCCGCGTTACACAGCCCCTGGCTGGCCAGCCCCGCGGAACTGGCGGCGGCCGGCGTGGTCTTGGGCCAGGACTACCCGCTGCCTATCGTGCAACACGAGGAGGCACGCAAGCTGACCCTGCAGCGTTATGCTTGTGTGAAAAAATCGGAGGCGCCTTGAGTTGCTATATCTTTCATAGCTATAAACGCGCTTACAGAAAGGGCTAGAGGCCTATTTTTCTTTAGACCGTGGCCTCTGCAGCGGAATACTGGCGGATCAGACTCAGCAGCTCATCCTCGGAATAAGGCTTGCCCAGGTAATGATCAACACCTAACTCCTTGGCATGTTCGCGGTGTTTTTCAGCAATCCGCGACGTGATCATGATGATGGGCAAACTGCTCAGGCGCACATCACCCCGGATGTTGCGCGCCAGATCGAAACCGTCCATGCGTGGCATTTCGATGTCTGACAACACCACCGTGGGCCGTTCTTCCTGCAGGCGTTCGAGCGCCTGCAAGCCATCCGCGGCCATGGCCACGCGGTAACCTTCACGCTGCAACAGGCGCTGGGTCACGCGCCGCACCGTGATGGAATCGTCCACCACCAGGATCAGCGGGATTTGCGGCGCCACCGACGCGGCGACAGCCAAATCCTGGCCGCCACCCGCCGCCTGCTCCAGCATGTGCGGCTCGGCGCTGTCGGAGCTCCAGCCCCGCGCTTGCTGGCCATACACGGTGGCCAGGGCCACCGGGTTGTAAATCAGCACCACGGCGCCCGAGGCCAGCACCGACATGCCGGCCAGACCCGGCAGGCGCGACAGCTGCGGCCCGAGATTTTTAACCACCACCTCCTGGTTACCCAGCACTTCATCGACGTGCAGGGCCAGCCGCTGGGCCGCACTGCGGAAAATCACCACAGCCGCGGTTTTCCCTTGCGGCTCGCTGCTGCGGCGTGAAGCCTGCAACAAGGCGCCCGACCAGAAGAAAGGGACGGCTTCGCCGGCGACGTCCAGCGTGCCGGTGTTGTAGGCCTGCTGCAAATCCTTGGCCGAGATCCGGCGCACGGTTTCAACCACATTGGCCGGCACACCGACCGAGGACGTACCGGCACGCAACATCACCACCTGTGTGACCGCCGTGGTCAGGGGCAGCACCAGCTTGAAGTTGGTGCCCTGGCCGGCCACCGTGCTGGTTTCAATGCGGCCACCCAGGGCGTTGACCTCGGAGCGCACCACGTCCATGCCGATACCCCGGCCTGACAATTCGGTGACCTGGGCGGCGGTGGAAAAGCCTGGCATAAAAATCATGTTGGCGACTTCATCGTCAGCCATCTGCTGGCCTGCGGCCAACAGGCCCGAAGCCAGGGCTTTTTCACGGATGCGCTGCAGGTTCAGGCCGGCACCGTCATCACGGAATTCGACCGACACGTCATTGCCCGATTGCTGCAGGCTCACGGTGATCAAGCCATTGGCGTCTTTACCCGCCTCAGTCCGGGCCTGCGGATCTTCAATGCCGTGGGCCACACAATTGCGCAACAAATGTTCAAACGCCGGTGTCATGCGGTCCAGCATGCCGCGGTCCATCTCGATGGTGCCGCCCTGCAGGTCCAGCCGCACCTGCTTGCCGGTTTCCTTGGACGCTTGCCGTACCACGCGGTACAGGCGTTCGGAAATACCTTCAAACTCCACCATGCGGGTCCGCAGCAGATCGCGCTGCAATTCGCGGGTCTGGCGCGCCTGGGCGATCAAATCATCCTCGGTGGCTTCGACGGTTCGCTGCAAGGTGCGCTGCACGGTCGCCACGTCATTGACCGACTCCGCCATCATGCGGGTCAGTTCCTGCACGCGGGTAAAACGGTCGAACTCCAGCGGATCAAAACCGAGCTGGGCTTCCTTGGCCTGTTGCAAGCGCGACTGCATCTGGGTTTCGGAGTGCAACTCCACGTCGCGCAGTTGTGAACGCAAGCGATTCAAGTTACCGCTCAAATCGTTGAGCGAGCCGCGCAACTGGTTCAGCTCGGCCTCAAGGCGGGAGCGTGTGATCATGACCTCGCCAGCCTGGTTCACCATGCGGTCCAGCAACTGTGACCGCACCCGTACCGAGCCCGACGCCGCCGGACGCAGGGGTTGCAATGCCGTGGCTTGCGCCATGGACATCATGACTTTGCGGCCCGTGGCCGGCACCGCCAGTGCCTCTTGCAGGGAAGCCGGCGCCGGCTCATCGTCCGTTGCCCGTGGCGACAAGGGCTCCAGGATTTCAGGCACACCGGGATGGCGCAAGGCCTCGAAGTTCGCCTGCATCCCGTCAAAGGTGGTCAGCAAGGCATCGAAGTTTTGCGAGGCGGCCGCGTCGGAACCCATGTGTTCGATGTCCGACTCGATGCGGTGGGCCATTTCACCCAGCCGCATGGCGCCGGCCAGCCGCGCACTGCCCTTGAGTGTGTGCAAGGCCCGCAAGACCTCGTTGCGTGCGCCCAGGTTGTCGGGACGGGCGGCCCATTGCCGCAAGGCACCCCCCAGCTGCGGCATCAACTCGGCGCCTTCTTCTTCAAAAATCGGAAACAAGTCCGGATCGATGACGTCGACCGCATCAAACTCATCGTCCATGTCCTCGTTGAACGCCACCGAGGCGAACGACCTGGTGGCAACGGGGGCGGGCGCGGCCAACACCGATGGGGTGGAGAAATGTATCGCCGGCGGCAAACTCGCAGATGCAGTTGCCATCGTTTCGGCGGGCACAAAGCCACTCGCAACGGCGTCGGCAACCAGGGATTCGGGCGCAGGCGAGAGAACCGCAGTTGCGGCGGGTGCTGCACCGAACTGCACCACCGTCACGTTGTCCGGTTTCGCTGGCTCCGAGAAGTCGATGTCACGCAGGGCCTGCAGAAGGTTCTGGTCGGGCTGCTTGAGAAAACCGGCAGCGAACTGATGCAACAAACGCCGAATATCTTCCGCTGCATCGATAAACAACTGGCTGTGCCGGCTGCCGCTGTGCCCATGTGGAACAGGCGACTGCCGCAAAGCATGTTCCAGCGCCCTGGCCATTTCCGACAAGGCATCAAAACCCACGGTGGCTGAACTGCCGGCCAGTGAATGGGTCAAGGCCAGGGTGGAATCCGCGATGGGACGGTCCTGCTCCAGGGTCCATTCCGTGACTTCGGTGACCAGACGACGCGACCATTCGTCGGCCTCGTTCAAATACACGTTGTACAGCGGAATACCGATACGCAGGGAGCCGATCACCTTGACCTGATCATCCCCGGTGGCGTCCATGGACATGGGTTCGGCCAGGTTTTCAAAAGGTTCGAAAAACTCTGCATCAGCCACAGACGATGTCACGGCGACCACGGGCTCGGGATGGCGAACAGGCGCAAAGTCAAAAGCTTCGGCGGCGAAGCTCTCAGCCACCTCAGCCACCTCAGTCACTTCAGGCAAAACGGGCTCGGCTGGCGCCGCCTCTCCTTCGGGCACAGCAGCCGTCAGGAAATGCGTATCAAAATCGATGTCCGATAGCTCGACCGGGTTGGCTTCTGCGGCAAACACCGGCTCCGAGATATCCAGCGCAAACACAGGCTCGGCGAAGTCCGGTTGAACGAGCACCGGGGCCGGGGCACCGAGGCCGGCCAGCGATGACAGGCTGTCAAAATCAATGCCCTGGATGTCGGCCAAAGGCTGCTCAGCCGCTGCGACTGCAAGGGGCGCAAGCGCTGGGTCCTCCAGCAAGAAGTCAAAATCAATGTCCGCCACGACTTGCGCCACAGACACATCTGCTGTGACTGGCGCAAGCGCTTCCGTCGGCTCAGGCGACGACTCCGCAACAGCTGCCCCAGGCAACTGAATGGCGCTAAAACGCCCTTCCGCCCGCATGGCATCGGCGCTTGAACGAAATGGCGCGGCTTTCCACGACGCGTCCTGGCTGGCCGCAATATCGTCGATCCAGGCCATAAAACCGTCCATGGCCTGCACACACAAGGCCCGGAACAGGTCATTGGATGGTTTTTGCTCCGCCAGCCAGCCATTGAGCATTTGCTCCAGCGACCAGGCCGCTTCACCGAACTCGTTGAGCCCGACCATGCGCGAGCTGCCTTTGAGCGTGTGGAAGGCACGGCGCAATACCGTGAGTTCACCCATGGCCGCTGGCTCGTTGGCCAGGACCGCAAGGGCGGTTTGCGCCTGGCCAGCCACCTCGCGGGCTTCCTCCAGGAAAATATCGCGCAAGTCGTCTTCTTCGAAATCAACCGCATCGGCGGCCACCACCTCGGGCACAGCCACAGTCACGGCGGCCGCAACCAGGTGGCTCAAGGAATCGGAACCCGCCTGGGTTTGCCCAGCCACGGCGATGGCCGCCTCGCGGGCGGTCTGCGCCAGAGCGGGTTGATCCGCCAACGCCGCATGGGTGGCCAACACGTCAAGCTTGTCACTCAAGTTTTCAGCAGAAACACCGGCCTCGGCGCCCTGGACGACAGACAACACCTCCTGGGACAACTCGCTGCTGACGGAGACTGCGGCGGCGGCATCGGGCGCTGCCTGACTGCGTCCCATCAGGGGTTTGAGTTCGCCCTTCAACTCATCGTAAACAAAAAGTTTTTTGGCCAGCGCAGGCTGGTAATTGAGCATGTCAATCAAGAAGCTCAGCGCACCCAGGTTGTTGCCCAACTGGTCAAAGGTTCCGGCGGAACGGGCCAGTTGTTCATCCACCTCGGTCACCAGCATTTGTTCCACGCTGTCGCGCATACGCAGCACCGCATGCGAGGCCTGGTCCAGCCCCAACACGGACAACACGCCGCGCATTTGCGACAACTGCCCCGGCACCGCAGCCAACACCGCCTTGTCCTGCGGATTGCGGAAAAACAGGTCCAGGGATTTCTCGAGTTCACTCAGGGAAATACGCAGCTCGCCCACCACGCTGCCCATGGTTTGTTTGTCGCTGACGTGCCGGTACAGCTCTTCCATCCAGGCTTCCAGCGGCTGCGCCTCGCCGCCATTTCGGACACCGTCCAGTCGCTCGGCCAGTCGGGCGGTACGGATGGTCAGTTGCGGATCGTTGGGGTCGAGGTCGTCAAACGCGGCCTCGAGGTACAACACCGCCGTGGCCATTTCCAGCGCCAGCTCGATAGGCGGGGCGTGCCCGGAGCGCACGGTTGTATCGATCACCCGGGACAAGGCCGAGGCCAGCGGCTCGCTGGGCGGATGCAGCTTGACCAGCGAATCCGTCACCAGGCTGAACTGGTCCGCCACCGTCTTGAACTTGGCGACATCGCCAGCTGTCAGCGACGACCAGGTTTCCTTGGCCGACACAATCCGTTTGCGGGCTTGCGCCAGCAAGGCCGGATCAAAACGCCCAAACTGGACGGCTTCATAATCAACCGGCTTGAACCGGGCCAATCCGTAACTGGCGCGAACCGCCGACAAAACCGGCACATCGCTGGCACGTGGGGCCACGGCCTGGGCACAGAAAAATAATAAGTCCTGGGCAAGCCGGTCAGATGCATGGGTGCTGCCCTGCGCCAACGATGCATATTGCAGCAAGACCCGTGAAGCCGCCCGTTTGACGTAGAGATCGACTTTCAGCAAACCCTGCGCCAGAGCTTCAAAAAAAGCCGCGGCAATTTTCCAGAATACCCTGGGCTCACCGTCCGATTGGGCTTGCGCAAAACCCAGGCACATATCCCGAAAACTTTGTGCGGCCAGCGGATCGCCGGTGCGCATGATTTTCAAGACCAGTTGATCCAGCAATTGCCGCGATGCATCGTCGTAAGCCCTGTCATCCACGGACAAGGGCAGGAACGGCTCTATCCAGCGCCACTCAAAGACCCAGAGGTCAGCGGGATGGATACGATCGGCACCGACCAGCCCCTGGACATCACGGTACTGGGGAAACAGGGAAACGGCAGACACCGGCTTGTCCGCCAGCACGCCTTCAAGGTACTCGGTCAGGGCAAAACTGGCCAATTCCACCTTGGCAGCCGCCTCCTGACTGCATTGTTCGGGGTGCTGAATAAAGCGCTGCACCGCTGCTTCCATGGCCCGCAAGACCAACGCCGGCGCACTCAAACCCACCATTTCCAGCGCACCCACGGCCTGATGCAATTGCTGGCGTGCAATGCGCAACTGGCTGGCATCCAGGGCGGCCAGATCGGAACCCCGCGCCAGGTCGGCTTCCCTGACAAAACGCTTCAAGGCCTTGGCGGATCCATCCAGTGATTTCCGAAGTTCGTCCAGTACCCAGGCCAGCGGGCCCAGGTCATTGACAGCCAGGTCGAGTTCAGCGGCTGATGAATTCGGATCGTTCGATTGCATAAATGGCGGGCCGGTTCATAAATCGGAGTTCACGGACAAAGACACATCAGGCAGGGATCAGGCAATCTTGAATCGCGAGACAGACTGCCGGAGTTCTTCCGCCATGCGAGACAACTCACGCACCTGCTGAGCGGTGGAACGGGTACCTTCTCCGGTTTGCTCAGTCACGGCAAAAATATGCTGGATGTTGCCGGCCACCACGTTGGCGGATTCAGCTTCACGGGAAGCCGATGCGGAAATCTGCTCGATCAGGTCAGCCAACCGGCGTGACACCAAGTCAATTTCGGACAAGGCGGTACCGGCGCTGTCAGACAGCTTGGCCCCTTCCACCACACCTTGGGTGGAACGTTCCATAGCGGCCACGGCATCCTGGGTATCAGTCTGAATGGCTTTCACCAGTGCGGAAATCTGGCGCGTCGCATCGGCGGAACGTTCAGCCAGTCGCTGCACTTCCTCGGCCACGACGGAAAAACCTCGTCCGGCTTCACCCGCGGACGCGGCCTGAATGGCGGCATTCAGCGCCAGCACATTGGTCTGCTCGGTAATGTCTGAAATCAGCTCGGTAATTTCACCAATCTCCTGGGAAGATTCACCCAGCCGCTTGATCCGCTTGGAGGTTTCCTGAATCTGGTCGCGGATGGAGTTCATACCGCCGATCGCGTTCTGCACGGCTTGCAAGCCGGATTCGGCGGCGGTCAGCGACTGGCGCGCCACCTGGGACGATTCCTGCGCCTGGCTGGACACCTGGTTGATTCGCGTCGCCATGTCGAGCACGGACTGGCCGGTTTCGCGAATTTCGCGCAGCTGTTCGGTGGAGGCCGCCAGCAGTTCGGTCGAGGTGCTTTCCACCTGGGCGGTGGTTTGCGCCACCCGGGTCGCCGTGTTTTGCACGTTACCCACCAGCTGCCGCAACTCTTCCACCGTGTAGTTCACCGAGTCGGCAATCGCGCCGGTGATGTCTTCGGTCACCGTGGCTTCCTGGGTCAAATCACCCTCGGCCACTGTCTGCAATTCGTTCATCAAGCGCAAAATGGCAGCCTGGTTGGCGTCATTGACACGTTTGGCGTCCTGCTCCTGACCCTTGGCTTCCATACGCTGGCTTTCCGCAACCCCTTGACGCTGCCGGCTGTCCAGCACCTGCAAACGGGCCAGACCTGCGGCGCAAAGCAATGCAAAAGCTGCTGCCACCGCCAGGGTGGTCAAGGCGCCGGCACCCAGACCGGTTTGTGATGAAAGTTTGCCCTGGATATCTTCCAGGCCGCGGCGCAAGGATTCACTGTCGGAAATGATCGACGCTTGCGCTTCACGGGCCGACACCAGACCCTGCAGATTGCCCAAAATCGCACCGGCCTGAACACGTGTCTGTTCATACAGGGCCATCAGCGCTTCCAGCCGCTCGCGGGTCTGCGGATCTTTGGAACCCGACAGACGCAACTCAGGGCTGCCTTCCTGCAAACCCTGGGCAATTTCCTTGAAGGAGTTCAAATCCTTGCCCAGCAAAAACACGGCTTCCGGGCTCACACCTTCCATGGTCAGGAACTCATTCGCCGATTTACCGATACGCTGCGTCAACATCACCAGCTGGCCGGCTGCGGAGATTTCCGCTGGCGCCGCATTTTGCTGAAGCTTGAGCGAGGAAACCGTTTCAGCGATTTCCAGCAGGTCCGAAGACTGACGGTTAATCGTGCGCAACGCATTGCCCACCTGGGTCAAAATCGCCTGCTGCCCCATCACGGTCGCCGAGTTTTTCTCGGCACGTTCCATCAGCGGCGTCACGACGTCAACATTGGTCTGCAGTTCGATCGCCACCGGCTCCAGACGCAGGGACACTTCACCGGACTTCAGGCCACGCACGGTCTTGGCCAGCACGTCGGAACTTTCCTTCACGTCGGGAAAGGCCTGGGCACTGCCCACCAGCGCCTGCGACACCGATTTGGCAAGCCGCTGCGACTGCATCAGGGACTGACCGGTGGCCGCCACCTGCTGCGCGACCTGATCCGCCTGATTCAGGGCTACAAAGGTCACCGAAGCCAGCACAGCCACCGCCACACCCAACAAGAGCACCAGAATCCGCTGATGCGAGCCCATGGGGCGACTGCCCAGGATAGGCAGCGACAACAACTCGGTATCACGAGAGGTTTCGTCCGTGTTTTGGCTTGCGGGGTCAACGCCGCCCTCGACCTGCGCGCTCGCGCCGGCCTGCGTATTCATGCTTCCCGTCGCCAAGGGATCAACCGACATGTCGAGCGAAACATCATCCATGCTGTCCTGGGGTGGCGCGGGCTTTGTTTTGAATAGCTTCTGAATAGTTTCAATCACAGACATGGTGAGCCTTCCAGGGAAAACGTGATAGCGCTAGGCGCTGATGGTCAAAAAATGAGCTTGCTGCGCGAGCGACTGCAGATTGATTTCCTGCCAGGTGGCGCCGTTTGAATCGACGTAACTGTGGCCAAAAAACTCAGGCGATTCGGGCGATCGTTCTGCAAAGTCGGTGAAGGCTTCCGGATTGCGCAAGCCGGCCAGCTTGTCGATCTGCAACGCGCAATTGATTTCAAGCGCACTGTTGAGTGCGACCAGACGCGATTCGGTCCGCGCCATTTCGCTGCGCGGCGGCGGCGTGGTGCCGGTCACAAAGCTCGCCAGATCCACCACACCGTACAAGCCACCACGCAAATTGGCGACGCCGGCAAACCAGGCTTGGGTGTAAGGCACGTTCTGCGCACTGACCCACGGAAAAATCTCGCCGGACTGGTTCAGGGGGAACAGGTATTTGCCACCGCCTGCCTCGACGGCCAGCCAGGAAGCTGAAACACCCTGGGTCTTGGCCGCCTGCAACCTGTCGGCCAGGCGGCTTTGCAATTCTCTAAGTGCTTGTCGGTTGGCCATGCTTTGGTGCGCTCAGTGAAAAATCAACCCAGCGCCTTGATCTTGGCCATCAGGTCGCCGGCATCCACCGGTTTGGTGATGTAGTCCTTGGCGCCTTGGCGCATGCCCCAGACACGGTCGGTTTCCTGGTTTTTGCTGGTGCACATGATGATGGGCACATCGGCGTACAAAGGGTCGCGCGTGATGGCGCGTGTGAGCTGGAAACCATTTTGCCCAGGCATCACCACATCCATCAGGATCAGGTCAGGTTTTTCCTCGGCCAGCCGACGAAAAGCGTCTTCCGCGTTCTCGGCGGTTTTCACGGAGAAGCCGTTCTTGCCCAGCAGATCGGTCATGAACATCAGCTCGGTTTTAGAGTCGTCAACTATCAGAATTTTTTTAATCGCCATCACGCTACTCCTTGTTTTGCGCTGCCAAGCTCCTGCACCGTGTGCAGCAGTTGGTCTTTGGTAAACGGCTTGGTCAGGTAGTCTTGCGAGCCGACCATCCTGCCCCTCGCCTTGTCGAAAACGCCATCTTTGGAAGACAGCATCACAATCGGTACACCTGAAAATTTGGGGTTGCGCTTGATGATCGCGCAAGTCTGGTATCCGTCCAGGCGAGGCATCAGGATGTCGCAGAAGATCAGGTCGGGCAGGTAGTCATTGACTTTGGAGAGGGCATCGAAGCCGTCTTCCGCGAGCAAGACCTCGTGGCCGCCCTGCTTCAGGAATATCTCTGCACTGCGTCTGATGGTATTGCTGTCATCGATGACCAAAACCTTGAGCCCTGAACTGGTAATACTCACTGACTGTGCTCCTTATAAAGCGCCGCCGGCATGGCGACGCCTGCCTCGCGCTTGTTTAGACAATTGGCCCAGTCATTCAGATCTGAACCATTTCAAAGTCTTCTTTCCGCGCGCCGCATTCGGGGCAAGTCCAGTTCATAGGAACCTGGGCCCAGGGCGTGCCGGCCGCAATGCCATGTTCTGGCGCGCCCGTCGTTTCGTCATAAATCCAGCCACAAATTAAACACATCCAGGTCATTGATTGAGTCACAGCTTAAGTTGCCTTCGAATAGAATGCAACAATTGTATCGAGGCGGCGTTGCTTATTCGCGTACAAGGCAAAATCCAGCCTATGGCAAACCCCAACATACCTCCTCTGGATACCCGGCCCATCGACGCAGAGGACAGCGAAACATCTCCCGCCTGCGTGATGAGCTTCAACGCCAACGACCCCAGCGGCGCTGGCGGCCTGACGGCGGACATCAGCGCCATCACCTCGGCCGGCGCGCATGCGCTGGCCGTTGTCACGGGCAGTTATGTGCGCGACACGGCCGAAATTTTCGACCATGTGTCCTTCGACGACGAAGCCGTCACCGAACAGGCGCGCACCACACTCGAAGACATGCCGGTCGGAGCCATCAAGGTCGGCTTTGTCGGCAACCCGGAAAACATCAGCGCCATCGCGGAGATCGCCTCGGATTATGCCGATGTGCCGCTGGTCGCCTACATGCCCAACCTGTCCTGGTGGGAAGAAGAAGCCATCGACAACTACCTGGATGCTTTTCGCGAGCTGCTGCTGCCGCAAACCACCGTGCTGGTGGGCAACCACAGCAGCTTGTGGCGCTGGCTGATGCCGGACTGGAGCGGCGAAAAAAGCCCAACAGCCCGCGACATCGCCAAGGCCGCCTCCGAGTTTGGTGTGCCTTACACCTTGGTGACCGGCATTCCACTGCCCGAGCAATTTATCGACAACGTGCTGGCCACGCCGCAAGCCATCCTCTACAGCGAAAAGTTCGAGCGTTTCGAGGCCGTGTTTGCCGGTGCCGGCGACACCTTGACGGCCGCCTTGTCGGCCTTGCTGGCCAACGGCCACAATCTGCAGGCCGCCACCAGCGAGGCCTTGACTTACCTCGACCACAGCCTGGACGCTGGTTTTCACCCCGGCATGGGCAACATCGTGCCCGACCGTCTGTTCTGGGCGCAAGCCGACATGGACACCGACGAAGACGACGAGGCCGACGAAAACAACGGCCTGGACACCCCCCCGCTTCCCCTGCCCCCTTTCGATATACCTCCCAATGGCACCAAACATTAGTCCTGACAATTCCCGCAATACCGCCCTGTTCGAACGCGCCAAAGCGCTGATCCCCGGTGGCGTCAATTCACCGGTGCGAGCCTTCAAGGCGGTCGGTGGCACACCGCGTTTTGTGCAGCGTGCACAAGGCGCCTATTTCTGGGATGCCGACGACCAGCGTTACATCGACTACATCGGCTCCTGGGGGCCGATGATCCTGGGCCACGGCCATCCCGCCGTGGTCGAAGCCGTGCAAAAAGCGGTGCTGGAAGGTTTCTCCTACGGCGCGCCGACCGAGCGCGAGGTCGAACTGGCCGAAGAAATCGTCAAGCTTGTGCCCTCCATCGAGATGCTGCGTCTGGTCAGCTCCGGCACCGAAGCCACGATGAGCGTGATCCGACTGGCGCGCGGCGCCACCGGTCGCAGCAAGATCATCAAGTTCGAAGGCTGTTACCACGGCCACTCCGACGCCCTGCTGGTAAAGGCCGGCTCCGGCTTGGCCACCTTTGGAAGCCCGACCAGCGCTGGCGTTCCGCCTGAAGTGGTGCAACACACCCTGGTCCTCGAATACAACCACATTGCCCAGCTGGAAGAAGCTTTTTCCGTCCACGGCAAGGACATCGCCTGCCTGATGATCGAGCCGATTGCCGGCAACATGAACTTTGTGCGGGCGAGCATTCCCTTCATGAAACGCTGCCGCGAGCTTTGCACGCAATACGGCGCGCTGCTGGTGTTTGACGAAGTGATGACCGGCTTTCGCGTCGCCCTGGGCGGCGCGCAAAGTATTTATGCCCAGAGTATCCCGGGCTTCAAACCCGACATGACGGCACTCGGCAAAGTCATAGGCGGCGGCATGCCGATGGCGGCCTTTGGCGGCACACGTGCCGTGATGGAACACCTGGCACCCCTGGGCTCGGTCTACCAGGCCGGTACGCTGTCAGGCAACCCGGTGGCCACGGCCTGCGGCCTGGCGACGCTGCGCGAACTCCAGAAGCCTGGGTTTTACGAGGCTTTGGGCGCGCGCACCCAAAGCCTAGTGGCCGGCCTGACGCAAGCCGCCACCCAGGCCGGCGTACCGTTTTGCGGCGACAGCGAAGGTGGCATGTTCGGCTTTTTCCTGCTGGACACCTTGCCGCAGAACTATCCCCAAGTCATGAAGACGGACAGCCCGGCCTTCAACCGCTTCTTTCACGCCATGCTGGACAGCGGCGTGTATTACGCCCCGGCGCTTTATGAAGCCGGTTTTGTCAGCTCGGCGCACACGGCCGAAGACATTGAAACCACGGTGGCTGCGGCACGCGACTTCTTCAGTTCACTCGCCTCGAAGTAAACACGTCACCCCGCCGGCCCGTCACGGGCTGGGCGGCTGGGACAACACCCAACGCGCCAGCAGCTGCGCATCGGCTGGCGTCACCAGGGCTTGCCGCGGCATGATGACGCGGCCCCAGGTGCCCACACTGCCTTCTTGGATTTTTTTTGCCAAGTTTTGCTGCGCCTCGGCATCGCCGCGGTAACGCGCTGCGATCTGGGCAAAGCCCGGTCCGACCCGCTTGCGGACCATGCCGTGGCAGGCCATGCAGCCGTTTTTCCGGGCCAGGTCCTGCAGTGATGGCGTCTGGGCCACAGCCGTCAGGCTGCAGGCCAGCAGCAGGACCGCAGCCAAGCCCCGAGAGCTTGAACCCACGGTCACCAACTCAATGACGGAAGTGGCGCACGCCCGAGAGCACCATCACCACGCCACGTTCGTCGGCCGCGTCAATCACTTCCTGGTCACGCATCGAACCGCCGGGTTGGATCACGCAGGTCGCGCCGGCATCCACCACCACGTCGAGGCCGTCGCGGAAGGGGAAGAAGGCATCGCTGGCCACTGCCGTGCCTTTGAGCGACAGACCGGCATGCTCGGCCTTGATGCTGGCAATACGGGCCGAGTCCAGGCGGCTCATCTGGCCGGCACCAACCCCCATCGTCATGCCGCCGGCGCAGAACACGATGGCATTGGACTTGACGTATTTGGCGACTTTCCAGGCAAACAGCAGGTCTTGCAGTTGCGCCGGCGTCGGCTGCAGCTTGCTGACGACCTTCAGATCAGCCAGTACCAGTTCATGGTTGTCGGCAGTCTGCATCAGCATGCCGGAACCAACCCGTTTCACGTCCATCAGGTTGCGACCTTGTTTCCAGGCGGTATCGCCACCCGGCGGCAAATCAATTTGCAGGATACGCACATTGACCTTGCTCTTGAAGACTTCCAGCGCCTCCGGCGTGAAGGCGGGCGCCATCAGCACCTCGACAAACTGCTTGGAAATTTGCTGCGCGGCCGCTTCGTCCAGGGTGCAGTTCAGCGCAATGATGCCGCCAAACGCCGAGGTCGGGTCGGTCTTGAAGGCCTTGCTGTAAGCCTCCAGCGCATCGGCGCCCACGGCCACACCGCAGGGGTTGGCGTGTTTGACGATGACACAAGCGGGTCCGGTGAAACTCTTGACGCATTCCCAGGCGGCGTCAGCGTCGGCGATGTTGTTGTAGCTGAGTTCCTTGCCCTGCAGCTGTTTGGACATCACCAGCGAGCCCGGTGCAGGATACAAATCGCGGTATAGCGCGGCCTGCTGGTGCGAGTTTTCGCCGTAACGCAAATCCTGCACCTTGATAAAGCGGCCATTGGCCTGACCGGGGAACATCGTGTGACTGCCGTCGGCCTGGATGCTGGAGAGGTAGTCGCTGATGGCGCCGTCGTACTGGCTGATGCGGTTGAAGGCGGCCACAGACAGCGCAAACTTGGTCGTGTTGCTGACCTGGCCGGTTTTCAGCTCTTCCAGCACACCGGCGTATTGCGATGCATCGGTCAACACGGCCACGTCTTTCCAGTTCTTGGCGGCGGAGCGCACCATGGCCGGGCCGCCGATGTCGATGTTTTCGATCGCGTCTTCCAGCGTGCAGCCGGGTTTGGCCACCGTGGCTTCAAACGGGTAGAGATTCACGACCAGCAAGTCTATGGTCTCAATGCCGTGTGTTTTCATCGCTGCCATGTGTTCGGGCAGATCGCGCCTGGCCAGCAGGCCGCCGTGCACCTTGGGGTGCAGGGTCTTGACGCGGCCGTCCAGCATTTCAGGAAAACCGGTGTGATCGGCGACTTCGGTGACGGGCAGGCCGGCGTCCGCCAGCAGTTTGGCCGTACCGCCTGTGGAAAGCAGCTTGATGCCCAGGGCATGCAGTGCCTGCGCAAATTCAAGGATGCCGGTTTTGTCGGAGACGGAAATTAATGCGTTCATGCTTTACTTCTATTTTCTGGAGACGGCGCAGGGTCCGCGCTCACTTGACCAATTTGTGTTCGACCAGCTTTTTACGCAAGGTGTTGCGATTCAGACCCAGCCACTCGGCAGCGCGGGACTGGTTGTTCTCGGCGTGATGCATCACCACTTCGAGCAGCGGTTTTTCAACCACACGCACCATCATGTCGTACATGCCGTCGGGTTCGGTGCCGTGCAAGTCCTTGAAGTAACCTTCCAGACTGGTGCGCACGCACTCCTCTATGTGTTTTTTGCTCATGCGAGCTCTCCCTCCTCTTTGTTATCTTGTTTTTCGTGGTCACCTGCCGCTGCCGGCGTGGCGCCCTCACCTATCACGGGCATGCGGTCCATGTGTCCGCCCAAGCCGTCAAAAAAATCGGCCACAGCCTGCCATTGCGCCTCGCAGTCCTCCAGCAGGTTCATGCTACCCCTAAAGGCCTCGCCGCCGGGCAGGGTCTTCACATACCAGCCAATGTGTTTGCGCGCGGTGCGCACACCGCTGAAAGCGCCATACAACTCGTAATGGTCCAGCAGGTGATCCAGCAGCAGGCGTTTGACCTCGGCCACCAGCGGCGGCGCCAGATAGGTGCCGGTCGCCAGAAAATGGGCGATCTCGCGAAAAATCCAGGGCCGGCCCTGAGCCGCACGGCCCACCATCACGGCATCCGCCCCGGTGTAAGCCAACACATCGCGGGCTTTTTCAGGGCTGCTGATGTCGCCGTTGGCCACCACCGGAATCCCCACCGCGGCCTTGACCGCGGCAATCGTGTCGTATTCGGCCTGGCCCTTGTAACCCTGCTCGCGGGTGCGGCCATGCACGGTCAGCATCTGCACGCCGGCGACCTCGAAGGCGCGTGCCAGGGTCACGGCATTTTTATGCGACTCGGCCCAGCCGGTGCGCATTTTCAGGGTCACCGGCACGCCCCGGGGCGCGCAGGCAGCGACCACGGCCTGCACAATCGCCAGGGCCAGCGGTTCGTCCTGCATCAGGGCCGAGCCGGCCCATTTGTTGCAGACTTTTTTGGCCGGGCAACCCATGTTGATGTCTATGATTTGTGCGCCGCGGTCTATGTTGTAGGCGGCCGCATCGGCCATCATCTGCGCATCGGTGCCGGCAATCTGCACGGCAATTGGCGCCACTTCACCATCATGGTTGGCACGGCGCGAGGTTTTCAGCGTGTCCCAGAGGTCGCGGCGCGAAGTCACCATTTCACTGACCGCGTAACCCGCGCCCAGCGTTTTGCACAGGCGCCGGAACGGCCTGTCGGTGACGCCCGCCATCGGCGCGGCAAACAGATTGTTTGCCAATACGTAGGGGCCGATGTTCATGGGACGTGCTGGGGGGGGTGAATGCGAAAAAGCGAGGGGTGATTGTAACTGCCTAAAATTTCAGCACCTGGAATTTGCACACCAATTTGTAAACGGCCCGCGCCCCGGCGGGGCCGCCTCCGCCCTGCCTATACTCGCTGCAGATGGAACAATGGATACGACAGCTTTTGGAAGCCCTGGCTTTGCCCGAGTACGGACTGAGCTCGGTCTTTGTCATGTCTTTTATTTCCGCCACCCTGCTGCCGCTGGGCTCGGAGCCGGTGGTGTTCGGGCTGGTCAAACTCAACCCGCAGATGTTCTGGCCGGCGGTGCTGGTGGCCACGGCCGGCAACACCCTGGGCGGGGCGCTGGACTGGTGGATGGGTTATGGCGCGCACAAGGTGGTCGACAAATACCAACACTCCTCGCACCACGGCCGGGCCGTACGCTGGCTGGAAAAGCTGGGGCCCAAAGCCTGCCTGCTGGCCTGGCTGCCCGCGGTCGGCGACCCGCTGTGTGCGGTGGCCGGCTGGCTCAAGTTTCCGTTCTGGCCCTGCGTGGCCTACATGGCCATCGGCAAATTCGCACGTTACGTCACGATGACCGGTGCCCTGGTCTGGGCGTTTCCGGGTGGCTTCAAATTTTAAGCAGCTAACGCCGTCCCTCGCGCCTTAAAACCGTTCGTTCGGCAACAGATAGCGCCACTGACCCACAGCCAAGCTGCTCATGGGCACACGGCCGACGCGGATACGTTTCATGGCCTGGACGCTGAGCCCGATACATTCACACATATAGGCAATCTGCCCGGGCCGCTCGCCCTTGAGCGCAAAGCGCAGCCGGGTTTCGTTCTGCCAGCTCACCTTGGCGGGCGACAGCAAAACACCGTTGAAAGTGAAACCATGCTCGATGCGGTTAAGCCGCTCCAGCCCGCCGCCGGTCGGGGTGCCGGTGACTTCAACAATCACTTCGTGCTCCATCACCGAGGCGTCTTCGCTGAGTTTGCGCGCCACACGCCAGTCCTGGGTGAACACCACCAGGCCGCTGGCCAGCGTGGCCAGCGGTGTCGCCAGCACCTGGCTGCTGAAATGTTTTTTAAGTGGCCGGATGCCGGAGCGATCGTCTTTGGCCCGATTGTCCAAGGTCAGCAAATCTGCCGCCGGCGTGGCAGGCCGCCTCGCGCCATCGTCCAGCCCGGAGGCAAAACCCGCCGGCTTGTGCAGCAGCACGGTGACCGGCGTCAGCGCCAGCAGGCTGGCATCGCGATCAAGCTCGATTGTCTGGTCCAGCACGCGGAACTGCGGCTCTTCGACCACCACGCCATCGACCCGCACCCAGCCGCCTTCTATGTATTGCTCGGCCTCGCGGCGCGAACAGGACAACATTTCGGCCAGGCGTTTGGCCAGGCGTTGATCGAGGCGGACGGGTTCTGTCATGGACAAGGGCCTCAGGGAGTTCGGGAAAATTCGCTACAAAATCAATAGCTACTTGCGCCCGCCCATCAAGGGCTGGAGGCCTAAAACATGCTCAAACGAGCGGACAGGCCGCCCGTCTCAGCATCAGATCAGCTGCTGAACAGGAAGTTCATCACGTCGCCGTCCTTGACGACGTAGTCCTTGCCTTCGGCGCGCATCTTGCCGGCATCCTTGGCGCCTTGCTCGCCCTTGCAGGCGATGAAGTCATCAAAGGCAATGGTCTGGGCGCGGATGTAGCCCTTCTCGAAATCGGTGTGGATCACGCCGGCGGCTTGCGGGCCGGTGTCGCCCACGTGGATGGTCCAGGCGCGCACTTCCTTGACGCCGGCCGTGAAGTAGGTCTGCAGACCCAGCAGCTTGTAGGCCGAGCGGATCAGACGGTTCAGACCCGGCTCATCCTGGCCCAACTCCTTGAGAAACTCCAGGCGGTCGGCATCGTCCATCTCGGACAACTCGGCCTCGATCTTGGCGCAGATGGCCACCACGGGGGCATTCTGCGTCGCGGCGTATTCCCTCAGCCGGTCCAGGTAGGGGTTGTTCTCGAAACCGTCCTCGCTGACGTTGCCGACAAACATGGCCGGCTTGGCCGTGATGAAGTAGAACTGCTTGAGCAAAGGCAGCTCTTCCTTGCCGAAGTCCACGGTGCGTACCGGTTTGCCTTCGTTGAGCGCGGCCTGGCATTTTTCCAGGATGGCGACCAGCTTGATCGACTCCTTGTCACCCGAACGCGCCAGCTTGGTCACGCGGTGCAAAGCTTTTTCAACGGCGGCCAGGTCGGCCAGACAGAGTTCGGTCTGGATCACTTCGATGTCGGAGATCGGGTCGACCTTGCCGGCCACGTGGATCACGTTGTCATCGTCAAAACAGCGCACCACGTTGACGATGGCATCGGTCTCGCGGATGTGGGCCAAAAACTTGTTGCCCAGGCCTTCACCGGTGCTGGCGCCGGCAACCAGGCCGGCGATGTCCACAAACTCCACAATCGCCGGCACGACACGCTCGGGCTGAACGATCTCAGACAGCTGCGCCAGCCGTGGGTCAGGCACTTCAACCACGCCCACATTGGGCTCGATGGTGCAAAACGGGTAGTTTTCCGCCGCAATGCCCGCCTTGGTCAAGGCATTAAACAGGGTCGATTTACCGACGTTAGGCAAGCCTACGATTCCGCACTTCAAACTCATGACAAACCTTCAAAAACAGGGGTAGAAGTGTATGCGATGCTGAAAAATCAGCATCCAGAGGGTCTAATCGAAGCGGAAATTCGCCTCGACAGGCTGACCCACCTTGAGCAGATGGTCAATGCCCTCCAGCACAATGGTGTTCATGCCAAAGGTCAGCCCACCATTCACACGCGGGTCCTGGCGGTAGGTTTGCAACATATCGCCCACTTCCGGGCTGCTGATCGCGGTTGCCGGGTCGATATTGGGAATCGGGCAGCGTGGGCAAGGTTTGACCGGCTTGAGTTGCACCGTGCCCTCCGCGGTGCTGACCTGCATGGTCTCCAGCCGGTCTTCATCGTGCGGCGCGAGTTCGCTGCTACCGGCCGCGTGGCCCAGCACGATGTTGGGCCGAAACCGCGACATCTCCACCGGCGCCACGCCCTGGGCCGCCAGTTTGTGATTCAGCTGATCCAGCGAGGCCTGGCTGAGCACCAGCAAGGAATAACCGTCGCTGAACTGGTTCAGCGCCTCCACCTCACCGGTCCATTTGGGGCTGCAAATCCGTTTGTGTTCGGGGTCAAAACGCACCAGGCGCAGCTTGGCACCCAGAAAATCACTGAACCACTGGGCTGCGATGGGCCCCATGTCGTAAGCCTGAACCTCGTCGTCCCAGACCTTGACACGCACCGGCTCCTGCACCTGGTCGAGCGCAATATGCAAGGCCAACATGCCAGGCGCACGCAAGACCATGTCGTGGTACTTGAGCTGGGGCCGGATCAGCGCCATGCGCGGCAACTCGCGTTGCGTCACAAAAACGCCGTGTTCGTCCACCACCATCCAGGCCCGGTCAAACTCCAGCCCGGTTTCGGTCAGGATCGCTTCGGTCACCGGCACCCCGGCGCAGGACTTGACAGGATAAACCCACAAGCCGGCGATGACCGCTTGCACGTCGGCCGCGACCGTCACGGATGTTTCGCTCAATGATTGGCTCACTTGAAAAACCCTTTAAGTTTTCGATTTAGTCTCCACACGCGTCCGATTTTGCACTGCCTTCTAAAATGAGCCATGTCCAAGCCTTTTGATGTTTGTATCCGCGGCGGCGGTGTGGTGGGCCGCACCCTGGCCCTGCTGCTGGCGCGCGAGCGCCTGCGTGTGGCGCTGGTCGCCCGGCCCCAAGCGGCCACGCCCGCTATCCAAGATGTGCGGGCCTACGCCCTGAACAGCGCGTCGCGGCAACTGCTGGAGTCGCTGCGCGCCTGGCCGGAGGCGCCATTTGCCACGCCGGTGCAGGCCATGCGTGTCTGGGGCGACGACGGCGGCCAGCTGGATTTCGCACCCGAAGCCGGCCGCAGTACGGCCCTGGCCTGGATCGTCGATGTGCCGGCGCTGGAGCAACAACTGGCCGAGGCCGTGTATTACCAGTCGCAGATAGAAACCGTGATGGAACCCGTCAAAGCCACACTCAGCGTGATCTGCGAGGGCAAACACAGCAGCAGCCGCAACGAATTCGGCGCGGCCTGGACCGTCAAGCCTTACCAGCAAAAAGCCATTGCCGCCCGTTTGAGCAGCGACCAGCCGCACCACGGCGTGGCGCGCCAATGGTTTTGCAGCGGCGACATCCTGGCTCTTTTGCCGATGGGTGGCGTTGAGGGGAACTCTATGGCGCTGGTCTGGTCAGTCTCTGTGGAACGTGCTGCCGCGCTGGAAAAGTTGTCGCCTGAAGAATTTGCTGCGGCGCTGCAAGCCGTGTGTGGTGATGAAGCTGGGCAGTTGCAACTGAACAGCGCCTTGTCGAGCTGGCCCTTGTCGCTGTCAAAAGCCGAACGTTGGGTTGGCCCCGGCTGGGCACTGGCCGGTGACGCCGCTCACACGGTGCATCCGCTGGCCGGCCAGGGTTTGAATCTGGGACTGGCCGATGCGGCTGGTCTCGCGGCGGTGGTTCACGAACGTGAATACTGGCGCGGCCTGGGTGATGAAAAGTTGCTGCGCCGTTATGAACGTGCGCGCAAAGCCGATGTGGCGGCCATGGGCGCCGTGACCGACGGTTTGCACGGTTTGTTTGCGCAAAGTGATGTGCGATGGCAGGCCTTGCGCAATTGGGGTATGAAAGGTTTTGCACGCAGCGGCCCGCTAAAAACATGGGTCACGCGGCAGGCCATGGGTTTATAGAACTGGAAAAAATAATGAAACTATTCAAATCAATCGTGACCTGCGGCCTGCTGGCACTGAGTCTGGGCGCCGCGTTTGCGCAGGAAGCGGTGATTCGCAAAAACCTGACCGAGCGCCTGCCCACCCTGCCCAAGATCGACGAAATCAGCAAAACGCCGATGAACGGCCTGTATGAAGTACGCGTCAACGGCAGCGAGATTTTTTACACCGATGCCGACGGCAACTTCCTGATCCAGGGCCACCTGATCGACACCAAGGTCAGGCGTAATCTGACTGAAGAACGGGTCGACAAACTCAACGCGGTGGCCTTCGATGCCTTGCCGATCAAGGACGCTTTCACGATTGTGCGCGGCAACGGCAAACGCAAGATGGCGGTGTTTGAAGACCCGAACTGCGGTTATTGCAAACGTTTCGAGCGCGACATGCAAAAGGTCAGCGACGTGACCATCCACATGTTTTTGTACCCCATCCTGGGCCAGGACTCGGTGGAAAAATCCAAACACATCTGGTGCGCCAAAGACAAAGCCAAGGTCTGGCAAGACCTGATGGTGCGTGACCAACCGCTGACCGCCGCCAGCTGTGACAGCAGCGCGCTGACCCGCAACATCGAGTTCGGCAAGAAGTACCGCATCACCGGCACCCCGACCGTGATTTTTGCCGACGGTACACGTGTGCCCGGCGCCATCAGCTCCCAGCAGGTCGAAAAATACCTGAATGACGCCAAAACGCCCTGATCGCCACCAAACCAAAGAATAGTGATCAAAATCGCCTCCAGCCCTTTATTCACGGGCGCAAGCAGCTTCACTTTTGATAGCAAATCCACAAACCCCAGGGCAGACTGGAGCGCCACCAGGCGCTGCGGGCTGGTCAGGGCTTTCTTGAGTCCTTATGCCCAAGCCACGCGTCCAGCCCTCATCGCCTGATTCCGCAGCGATTCATTACCGCGTCGAGATCGCCGACCCGCAAGCCCATTTGTTCCGCATCACGCTGACGATTACGCGGCCTGCCGCGCTGCAGCGGCTCAGCTTGCCGGTGTGGATTCCGGGCAGCTACCTGGTGCGCGAGTTTTCCAAAAACCTGCAAAACCTGCGCGCGCGGCAAGGCACACGCGCCCTGCCCGCCGGCCAGCTCACCCAGTTGGACAAAAACAGCTGGCAGGTCCGCTGCAACAGTGACAAGCCGCTGCTGCTGAGCTACGAGGTTTACGCCAACGACAACTCGGTGCGCACCGCCTGCCTGGATAGCAGCCGCGGTTTTTTCAATAGCAGCTCCTTGTGCCTGCAAGTCGAAGGCCAGACCCAAGCCCCGCACCAACTCGACATCACGTCCCCTGCCGCGCTGGCCGACTGGTCCGTCGCCACCGGGCTGAGCCCGCTGAAAATCAACAAGCAAGGTTTCGGCAGCTACCTGGCCGCCGACTACGACGAACTCGTCGACTGCCCGGTCGAGATGGGTGTCTTCTGGAGCGGCTCGTTTTTCGCCGGCGGCGTCCCGCACCGCTTTGTCGTGGCCGGCGCCATGGCGAGTTTTGACGGCGAACGGCTGCTGGACGATGCCCGGAAAATTTGCGAAACGCAGATCCGCTTCTGGCATGACAGCAAAAAACCACCGCACAAAAACTATGTGTTCATGCTCAATGCCGTGGACGACGGTTACGGCGGGCTGGAGCACCGCAACTCCACCGCGCTGATCTGTAAACGCAAGGACTTGCCGCGGCTGGGCGACAGCAAGACCTCCGAGGGTTACACCACCTTGCGCGGCCTGATCAGCCACGAATATTTTCACACCTGGAACGTCAAACGACTGCGACCGGCAGAGTTTGCCAGCTACAACTACAACGCTGAAAACTACACGCCACTGCTCTGGTTTTTTGAAGGTTTCACCAGTTATTACGACGACTTGATGTTGCGCCGCGCCGGCCTGCTGGACGATGCCGCTTATTTGAAGCTGCTGAACAAAACCATCAACCAGGTGATGCAGACGCCGGGGCGGCTGGTGCAGTCGGTGGCCCAGGCCAGCTTTGATGCCTGGGTCAAGTTTTACCGCCAGGATGAAAACACACCCAACGCCACCGTCAGTTATTACACCAAGGGCGCTTTGGTCGCCCTGTGTTTTGACCTGAGCCTGCGCGCCGAAAGCAAGCTCGGCCAGGCCGCCACGCTGGACGAGGTGATGCGTAATGTATGGCAACGCTGCAAAGGCGGGCCTATGCGCGAGGCGGACTTTGCAGACGCGCTGCAGGAAGTCGGCGGACGGTCCTACGCCACCGAGATCGCCAACTGGGTACACGGCACCGGCAAGCTGCCGCTGCAGGACTTGTTGCAGCGCCACGGCGTGGCCGTGTTGCAGGAACCCGCGCAACTGGCCCAGGCCCTGGGCTTGCGTGTGCAGGAAAACGGAAACATCCAGGTCAAAACGGTCTTGCGCGGCGGTGCCGCCGAACGCGCCGGATTTGCCGCCGGTGACGAATGGCTGGGGATAGAAGCTGTCGTTACGGGGAAAAAGAAAACACCGGCCGAAGGCTGGCGCCTGGACAAACTCGACGACCTGCCGCTGTATGCCGGGTCGGCCAAAAAAGTGCTGGCCCTGGTCGCGCGTGACAAACGCCTGCTGCGGCTGGAACTGAGTCTGCCTTCCGGCGTGACGACCTGGCGCCTGGCCTTGCGTGATGCGGCGCAGGCCGACCGCTGGCTGGCAGCGGCAGACTAAGAAGCGTTTTTAGCCCCGGCGGTCCAGCACCCGCTTGGCCTTGCCCAGGCTGCGCTCCACACCACCTTCGGCGCGCAACTCGATGTCGGCCGCGGTACCGATGTAGGCCTTGATCTCATGCTGCAGCAAGACCGCCGCCGCCTGTGCGGTCGCACTGTCGGGCGCCAGACCGGGGCGGGTTTCGACCGCCACGCGTAAACAGTCCAGCGCGCCCTCACGCGTCAGGATGCACTGGTAATGCGGCGCCAGTTCGCTTCGTTTGAGAATCAACTCCTCGATCTGCGTCGGGAACACATTGACGCCGCGCACAATCATCATGTCGTCGCTGCGGCCGGTGATTTTTTCCATGCGCCGCATGCTGCGTGCCGTGCCAGGCAAGAGGCGCGTCAAATCGCGCGTGCGGTAACGGATGATGGGCAGCGCTTCCTTGCTCAGGCTGGTGAACACCAGCTCACCGATCTCGCCGTCGGGCAACAACTCGCCGCTGTCAGGGTCGATGATTTCGGGGTAAAAATGGTCTTCCCAGATGGTTGGGCCATCCTTGGTCTCCACACATTCGCTGGCCACACCCGGGCCTAAGACTTCGCTCAAACCATAAATATCCACGGCATCGATGCCCACACGTTGCTCGATCGCACGCCGCATGTCGTTGGTCCAGGGTTCGGCGCCGAAGATGCCGATGCGCAGGCTGGAGTCGGCGGCAGACAGCCCCTGCTTTTCAAACTCGTCGGCAATTGCCAGCATGTAGCTGGGCGTGACCATGATGATGTCGGGTTTGAAATCGTGGATCAGTTGCACCTGGCGTTCGGTCTGCCCGCCGCCAAAAGGCACCACCGTCAGACCGAGTTTTTCCGCGCCGTAATGGGCACCCAGCCCGCCCGTGAACAGGCCATAACCATAACTGACATGCACCATGTCACCGGGACGTGCGCCGGCCGCGCGTATGCTGCGGGCCACACAGCCAGCCCACATGTCCACGTCGTTTTGGGTGTAAGCCACCACCGTCGGTTTGCCAGTGGTGCCGCTGGACGCATGGATACGTACACATTGCTCGCGCGGCACGGCCAACATGCCGAAGGGGTAACTCTCGCGCAGGTCTTTTTTGGTGGTGAAGGGAAACTTCGCCAGATCGGACAAGGCGCGGCAGTCGTCCGGGTGCACGCCGGCGGCATCGAACTTCGCCCGATACACCGGTGAATGCCGGTAAGCATGTTGCAGCGTGGACTGCAGGCGCTTGAGCTGCAGGGCGCGCAACTCGTCCAGGCTGGCTTTTTCTATGGGCTCAAGGGGAAAACTTTTCATGGCGTCTCCGGAATCACATGGCCTGGAATCTGCGCACTTTTGCCGCGAAACATGGCAATCACTTCACCACGCTGGTTGCTGACCTTCATGTCGTAAACACCGTGCCGGCCCTGCAAGGTCTGCTCCACGCCTTCGCAGGTCAACACGTCGTCGAGCTGGCCGGGTTTGAGGAATTCGATGCTGCAACCCGCGGCCACCGCCACCTTGTTGTAGCTGTTGCAGGCAAAGGCAAACGTCGAGTCGGCCAGTGTGAAGATCAGCCCACCGTGGCAAATCTTGTGGCCGTTGAGCATGGACTCACGCACGCTCATGCGCATCACGGCGCGGCCGGGCGCGCAACTCAGCAACTCCATCTGCATGAACTCGCGCGAGGCGCTGTCGGCGGCAAACATGGCCTCACCCACGGCCTGCGCCAGTTCTTGGGCGTCCATGCCTATTCGCCCTTGAACGCCGCGGGGCGTTTCTCCAGGAAGGCGGTCACGCCTTCTATATAGTCATGCGTACGGCCCATCGCCGACTGGGTGTCACGTTCGGCATCCAGTTGCTGGTTCAGGCTGCGGGTGGAACTCTCGCGCAACATCTGCCGGGTGGCGACCAGGGCTTTGGTCGGCATGACGGCCAGGCGCTGGGCCAAGGCCAAGGCCGCAGCCACACAGTCGTCGGCCACGTCCCAGATCATGCCCCACTCCTTGGCCTGCGCGGCCGCCAGCTTGTCGCCGGTCATGGCCAGCGCCATGGCACGCGCCAGGCCCAGGCGCTGCGCCAGAAACCAGGTGCCGCCGGCGTCGGGAATCAGGCCTATCTTGCTGAAGGCCTGAATAAAGCTGGCTGCGGGCGCGGCAATCGCGATGTCACAAGTCATGGCCAGCGAGGCGCCAGCGCCGGCGGCCACGCCGTTGACCGCGGCAATCGTCGGCATGCGCAAGTTTTGCAGGCGGCGCACCGTGGGGTTGAAGGCCTGCTCGATCACCGGGCCGGGGTTGGCGCGTTCAACCAGGTCGGGCCCAGGCGTAAAGTCGAATTCACCCAGGTCGGCGCCGGCGCAAAAGCCGCGTCCGGCGCCGGTGATCACCAGCGCGCGAATCGTGGGTTTGGCCTCGGCCCGGTCCAGCGCGGACCACAAATCGCTGTGCATCTGCCGGGTGAAACTGTTGAGCGCCTGCGGGCGGTTCAGCGTGAGGACCGCCACGGCGCCTTGTTCGGCATACAAGACGGTGGATTCTGCGGTCGGGTCGAAAGGGGCATGGTTCATAAGCATCTCCTGTTTTGAATTTAGCATTAACCGACCCATTGGTCGGTTAATGTTTTCCCTTGTTTTCCGGTGCTTTCACGCAGGCGCCGGCCAAAAAGATCGTGGCATGATAAAGAGCTTGTCCGTGAATAATTTAGGGTCGCGCAAGCGGATGATCGGGATGGGGTGCAAGGCGCAAAATCCAAGCCAAGGCTGGAGCCTTGGCTGATTTTGTAACGCCGCAGACCGCCCGAGAATCCACTTGCCCTACGGGTTGGGACGAAATCGGGCGATTTGCCCACCAAATCCCTTGCATGGGCATCAGCCCATGCTGCGAAATGTTGGCAAGCAACTCATCCCGATTGCGCCCCAACGCGACCCCAAATTATTCACGGACAAGCTCTACGCTCAACAAGGACCCGACCATGACTTACGAACTGATTGTGACCAAAACCGAGGGCCGCGTGGCCATCATCACCCTGAACCGGCTCAAGCAGCTGAATGCGCTGAATGACCAGTTGATGGACGAGCTGGGTGCGGCGCTCAAGGCTTTCGATGGGGACGAAAACATCGGCTGCATGATTTTGACCGGCAGCGAAAAAGCCTTTGCGGCCGGCGCCGACATCGGGGCCATGGCGACTTACGGTTTTGCCGATGTCTATAACAAGGACTACATCACGCGCAACTGGGAACAGATCCGCAGCATCCGCAAGCCGGTGATTGCCGCCGTCAGCGGTTTTGCGCTGGGCGGCGGCTGCGAGCTGGCCATGATGTGCGACTTCATCATTGCGGCGGACAACGCCCGTTTCGGCCAACCCGAAATCAAGCTGGGCATCATTCCGGGCGCCGGCGGCACGCAGCGCCTGCCGCGCGCCATCGGCAAGGCCAAAGCCATGGACCTGGCATTGACCGGCCGCATGATGGACGCAGCCGAAGCTGAACGCAGCGGGCTGGTCAGCCGCGTCGTGCCGCTGGACAAACTCATGGACGAGGCGCTGGGCGCGGCGCTGCAGATTTGCGACTACGGGCAAATTGCCGTGATGGCCGCCAAGGAAAGTATCAACCGCGCTTATGAAAGCACGCTGGCCGACGGCATCATGTTCGAGCGTCGTATGTTCCACGCCCTGTTCGCCACCAGCGACCAGAAAGAAGGCATGGACGCTTTTGTCAACAAACGCAAAGCGATTTTCAAGAACCGCTGAGACTCCAGCTATAATATGCGACGCGGTGATATAGCTCAGTTGGTTAGAGCGCAGCATTCATAATGCTGATGTCGGTGGTTCAAGTCCACCTATCACCACCACTCATTTCACGCCAAGTTTTCACGAATTGGGCGAAAGCCCCACAGGCAGCGGCCTCTGGGGCTTTATTACTTCACAGCCTCTGGATATAAACCATGAAACGCTGCTTCCGATTCCTCCCGTTAGCCCTGGCCGCTCTACTGACCGCAGCCTTGCCCGCAGCGGCCCAAACCAGCGGCAGCGACGGCAGCCTGAGCGTGCGGCAGTTTCCCAAATCCGCGCTGCGCGGCCTGCTGGTGGTCACAGCACCACCCGAAATCAGCCTGAACGGCAAACCGGACAAGTTGTCGCCCGGCGCGCGCATCCGCAATCTCAACAACACCCACAGCTTGTCGGGCAGCCTGGTCGGCCAGGAACTGCTGGTCAATTACACCCGCGACAGCGCCGGTCTGGTGTCCGAGGTCTGGGTGCTGAGCGCGGAAGAAGCCAAAGAAAAACGCGCAGGCCTGGCCACACGCAGCTTTAACTTCGGCTTCGAGTCCAGCGCCGCGCCGCAGGACGACGGCAAAACGCCTTACCACCAGTTGCCGAGCTACAAACAGTAAATCTGCTTTTTTTATAAGCCAAATCGGCCTCCAGCCCTTACTCCACGGGCGCAGGCAGCTAGTAATTCGATAGCGAAAGCCATGAGCAAAAAAGTCTTTATCAAAACCTTCGGCTGCCAGATGAACGAATACGACTCGGACAAAATGTCCGACGTGTTGCACGCCGCCCAGGGTTACGAGCCCACGACCAATGTCGACGAGGCCGACCTGATCCTGTTCAACACCTGTTCGGTGCGCGAAAAAGCCCAGGAAAAAGTGTTTAGCGACCTGGGCCGTATCAAACACCTGAAGAAAAAAGGCGTGTTGATCGGCGTGGGCGGCTGTGTCGCCAGCCAGGAAGGTGATGCCATCATCGAACGTGCGCCTTATGTCGACGTGGTGTTTGGCCCGCAAACCCTGCACCGCCTGCCGGACCTGCTGAACAAACGCATGAGCCTGGGCAAGTCGCAGGTCGACATCAGTTTTCCCGAGATCGAAAAATTCGACCATCTGCCGCCGGCACGTGTCGACGGCGCCAGCGCTTTTGTCAGCATCATGGAAGGCTGCTCCAAATACTGCAGTTATTGCGTCGTGCCCTACACCCGCGGTGAAGAAGTGTCGCGCCCCTTTGAAGATGTGTTGGTCGAAGTCGCCGGTCTGGCCGACCAGGGCGTGAAAGAAGTGACACTCCTGGGGCAAAACGTCAACGCCTACCGCGGCCCCATGGGCGGCACGGCGGAGATCGCCGACTTTGCCACCTTGCTCGAATACGTCTCCGATATTCCCGGCATCGAACGGATTCGTTACGTCACCAGCCACCCCAACGAATTCACGCAAAGCCTGATCGACGCCTACGCCAAGCTGCCCAAGCTGGTGAACCACCTGCACCTGCCGGTGCAACACGGCTCGGACCGGATTTTGATGGCCATGAAACGCGGCTACACGGCGATGGAATACAAATCCACCATTCGCAAGCTGCGCGCCATCCGCCCCGACCTGGCCATGAGCAGCGACTTCATTGTGGGTTTCCCCGGTGAAACCGACGACGACTTCAACAAGATGATGAAGCTGATTGACGATGTCGGTTACGACACCTCCTTCAGCTTTATCTTCAGCCCGCGGCCCGGCACGCCGGCCGCCAACCTGGCCGACGACACGCCACACGCCGTCAAACTCGCGCGCCTGCAGCGCCTGCAAGCGGCGATTGATGACAGCGTGCGCGCCATCAGCGCCAGCCGCCAGGGCACGGTGCAACGCATCCTGGTCGAAGGTGTCTCGCGCAAGGACGCCTCCGAACTGATGGGCCGTACCGAATGCAACCGCGTCGTCAACTTCCAGGGTCCGGCCCGGCTGATCGGCCAGATGATTGACGTGACCATCACCGAAGCCTCGCAGCGCTCGCTGCGCGGGCAAGTGTTGCTGCACGAAGACGCAGCCCTGCCGGCCTGATCCCGGGGGTGCTGACCGTGCCGGCCCGCAACTCTCCAGGATGCTGAAGCACGTTTCTTTCCGGCAATTGCTGGTGGTCGCCTTTTTACTGATCGCGGCCTTGCTGGCCGCGGCCTCGCTGCGCGCCTTGTTCACGCTGGAACAACTGACGCTGCAAAGCCGCGACAGCGCCGCGCGTGCGCTGGACCTGAGCGCGGCCGCCCAGTCGCTGACGGAGCGCAGCGTCGCCATGGAACGCACGGCGCGCCAGTCGGTGGTGCTGGCCGACCGTTTGTTGCGCCGGCGTTTTGACGAGGCGGCGGCCGACGGCAAAACCGTGCTGGCGCGCCTGGCCACCCAGGGCGTGTCCCAGGCCCTGGTGAATGACTGGAAAACCCGCCTGCAAGCCATCACCGCACTGCTGGCCGGCCCGCCCGACACCGCGCTGGACCGGGACCGGCAGGTCGCGCACGAATTTCGCGAACTCGACCTCGTCAACGCCGCCATTGCCCAGCAGGTACGTCAAACCATTGCCGCGCAAAACCGCAGCCTGCAGGAAACGCTGGAGACACGCAGCCGGCAATTGACGCAGCAAGTCATCAGCGCCATCGTGCTCGCCGTGTTGCTGGCGCTGGCCTTCGGCATCTGGCTGACACGGCCGCTGCGCCGCCTGGAAAAAGCCATCATCGGCCTGGGTGAAAACCGCCTGGACGAGGCCATTGCCATCGCCGGCCCGGCCGACTTGCAATTGGTCGGCCAGCGCCTGGAGTGGCTGCGCCTGCGCCTGCTGGAGCTGGATGCCGACAAGTCGCGATTTTTACGCCATGTGTCGCATGAGCTGAAAACCCCGCTGGCTTCGCTGCGCGAAGGCGTGTCGCTGCTGGAAGACGGCGTGGCCGGCGAACTCAGTGACAACCAGCGCGAGATAGCAAAAATCCTGCGCCACAACACCGGTGTGCTGCAGGGCCAGATTGAAGACCTGCTGCGGTTTAACGCCGCGGCTTTTGAAGCCCGTCAGTTGCGCCGGGAAAAAACCGACCTGCGGCAACTCATCGAAGAACAGGTCGAAAGCCAGCGCCTGCAGTGGCGCGCGCGTGAGCTGCAAATCAGCGTCGAAGGCCAGGCCGTGTTGGCCGAGGTGGACCGCGACAAGCTGGGCACAGTCATCGCCAACCTGTTGTCCAATGCCATTCATTTTTCCCCGGTCCAGGGCCGGCTACAGCTCCGGCTGAGCCGGCTCGCCGATAAGGTGTGTATCGATGTCGGCGACGAAGGCCCCGGCATCGCCGCTGCCGACCGAACACGTGTTTTTGAACCTTTTTACCGTGGCGAGCGGCAACCGCCGCAAACCGTACGTGGCAGCGGCATTGGCCTGTCCATCGTGCAGGAGTACGTGGCGGCCCATGGCGGCCGGGTGCTCTTACTGCCGGATCACCCCGGCGCCCATTTCAGAATTGAACTACCGCATGCGCTCAAGCCTTAAACCTGTCCTTCCCACGGCCCTGCCCGCCGCACTGCTCATCAGCCTGTTTGTCGCCGGCTGCAGCCTGCCCATGGAAAAAACCGCCGCCCAGGCCATGACGGCCAGCCCGTCGCCGGTCGTCGTGGCAGCGGCGCCTGCGCCGTCCGCGCGGAGCCGGGACGCGGTTTCGGCCCTGCTCGACCACGCCGACCGCACGCGTGGCCTGCAGGGTGTCGAGCTGGCGCAGGAAATCGCCCGCCTGGGCGACCCGACTTTACCCGCCGACCAGTTGCGCCTGGCCATCACCCTGACCCAGACACGCCAGTTGTACGACCTGGTGCGTGCCCAAGAACTGGTGCAGCGGGTCTTGACCAACAGCAGCGACGACGCCCGGCCCCTGCATGCCCTGGCCCGCTTGTTGGCCACCCGTTTTGCCGACCAAAGGCGTGTGGAAGACCAGTTGGACCGCCAAAACCAGCAGTTGCGCGATCTGCAGCGCCGGGTGGAACAAACCCAGGACAAACTCGACGCGCTCAAGGAAATTGAGCGCAGCCTGACCAGCCGGCCCCCAGCCGCACCAAGCTCCTCGCCCAACGGACGCAACCGCCCATGACCTCCCCCACCGCCACCCACTTGCTGGTTGTCGACGACGACGCCGACATGTTGCGCCTGCTGACCATGCGTCTGAGCGCGGCAGGTTACCGGGTCAGTGCCGTGAGTTCGGCCGAGGCGGCGCTGACCCAGCTCGACATTGAACGCCCGCAACTGGTGCTCAGCGATGTGCGCCTGCCGGGCAAGGACGGATTGGCGCTGTTTGACGAGATCCGCGCCCGCCACCCGTCGCTGCCGGTGATTTTGCTGACCGCCCACGGCACAATTCCGGATGCTGTCGAAGCCACCGAACGCGGTGTGTTCACCTACCTGACCAAACCTTTTGACGGCAAAAACCTGCTCGACAAAATCACGCAGGCCCTGTCGCTGAGCGCCCCGGCGCCCGTCGCCAAAGCCGGCCAGGAGCCCGCCTGGCAGACCGGCATCATCAGCCGCTCCAGCCGCATGGCCGAAACCCTGGCCGAGGCCCGCATGGTGGCGCGTTCGGACGCCAGCGTGATGTTGCGTGGCGAAAGCGGCACCGGCAAGGAGTTGCTGGCCCAGGCCATCCACCAGGCCAGCCCGCGCGCCAAACATCCTTTTGTGGCCGTGAACTGCGGCGCCATTCCCGAAGCCTTGCTGGAGTCCGAACTTTTTGGCCACATGAAAGGCGCGTTCACCGATGCCTCGGCCAACCACAAGGGACTGTTCCAGGCGGCCGAAGGCGGCACCCTGCTGCTGGACGAAATTGGGGACATGCCACTGTCCTTACAGGTCAAGCTGCTGCGGGTGCTGCAGGAGCGCACGGTCAGGCCGCTGGGTTCCAGTCAGTCGATTCCGGTCAATGTGCGCATCCTCTCGGCCACCCACCGCGACCTGGATGCAGCCATGGCCGATGGCCAGTTCCGCACCGATCTGTATTACCGCCTCAACGTCGTCACCTTGACCCTACCGCCACTGGCCGAGCGGCGTGAAGACATTGCACTGCTGGCCAACCATTTCCTGCTCAAACTCGCCGGCAAATACGGCAAACGCCTGAGCGGTTTTGCACCGGAAGCCTTGAAAGCGCTCAGCACCGCGGCCTGGCCCGGCAATGTGCGCCAGCTTTACAACGTGGTCGAACAGGTGTGCGCGCTGGCCAGCACACCCCTGATCCCGCTGGCGCTGATCCAGCGCGCCCTGCGCGCGCCCAGCGTGCAAGTGCTCACGCTGGCCGAAGCACGCCAGCGTTTCGAGCGCGAGTACCTGGTCGGCCTGCTCAAACTCACCGACGGCAACGTGGCCGACGCAGCCCGTCTGGCAGACCGTAACCGCACCGAGTTTTACCGCCTGATGCAAAAACACGGGCTCACACCCGGCCACTTCAAGGCCTTGCCCGCCACAGCCTCGTCCGACACTGTCGCCGACGAGCGACAGGGCCAAGTGCCTGATTTAAAAGAGTAATTCCCTCTTCGGCCCTATCCCTGTCGCTGTCTGGCGACAAAAATTAGACCGAACTGGCCTTTTTTCGGCCCAGCATGCCGCCAATTCAGCCGAAGTCTTCCAAACTGTTGATTTAAATAGGTTTTTCAGACCTGGCACAGGGTTTGCCCTAGTCAAGGTATGTCACCTATTTCAGCCACTTTTGCGGCCCCTCGTTCGCTCGCCCGCCAGGCACGCACCCTGGCCTTCTTGGCTCTGGGCGCTTTGCTGGCCAGCGCCCAGGCCTGGACGCTGGACGACGTCGCTCAATTGGCCCGTCAGCGTGCTCAAACGCCCTTTGTGCCCCTGAACCAGCCCCTGCCGGCCGAGTTGGCCGGCCTGGACTACGACGGCTTGCGCGACATCCGTTTCAACGATGACAAGGCTTTGTGGCGGGCCGACAAGCTGCCGTATGAAGCCAAGTTTTTCCATGTGGGCCGACAAAGCGATACGGTGCGTATTCACGAAGTGTCTGCGCTGGACAACAAAGCTTTACCCAAACCTTTGCCTTATGACACCCGCGACTTCGATTTCGGCAAAAACACACTGAAACCGGCGACCTGGGGCGACGTGGGTTACGCCGGCTTTCGCGCCCACGCCGCGCTGAACTCGCCCGACTACAAAGACGAGTTGGTGGTTTTTCTGGGCGCCAGTTATTTCCGCGCCCTGGGCGCCGGTCAGCGTTACGGTCTGTCGGCGCGCGGGCTGGCGGTGGACACGGCAGGCGCCGGCACACGCCCCGAAGAGTTTCCGCGTTTTACGGATTTCTGGCTTGAAAAACCCACTGCAGATGCGAAGCAGTTGACGGTGTACGCCCTGCTGGACTCGCCGCGCATGAGTGGTGCTTACCGTTTTGTGATTCGCCCCGGCGAACAAACCGTGACCGAGGTGCATGCACGTGTGTTCATGCGCGCGGGTGCGGCCCCCGCCGTGGCCACCCTGGGCCTGGCACCGCTGACCAGCATGTTCTTCTTCGGCGAGAACCAGCCACGCGCCAGCGACTTCCGGCCCGAAGTGCATGACTCGGACGGCCTGATGATCGCCACTGATGATGGCAAAGGCGGCGGCGAATGGTTGTGGCGTCCGCTGCAAAACCCCAGCGCCCCGCTGGTCACCTCGTTCGCCATGGCAGGCCTCAAGGGTTTTGGCCTGATGCAGCGCGACCGTGCCTTTGGCAGTTATGAGGACACCGAGGCAAGTTATGAACTGCGACCCAGCGCCTGGGTCACGCCCATAGGCGACTGGGGCCCTGGCCGGGTCGAGTTGTTGCAACTGCCCACGCCCGACGAAACCCATGACAACGTGGTCGCCTATTGGGTGCCCGAACGTTTGCCGCAAGCCGGTCAATCGCTGGACTTTGCCTACCAGCTGGCCTGGCAAGGCGAGCAGCAACAACGCCCGCCCAATGGCTGGGTCGCCCAATCGCGCCGCGGCATCGGCTACAGCAAGCTCGACGCCGCCACGCTGCAGCAAACCATCCAGTACGTGATCGACTTTGCCGGCCCGGCCCTCGACCCGCTGGACCACAACGCGCCGGTACGCGCGGTGGCCAGCAGCGATGCCAATGGCCGCGTCCTCGAAAGCAACACCTGGCGCAATCCGGCCACGGGCCGCTGGCGCATGACTTTGCGCGTGCAGCGTATCGACCCGGCCAAGCCGGTCGAGCTGCGCGCTTTTCTTCAACATAACAATCACACAGTGAGCGAAACATGGACCACCGTCGTCACGCCTTAGCTCCACACGCGCAACAGCCCGCAGCGCCCGCCAGCTCTTCCCCCCGCAGCCTGCTGCGCGAAGAGCGGCACCCCAATTCCGTCACCACGCCGCCGCTGAACCGCGGCGCCATGACACCCCGTCCCTGGCGTGGTTTCTGGAACAGCCTGGGCACCGCGATGTTGCTGGCCGTGACCCGCAGCGGCGCGCGCACCGCAACACAAGCCCCCGCCCAAGCGCTGGAACCCTGGCAACACACGGCCAAACGCCGGCGCGCCGTGCTGGTGGCCCTGACCTTGCTCAGCACCGCGTTTGCCACCACCCTGTTTGCCGACATGCAGCCGGACTACAACAATGCCTGGCTGGAATACGGCCAGATGGCGCTGTTCAGTTTGCTCTCGGCCTGGGTGGTGACCGGTTTCATGACCGCCTTGATGGGTTTTTACGTGACCCTGTTCGGCGACAAATACGCGCTGACCGCAAGCAGCGTCCAGCATGATGTGCTGGACCCCGCGGCACGCACGGCCATCATCATGCCAATCTGCAATGAAGACGTACGCACGGTGTTTGCCGGCCTGCGTGCCACCTGCGAATCGGTCGCAGCCACCGGCCAGGCCAAGGCCTTTGACGTATTTGTGTTGTCGGACAGCAATGACCCGGCGATCCAGCAAGCCGAACGCGCGGCCTGGGAAGAGTTGCGCACGCAGTTGGTCACACCGGCCGGCCAACCCCTGATCGAGGTGTATTACCGCCTGCGCCAGCGCCGTACCCACCGCAAGGCCGGCAATGTGGCGGATTTTTGCCGCCGCTGGGGCCGCGACTACCGCTACATGATTGTGCTGGACGCCGACAGCGTAATGAGCGGCGACTGCCTGCTCAACATGGTCAAGCTGATGGAAGCCAACCCCACGGCCGGCATCATCCAGACCGCCACGCAGGCGATTGGCCACGTCACCCTGCATGCACGCGCGCAGCAATTCGCCTCGCGCATGACGGGCCGGCTGTTCACCCTGGGCATGCAGTTCTGGCAGCTCGGTGAGTCGCACTACTGGGGCCACAACGCCATCCTGCGCGTCGCACCCTTTATGCAACATTGCGCGCTGGCCCCGATCAAGGGCACAGGCGGCATGGCCGGCGGCATCATGTCGCACGACTTTGTCGAAGCCGCGCTGATGCGGCGTGCCGGTTACCACGTCTGGCTGGCCTCCGACCTGGTCGGCAGTTACGAGCAGCAGCCGCCCGACCTGCTGGCCGAGCTGCAACGCGACCGCCGCTGGTGCCAGGGCAATCTACAAAACGCCCGGCTGATGGCCGAGCCCGGCCTGCACCCGGTACACCGCGCGATGTTTGGCACCGGTGCCATGTCCTACCTGTCGGCGCCTTTGTGGCTGTGTTTCCTGACCCTGGGCACCGCGCTGTGGCTGTCGGGCTCACACATCGTCACCGACTGGATGCTGGTGCCCAGCGAACTCGCTGCCCTCTGGGCCTGGACCTTGAGCATGCTGTTTTTACCGCGTGTTCTGGGCATAGCAGCCGTCTTGCTCAAAGGTGAGCAACAAGCTTATGGCGGCCGCCTCAGCCTGCTGCGCAGCGCCGTGCTGGAAACCGTGATCGCCCTGTTGCAAGCCCCGATCCGCATGCTGGCGCATTCGCTATTTGTCGCCGCGGCGATCACCGGTCTCAAGCTGGACTGGAAGTCCCCACCCCGCGAAGCCGCCGCCGTGCCCTGGCGCGACGCCCTGCAACGTTTTGCCCCCATGAGCCTCGTCATCGTTGCGCTGGCGCTGGGTATTGCCGCGATTGATGCGCGCGCCCTGGTCTGGCTGCTGCCGGTCGGCCTGCCTTTGCTGCTGGCGATTCCGATGACGGTGCTGACCAGCCGCGTCGGCGTGGGCCGGATAATGCAAGAAAAGAGCTATTTGCTGATTCCGGAAGAAGCCCGCTCACCCGCCGTCCTGCGCCGCGCCTGGCAACATGCCGGGCTGTTGGCCAAGCCTCGACTGCAGGTGGCGTGAGTTGAATTTTTGCTGAGGCTGAGGCGTCACGCTGCGTTGGTGGCGTGCTTTGGGCAGTAGGCCTGACTCCCCACTCCCACCCCTAACCCCTCCCTCGCCCCGCTGGGCGATGGAGGGGAACTTCATTTGGCCGCGTGTGCTGCGCTGGGGTAGATGAATGACGGTCTCTTTGAAAAGACCCGACAAGGACGCGCAGAGCGCAGCGAGTTCGAGCTCGACCCCGGCTGGATCGCGCACCGCAGGTTGCCCGTAGCGCACCGCAGGTTGCCCGTAGCGCAGCGCAGGGACGCAGACAGCGGGGTCGCCTTCTCTTTGCTTACTTTCTCTTGGCGACGCAAGAGAAAGTGAGTCGGCCGCCGGGCCGAGACTCGGCTTGTTCGAAGCCCCACTGACTCGCAAGCTTGCACAGGCCTGCACAAACTCGCTATCAATAAAATAGCTGCTCACGCCCTTAAGACAAGGGGTAGAGGCCTATTTCTCTTACAAAATCCGCCTCCTGGCGCCTTTCAGAACTTCGGCATGCCCTTCATGCCGCCCATGCGCTTCATCATCTTCATCATGCCGCCGCCCTTCATTTTTTTCATCATGCCCTGCATCTGCTCAAACTCGTTGAGCAAGCGGTTCACGTCCTGAACCTGCACGCCCGAGCCGGCTGCGATACGGCGCTTGCGTGTGGCCTTGATAAGTTCGGGCTTGCGGCGCTCCAGCGGCGTCATGCTCTGAATGATGCCTTCCTTGCGCTTGATGTCTTTTTCGGCCTTGGCCATGTCCACCTGGCCGGCCTTGGCCGCCATTTGCGCCGGCAGCTTGTCGAGCAGGCTGGACAGGCCACCCATGTTTTTCATTTGCTGCAGTTGGCCTAAAAAGTCTTCCAGGTCAAAACCGCTGCCAGACTTCATCTTGGCTGCGAGTTTTTGCGCGGCCGCCATGTCCACGCCGGCAGTGACCTGCTCAACCAGCGCCACGATGTCGCCCATGCCGAGGATGCGCCCGGCGTGACGCTCGGCATCGAAAACTTCCAGGCCGTCGATTTTTTCGCTGGTACCGGAGAACTTGATCGGTGCGCCTGTGATCTGGCGCACGCTGAGCGCCGCGCCGCCGCGCGAGTCGCCATCGGTCTTGGTCAGGATGATGCCGGTCAGCGGTAGCGCTTCCTTGAAGGCCTTGGCGGTATTGATCGCGTCCTGACCCTGCATGGCATCCACCACAAACAGGGTTTCAACCGGATTCAGCGCCGCATGCAAGGCCTTGATCTCGGCCATCAGGGCTTCGTCGATCGCCAGGCGGCCGGCGGTGTCGACCAGCAACACGTCAAAGAAATGTTTGCGAGCGTAATCCAGCGCGGCCAGAGCGATGTCCACCGGTTTCTGCTCGGTGGTGCTGGGAAACCATTCGGCACCGGCCTGCGCCGTCACGGTCTTGAGCTGCTCGATGGCTGCCGGGCGGTACACGTCGCCCGACACCGTCAGCACCTTTTTCTTGCGTTTGTCGATCAGGTGTTTGGCGAGCTTGGCGGTGGTCGTGGTTTTACCCGCGCCCTGCAGGCCGGCCATCAGGATCACGGCCGGCGGCTGGGCCGCCAGGTTGATGTCGCTGACGCCTTCACCCATGGTCGCGGCCAGTTCGCGGTTGACGATGCTGACCAGCACCTGGCCGGGCGAGAGGGAGGCCATCACCTCCTGGCCCAAGGCCTTCTCTTTAACGCGGGCGATGAAGTCGCGCACCACGGGCAAGGCCACGTCGGCCTCCAGCAAGGCCATGCGCACCTCGCGCAGCATGTCCTGCACATTGGATTCGGTGATGCGGGCCTGGCCTCGCATTTCCTTGACGAGGCGGGAAAGTTTGTCGGTAAGAGCAGAGGCCATGAACAGGCTCCACAGCTGGAGCAAAAAGGAAGTGGAAGAAGAAAGCCGGCCTGTGTCACAGGCAGCTACAGCTAAACTGTAGCCATGGTGCGACTCGAAGTCGCCTGTAGTCAGCTTCACTTTAGAAGCCTGGAGTTGTGTTTCTCCTCTGTAGATGACTAATTCTACGCGAGGAAATCACAATGAACACGATGTAATCCGCGCCTGCGCGGACGCATCGACAACCCTCCTGCAATGGGAGCGGTTGGTGCAAAGACGGCCTTTAAAACCGTTTTTCTGTCGCTTTTGAACATCAAGTTACAAATAGTAGCAAGATTGTTTTCGTCCGCACATTGGACCAAAAGATCCGAAAGGTGACACCAACTCATGGTGTCTTGTTTTTCTACCAAAACCACGTTCGGAACAACGTGACCTCGACTGTGCGTGCGTCTCGGGTAACCGGGGGGTGCGGAGCCATAGTTAAACCACTCGTGCGGTAACGCACGCAAGCCATGGGCGACCATGGGGCATTTCTGAAAGCAAGATCAGGAAGAGTGGCCGGGGTAAAGGGTATGGGAAACGCAATGTGAACGTTCGTACGAACCGCCGTTAACAGTAAACAGCTAACACTTGTGTTCACGGGCAACCGTGAGAGCTGTGACCAAAAGGTACCGTGTCCGGAATCAGCTGTCATGGACTTTGATTCGTTCCCAAACGGGCGCGCGGCGGATAGAACGTCCCTAACCCCTTTTACAGGGACTTCCCACGTAGTCAAGCATTGTTCGTGATAAGTTTTCCTTGGTGACGGTTTTCTTGCTTTGTCGTGAAATTGATGGTGCGAGGCAACGGGAACAGACTGCACATCTACAGAC